>NZ_JADYUI010000018.1 GCF_021531695.1 Roseburia hominis | reverse complement strand
TTTGTTTAGTGAGAATTTTGATTAGGCAACTTAATTTTACTACAAAAAGGAAGAAGATTCCTTATATTTTGGGCATTTTTTGAAAGTTGTTTATTGAGGTGCTAATGAAACTGGGCTTCTGTGGATAAAACTGCGGAAACTCAAGGGCAGGTAACTCTTGCATAGTTTGTAGAAATATGTTATATTTAGCTGAATTAAATATGGAGTAATCAGGTGTCGGAGCAATTGCGTAGTGTGGTTGACTCCGGTGAAAAGGGAAACAGGTGCAAATCCTGTACGAACTCGTCACCGTAATTAGGGAGCAGAAACCGAGATATCACTGGGAAACCGGGAAGATGGTGGATGCGATGATCTTTAAGCCGGGAGACCTGCCTGAGAACTGTACAGAAACGATTGTTTCAAGCCACGAGTAACTGGTTGTACGTTTGACTTGTAGGATTAATGTGAAAGATGTTATCCGAAAAATTATTTTGTGTATAAACCCTTTACCTGTCACTAGGAAAGGGTTTTTCTTTTTTTCATGCACAAAAAGTGGAAGGACAAAACTCGTTTTTGCAACAGTGCATATTTAATAAAAAATAAGCAGAAAACTGCAGAAATGAGGAAGATATGAAAAAAAGAGTAGTAGCGTTATTTATGGCAACATTAATGGGAGCATTCGTTGTAACAGGATGTGGAAGCAAGGAAGAAACAGCAACAGTAAGCACTGTGGAAGAAAGCAGCGAAACAACCGATAGCGAAAGCAAACAGAATGAGACAGAAGCAGTCGTTGCCGACACGGAGAGCGAGACAGATGCTGACCAGAAAGCGGCAGATGAGGTTGCAGATTTGATTGATGCGATTTATGTACAGGAAAGAACCGATGGAACAGATCAACAGTGTGCAGATGCAAAAACAGCATGGGATGCGTTAACGGATGCCCAGAAGGAGCTTGTTGAAGGTGAAAATGCAGATCCGGATTATTTTGGCAGAGATACCGGGGATGCTTCTTTGGATGATGCAAGAAATCAGGATGAAATCGGTGAGAATGAGATTCTTGTTGTAAGTTTTGGTACATCATTTAATGACAGCCGTGTTGCTGACATAAAGGGAATTGAGGATGCCTTGCAGGAAGCTTACCCTGACTGGTCTGTAAGAAGAGCTTTTACGGCACAGATTATTATTAATCATGTGCAGGCAAGAGATGGTGAGTGTATTGATAATATGGAACAGGCAATGGAACGTGCCGTTTCAAATGGTGTGAAGAATCTGGTAATCCAGCCGACACATTTAATGCACGGTGCAGAATATGATGAAATGCAAGAAACGGTTGATGCCTATAAGGATAAATTCGAATCAGTAAAAGTTGCAGAACCTCTGCTTGGTGAAGTTGGCACGGATGCAACCGTGATTAACGATGATAAGAAAGCAGTTGCAGAAATTCTTACCGCTGATGCAGTAAAGGAAGCAGGATATGAGAGTATTGAAGCAGCAAAAGCAGAAGGTACCGCATTTGTATTCATGGGACATGGTACTTCTCATGCCGCAAAAGTATCTTACAGTCAGATGCAGACACAGATGAGCGAACTTGGATATGACAATGTATTTATTGGAACGGTAGAAGGGGAACCGGAAGAAACTTCCTGTGAGGCAGTGATTGAAGCAGTATCCGCAGCAGGTTACAAAAATGTGGTTCTTCGTCCGTTAATGGTAGTAGCCGGAGATCATGCCAATAATGATATGGCAGGTGAAGACGAGGATTCCTGGCTTAGCATGTTTGAAGCATCCGGAAATTTTGAAAGTGTTGCAACACAGATTTATGGACTTGGCAGAATCGAAGGTGTTCAGCAAATATATGTAGCTCATACAGCAGATGCAATCAATCAGTAAGAAATGACAGGAAAGGTATGACGAGTATATGAGAAAGAAAAGAAAGGTAATTGTCAGTATGTTGATACTGGCATGCAGCCTGTCTTGTGGTTGTTCCGATAAAAACAGCGAACAAAAACCGGTTGCGGGTACAGAGATACCCGCGACAGAAAGCATTGCAGAGACGGAACAAGAGGCAAAAGCAGAACTTGCGGATGGTGTATATACAGCAGATTTTGATACCGATAATGCTATGTTTCATGTAAGTGAGGCCTGTAATGGAAAAGGAACCCTAACGGTGGAAAACGGTGAGATGACGATTCATGTTTCGCTTGGCTCGAAAAATATTGTAAATCTGTATCCGGGACTTGCAGAAGATGCCAAAAAGGACGGCGCGGAGCTTTTAGAGCCAACGACGGATACTGTCACTTACAGTGATGGTTTTACGGAGGAAGTGTATGGTTTTGATATCCCGGTTCCGGCGCTGGACGAAGAGTTTGATCTTGCATTAATCGGAACGAAAGAAAAATGGTATGACCATAAGGTTATTGTTTCCAATCCTAAGCCTTTAGAAGATACCTCCACACAAAAGGAAGGCTCTGATAGTCTGGCAGACGGTAACTATACCGTCGACCTTACTTTTGAAGGAGGAAGTGGAAAAGCTGAAATTTTATCTCCGGCAACGATTACGGTATCGGGAGAAACCATGACAGCAAAGGTACAATGGAATAGCCCGAATTATGATTATATGATTGTAAATGGGGAGAAATACCTGCCGGTAAATACAGAGGGAGATTCTGTTTTTGAAATTCCGGTTACTGCTTTTGATGAGCCGGTTCCTGTGATTGGTGATACGGTTGCCATGAGTAAGCCGCATGAAGTGGAGTATATGATTACATTTCACTCGGACACGCTAAAGGCGGTAGAATAAGAGGATTACTAAAATGACGGGAAGAAGAAAGATAACAATTTTATACTGTTTATTTTTTGCAGGACTGCTTGGGCTTTGTAGCTGTGGCAGTCCTTCTTCCGATTCTACAGGAAATCAAAAGGCAGAGTTGGAAAGTGAACAAACAGTATTAAACCAAACAGAGGATACAGAATCCATAAGCAAAGAACTTGTATATGAAAGCAGTATGGAGCTTTTGTATGCAAAAAATTTTTCCGTAGATTATTATGAAGGCGGATATAAATTATTGTCCATTACAGATGGTACCCAAATTCTTGTGGTGCCGGAAGGAAAGGAAACACCGGAAGATTTAAACAAAAGCGTAATAGTAATGCAACAGCCGGTTAAAAATCTTTATCTGGTAGCCTCTTCGGTCATGGATATGTTTGATAAACTGGATGCTTTAGACACCATAAGACTTTCCGGGCAGAAAGAAGATGGGTGGTATATTGAAGCTGCAAGAAAAGCGATGGCAGAGGGTGATATTTTATATGCAGGAAAATATAATAAACCGGATTATGAGCTGATTACTTCCGAAAATTGTTCTCTTGCCATTGAAAACAGAATGATTTCCCATTCACCGGAAGTAATAGAAATGCTGGAGGATTTTGGAATTCCGGTCATGACAGAGTATTCGAGCTATGAGTCACATCCTCTTGGCAGAGTGGAATGGATTAAGTTTTTTGGCGCGTTAGTTGGAAAAGAAAAGGAAGCGGAGAAAGCCTTTGATGAGCAGGTTGCTCTATTGAATGATGTAACGGCAGATGAGAAAACGGATCAGACCGTTGCTTTCTTTTTTGTGACTTCCAATGGTCTGATTCAGGTGCGTCAGAGCTCAGATTATATCCCAAAGATGATAGAACTTGCCGGTGGCAGATATATCTTTGAAAATGTAGGAGATTCTTCGTCTGCCCGTTCTACCATCAATATGCAGATAGAAGAATTTTATGATGGAGCAAAGGATGCAGATTTTATCATTTATAACAGTTCCATTGATGGTGGCGTGAATTCCATAGAAGAGTTGATAGATAAATGTCCTGTTCTGGCGGATTTTAAGGCGGTTAAGGAAAGAAATGTCTGGTGTACGACCAATGATATGTACCAGCAGTCCATGTCGATCGGTTATCTGACAAAAGACATTCATTCCATGCTTCTTGGAAAAGGAGAAGAGGAGATGACATATCTTTTCCGGCTGGAATAGAGATTGTTAGTGGAATATAGTTAAAGGCAGGGTGATTCATATGCATTATAACAGGAAAATAAGATATCTGGCAGCGTTTCTCCTGTTGGGAATCGGTGTGCTTGTATTTGTGATATTAAATGTCTGTATCGGAACAGTGTCAATTCCTTTGCGTGATATCGTGACATCTTTTCTGGGACAGGAAATAGACAATAGCAGAATTTTATGGGATATCCGGATGCCAAGAACTATGGCTGCCATGATATTGGGAGGAGCATTGGCACTGGCGGGTTATCTTTTGCAGACATTTTTTCATAATCCCATTGCGGGTCCCTTTGTGCTCGGAATTTCTTCCGGAGCCAAGATGGTGGTTGCACTTGTGATGGTTTTCCTTATGGAGCAGGCAGTCAGAGTAAGCTCGGGGACACTAATTTTTGCGGCATTTATCGGTTCCATGATTTCTATGGGCTTTGTACTTTTGATGTCCCGCAAAGTAAATAATATGTCCATGCTGGTAGTCAGCGGGGTCATGATTGGTTATATCTGTTCTGCAATAACAGAATTGGTAATCACTTTTGCCAATGATGCAGATATCGTGAATCTTCATAACTGGTCCAGAGGCAGTTTTTCCGGAATGACATGGGATAATGTGCGTGTTATGGCAGGAGTGGTATCGGTTACTTTTGTGGCAGTATTTGCAATGGCAAAGCCGTTAAGTGTTTACCGGCTTGGGGAAGCCTATGCACAGAATATGGGGGTAAATATCAGACTTCTCAGAGTTTCTTTGGTTGTGCTGTCAAGCATTCTGTCTGCCTGTATTGTAGCATTTGCGGGTCCGATTTCTTTTGTAGGGATTGCAGTTCCGCATTTGGTAAAAAGCCTTTTAGGAACTACAAAGCCTATTTTAATGATACCGGCCTGTTTCCTTGGTGGAAGTGTATTCTGCCTGTTTTGTGATTTGCTGGCAAGAACCATGCTTGCACCTACGGAGCTTAGTATCAGTACCGTTACAGCAGTATTTGGTGCTCCGGTAGTGTTATGGGTTATGATACGGCGAAATAAGGAGAAGATGGCATAATGAAGTATTATTTCAGAACAGAGAAAATGAGTGTCGGGTATCACAGAGTTCCTTTGATAGAAAATATAGAAATTGGTCTTGAACAGGGCGAAATATTAACACTGATAGGCCCAAATGGTGCAGGAAAATCCACTGTTTTAAAGAGTATTGCAAATCAGCTTGCGCTCATTACCGGAACCGTTTATCTGGATCATCAAAAGATAGCAAAAATGTCCGGCACGGAATTGTCACAGAATATGGCAGTTGTTCTGACAGAGCGACTTCGCACAGAATTAATGACTTGTGAGGAGGTAGTTGCGACGGGCAGGTATCCGTATACCGGGCGTTTCGGTATTCTTTCCAAAGACGATCTTAAAGTGGTGGAAGAAGCAATGGAACTGGTACACGTAACGGAAATCAGAAATCAGGATTTCACAAATATCAGTGATGGGCAAAGGCAGCGGGTTATGCTTGCTAGATGTCTTTGTCAGGAGCCGAAAATTGTTCTTCTGGATGAGCCTACTTCTTATCTGGACGTAAAGTATAAGCTGGAGTTTTTATCTGTTTTACAGGAAATGAGAAGAAAAAAGAAACTGACCGTAATTATGTCTCTTCATGAGCTTGATCTTGCAGAAAAGGTGTCGGATAAGATTCTTTGTATCAATGGAAAGTATGTGGAACGATTTGGCAGGCCGGAGGAAGTTTTTAAACCGGGTTATATTGCTAAATTGTTTTCGATATCAACAGGAAGTTATGATGAAGAAAATACAAGTATGGAGCTTCCTGCTGCACGTGGAAAAAGCAGGTTTTTTGTCATAGCAGGGGGAGGAAGCGGAAGAATGGTATATCGGACGTTGCAGCGCCGGGGAATTCCGTTTGTAACAGGGATTCTTTTTGAAAATGATTTGGATTATCCGATAGCAAGGGCATTGGCAGCAGAGGTGATTGCAACGAAAAGTTTTGAACCGATTTCTGATGAACGAATCGAGGATGCGAAAAAAAGAATTGATACCTGTGAAATGGTCTTATGCTGTAGGAAAGAATTTGGAACGTTTGAAAGTGCCAATCACGATTTGCTGGAATATGCAAAACTAAGTGGCAAAAAGATTGAATTCAGATAAAGCGAAGGAAAGGATCGAAGATTTTATGGCAAAAGTAATTATGGTACAGGGGACAATGTCCGGTGCCGGAAAAAGTCTTCTGGTGGCTGGCTTATGCAGAATATTTAAGCAGGATGGTTATCGTGTGGCACCATTTAAATCCCAGAATATGGCGTTAAATTCTTTTATTACAACAGAAGGATTAGAGATGGGCAGGGCGCAGGTTATGCAGGCGGAAGCAGCAGAAATTATGCCTATGGTTTGTATGAATCCGATTTTATTAAAGCCGACCAATAATATCGGATCACAGGTGATTGTAAATGGTGAAGTTCTCGGCAATATGAGTGCAAAAGATTATTTCGCATATAAAAGTAAGCTGATTCCGGATATAAAAAAAGCTTTTTGTAAACTGGAAAGTTTTGCCGATATCATAGTGATAGAAGGGGCGGGAAGTCCGGCAGAAATCAATTTAAAACAGAATGATATTGTGAATATGGGGCTTGCCAAAATGGTAGATGCACCGGTTTTACTGGTGGGAGACATTGACAGAGGCGGCGTGTTTGCACAGCTTTTAGGAACTTTGATGCTGCTTACGGATGATGAAAAAGAAAGAGTAAAAGGATTAATTATTAATAAATTCAGAGGAGATAAGTCGATCCTTGATCCCGGTATTGAAATGCTTGAGGAGAAAGGAAAAGTGCCGGTAACCGGTGTCGTACCTTATATGGAATTATCACTGGAAGATGAGGACAGTCTGACAGAGAGATTTGATAATAAAACGAAGGGACTCATTGATATTGTAGTCATTCATTATCCAAGAATTTCGAATTTCACGGATTTTAATGTATTTGAGCAAATTCCGGAAGTAACGGTGCGTTATGCGAGTAATGTAAACGAACTGCATCATCCGGATCTGATTTTCCTGCCGGGAAGCAAAAATACGATGGAAGATTTAAAATGGATGAGACAGAATGGCTTAGAAGCAGCAATAAAGAAGTTTGCGGAGAATATCCCGGTATTTGGTATCTGTGGAGGGTATCAGATGCTTGGTTTACGGATAGAGGATCCAAATCAGGTGGAAGAAGGAGGGAGTATTCGTGGAATGGAGTTATTACCGGTTGTTACTATTTTACAAAAAAGAAAGAAACGCTGTCAGATCAATGGGGTGATAAACAGGCTGGATGGTCCGTTTTCGGCACTTTCGGGATGCAATTTCAAAGGTTACGAAATACATATGGGACAGACAAAGATGATGGAGAGCTGTTTCGGAAATACCAATTATATGGAAGATATGGATGATAATGAAAATATACAACAAAGGATAATCATATCGGCTAATAAGAAAAACATATATGGCTCTTATGTTCATGGATTATTTGATTTGGGAAGGATAGCAAATACCATGGTAAAGGCTTTGGCAGTAAAAAAGGGCATTACGATAGAAGATGGTGTATTCGAAGACTATCAGTCTTTTAAAGAAAAGCAGTATGACAAGCTGGCAGATACCTTACGCGCATATCTTAACATGGAGGAGATTTATGGAATGCTTAAAGAAGCCCATCTGGAATAAGTATACCAGGGAAGAATTAAAACAGTTTCTCATTGAAAAGCCGGAGGAAGGAATAAGAAAAGCCGTATTGGAAAAATGGGATGCCGTTGCAAAACCAATGGATGGAATGGGGAGATTTGAAACACTCACAGCACAACTTGGAGCGATAACAGGGACGGATAAAATAGACCTTTCCAGAAAAGCAGTACTTATTATGTGTGCAGATAACGGAATTGTGGATGAAAAAGTTTCCCAGTCAGGACAGGAGGTTACACTTGCTGTTGCAAAAGCAATGGGAAAACAGCAATCCTCGGTCGGCAGGATGGCTGCAGTGATTGGAGCAGATACGATTCCTGTGGATATTGGTATCAATAGTAAAGAAATGATACCGGGGGTTCTTAACCGGAAAATAAGATGCGGAACAAGAAATTTCAGGAAAGAACCTGCTATGACAGAAGAAGAAACAATGCATGCCATTGCCGTTGGCATAGATCTGGTTGGTTCTTGTAAAAGAAAGGATTATAAAATTCTTGCAACCGGAGAGATGGGGATTGGAAATACAACGACGAGCAGTGCAATTGCAGCGGCAGTTCTTCAGTGTGAAGTGAGTAAAGTTACAGGAAAAGGCGCCGGATTAAGTGACGAAGGGCTTTATCATAAAAAGCAGATCATTGAAGAGGCAATCAAAAAATATGATTTGTATCATGCAGATGCATTAAAGATACTGCAAACGGTCGGGGGACTTGATATTGCAGGACTTGTTGGAGTCTGTATTGGTGGAGCAGTTTTTCATGTACCGGTTGTTCTTGACGGTGTCATCAGTATGGTTGCAGCACTTCTGGCAGAAAAGATACTTCCGGGAACAAAATCATATCTACTTCCTTCTCACAAAGGAAAAGAGCCTGCGGTAGAAGTGCTTATGAAAGCGCTGGATATGGAGCCGGTGATTGATGGAAAGCTGGCACTGGGAGAGGGAACCGGTGCGGTTATGCTGTTTTCTTTGCTTGATATGGCACTGGGCATTTATTATGATAGAACTACTTTTTCGGATATCCAAATCGAGCAGTATCGAAGATTTCAGTGACAAATTCAGATTGCAAAGGAGTGGAGGTATTGCATTATGATGACATTGATTATCGGAGGCAGCGGCAGCGGAAAATCGGAATATGCGGAAAAGTACATCATAGAGCTTTCTAAGAATTGCAGAAAATATTATATTGCAACGATGCAGGTTTCTGACATAGAAGCCGGGAAAAAAGTAAAAAGGCATCAAAATATGAGAAAGAATAAGGGGTTTTGGACGATAGAACAACCCTTGTCTATTGATGAAGCATTAAATCAAATGGAAACATCAGACCAAAAAAATGCAGCACTATTGGAATGCATTTCAAATCTGACTGCCAATGAAATGTTTTCCGGAGAAAAGATAAAAGATGGTGATGAAGTGGCAAAGAAAATCATACAGGATGTGAAACGGTTAAGCAAAGGATTAAAGCATCTTGTCATTGTCACGAACAATGTTTTTGAAGATGGAATGAGTTACGATGAAACTACCATGGATTATATCAGGGCAATGGGAAACATTAACAGGAAACTGGCTGCCATAGCAGATAAGGTAGTAGAGGTAGTGGTAGGAATTCCGGTAATTGTGAAAGAAGGAAAGTGATATGCAAATAATAAAATCAATGATCATTGCATTTTCCATGTATTCTAAAATCCCCATGCCACAGTTTGAGTGGAAAGATGAGGATATGAAATATGTACTTTGCTTTTTCCCATGGGTAGGTGTGGTAATCGGTGGTTTGGTTTATCTCTGGAAAATGATTTGTGATAGATTTGAAATTGGAATATTGTGTTACACCCTGGTTGGAACCGCCCTTCCGCTGCTTATTACGGGGGGCTTTCATGTAGATGGATTTATGGATACCATGGACGCGTTTCATTCCTATCAGCCGAGAGAAAAGAAACTGGAGATTTTAAAGGATTCCCATATTGGAGCCTTTGCAGTCATTATGTTGGGAATGTATGGATTCATTTATGCAGGAGCTTTTTCAGAAATTGACAATGATCATTTGTTGCAAATCGTTTGTGCAGGCTTTTGCTTTGCCAGAGTTTTAAGTGGAATGAGTGTGGTTTCTTTTCCGACGGCTAAAAAAGATGGAATGTTGTATCTTTTGGCGAGCAGTGCGCAAAAGAATATTGTGAAATTCTGGTTATATCTGCAAGGAGTATTATGCATTGGATTTATGTTATGGTGTTATCACTTTGCCGGAGGGCTTGTAGTGGTAACGGCACTTGGCACGTTTGTTTACTATTATCACCGCTGCAAAAAGGAGTTTGGTGGAATTACAGGAGATACGGCAGGATATTTTGTGTTAGTCTGCGAGGGCAGTATGGTAGTGATGGCAGCAGTGATTAATATCGTAATGTAAAGGAAGGAAAAAATGAAGTTAGTAATAGGCGGCTACGCCCAGGGAAAACTGGAGTTTGCACTGCAAAGATATAAAGAAGAGAAATGGGCTGTTTTTGATGGCAGGCTTCCTTCTGAAAAACAATTGCAGGAATTGTGTAAACAGAAGAAAAAAGTAATCATTTATCATTTTCATAACTGGATAAGGGAACGGATTTTGCAGGAAGGAAATCCGGAAGAAGAAATCATTGCTTTTTTAGGTAAAAATCCGGAAAGTATGATTATCAGTGATGAAGTTGGAAATGGTATTGTACCAATAGATTTTTTCGAAAGAGAGTACAGGGAACGAACAGGAAGAATTCTTGTAACGCTGGCAAATCAGGCAGATGAGGTGGTGCGTGTGATATGTGGGATTGGTCAGAAAATAAAATAAAATTTTTATTGATTCGTCATGGTGCTACGAAAGCCAATAAGGAACACCGGTATTTAGGCAGGACGGATGAAAGTTTAAGTACCGAAGGGGTAAAAGAATTGCGGGAAGCAATCGACAAAGGATGTTATCCTAAGGTTGACTATTTGTTTTCCAGTCCCTTAAAAAGGTGTCTTAAAACAGCCGATATCTTATATCCGGCCAAAGCGGTGACGATCATTCCGGATTTTACAGAAATCAATTTTGGTATTTTTGAAGGAAAAAATTACAAAGATTTGCAAGGGGATGAAAGGTATCAGGCATGGATTGACAGCAATGGTACATTGCCGTTTCCCGAAGGAGAAAGCAGAGAAGAATTTCTGATTCGTTGTGAAAAAGGATTTTATTGTATGCTGGAAAAATTAAAAGAACAATTATTGGAACCGGTTCGTAAAAAGAAAAACCAAATTACCGTTGGATTGATTTTACATGGGGGTACGATTATGGCTATTTTAAGTAACCTTTGCGGTGGAAATTATTTTGATTATCAGGTGTTAAATGGCAGGGGTTATGTCTGCGAACTGGATTATCACGATGGAAAAGCCCGGTTAGAGATATTAGAAAAGATATAGAAATAAAGTGTAAGAGGATAAAAGGTCATGAAATATCATATATTGGCATTCTTTTTGGGATTTCTTCTGGATTTGCTTTTCGGGGATCCCTACAATCTCCCACATCCTATCCGTTTGATTGGAAGTCTGATCACAAAAATAGAAAAATGGTTATTAGGGGAGAACAGGCAGAGAAATGAAAAGAAAGAATTGAAAAACGGAATGATATTGGTAAGCATAGTGCTTGTAACAACCGTTTTTATAACGTCCCTGATTTTAGCCATAGCATACCGGTTACATCCTTATTTTGGTGTGGTGACAGAAACCATTCTGACTTATTATATTTTGGCTGTCAAATCTTTAAAAGCAGAAAGTATGAAGGTTTATAGGTGCTTAAAAGAAGAAGGATTAGAGGCGGCAAGGAAGGCTGTTTCCATGATTGTTGGCAGAGATACGGCAGAATTAGAGGAAGAAGGTGTGGCAAAGGCTGCAATCGAAACTGTGGCTGAAAATACTTCGGATGGAGTGATCGCTCCTATGTTGTATACAGCACTGGGAGGTCCTGTTTTAGGATTTTTTTATAAAGCAGTCAACACGATGGATTCTATGGTCGGGTATAAAAATGATAAATATCTGTATTTTGGAAGGGCGGCAGCAAAACTGGATGATGTCGTAAATTATATTCCCTCCAGAATCAGCGCTTATCTTATGATTTTAGCAGCGTTTTTGGGAGGCAGAAGTTTTCATGGCAGACAGGCCTATAAAATATATAAGAGAGACCACAGAAAGCATGCCAGTCCCAATGCCGCACAGACAGAATCTGTCTGTGCCGGTGCTTTGGGAGTGCAGTTAGCGGGAGATGCCAGCTATTTTGGTAAGGTTGTAAAAAAGCCATATCTTGGAGATGCCTTGCGGAAAGTGGAATATGAGGATATTAAGCGGGTAAATCATTTAATGTATCTGACGGCATGGCTTGGTGAAATATTGTGTCTGGTTGTAATGATAATTATTACTTTGGTCATAGAAAGGATGGGATAGGTAAGTGGAAGGAATACATGGTGGCGATATTTATAGAAATCCGGTAACTATGGATTTTTCGGTGAATATTAATCCACTTGGAATGCCGGATGGAGTAGAGGAAGCGTTGCAAAGAGCGATAGGACAAAGCATGAAATATCCGGACATTATGGCGGATGAATTAAAAACAGCAATCAGCGTTATGCTTTCTGTACCAAAAGAATATTTACAATTGGGAAATGGTGCATCGGAGATTTTTATGGCAATTGTACATGCAATCCGGCCGGAAAAAACATTAATTCCAATTCCTTCTTTTTATGGCTATGAATATGCTGCGAAAGCGGTATCTGGTGAGATTGCTTATTTTCCATTAAAAGAAGAAGCAGAATTTATGCCGGATGAAGAATTATTTGATGCATTGACGGAGGAGACAGACCTTCTTTTTCTCGCAAATCCCAATAATCCGACCGGAACGTTGATGAATCGAGATTATCTTAATAAATTACTGGAACGATGCAAAGAGAAGAAAATATATGTGGTATTGGATGAATGTTTTATTGAATTTTGCGGAACAGAATGTTCTGCCTTACCATGGATAGAAAAATATCCTAATCTGTTGCTTGTCCGGGCTTTTACAAAGATTTATGCAATTCCCGGTGTAAGGTTAGGGTATTTGATCTGCAGTAATCGTTCCCTTTTAGAAAAAATAAGAACGCAGATTCCGGAGTGGAATTTGTCCGTCTTTGCGCAGGAAGCCGGCGTTGCCTGTGCAGGAAAAACGGCATATTTGGAAAAAACGGTGAATTATGTGAAAAACGAAAGAGAATTTTTGGCAGAGGGATTAAAAAAGTTTGGATTTCGCGTGTTTCCCGGTGAGGCGAATTTTCTCCTGATACATAGTGAAAAACCATTATATGAGAAGCTGCTTGGGAAGGGAATTTTGATTCGGGATTGTATGAATTTTAAAGGATTAACGAAGGGATATTATCGAATTGCAGTAAAGAAAAGGCAGGATAACGAGAAATTATTGAAAGCGATAGGTGAGTGTATTGAATAGAATAGAACATTTACTGCCGGAGGAAATTGAAAAAAGAAGTTTTGAGATTATTTCACAGGAACTGGAAAGCAAAAAAATTAAGCTGCCCAAAGAAGAGGAAATGATTACAAAGAGGGTAATCCATACCAGTGCAGATTTTGATTATACGAAAACACTTACCTATTCCGGTAATGCGGTGAAAATTGCAAAAGAGTTAATCTTAAATGGGGCAGATATTGTAACAGATACCAATATGGCACTTGCGGGAATTAATAAAAAAATGCTGGCTCGCTTTGGAGGAAAAGTGCATTGTTTTATGGCAGATGAGGAAGTTGCGCGACTGGCAAAAGAAAGAGGAACTACACGGGCATCGATTAGTATGGAGATGGCATCAAAATTACCGAAGCCGGTTATTTTCGCAATCGGTAATGCACCGACTGCATTGATACGGTTGTATGAAATAATACAGAACGGAACATGGAGACCTGCATTTGTGATTGGCGTTCCGGTAGGATTTGTGAATGTAGAAATCGCCAAAGAACTGATTATGGAAACGGATGTGCCATACATTGTAAATCGTGGAAGAAAAGGGGGAAGTAATATAGCCGCAGCTATTTGCAATGCCTTAATTTATGAGCTCGGAAGAAGCTAGTGTACTGTATCACTGACAATTAGGCAAATACATGGTGAAAGAAAAGAGGTGGAAAAGAGATGCGCTATGGTTTTACAACAGGAAGCTGTGCAACCGCAGCTGCAAAAGCAGCGGCATATATGTTACTGACTGGAAAAAAGAAAACAGAGATTACCATAGAAACGCCTAAGGGGATTCCTTATACAGCACAGATTTTACAGATTGACCGCAAAGAAACGGAAGTAAGCTGTGCGGTCAAAAAGGATGGAGGGGATGATCCGGATATTACAACAGGGACACTGATTTATGCAAAGGTTACGCTGGAAGAAAAGACGGAAGGAAAAGAGCTGGCTAAAATATGGATAGATGGTGGAATCGGAGTAGGACGAGTGACAAAACCGGGTCTTGACCAGCCGGTAGGAAATGCTGCCATCAACCATGTTCCAAGAGAGATGATTGAGAAAGAAGTTTTGCAGGTGTGTAACTTTCTTGATTATAAAGGTTCACTTAAGGTTGAAATTTCCGTTCCGGAAGGAGAACGTCTGGCAGAGCAGACCTTTAATCCAAGGCTTGGAATTTTGGGAGGTATTTCCATATTGGGAACCAGTGGAATTGTGGAGCCTATGAGTAATAAGGCAATCTTAGACACGATTCAGGTAGAATTAAACCAGAGAAAAGCGTTAGGATTTGATTATGTGGTAGTTTCGCCGGGAAATTATGGACTTGATTTTATGAAAAAAACTTATGAGTATGATTTGGATCAAAGTATAAAGTGCAGTAATTTTATTGGAGTTACCGTTGACATGGCAGTGGAACTTGGATTTCGAAAAATGCTTCTTGCCGGACACATCGGTAAGTTGATTAAGGTGGCTGGCGGCATTATGAATACCCATTCCAAAGAAGGTGATTGCCGTATGGAACTGCTTGCTGCTTTTGCTGTGAAATTTGGAGTAGAAGCAGAGCAGGTATGTAAAATACTGGATTGTGTAACAACCGAAGAGGCAATTCGTATCTTAAAGGAAAGTGGCAAACAACAGGTGGTAATGGATTATGCCATGGAAAGAATCTGTTACTATTTGAATAAACGCGCAAAAGGGAAAATGCAGGTTGATTGCATTATGTATGCAAACGAATTTGGAGAATTGGCGAAAAGTAAGGAGGCAGAGGAATGGTTTACTTTGTTGGCGCAGGAAGCGGAGCAGCAGATTTGATTACAGTCAGAGGGATGCATTTACTTGAGCAGGCAGATGTGATTATTTATGCCGGTTCTCTGGTAAATCCGGAGTTATTAAGTTATGCAAAAGCAGAATGTAAGATTTATAATAGTGCAAAACTAACGTTGGATGAAGTACTTACGATTATGAAGCGTTCGGAAGCGGAGAAAAAAATGCTGGTGAGGCTTCATACAGGAGATCCAAGTATTTACGGTGCAGTCAGAGAGCAAATGGATGAACTTGACAGGCTTGGAATTGGTTATGAGAGTTGTCCGGGTGTCAGTGCCTGTTTTGGTGCTGCCGCTTCCTTAAATCTGGAATATACCCTGCCTGATATTTCCCAGACATTAATTATTACAAGAATGGAAGGAAAGACGAAGGTTCCTGCGAAGGAAAGCATTGAAAGTCTTGCCGCTCACAAGACTTCCATGGCAATTTATTTAAGCACCGGCATGCTGGATGAATTGAGTAAAAGACTGATTGCAGGCGGTTATAAAAAAGATACTCCGGCAGCACTGGTGTATAAAGCCACCTGGCCGGAAGAAATAGCAGTTACATGCACAATTGAAACGCTGCCAGAATCTGCAAAAGAACATGGAATTAGAAAGACTGCGTTAGTTCTGGTGGGAGATGTAATTACGCATCAGAATTATCAAAAATCAAGATTGTATGCACCGGATTTTTCAACGGAATTCAGACAGGCAAAGGAAGAATCATAATGGGTTTTCGTATTATTAGTTTTACAGAGCAGGGAATGCATCTTTCAGAAAAAATTTCGGAAAGCCTGAATCAGGAAGAAATTAAGTTATTCACAAAATGGTCTTTCGAAAAAGAAGAAGAGATTTTACCTTCTGTACAGTTTGTAGAGCAATCCATTGGTGACTGGGCAAAGGAACAGATGAAAGAAAAAAACGGTCTGATTTTTATCGGAGCCTGTGGAATCGCTGTGAGAGCCATAGCACCCTGTATTACAGACAAGCTTCATGACAGGCCGGTACTTGTTATGGATGAGAGAGGAAAATATGTCATTCCGATTCTGGCCGGACACATGGGCGGTGCCAATGAAATTGCCATGCAAATCGCAGAAAAAATGGGCGCCATACCGGTCATTACGACCGCAACCGATATTAATAAAAAGTTTGCAGTGGATTTATTTGCAAAGAAAAATGGGTTACATATTGTGAATAAGGATGGCATTGCCAAAATATCTGCCAAAGTATTAGCCGGAAGAAAAATTACGATGTCCGTAGAACCGGGACATATGGGAAAAATTAAGAACTACCCGGAAGAAATTCTTATGATTTCTTACCCGCCCATACAACCGGTTGATGTTGTAATAACATCAGAGAAAAAGAAGTTTCCTGCATCTATTTGTTTAAAGCCAAAGGAATATGTGATTGGTATGGGTTGTAAAAAAGGAAAAGAGGCGGAAAAAATAGAAAGATTTATTGATAAGAGCATACAAGAGGCTGGCATTGCGAAAAGCCAGATTTTTGCACTGGTTTCCATAGATCGGAAAAAGGAAGAGAAAGGATTCCTTACATGGAGTCGGAAAGAGAACATTCCTTTTTTTACTTTTTCGGCAGAACAGTTACAGGAACTGGAAGGAAATTTCAGCACATCTGCTTTTGTAAAAGAGCAGGTAGGTGTGGATAATGTATGTGAACGGGCAGCATTAAAGGCTTGCGGGAACGGTGGAAAAATTATTTATAAAAAGCAAAAAGAGGATGGGATGACCATAGCAATTGCAAAAAGAGAATGGAGCGTATCATTTGATGAAAAATAAAATTTATATTATAGGAATGGGTCCGGGCAAGGAAGAAATGATGACAGAGCAGGCACTGCAGGCTTTGGATAATTCGGATGTTATTATTGGATATACGGTTTATGTGGAGTTACTGGGGGAACGTTTTGCAGGAAAAGAAATGCGAACCACCCCAATGCGCCGGGAAGCAGAGCGTTGCAGACTTTGTTTTGAAGAGGCGGCAAAGGGAAAACAGGTGGCTTTAATTTGCAGTGGTGATGCGGGAATTTATGGATTAGCATCTTTAATGTACGAAATAGGAAAAGAATATCCAAAAACGGAACTTGTGGTAATTCCGGGGATTACAGCGGCAAACAGCGGTGCAGCATTGCTTGGAGCACCATTAAACCACGATTTTTGTGTTATAAGTTTAAGCGATTTGCTGACACCGTGGGAAAAAATCGAAAAACGTCTGCTTGCAGCGGCAGAAGGTGATTTTGCAATCGCACTTTACAATCCTTCCAGTCATAAGCGAAAAGATTATCTGATGCGGGCGTGTGATATTTTACTTCGTGTTATGGAAGAAGAAAGACCTTGTGGTTATGTTGAAAATATTGGCAGGGAAGGTACCAAAGTCCATACCTGTACGTTAAAAGAACTAAGAGAAACACAGGTAAATATGTTTACGACCGTATTTATAGGAAATTCCGGCTCGGAAATTATAAATGGAAAGCTGATTACAAAGCGAGGTTATCAAATTGAAGGAAATACTGATATTTGCAGGAACAACGGAAGGTAGAAAATTATCGGAAGACTTATCGGCAACAGGAATTGCCCATACAATCTGTGTGGCTACGGAGTATGGCGAAACCGTTCTAAAAGAACATCCGCTTGTGAAAGTGCATTGTGGCAGAATGAATCAGGAAGAAATAAGAGAATATATAAAAAACGGTGAATTTGCTGCAGTTGTAGATGCCACGCATCCTTATGCAGAAGTCGTTACGGAAAATATTAAGGCAGCCATGGAGGGAATGGATATTCCTTATCTGCGCTTAAAAAGGGAAGCAGAGAACGAGAGTAACTATGATAAAATTACTTATTTTAAAAGTAATGAGTCCTGTGCGAAGGCTTTGGAATCTGTAGAAGGGAATATTATGCTGACTACGGGAAGTAAAGAACTGGCGGTATATTGTTCTAAAGAAGAAGTAAAGCAAAGACTTTATGTAAGAATACTGCCGGGAATGGAAAGCCTGAAGTTATGCCTGAAACATGGAATTTCAGGAAAGCAAATTCTGGCATTACAGGGACCTTTTACAATTGAGATGAATGAAGCCATGCTTTTACAGTACCGGATTAAATGTCTGGTAACCAAGAAAAGCGGTAGAACCGGTGGTTATCAGGAAAAACTTAAGGCGGCAGAAAAGCAGAAAATTCCGGTATTTGTGATTGATCACGAGGAAAAAGGGAAAGGATATTCTTTTGAGGAAGTCTGCAATCAATTAGAAAAGATTTGCGGACAGAAAATCAAACGGACAAACGGATTGGAACTTGTATTGGTGGGTGTCGGTATGGGTAGTAAGGACTGCCTTACCGGAGAGGCTTTAAGAGAAATAGAAAGTGCAGATGTTATCTTAGGTGCAGAACGTATGATTGCAGCATACCATCCACGGTTCGAAAAAAAAGCGATTTATACCGCAAATCAAATCATTCCTTATCTGAAAAAATTACAGAAAAAAGACAGGATGCCGGATGGTGGGAAGGTAGTGGTACTTTTTTCCGGAGACAGTGGCTTTTATAGTGGATGTCATGGCTTGTATCAGGCATTAGAGGAAGAAATTAATACAGGAAGCTTAGAAGCATCGGTTCGTATTCTGCCCGGAATTTCTTCCGTTTCTTATCTTGCGGCCTGTATCGGAGAGAGTTATCAGGATGCTGAAATATGCAGTATGCATGGGAAGGAACTTCCTAATCTGGCAGGAAGAATTAAAAAAGAAAAGAAAATGTTTTTGTTAATGTCAGGGGTTAAGGATGTTAATAAACTTGGAAGATTATTAGTAGACGCAGGATTAAATGATTGTGAAATCTATGTAGGCTACCAGTTATCTTATCCCGAGCAGCAAATTAAAAAAATGACTCCGAAAGAATGTCTTGCGTTAACAAAAGAAGGCTTATACTGTTGCTGCATCAAGAATCCGAAAGCAGAGCAGAATGAATTAGTACATGGTAAAACCGATGCAGCGTTTCTCAGGGGGAAAGTGCCTATGACAAAAGAGGAGGTACGGGAAGTCAGTATCTGCAAACTGCATTTACATAAGGAAGCCGTAGTGTATGATATTGGAAGCGGAACGGGCTCTATTGCCATGGAAATAGCAGGTCTTTCGGATGAGATTCAGGTATTTGCAATAGAAAAAAGAAAAGAAGCAGTTTCTCTTATCAAACAGAACAAAGAAAAGTTTCAGCTTGAAAATATACAGGTTGTAGAAGCAGATGCACCGGAGGGGCTTAAAAATCTGCCGACACCGACCCATGCTTTTATCGGTGGAAGCGGTGGAAGAATGAAGGAAATATTGCAGGTCCTGTATCGGATGAATCCAAACATCCGTGTGGTGATTACTGCCATTAGTATGGAAACCATTTGTGAAATAAAAGAGATATTGTCCATATATCCGATGGAAAACAAAGAAATCGTACAGATGCAGGTCAGCAGGGCAAAGAGTGTTGGAAACTATCATTTAATGCAGGCAGAAAATCCGGTATGGATCTTTGCATTTCATTTATGCAGGTAGCAGGGAGAGAAATTTTATGAAACTAAAACGGATTATGATTGCAGCACCAAAAAGCGGAAGTGGAAAAACGACGATTACCTGTGCATTGCTTAAGGCATTAAAAGACAGCGGAGAAAGTGTGGTTTCTTATAAATGCGGCCCGGACTATATTGATCCAATGTTTCATCAGAAAGTGATTGGGATTCCTTCCAAGAATCTGGACACTTTTTTTACCGGCGCAGAAGAAACAAAAAGACTCTTTCTAAAAAACAGAACAGAAAACGAGTTTGCAGTTTTAGAGGGTGTTATGGGGCTGTATGACGGACTCGGAGGCATTCTGGAAGAAGGTTCCTCCTATCATCTGGCGAAGGTCACAAAAACCCCTGTTATTTTAGTGATTGATGCAAAAGGCATGGGGCGTTCCATTATTTCCCTGATTGCAGGTTTTTTGGCATATGATAAGGAGCATCTCATCAAGGGAGTCATTTTTAACAGGATGTCGAAACCTTATTATCAAACAATAAAATCTTTGGTGGAAGAAGAACTAAAGATTTGCGTTTTGGGATATTTCCCGGAGCAGAAACAGCTTCATATAGACAACAGACATCTGGGACTTCGGATGCCGGACGAATTGGAGAACATTCAGACGAAGCTTCAAATGGCATCTTTGGAATTGCAAAAAACGATTTCTCTAAAACTGCTTATGCAGATTGCAGAAAATGCAGAGAATCTGGAATGTAGTGCATCAAAATCATGGGAAAGAAAAAGTTTATATGAAGAAAATCCTGTTATTGCGGTAGCAAGGGATGAAGCTTTTTGCTTTTATTATGAGGATAATCTTTTGCTGTTGCAGGATTTCGGCGCAAAAATAGAGTATTTTTCTCCGTTACATGATACAAAATTACCGGAAGAATGCGATGGACTATTACTTGGGGGAGGATATCCGGAGCTGTATGCAAAGAAACTTAGCGAAAATCAAACTATGCAAAAAGCAATAAAAAAGGAAATGGACAATGGTATTCCTGTAGTGGCAGAATGTGGTGGTTTTATGTATCTGCATTCTATGTTAATGGATAAAGAAAATCATTCCTATCCTATGGTGGGAACTCTTGCGGCATCCTGTTATGATACGGGGAAATTAGTGCGTTTTGGATATATTGAAATAGAAGAAAAACAAAGTGATTTTTTACCGGAAGGAGAAAGAATAAAGGGGCATGAATTCCATTATTTTGACAGTGAAGATAATGGAAACGACTGTATCGCAGTGAAACCTGTTACCGGAAAAAGTTATCCTTGTATTATTTCAGATAAAAATATCTGGATGGGTTTTCCGCATCTTTATTATCCCTCCAATCCGAACTTCGCCAAAAGTTTTGTGAAGAAAGCAAATGAGTTTAAGAAAAGAAAGAGGAAATAGGAAAATTTATGGTTCTAAAACCTCAAAAGGAATCGTTGTTCCGATGCCGGAACTTGTATGAATCTGATTATCGTTTGTGATAAAAACTGCTTCGGTATCCGGCAACGATTCAATTAACTTCATTCCATCCGTAAGCCCGAGAGAAAAGCAGACGGTACTAAGCCCATCCCCATCGACTGAGTTTTTACAGACAATGGTGACAGAGGTTAAATCATTCTGGTAAGGATAGCCGTCTTTTGGATTTAAAATATGGTGATAAAGAATGCCATCCTTTTTAAAATAGCGTTCGTAAACACCGGAACTTACAACGGTAGCATCCTGGATGGAGACTGCGGCAAGTGCTTCTCCGTTTTCGGCAAAAGGTTTCTGGATTCCGATTTTATAATCGCTGCCGTCTTTTTTGGGACCAAGTGTCAATACATTGCCGCCCAAATTTATGGTTCCGCTTGTGATGCCTTCTTTGTTAAGATACTGTTTCATTTCGTCTGCGATATAACCTTTTGCAATACCGCCTAAATCAATTGCAGAGGACGGATTGGCAAGAGTAACCGTGTTCCCTTCGATTATGATATTGTGGTAATCGGTTGTTGCAATTGCGTCTTTGATTGCAGCTTCATCCGGAATCGTTCCTTCGTTGTGGGAAAAATCCCAGAGCGAAGAGAGATTTCCAATCGTGATATCAAATTTTCCCTCACTTAAATCACAGTAAGAAATTCCTTTTTTTAATAAAGTAATGGTTTCGTCCGATACGGTAACACTTGTACCGTTTGCGGCATTAATTTTGGAAATGTCGCTATCCGGCTTGGTGGCACTTAACAGATTTTCATATTTTTCTGCCAGAGCAAAACAATGATCCAGATAGGATTCATCCGTTGTATCATAAAGAGTAACGGTGATTATCGTATCAAAATAAAAACCGGATTTTGAAACAGAGTCATCCGTTTCTTTTGAAATTCCGTTTCTTCCGAGAAAACAGAGAAATAGAATAAAAATAATCATTCCTAAAATAGAAAAAAGCTTTTTTCGCATAAAATCAATCCTTCTTAGTAGTATTATGGTGTCGGGAGCAAAAGTCTGTATATACCGGCATGTTGGCACTATGACATTTTACTCTGGTATCAAAATATCATATTTTATAATATATGACAAACGAAAGTTTAAATATGGATAAGTTCCTTTTCCTAATTGTGTTTTTTCTCCGGATGATTTATAATCAGAAAATAGATAAATTTTTAACAGAAATAATGAGGGCAATACAATGGAATGCACAGTGCATGGAAAAAAACGAAAAAGAATAGTAGTAAAAATCGGTTCTTCCTCTTTACAACATCAGGAGACGGGAGATATGAACCTGATTAAAATAGAACGTCTGGTTCGGGAATTATGCGATTTAAGAAATCGTGGACTGGATGTGTGTCTGGTTTCTTCCGGAGCCATTGCAGCCGGCAGGAAGACGATTGGCTTAAAGGAGCGACCGCAGAATATCGCCACCAAACAGGCTTGTGCTGCAGTCGGTCAGGCAAAGCTTATGATGGTCTATCAGAAGATGTTTGCGGAATATAATCAGATTGCAGGTCAGGTACTTATGACCAAAAATACCATGATTAACAACGTTTCGCGAAAAAATGCACAAAATACCTTTGAAGAATTATTCCACCTGGGAGTTATTCCAATCGTAAATGAGAATGATACCGTATCGACGTATGAGATGCATTTTGGTGATAACGATACTTTGTCCGCACTTGTTGCATCTTTGATCGGGGCAGATTTACTGATTTTATTATCCGATATTGACGGACTTTTTACGGATGATCCCCATAAAAACCCCGATGCAAAGCTGATTCCGGTGGTAGAAAAGCTGGATGATAAGATTCTTAATATGGCAAAAGATTCAACGGGAAGTGATGTTGGTACGGGAGGTATGGCGACGAAGCTTACGGCAGCACACATTGCAACTTATTCCGGTGCAGATATGATTATCGCAAACGGAAAGGACGTTGGTGTTTTGTATAAAATCTTTGAAAATGACGATGTCGGAACCTTGTTTCTGGCAAATAAAAATGATGATTTCTACATTGCCGATTATATTGAAGAAAGTATGGGATAAGAAGATGGACGATAAAAAAATAGCAAGAATCAATGAATTGTATCATAAATCAAAAGCAGAGGGATTAACCGAAGCAGAAAAAGAAGAACAGGCAATTTTACGCAAGGAATTTGTTGCCAGTGTACGGAATAATTTAAAGAGCCAGCTTGATAATATAGATATTAAGAATCCGGATGGTTCAATTGAAAACCTTGGTGAAAAATATGGAAACAAAAAGGCAAATTAGGGAAAAATACAAGAAAATCCGTGAGAATCTTTCAAAAGAAGAAGTGATGGACTATTCTGAAAA
Organism: Roseburia hominis; assembly: GCF_021531695.1. Classification (GTDB taxonomy): domain Bacteria; phylum Bacillota; class Clostridia; order Lachnospirales; family Lachnospiraceae; genus Roseburia_D. The sequence goes on along the minus strand of NZ_JADYUI010000018.1, from coordinate 29,582 downwards.
AATCTGTGAAATGATTGGGAAAAGTACATTCTATCAGAAGGCAGAACAGATCGGATGTTATTATCCGCTCGGAAAAGAGGTTTCCCTGATTCCATTAGTACAAAAAGCATGGGCAGATGGAAAGGTGACCTTGTTTCCGAAAGTGGTCGGAGAAGATATGTTCTTTTATCCGATTACAGACTTTTCTCAGTTAGAAGAAGGATATTTTCATGTTATGGAACCAGACGAGGCGTTATGTCAGATGGCTGATTGGAAATTTGCACAGGATGAAAAGACCGTGATTTTAACCCCCGGTGTTGCATTTGATAAGACGGGTGGAAGAATGGGATATGGCAAAGGGTTTTATGACCGCTTTTTTGCAAAGTACCCCAATTGTGTCCGAATAGGTGTATGCTACGAAGCGCAGATAGCGGATCATCTGATTTTAGAAAGTCACGACAGACGATTACAATATATCATTACAGAGCAGGGCAAAAGAGAGTCTACATTATATAAGGAGGAAAGAAAATGCAATTAGAAGAACTTGGAAAGAACGCAAAAGAAGTAGAAAGCTTTATGCGTGTTTTAGATACAAATAAAAAGAACGAAGTATTAAGACTTGCGGCAGAGAATTTAAAAAAGGACAGCCAAAGAATTTTAGAAGCGAATGAAAAGGATATGGAAACCGGCAGAAAAAAAGGTATGTCCGAAGGACTGTTAGACCGGCTGTTGCTGACAGAGGATCGTATTGAACAGATTGCGGAAGGACTTTTACAGGTGGCAGCATTAGATGATCCAATCGGAGAAGTGCTTTCCATGAAGAAACGTCCGAATGGACTTATGATTGGACAAAAGAGGGTTCCGCTTGGTGTTATTGGTATTATTTATGAGGCAAGACCAAATGTAACGGCAGATGCATTTGCGCTTTGTTTTAAAACCGGAAATGTTGTGATTTTAAAGGGCGGAAGTGATGCAATTCACTCCAACATGGCAATTGTTGCAAGCTTACAGGCAACATTAGAACAGGCCAATGTACCAAAGACTGCAATTCAGTTAATCGAAGATACGAGCCATGAAACTGCACAGAAGTTCATGAAGATGAATCGTTATGTGGATGTTTTAATTCCGCGCGGAAGTGCCAGATTGATTCAGGCAGTTGTGAATAATGCGACTGTTCCGGTAATTGAGACGGGAACCGGAAATTGTCATATTTTTGTCGATGAAACTGCAGATTTTGATATGGCAGTCAATATTATTTTTAATGCAAAAACACAAAGAATCAGTGTTTGCAATGCCTGCGAATCTTTAGTCATCCACGAAAATATTGTAAAGGATTTTATGCCACTGTTAGCAAAGAAATTAAAAGAAAGAAATGTGGAAATCCGGGGCGATGAGACGATTCTTGCCGCACTTTCGGACAGTGAAGCCAAAACCGTTTCTGCAACGGAAGAAGACTGGGGTACCGAATACGGGGATTATATTATTTCTGCAAAGACAGTATCGGGCATTGACGAGGCAATTGCACATATTAATCGTTATAATACCGGACATTCCGAGGCGATTATTACCAATAATTATACCAATGCAGAAAAATTCTTAAATGAAGTTGATGCAGCGGCAGTTTATGTCAACGCATCCACGCGTTTCACCGATGGATTTGAATTTGGTTTTGGGGCAGAGATTGGAATCAGCACACAGAAATTACATGCGAGAGGTCCGATGGGCTTAGAAGCATTGACCAGTACAAAGTACATTATATATGGAAACGGACAGGTTAGAGAATAGACATTAGAAAGAGGAAATTATGTATAACGACATTGATTTAGATGCAGTTGATCTTACAATAGATGCACCGGAGACAGAACCGGACAGACAGTATTATTTTATGGCGAAAGCAAGGAAAATGATACAGGAACTTGCCGCAAAAAAGGGACGAAATCTTACATTTTATGTAAAGACGTTTGGCTGCCAGATGAATGCCAGAGATTCGGAAAAACTGGTTGGTATTCTGGAAAAAGTCGGTTATGTTCCAAGTGATTCGGAAGAAGCAGACTTTGTTATTTACAATACCTGTACGGTCAGGGAAAATGCAAATAATAAGGTATATGGAAGACTTGGCTATTTAAATGGCTTTAAAAAGAAAAATAAGGAGATGTTAATCGCTCTTTGTGGCTGTATGATGCAGGAAACAGAGGTCGTTGAAAAGATCAAAACCAGTTATCGTTTTGTGGATTTGATTTTTGGAACGCACAATATTTATAAGTTTGCAGAATTGCTGGTGAATGCATTAGAGTCTGACAAGATGGTAATCGATGTCTGGAAAGATACCGATAAAATCGTGGAAGATTTGCCGGAAGAACGCAAATATTCCTTTAAATCCGGTGTCAATATCATGTTTGGCTGCAATAATTTCTGTAGTTATTGCATCGTGCCATATGTAAGGGGCAGGGAAAGAAGCAGGGAGCCAAAAGACATCATTAATGAAATTGAAAATCTGGTCAAAGATGGTGTCGTTGAAGTTATGCTTCTTGGACAGAATGTAAATTCCTACGGGAAAAATCTGGAAAATCCGGTTACATTTGCAGAACTGTTAAAAGAAATAGATGCCATTGAGGGATTAGAGCGTATCCGTTTTATGACGCCGCATCCGAAGGATCTTTCGGATGAATTGATTGAAGTGATGAAACATTCGAAAAAAATCTGTAAACATATTCATTTGCCATTGCAGTCGGGAAGCACAAAGCTTTTAAAGGCAATGAACCGTCAATATACGAAGGAACAATATCTTGCGCTGGTCGATAAGATTCGAAAAGAAATTCCGGATGTTGCACTGACAACGGATATTATTGTGGGATTTCCGGGTGAGACGGAAGAAGATTTCTTAGATACCATGGATGTCGTACAAAAGGCAGAGTATGACAGTGCCTTTACGTTTATTTATTCCAAGCGTTCTGGTACGCCGGCGGCAAAGATGGAAAATCAGATACCGGAAGATGTGGTAAAAGACCGGTTTGACCGCCTGTTAAAACAGGTGCAGACGATTGCAGCAAAAAAGGCAGAACGTCTGACGGGCAAAGTAGAAAAAGTTTTGGTGGAAGAAATCAATGAACAGGATGCGCATCTTGTGACGGGACGCCTTGCAAACAATTCCGTTGTTCATCTGCCTGGAAATAAGGACATGATAGGGAAGATTTATAATGTCTGCTTAAAGGAATGTAAGGGATTTTACTATTTAGGAGAAACAGTTGAGTAAGAAACGATTCGGGAAAAATGATATCCTTTTTATTGGTGGAATTTTAGGAATTGCGTTACTTTTTATGTTGCTGGTATTTTTTTTGCAAAATAAAGAAGGTGCCTGTGTAGAAGTGACGGTAGATGGGAAAGTTTACGGTACTTATGATTTAAATGAGAATCAGGAAATTCCAATTACCATAGACGGCGAAGTAACGAATGTATTAACCATTAAAGATGGAAAGGCAAAGATGACGGATGCAGATTGTCCGGATCATCTTTGTATGCATCAAAAGGCAATTTCAAAAGAAAAAGAAACCATTGTCTGCCTGCCGAATAAGGTTGTGGCAGAAGTAACTGGCTCAAAAGAAAAACAGGAATTTGATTCCATTGCAAGGTGATAAAATGAAAACGAAAAAAGTGGCGTTTCTCGGTGTTTTTCTGGCATTAGCGCTTATTTTAAGCTATGTGGAATCGCTGATTCCTTTTTATTTCGGAATACCGGGTGTGAAACTGGGACTGACAAATTTAATTGTGGTTGTCATGCTTTATCTATGTGGAACAAAAGAAGCATTTGCAATTTCCATGTTACGAATTATGTTATCAGGGTTTTTGTTTGGAAATATGTTTAGTATTTTATACAGTGCTGCCGGAGGACTGTTAAGTTTTCTGGTTATGTATGCTTTAAAAAGAACCCATAAATTAAAAGTAATTTCCATTAGCGTGGCAGGCGGTGTTTCCCATAATATCGGTCAGCTTATTGTGGCTGCCTTTGTGGTGGAAACTTACAATATTTTTTACTATATGCCGGTTCTTATTTTTGCCGGAGCTTTAACGGGATTTCTGATTGGAATTTTGGGACAGGAATTTATTTTTCGTTTTCAAAAAGTGTTTCGTGAGCATGAAATGTCAGAGGAAAGAGATTAGAAAACAAAGGGGAAGCTATGTATTCTTATATCAAAGGTGAACTGGTAGAATCCGGAGAGGATTATATCGTAATAGAGGCAAACAATATTGGTTATCAGATTTATGTGCCGGGGCAGGTATTTTCGGAACTTCCGCCATGCGGCAGTGAAATCAAGGTGTATACCTATTTATATGTAAGAGAAGACGCCATGCTTTTGTATGGATTTTTAAGAAAAGATGATTTAAATGTATTTAAATTATTGCTGGGTGTGTCGGGAATCGGACCAAAGGGTGCACTTGCAATCCTTTCTGTGATGACGACGGACGAGCTTCGTTTTGCCGTGCTTGGTGAAGATGAAAAGGCGATTGCAAAAGCACCGGGAGTCGGTGGGAAGACGGCAAAACGTCTGATTCTGGAACTAAAAGATAAATTGAAACTGGAAGATACCTTTGAAGCAGCATTGGAGCACAATGTGACTGCTGCATCCCCAAAAGGAAATTCTGTGAAAAATGAAGCCGTACAGGCTTTGGTGGCACTTGGGTATTCTTCAAGCGAAGCCTTAAAGGCATTACAGAATGTGGTAATCACAGAGGATATGGATGTAGAAGAAGTCTTAAAAGGTGCATTAAAGCAGATGGCATTTTTATAAAAGGCACTTTGTGCGATAATGATGATACACATTCGTTCATGAAAAGGAGTTTTCGATGGAAAAACGAATTATTTCAACCAAGATGCAGGAAGAAGATGTAAAAATCGAGACAAGTCTGCGTCCGCAAACGTTGGAGGAATACATAGGACAGGCAAAAGCCAAAGAAAATTTAAAAATTTATATTGAGGCTGCAAAAAAGCGTGAAGAATCTTTGGATCATGTGCTTTTTTACGGACCGCCGGGACTTGGAAAAACAACGCTTGCCGGAATTATTGCAAATGAAATGGGAACACATTTAAAAATTACATCCGGTCCCGCAATTGGAAAGCCGGGAGAAATGGCTGCCATTTTGAGTAATTTGCAGGAGGGGGATATCCTTTTTGTGGATGAAATTCACAGACTGAACCGCCAGGTGGAAGAAGTACTTTATCCCGCAATGGAAGATTTTGTGATTGATATTATGATTGGAAAAGGTGCAACGGCACGTTCCATTCGGTTAGATTTACCGAAATTCACCCTGGTCGGAGCGACAACAAGAGCCGGACTGTTATCCGCACCGTTAAGAGACCGCTTTGGCGTGGTGCATCATCTGGAGTTTTATACGGTAGATGAGTTAAAAACAATTATTATCCATTCCGCGAAAAAACTTAATGTCGAGATTGAGCCGGATGGCGCGTATGAGCTTGCAAGACGATCAAGAGGTACACCACGACTGGCAAACCGCCTCTTAAAGCGTGTCAGAGATTTTGCAGAAGTAAAATATGATGGTGTGATTACAAAGGAAGTAGCCTCTTTTGCACTGGATTTACTGGAAGTAGACAAATTTGGCTTAGATCAGAACGACAGGAATATTTTAATGACAATCATCGAAAAATTTTCCGGTGGTCCGGTGGGGCTTGATACGCTTGCTGCGGCAATCGGGGAAGATTCCGGCACGATTGAGGATGTTTATGAGCCGTTTTTGGTAAAGAACGGATTTATCAATCGTACCCCGAAGGGAAGAGTTGCGACCGATTTTGCTTATGAACATTTTGGAATTATACGATAAAACGGTTGTAATTAAAACGAAAACAATTTATAATAGGGTTCATGAGCAATTAGCGAAGCGGATTGCAAATGTCTGCTTTACATGGGGAAGGGGGAGCCGTTTATGTCATCAAAAGCAAGTACACAGGTTGTTATTGGCGGAAAAGTATATACACTAAGCGGATACGAAGAAGAAGAATATTTGCAGAAAGTGGCTGCCTATCTCAATAATAAGATTGATGAATTTAGTGCATTGGAGAATTATCATACCATGTCCGGTGACATGAAAGCCATCTTGATGGAATTAAATGTCGCGGATGATTATTTCAAAGCTAAGACACAGGTGGAACGTCTGGAAGAAGAATTAGAGCAGAAAGAGAAACAGATTTATGACCTAAAGCATGAACTTGTTTCCAATCAGTTGAAAATAGAGGAGAATGCCAACGCATACAAAGCATTGGAAAAAGAAAATAAAGAACTCCTGTTGGCAAACACAAAGATGGAGGCAGCATTAGAGCAGAGTGCTGCAGTGATAAAAGAAGACAAGAAAGAAGAAAAAAAATAAGACCGAGGGGGCAGAGAATAAAAAGCTGTCCCTTATTTTTTTCGTGAGAAACGAAAGATATAGGTTTCTTACGTTGGAAGTGGAGATGCAATGAAAAAAAAGTTAGAACTTTTGGCTCCGGCAGGTTCTCTTGCCACGCTAAAAGCAGTCGTAAATGCGGGAGCAGATGCGGTTTATTTAGGCGGTGAACTGTTTGGTGCAAGAGCCTATGCCAATAATTTTTCCAAAGAGGAATTGTTGGAAGGAATCGATTATGGACATAGAAATGACTGCCGCGTTATTTTGGCAGTCAATACGTTATTAAAAGAAAAAGAATTAAAAGAACAGCTTTTCGACTATTTATTACCTTATTATGAAAAAGGAATCGATGCCGTTATTGTACAGGATTTCGGTGTTATGGCATGGATCAAAGAACAGTTTCCGGGCTTGCCGATTCATACGAGTACGCAGATGACGGTGACCGGTGTGGAAGGGGCTAAGTTTTTGGCTTCCATGGGCGCAGACCGCGTGGTTATGGCAAGGGAGCTTTCTTTTTCGGAAATAAGAGAGATTCATGAGGCGGTGGACGTTGAATTAGAAGGTTTCGTACACGGCGCATTGTGTTATTGTTATTCCGGACAATGTCTTTTTAGCAGTATGCTTGGTGGCAGAAGCGGGAATCGTGGAAGATGTGCGCAGCCGTGCCGGTTGCCGTATCAGGTCTTAAATGGCGCGAAAAAGCCACTTGGACGGGCAGAAAATTATATTTTAAGTCCAAAAGATTTGTGTACGATTGAAAACATTCCAAAGCTTGCCGAGGCAGGAATTTATTCCTTTAAAATCGAAGGGCGCATGAAGCAGGCAGAGTATGCGGCAGGTGTTGTGAGTATTTACAGAAAGTATATGGATCGCTATCTTTCTTATGGCGCAACCGATTATGCAGTTGCCAAAGAAGATAAGAAAAAGCTTTACGATTTTGGCAACCGAAGCGGATTTACGGACGGTTATTATACGAAGCACAATGGTAAAGAAATGATTACATTTGAAAAGCCGAATCATACGAAAAGTAACGATGCTTTGCAGGAGCAGATAAGAAAGCAGTATATCGAGACCGAAAAAAAGGAACAAATAAAAGGAAAAGTCTTTTTGCAAAAAGGTGTTCCGGCAAGAATGGAGGTAAACTTTGGCGAACTTTCTGTTTCTGTTACCGGTGATGTGGTACAAAAGGCGAAGAACAGTCCGTTAAAAAAGGAAAATATCTATGAAAAACTAAATAAGACGAAAAGTACACCTTATGAATTTGAGTCTTTAGAGATTATCATGGAGGATGATATTTTTCTTCCGGTGCAGGCAATCAACCAGTTAAGGCGCAAGGCGCTTACCAAACTTGCCAGGAAAGAAGTAGAAGCATTTGTCAGAAAACCGGTAGAGAAGAAATTGATAGAATATTCAGACAACAGCGAAAATTTACCGGGGGAGACGTGTCTTTCTGTTTCGGTCGAGACAAAAGAAGCTTTTTTTGCATCCGTAAAGAGAGCATTTGTGAAGCGGATTTATCTGGACAGCCAGATTTTTGGTCAGAAGACTTCGGGGAAAAATGAAGTGGAAGAGATGAAAGAACTGGTAAAGCTTGCAAAGGAAGCGGGAAAAGAAGTTTATTATATTTTTCCTTTTGTCTTTCGTTCTTCGACAAAAAAGCGGTATGAAATGTTTGTAGAAGAATTAAAGACAGTTGGATTTGATGGTTTCCTTATAAAAAGCTATGATGAAATTGGATTTTGCAGGGAGCATCAGATTTCGGAGGAAAAGCTGATGTTGGACCACAATATGTATACCTATACCGATTTTACCAGACATTCTTTTGCATCCTGCGGCATAAAAAGAGATACCGCACCGCTGGAACTGAATGCCAAAGAGCTGATGCACAGGGACAATACGGATAGTGAAATGATTTTGTATGGATATCTTCCGTTAATGGTAAGTGCGCAGTGTGTGCATAAAAATATGCAAGGCTGTGACAAAAAGAGGCAGATTTCTTATTTAAAAGACCGCTATGGAAAAGAATTTGCGGTGAAAAATAATTGCAAAGATTGTTATAATGTGATTTATAATGTGAGTCCGTTGTCTTTGATGCACCAGAAAAAGGAAATCCTTCCGATGGGATTTTCATGGTATCGTCTCTGCTTTACCATCGAGACAGAAAAGGAAGCAGAGCATATTTTGGATTTGTATGAAAAAATGTGGTTACAGGGAAAGAAGAAGGAAGAAGTTTCTTATCTTTTGGATTATACGAACGGACATTTTAAACGTGGAGTAGAATAATCATGTTGAATTTAATTACTGAAATTTCGAAATATCTGATGGTGCTTTTGTTCGCATTTTATACATATGAATGCTTTGCCGTATTTCGAAAAAAATATTTGTTAATACAGCGTGTGAAAATGTATAAACGTCAGATGATATGCGTTTATCTCATTCATTTTGATGCATTCCTTGTGATGTTTTTTGCCACAAAGGATATCAGAATGATTGGATTTTATCTGGTTCAGGTTATTTTTATGTTGTCCTTACACTTTGGCTATAAAATGGTGTATAAAGACATAAATGATTTACTTTTAAACAATATGTGCATGCTTCTTATGATTGGTTTTGTAATTCTGACAAGGTTAAACTTTGACAAAGCATTACGACAGTTCGTGATTGCTGTAGTGGCAGCCGCTATTACATTTGCAATTCCATTCATTATAAAAAAAGCCCGCTTTTTCCGGAAACTGACCTGGGCTTATGCGGCAATTGGCGTGGCACTTCTTGGCGTTGTTGCGATTGCGGGTTCTTTAAGCTATGGAGCAAAATTATCTTTTACCTTTGCCGGAATCACAATACAGCCTTCGGAATTTATCAAAATTTTATATGTATTTTTTATTGCGGGTATGTTTTATGAAGCGACAGAGTTCTCACAAGTGGTAAAAACCACCATTGTTGCAGCATTTCATGTTTTGATTTTAGTGTTATCAAAAGACCTTGGCGGGGCTTTGATTTTCTTTGTGGTTTATCTTGTGATGCTTTATGTGGCAACCGGAAAGCTTTACTACTTTGCAGGCGGATTTGCCGCAGGCGGTGTGGCTGCCTTTATTGCGTACAAGCTCTTTCGCCATGTCCGGGTTCGTGTCGTTGCATGGAAAAATCCGCTTGGTGTCATTGAAAATGAAGGGTATCAGATCTGCCAGTCGTTGTTCGCAATTGGAACCGGTAGCTGGTTTGGCATGGGATTATATCAGGGCGTACCGAATACAATTCCTGTCGTGGAACAGGACTTTGTATTTTCTGCGATTGCGGAAGAATTTGGTGGAATTTTCGCCTTATGCCTGATTTTAGTGTATGTAAGCTGCATTTTGATGTTTTTTAACGTTTCCATGCAGATGAATGACAGATATTATAAATATGTGGCACTGGGACTTGGAACGGTGTTTGGCTTTCAGGTATTTTTGACACTTGGTGGTGTGACAAAGTTCATTCCGTCTACCGGAGTGACATTACCTTTTATCAGTTACGGCGGTAGTTCTTTGCTTAGTACATTTATAATTTTTGCAATTATTCAGGGACTTGTATTAATGAAAGAAAATGGAGAGAGGATTTATGAAAAAGGATATCAGGAATCCGAAAATGGAAGAAAAAAGAAGACCGAAAGAAGAAAAGCAAAGAGAACAACAGAAAACTTCGAAGACTTCTAAAAACCGGGAATACGTGGTAATTACTTATTTATTTGTTGCACTCTTTTTAGCTTTGATTCTCTATTTTGTTTATTTTGAAGCAATAAAAAGTGAAACCTTTATTAACAGCTCCTATAATAAGAGACAGGATTTATTTGCAAAAACGGTAGAGCGTGGGGATATCCTGGATAGAAACGGCACCGTTTTAGCAGAAACAAAGGTAGATGCGGCGGGGAATGAAACAAGAAATTACCCTTATGGCAGAACGTTTTCCCATGTGGTAGGTTATGCTACGAATGGAAAAGCAGGGCTTGAATCCTATGCAAATTTAAAGCTTTTGCGTTCCCATATCTTTTTTACGGAAAAGTTAAAAAATGAATTTCAGAATGAAAAAAGTCCGGGAGATGCTTTATATACGACATTGGATGCCACGTTACAGCAGACAGCGTTTGATGCGTTGGGAGACCATGAAGGAGCAGTTGTTGTGTTAGAGCCTGCGACGGGAAAGATTCTTGCGATGGTTTCAAAACCGGATTATAATCCGAATACAATAAAAGAAGACTGGGAAAGCATTACTTCAGAAGATAATGAAGAGTCCGTTCTTTTAAACCGTGCCACACAGGGACTGTATCCTCCGGGTTCCACATTTAAGATTTTCACGACACTGGAATATATCAGGGAAAATCCGGATTATGAATCGTATACTTATACCTGTAACGGAAAGTTTACAAAAGATGACACCACCATTCACTGCTATAATAATGATGTACATGGAGAGGAAGATTTACGTTCTTCTTTTGCCAATTCCTGTAATTCATCTTATGCAAATATTGGCATTACTCTGGATGCAGATTCTTTTAATAAGACCTGTGATTCACTGCTGTTTAATGAGAAGCTGCCTTATCCTTATATAAGTAAGCAGAGCAGTTTTCATCGGAAGGCAGATGCGACAACCAGTGATATTATTGAAAGTGCAATCGGACAGGGAGAAACTTTAGTGACACCGCTTCACATGGCACTGGTTACTTCTGCGATTGCAAATGATGGGGTTCTTATGAATCCGTACCTGATCGACCACATTTCAAATGTGAATGGAGATTTAGTGGAAAGCTATGAGCCATCCGAATATGGCACATTACTGACCGAAGAAGAGGCAAAAATTATGCAGGAATTGATGCAGGCTGTTGTGGAAGAAGGAACGGGAAGAAAATTAAGCGGACAGAGCTATACTGCTGCCGGAAAAACCGGTTCCGCAGAGTTTAGTGACTATGATGACAAGAGTCATGCGTGGTTTGTCGGCTATGCGCATAAGGAAGGAAAAGAAGACATTGCGCTTGCTGTTGTCGTGGAGGAAGCAGGTTCTGGCAGTGCTTATGCGGTTCCTACAGCAAAAAAGATATTTGATGTTTATTACCGGTGATCTTGCTTAATTTCTTGCAAGAAAGAGGAAAAAGGGGTATACTATGTTTAGTTTTAACCACATCAGGAGGATTTGCGATGATTGAGGCAACAAGTTGTGGTGGTGTGGTAATATTTCGTGGTAAGATATTAGTTTTATATAAGAATTTTCGTAACAAATATGAAGGCTGGGTACTGCCTAAGGGTACTGTGGAGCCGGGTGAGGAATATAAAGAGACCGCACTCAGGGAAGTGCGCGAGGAGACCGGGGTTTCGGCAACGATTATTAAGTATATCGGAAAGAGTCACTATACTTTCAGCGTGCCGGAGGACACAGTTGAGAAAGAAGTACATTGGTATCTTATGATGGCGGACAGCTATTACAGTAAGCCACAACGAGAAGAATTTTTTCTGGATTCCGGGTATTATAAGTTTCATGAAGCGTATCATCTTTTAAAATTTGCAAATGAAAGACAGATTTTAGAGCAGGCGTATGATGAATATCTGGAATTAAAACACAATAATTTATGGGGAAGCCATAAGTATTTTTAGTATGATAGGACAGGGCAAGTTTTTTTCATGGAATGGGATAAGAATTTATATGTAGGAAGCAGTATTTCACATAAGAAGAACCGGATCAAATGGAAGATTATCCATAATGCAGGGCAGCTTGATATTTATGTGATTGCACTCGCTTCGAATCCGAAGAACCTGCTTGATGTCATTCCGGCATGGGAGTTAATGCAAAAGCATTATCCGAAAAAAGGAAAATATATTGTGGGGCTTGCCGGAAGTTATGACGAGGCATTGGAAATCGTTACAGAGATTGTGACAGAGGTATATAGGGATACCGGTCAGTTTCAGGTTTCCCGGTATTTTAAAAAGCGGGCAAAGGAGGATACGACATGCATCTCCTCTTAGCTATACTCAAAGTTATTGGAATCATCCTTTTGATTGTGCTTTTGGTTATTCTTACTTTGGTGTTCGCTGTTTTGTTTTGTCCGGTACGATATCAGATTTTGGCAGAAAATAAGGAAAATACGCGTGTTCATTTGAAAGGCAGTTTTCTTTTCTTTGTTCTTCGTTTTTTCGGGGCATATGAAGAAAATGAGTTTACATTCCGGGTGAAACTATTTGGATTTCTTTTGTTTCAGTATCCAAATAAAAAGCCCGAAGCTTCCAATAATTTAAAAAAGAAAGATAGGAAAAAAAATCGGAAGAAAGCCGGAAAGAAAAATGGGAATACAAATGATTTTCCTACAGAAGATGTTGTAAATGAGAGGAAGGATGTTTCCGAAGATAGGAATATAGATACCAGGAGAATATCCGAGAATCCTAAGAATTCAAAGATGGTTTCCGAAAAAGAAGAAGCCGAAATTCCGAAAAATGTAAACAAGAGAAAACATATTTTTACCGGGCTAAAGCAGGTTTTTATTAAAATCAAAGAATGGATTTTACATTTTCCTGAGAAACTAGCAAGGATATGGGAAAAACTAAAGTCAGGGAAAGATAAGATTTTTAAGGAAGAAAATAAAGAACTTATCGGACACCTTTTGAAAGAATTGCGTTATGTCATAAAGCATTTGAGACCGAAAAAAGTGAAAATAGATGCCACGTTTTCAACCGGAGATCCGGCAAGAACCGGTCAGTTATTGGGAATCCTTTGTATGTTTCCTGCGATGTATTCTTATGATATGCATATCGTACCGGATTTTGTGGAAGAACATTTTTATGTGAAAGGTACGGCTGAACTAAAAGGGCAGGTGCGGTTGATTTATTTTATGATTGTTGCAATACGGTTATTGAAAGATAAAAATTTCCGAAGGCTTTTTACAAATTAGTGAATCATTCGGGTTAAACATAAAAATTCATCAAAGATAGAAAATATAAGCGAAAAATCAGGAGGAATGAATATGTCAGAAACGAACAATACTTTTCGTCAAACGGTAGAATCTTTGTTTAAAGGAATGGATAATTTTATTACGACGAAAACAGTAGTAGGGGATGCGATTCATATCGGAGAAACGATTATTTTACCATTGGTAGATGTTTCTTTTGGTGTGGCTGCCGGAGCAATGACGCAGGACAAGAAAAACAATGGAGCCGGAGGTATGGGTGGTAAAATCACACCAAGCGCCGTACTGGTGATTCAGAATGGTACGACAAAACTGGTAAATATCAAAAATCAGGATGGTATCACTAAGGTCCTTGACATGGTGCCTGATTTTGTCAATAAGTTTGCAGACAAAAAGAGCAGCAAAGAGAACGATAAAAATGACGTAGATGAGGAAACAAAGAAAAAAGCAAGTGATGAAATGGAAGAAATTTTATCCGATGCAGTTTCCAAAACAGAAGAAACAAACGAGTAGAAGACAAGAAAAACAAAATAGAGTTATCAATTACATTTAGAGGGCATATCTTATAATAAGATATGCCTTTTGGTGTTTGTTATGAAAAGAGTTTGTGGATTTGCATTATTTTTTTTCGCATTAGGCATGCTTGTTATGCTCCTTATTTCGAATGAAGTAATCGGATGGCTTCTAATTCTTGTGTGCCTGATTTTGGGATATAATTTGTTTTGCTGTTAATTGGCAGGATTGTCTAAATCGTACACTCCCGATGTGCCTTTTTAATTTTATCCCGTATATTCATAAATGTATCTACGATATCCGGATCAAAATCCTGTCCCCGTCCGTCTTCAATGATTGCAAAACATTGATCCAGAGGCATGGCGTCCCTGTAACAGCGTTTTTCAGAGACGGCATCAAATACATCTGCCACTGCCATGATGCGGGCACATAAGGGGATTTCTGTTTCTTTCAGACCGTCCGGGTATCCTTTTCCATTCCATTTTTCGTGATGGTGCCTTGCCACGAGATATGCCATTTCGCAGTAGTCATCACTGCCAAGGTTTTTAAAAGTTTCCTGTATGATTTTGCCACCATTTGGACTATGCTGCTTCATAATGGCAAATTCTTCGTCTGTAAGTTTTCCCGGTTTTTGCAGTATGGCATCAGGAACGGATATTTTTCCAATGTCATGCATAGGTGCAGCTTTAATCAGATTTGCAACATAATCTTTCGTAAGAATGTCCTGGTATTTGTCGTTGCGTCGCAGTTCTTCTGCAATAAGCTTTACATACATACTGGTGCGTTTGACATGTCCGCCTGTGTTGTTATCCCGACTTTCAATCAGGGTTGCGAATGCCATGACGGTTTCGTCATGATACTGAGAAAGTTTTCTTATGGAAGGGTCTTCCAGATTCATATATGCACCCAGAACGGAAACCGTCACTCCGATAGAGGTAATTAGTGTCTCAGGGAAACTTATCTGAATTAACATAATAATGATCATAACCCATAGATAGGTTAAAATACTGATCCTTTTATGTGTTTCGATATAATTCCAGCGTTTTATTACGATAATTATGGATAGAATCATATAGATGATGACCATGATAAAACAGGTGTATGCAGAAGTACCCTTGGAATAGTTGGTAACATTTCCCTCTATAATATTCCAGAGAGTCAATATTAAGAATAACGACCAGAATGTTTATCACAAAAGGTGTAAACAGTATGATTCTGCCCGATTTCTTTTTGGGATACGAACCTGTGATATAGAGCATATAGAGACATAGGAAAAAAATTACCGAATCAATGCTTATGAGAAATAAGGTATGCAGCAATCTGTTTAGTACGGAAGGAACCATATCTATGTGGTTTACGGTATACGCAGTCATTCCGTCAAAAACAATACTGGTAATACCTATGATCAGCAACTCATCAAAAAATGACTGATTCGTTTTATAGTGATATCTCTTTACTTCGCGAAAATATACAAATGCTACGTATAAAAGAATAATCAGACAGCCAAACTGTAATTTCATATGTTCCATAAAAATTCCCCCAATGTATTTCATCCACATGATTCACGACAATCACATTATGACATGTTTTGTCGAAAAAAGTCAATATTTGCGGATACTCAAATAAAAAAGTATGTAGAAGAATTGTTTATTTCATAGTATAATTGAGGTGATTGATGGGAACAATAAGAAGTTTACGGAGGAATGATATGACGGGAAGAATCATTGGATTAGTCTGTTGTTTGATGTGTGCATTTCCTTTTCTTATAATATCGGTGTGTAACAAAGATAGTAGTGAACCAATAAATTTTTGGAGTGGAGATACATCCTTAAAAACAAAGGTAAGGAATATTCGAGATTATAATAAGGAAATGGCTGCATTATACAAAAAAATATTGAAAATATACTCTGAGTGAATAGCTGACAGTAAAATGGAATTTGCAGAGCAGATTTGATGAACTAAGATCGTGTACTGCTTCTTTTGCAGAAAGTTTCTTAGAAACACCAGAAGAAAATCTTATGATTTGGAACAAATAGAATCTCAGCTTTATGTTGAGGAGGGAGTGTAATTGTATGAAAAGAGTGATAACATTAGTTTTAATATTAGTTTGTGTTTTTAGCTTGTCTGGTTGTAAAATCAGAAGCATGGATGATATTATTGAGAATGAGGCGAACATTACCGGTATCGTCAAAGAAACGAATGATACGTCTATTTTGATTGAAAACGAAACAGGGGAATATTTTGTATCACTGGATGTGGAGAATGAGGATAGCATGACAAATTTTAATATTAATGATGAAGTGGTAGTCTATTATGATGGAAACATTGCAGAGACTTATCCTATGCAGATAAATACAGTTTATGCCATCACATTAAAAACACCTGCCGATGCAAAGTAGAATGGAGAATAAAATGTTTGTGATAAAAACAGTAAGAGGCGACATAACAAAAATTCAAGATGTTCAGGCAATTGTAAATGCCGCAAATAATTCACTCTTAGGTGGAGGCGGTGTAGATGGAGCCATTCACCGGGCAGCTGGACCGGAGCTTTTGGCAGAATGTCGAACACTCAATGGATGTGAAACGGGACAGGCAAAGATTACAAAAGCCTACCATTTGCCTTGTGACTATGTGATACATACCGTAGGTCCAATTTGGTATGGTGGAAAGAATAAGGAAGAGGAGTTACTTGCTAGCTGCTATTATCATTCCATGCAGGTAGCTATGGAGAATGGAATAAGGACAATTGCATTTCCATCCATTTCAACAGGAATATATCACTTTCCGGTTGAGCTGGCTGCAAAGATTGCAGTACATACAGTTGCAAGGTTTCTGGATGAAAATAAAGGAAAGTTTGATCTGGTCGAATGGGTGCTTTTTGATGAAAATACAGAAAAAATATACAAAACAGAAGTAGACAGATTATATAAAGAAAAGAACCATTAAGATACAGGTAGGAGAAAAAATGTTTCATATAACAATCAAAGGGAACTTAAAAAATGAACAGCAATTAATTGAATCATCAGAATTACCTGAGAATGCAGTTCAATTTAAAGAAGGAAAAGAAATTACGGATGTATTGAAAATTGGCGGTTTGATTGGGCTGCCAATACTTCTTGTGATGCTTGTTGTGGGAATAGACCGGTTATCAAGTATAAATTGTAAGATTACACTTAATTTACAATTTGCCTGTATTGTAATTGCAACACTTATACTTTTTAAGGTTTTTATTTATATTCACGAAATAATAATTGCGGGTTTTAGAAAATAATTATTGAATTTGATGGAGGGACATATGTTAAATAATAGAGGTTTTGATTTATGGGCAGATGATTATGATAAGAGTGTCGGATTGTCCGATGAAGGTGGAACATATCCGTTTGCAGGATATAAAGACATATTAATTAAAATATATAACAGCGTGTTATCTCGCTCTGGAAAAGTTGATTTCTTAAATATGCTAATGACTTTATTAAATGATGATGGATATATTTTGTTTTTGATGAACTACAAGAATACTTCCCTCAAATGGAATTTGACCAGATTTCCTATTGTGCCGGAATCTTGTATCTAAAGAAATAATTTCCGGTTTTGTGAAAAAATTGATAAGAAGAAAAAGCGATGAATTTGGTGGTGATGTTATGAATTATAAAATTATTGATAAAGAAAAGTATTATAGAAAAGGTGTATACAGGCATTTTACAAAAGACTGTAAATGTTCCACATCTATGACAGGCAGAATTGATGTGACACCTTTAAAAGCATATTCAGAGAAAACAGGAACGAAATTTTATGTTAACTTTTTATATATTCTTTCCAGTGTATTAAATTCCAGGGAAGATTACAGGATGGGATATCTGTGGCAGACAGATGAACTGATTTGTTACGACCAGATAAATCCTACGCAATATATTTTTCATGAGGATACCGAAACCTGTACCCCGGTGTATACCGTTTATTATGAGGACTACACGGTATTCTACGAAAAGGCAGTGCTTGACATAGAAAAGGCAAAAGAAACAAGAGAGTATGGGCTGGATATGGAAAATCATCCGAACTGGTTTGATGCATCATTTATCCCATGGTTTTCCTATGATTCCTTAAATATTGAGCTTCCGGATGGATATTTGTTTTTTGCACCAATTGTGAATTGGGGGAAATATAGGCAAGAAGATGGGAGACTGATGATGCCGGTCAGTGTCAGACTGAATCATGCTATTGCAGATGGATATCTGGTGGCTAAGGTATTTAAGCTGTTAGAAGAAAAGATTGAGATGTTTTGCAGTTAATAAATGTATTATCCAAGTTTGGGATACCAATGGCAATTGCAATCAATATAGATTTGAAATTGTGGCTGAAAACGAAGAAGAGTATATCATGTTGTGTAAGTTTTAGAGAGAAGCTCCAGTTGTGTAACGGGAAAGAAGATAATAAGATTTTCATATTTGTAAAAAGTATAAAGCATTACCTGAATCGTGAGATGGATAATAATTTTATCCATCTCGATTTGCTTTATGGATGAACATTCTCGGAAAAAATATGATATCATGTGTTTGTTAAAAAAAATGAACAGTTAGGAGAAAAATATGGATGCAAAAGAGGAATTAACCAAATTTATTATCTTTTAAATCCTGAATTTGACAGTATGCATAAGATGTCTATCTTGTTTTCTCATATTGAAACACTGATAAAATATGACCAGAGTGAAAGGGAAAATAAAGAGTGAATAGAGGACGAGGAAATAAAATAAAAATCATGTTACTTATATTTGCGGTGACTATTGCATTTGTTAGTGCAGGATATTTATATAAAATGCAGCAGTTAGAAAAATTGCAGCATATGTCATTTCAGCAAATGATAGAGTATACAACTTTGGAGGAAGGTGATGCAGTGATTACAGTAGGAATCATAAAAGACGGGAAGACAAGCTATACGGTATATGGGAAAGACGGCAGAATACTTCCACAGACAGAAGAATTATATGAGATTGGTTCTCTTACTAAAACTTTCGATGGAGCATTGATTTGTAAGGCAGTAGGGGAAGGAAAAATACAGCTTGAGGATACGATAGATAAATATCTTGAATTACCAAAGAAAGACTATTATCCAACAATCAAAGATTTGGTGACGCATACATCCGGTTATAAATCTTTTTATTTGGAGAGCGAGATGATAAAAAATCATTTGAGTGGAAGAAATGATATGTATGGCATTTCAAAAGAGAAATTATGGAACCGGATTAGTAAGACTAATTTGAAAGAGGAGGAGCATGCATTCTGCTATTCCAATTTTGGAATGGCAGTGATTGGGATGGTGTTGGAAAATGTTTATGGACAGGATTATACAAGACTGATGAATAACTATGTGCAGGATGAACTGAATTTAAAGCATACGAGTATATCTACGGGAAAAGATCATGGCAGAAATTTTTGGGATTGGAAGAGTGGGGATGCGTATATGCCTGCAGGAGCAATGATTTCCAATATTTCTGATATGTTAGCCTATGCACAGATGCAGATGGACGAAACACCGAAATATCTTGGGATGGGTCATCAGATAATAAAGGAGATAAATGTCAATAATTATTTGTATACAAAGATGGGACTACACGCAGACCGAATAGGTGTGAACTGGATGTATGACAGAACCAATGAGGTTTACTGGCATAGTGGAGATACTACAAATTATAGTAGTTATCTTTGTTTTAATCCGCAAAAAGAGACGGCGGTTGTAATCTTGTCAAATCAAAAACCAAGTGATAAGATACCAGCAGCAGTGATGGGAATTCGGTTATATCAGGAGATAATT
Organism: Roseburia hominis; assembly: GCF_021531695.1. GTDB lineage: Bacteria > Bacillota > Clostridia > Lachnospirales > Lachnospiraceae > Roseburia_D. The sequence continues at coordinate 9,961 of NZ_JADYUI010000018.1, read as the reverse complement.
TCCCAGTGAATTTAAATTTAAAACAAGAGAATATTTTTTTCTGTATTCTAATTAACTTTCAGTCTTACTAAGAGATTGAGAAGAAGAGAAATTTCTGAATTTGGAGGTGTTGTTGGAATGAATATCTATGAAAAGCGTTCAAAAAATAGTTATGATAAAAAAGCTGAAAATTATGATTCGACTTTTGACGGAAAATTTACGGTCAAATTTAAAAGGATGATGTGCAAAACGGTTTGTATTAATGATAATTCTACTGTGGTCGATGTTGCTTGTGGTAATGGACGTTTGCTAAATATGCTTGCTGAGAAAAGTACCTTTTATGGACATGGAGTTGACATTTCTGATAAGATGATAGAACAGGCAAAGAAGATAAATCCTAATATGGATTTTTACGTTGCCGGTTGTGAAAATCTTCCTTTTGAAAACGGGAAAATAGATATAATCACTGTTTGTGCAGCATTTCATCATTTTCCGAATATACAAAAGTTTGCAGAAGAAGCAGAAAGGGTAATGAAAAAGGGAGGAATATTATACATAGCAGAAGTGTATTTACCTACGATTTTAAGAGTAATATGCAATCCATTTTTAAAGTTCTCCAGAGCCGGAGATGTTAAGTTTTATTCTTCCAATGAAATTGTTTCGTTGTTTGAGAATAATGGGTTTGTTAAAAAGGATATCGAAATTGATGGAAAAGTTCAGATAGTTAAATTACAAAGAAAGTGATAAATCTTGGATTTAGTACTCGGAACAATCATCCTACGTTAATGTATCAGAAATTTATTATTCGTTGTACTGGAGCAGTAAATTTTGGTTGAGGTGAATATAAAATGAGAATACTTATATATGGAGCAGGAGTTATTGGTAGTATTTATGCTGTACTTATGTCCGAAGCAGGATATGATGTTACTGTTCTTGCAAGAGGGAAAAGACTTACAGATTTATTGAATAACGGTTTGCGATATTATAAAAATGGCAAGGTAGAAACAGCAAATATAATGGTTATCGATAAACTTGAAGATGACGATAAATATGATTACATATTTTTACCTGTCCGAACAGAGCAGTTGAAACAGGCTTTATATGAGTTGAAGAGTAATAAAAGTCCAAATATTGTTACTATGGTGAATACACTTGAAAAATACGAAGAGCTTGAAAAAATTTGTGGGGGAAACAGACTGATTCCTGCGTTCCCAGGTGCAGGAGGCAGTATAGATAATGGTATATTGAATGCATCACTTACGCCTAAAATTATTCAACCTACCACTTTTGGAGAGATCGGGAAACGTAAAACAAACAGGACTGCAGAATTATCTGAAATATTCCGAAGGAGTCGTATTCCGTATCAAATTGTGCCTGATATGCATAACTGGCAGATTTCCCATTTGGGGATGGTAGTACCTATTGCTGATGCGTATTATATGAGCAGTTCACCTGAAACTGTATATAAGAACAAGGCGATAATGAAAAAAACTGCAAAACAGATGAAAAGCAATTTTAAGATTTTGGCAAAGCATAAAATGTTGTCACCATTCAAATTTTACTTGTTTATGCTATGCCCGACCTGTATTTTTACAATGGTTTTAAGTGTTGTATTTAAAAGCAGATTCGGACATAAATTTATGTATGAACACTCCATGAACGCACCACAGGAAATGCGTCAGTTACATACAGAGTTTTCCTGCTTTTTTAGTATGACAGCATACGCTGTAATATTAGCCAGAAAAATAATCAGCCATGAAATAGGATAGGAGGATACGAGTAATTTATATGCATCAAGCGTTTCCATTCCGGGAGCAAAGCGGTTAAATACCAATATAACCCATCCGATACGGAATACACAATTTCCAAAGATTGAGGTAATCATTGGAAATAAAGAACAGTCTAATCCACGCAATAAAAAGCACGATGCATCCTGAAATCCCAAAAGAAACGCAAAGATAATGGTAGCATAAAAATGAATCATTCCGGTTTCAATGGCAATTTGAGAATCTGGTACATAGATCTTAAGGAGAGAGCGTCCTGCACCAAGCACTATGGCACCCAGGCCAATGCCAAAGATTAAATCAATCAAAAGTGTGCAACGAAAAGTTTTTCTGACACGATTCTGTTTACCGGAAGCAAAATTCTGACTGACGAAAGTCATACATCCCTGACTGAATGCATTGATGGTTTGAGAAACAAAACTCCAGATACTGTTTGCAGCAGACTGACCGGCGATTACTTCTGTTCCAAGCGAGTTTACTGCACTTTGCGTAAATACAGCAGAAAGAGACATCAGTGTGGATTGAAGACCGGCTGGTAATCCGATACGAATAATCTTTTTTGTAATATCAGAATCAATCTGCAGTTTTCGTAAATCCAAGCGGAATTCATCGTTAGAAACAAGCAGTTTTCGTGTCGTTAATATTCCGGAAAGATACTGGGATGCGATTGTTGCAATTGCTACACTTTCTACACCATGGTGCAGGATAGCGACAAAAAAGAGATTTAATATAATATTAGCGACACCGGAGATTGCAAGGTATCGGAAAGGTGACTGGGTATCGCCTTTTGCTACCAGGATGGAACGTGCAAAAGTATAAATCATAAATCCCGGTTGTCCCAGAAAATATATTTTGAGATACAGTGTTGACTGGTCAATAATATCCGCTGGAGTTTGCAAGAGCATCAGAAAAGGTTTTGCAATAACCAATCCGGTTACCAGTGATACAATTCCCAAAATGATACCTAAAGAATAAGCGGTATGGATGACAGAATGATGGTCATTTTTTCCGGAGCCAACATTATTAGAAATAATGATGGTAGGACCGATTGCCAGACCGGAGAACAGGCTGATTACCATATTTATGATAAGAGCGGTACATCCTATGGAAGCAACTGCATTTTCATTGATAAACTGCCCGACAACAACAATGTCTGCCGCATTGAATAAAAGCTGCAAAATATTGGATAACATTATCGGGACTGAAAATGAAATAAGGGGTCTTAACAAAGGTCCCGTTGTTGTATCTAAAACAGATTGATTTTTTGATGACATATAACGTTCCTTTCTATGGTTTATTTCAATATTCGACTGTGGTATAATACCACACGTGAGTATTAAGTACAATAAACAGAAACGCACAGATGTGGATTATTACACATAAAATAAAAAATGTGCATGAAAAGGGAGGCTGTAGAAACTATGAAAGAGAAAAGTGATCTCAGATATGTCAAAACAAAAGAGGCGATATATTCTGCTTTTCGCACACTTTTAGAAAAACAGGAATACAATAAAATCACAGTAAAAATGCTGGCAGATACGGCAAAAATCAACCGTAAGACATTTTACCTTCATTACAATTCATTAGACGATTTATTGCTTGAATTAAAGATGGAAATTGTGCAGTCTGGTGTTGACAGCATCAAGAAATATCAGATTCCATCAGATTTACACCGGATGATTGAAAAAATCTATTGTTATTGGCAATCGCTGACTCCAAGTGATTATAAAGTGTTTCATTCAGCAGTTAATTTGAATCAGGATGTAACGTTTTTTAATCAGATGAAATTGCAGTATAATAATTTTGCCAAAGACTTCTGTGCTGGTGACAAGGTCAGACAGCAAATTGCATTGGCGTTTATTGTAGAAACGATAGGAAACATGTATAGTGAATGGATAAAAAATTTTACACATATGGATTTGGATGAGATGGTTGATGTGGTTTGTAATTTAATATGTAAAGGTATATCAGGATGAGAGTAGTTATTGACAAAAGTCGTTTAACAGACTATATTATTGTAAGTATACTTACGGTAATGAGTATGTTTTTATTGTACGATATGGAGAAAGAATGAATTATGGCGATTGAAAGATTGGGAATTGACATTCGTATTTTATCGAATTTGATCTATCATAAGATGAATCAAATTACAACGGAAACAGAGAATCTTACTGTTCATCAGTGCTTTATACTCCAGTATTTATCCCAAAATACGGATAAGGAGATTTATCAGAAGGACATAGAGGAGCTTTTTTCAATAAAACGTTCCACTGCAAATCAAATGCTTCGAACATTGGAAAATCGTGGATATATAAGCAGAGAAGTATCTGCACAGGATTCACGGAAAAATATAATTACTCCAACGGAAGAAGGAATTGCGTCCAGCGAACATCTTACACAGCATATGTACCAATTTATGAAAAAACTTCATGGGGACATTAGCACTGAGGAACTAGAACAATTTGAAAAAACACTTAAAAAACTTTGGCATAATATTGAATCGTAAGAAGCAGCCATTTCCATGGCTGCAAAAAATAAAACAAATCGTAAGCATACATACAATTTACAGAAAGAAGGATCATAAATGGATAAGAATCAGGAAATTTTTGAAACAGCACCAATCCCAAAGGCAGTTGCATCTGTCGTGATTGGTGGAGTTTTGACTGCTGCACTGTTATTTATCAGGGAGCCAGTTATCCGGCTTTTTATGAATGATGATATCATTGTAGAATATGGTGCAAAGATGTTTGGCATTCTTCAAATTTCCTGTCCGGTTATCGGATTGATGTTTCTGGGTATCAATACCTTGCAGGCATTTGGAAAAGGACTGACTTCCCTGATTCTTTCTGTATGCAGACAGGGACTGGTATATATTCCGGTGCACTTCGTAAATATACAAATGGATATCAAAACAAAATTGGCAAGAAAGCACCAATGGAAAAAATGATAAAAGGATTATGGAAGAGTTCTGATTACAAAATGAAAGATTTTAAAGCTATTATGATAAATGGCTATAGAAAAAATACAAATTTATCCTGTAAGGTGGTTGCTGATACAGGACATCTTCCAGGTGTTTGCATGATGGATACGTTATTAACTGTTTTAAAAGACTGTAAGTCACAATTATGACTTTAAGAAATACTCAAGTAAAAAAGTATATAGAAGAATTGTTTATCTCGTAGTATAATTGGTGTGTTCAATGGGAGCAGAAATTGAACAGTAATAAGTGATAATATCATTTGATTAGTTGTGCAAATGTGCTTCATTGTGAGAATCCATTAAAAGTGGAACAGGATTGGATTCATGATTATAACTAAAAAAATAGTAATTATGATATAACAGCGGTAGATAAGGATTTGGCAACAATAATTCCTTCACCGCTTGAAATGGGAGAAGTATATCAACGGTTGATTATGGATACGTTGGCATCCAAAGAGAATTATGTGGATGGACTTATCCGTGTTTACAATAATGATATTTGTGAAGTGATTGATAATTATAACGGTAGTGCATTTTATGAACCGTCTTATGTGATAGCGAGAGCTTATCAGAATGGTGGATTTTAGATTTAAAGTAAGCGTATTATAATTCGACCTGACGCAGAAAATTTTTAGTATATCCAGCGACGGACAGAACTTTGATTATATGATAGCCTATAACTATACTCCAGGGCGTGAAATTCCTGATGGGGTGTTAACCCCATCAGTGAATGAATAAGTTTCTGTTACAGAGACCATCGCGCAGCGAAAAAGATATTATTATCGTTCATTCTTTCGCATTTTTCTTTCCAGTTTACTTACTCCGTGGCTGAGCAGCATGACCAGTGCCAGATAAATCAGTGCCACAGCAATTAAAGGTAAGAAAGCTTCGTAGGTATTACTTCGGATAATGTCTCCGCCCTTTGTCAGATCCATCAGCCCGATGTAACCACTGATGGATGTTTCCTTAAGAAGACTGATGACTTCATTTAACAGTGCCGGAAGTATCGTTTTAAGAGCCTGCGGCAGAATAATCAGTGTCATGGTTTTCTTATAATTCAGACCGAGACTTCGGCCTGCTTCAAACTGACCTCTGTCTACGGACATGATACCGGAACGGACGATTTCGGCTACATAAGCACTGGAATTCAAACCAAAAGCGATTGCGGCTACCAGGATTTTATTGGTTACGGATGCAAGAATAACATAGTAAATAATCAAAAGCTGGATCATGACCGGTGTTCCGCGGATGATAGTCAGATAACATTTACAGATAGCATTAAGAATCGTAAGACCGCCGTTTCGGTCATGATTTGTTCTTACAATTGCAATCAGAAAACCAAGGATAATACCGATACAAACGGCCAGCAATGTGATGACAAGGGTGTTGCCAAGCCCTTTTACAATATATAAATACCGATTGTCCTTGATAAAGTTATCATAAAATTTTTCCGGTAAGGATGCACCGGTAATGGCATTGTCATTTCTAACGATAATAACCTGTTTGGTCGTGATATAAGTATCTGAAAAATTTACATTCTTCTTGCGGTCTTCTGTCACGGTAAACCCGGATGCACCTACATCTACTTTACCGGTTGAAACAGCAGCAATGATAGAATCAAAAGCCATGTCTTCAATCTGCAGTTCCATTCCAAGCTCATCACAGATTGCACGCATAATATCCATATCAATACCGGTAACCTGATTATTTTTGTAGTATTCATAAGGCGGAAATTCCGCATTGGTGCCTAATGTCAGGACGCCGTTTGAATGATTTGTATTTTTACTGACATAAGGAAAATGACCGATTTCATCTTCCGTTCCGATATAATTTTTAATGATCTGGTCAATCGTGCCGTTGTCCTGTAATGTTTCAAGTGCTTTGTTCATCTCGTGAAGAAGCTCGGTATTTTCTTTTGCAATACAAAAAGCGTAATCCTCTAAACGGAATTCTTCGTCAAGGATATGAATATTGCTGTTTTGCTTTACATACTGGAGAGCAGGTTGTTCATCAATGACAACACAGTCTATTTTGCCAAGTTTCAGTGCCTGGATGGCATCCGCTCCTTTATTGTATCGTTCTATTTTGGTGCCCGCATCGTCGCCTTCGTAATCAGACATATAGATGTCTCCGGTCGTTCCGAGCTGGACTCCGATTGTCGCACCAGCTAAATCATTTACACTGTCAATCTGTTTTGTTTTCCCATTTTTGTCAGAGTCTGCTGTTTTACAACCGGTGATACCTATTGCCATGAGGATACCGAGGAGCAGCAGTATCATAAGAACACGAGCCTGTTTTTGATTTTTCATTTTCTATATCCTCTCTGTATATTTATGCAAAAAGTATATCATATCCTGGCGAAACAAGTAAACATTAATCTATCATGGAGTTGCATTTAGTACAAAAAAGAGGGAAAATAAAACTTGTAAAAAAGAAAGGATGAAGAACCCATGAAAAAGAGAATAAAAATTATTATTGCAGCAGCAGTTGCTTTTTTCATCGTTATTATTTTATTCTTCACTTTCGATGACAAAGGAGAGTATGTTCCTTATACAAAATTTGTATCGGAAGTAGAAAATGGCAAAATTTCAGAAGTTGTAATATCCGGTGAAACGGTGAATTTTTACCTGGAAAACGAAGATCAATTATATTATACCGACAATCCGGATTATGACATGTTTAAAGCAGAGTTAATGTTAAAAGGGATTCAAGTGACAAATGAGGATGCAGCAGAGGAAACTGCGGCATATATCACAGATATTCTTTTTAACCTGCTGTTTATAGGCATTGTAGCATTTGCCCTGTATAAAGTGTTATCATCCGGAAAAAAGAATTTCGAAATCGTGAAACACACCAATGTGACATTCGCCGATATCGCAGGTATGAAAAAAGAAAAGCAAGACATGCTTGGTGTCCTTGATATGATGAAAAATCCGGATAAATATAAGCAGAAGGGTATCCGTCCCATCAAGGGCATTATTTTAGAGGGACCTCCGGGAAACGGAAAAACATTGTTTGCGAAAGCACTGGCGCAGGAAGCAGGTGTGAATTTTATTGCAACCAGAGGAGCAGATTTTCAGAGCGCCATTATGTCAATTGGTCCGGCAAAAGTGAAAGCTTTATTTAAAAAGGCGGCAAAACACAAACCATGCATTATATTTATTGACGAGTTTGACGGTATCGGAGAGGCAAGAAATTATGCGGGTGCAGGAATCGACAAAGAAAACAACCGTATGATTATCAGTCTGTTAAATGAGATGGACGGATTTCACAGTAGAGATGGCATTATGGTGATTGCAGCCACCAACTCCTATGCATCTCTTGACAAAGCACTTGTCAGACCTGGTAGATTTGACAGAAAATACACCATTTCCAATCCGGATACAGCAACACGAAAGGAACTGCTGCAATTATATGCAAAAGGATTGGAATTTTCTTCGGACCTTCCAATCGATAAAATGGCAGAATCCATGAAAGGCCTTAGCTGCTCCGCAATCGCAACGATTGTGAATGAAGCTGCGATAGAAGCATCCGCGAAGGGAACCAGCGTTATAGATGGGGACTGCATAAAAGAGGCATATAGGAAGACAAGATCAGGGATATAGTATGGTATAGATTAAAGAAATATTTTAAATTTCCGATAAAATATTTGAACACATTTGAAGAGTGTATGTTATAATTAAATTGTACAAGCTTATTATATGTTCTATGCCCAAATTACTGATGAACGAAAAGACAAACTAATTGAGGCTGCTCTTCAGCGATATGATGATTCTGAAGAGGTAAGAACATCAAAGGATGGTAGCTCAATCAAAAGAGTGCATGAGACTTATTCAGCAATAGAAATAGCACATTTTTGTAAGAATGTTCATTATAAATATGATATTGATGCGATGCAGGGTGTTTCGCTTGGATCGGGTTTGTTTTACCTCTTCATTCCAGGGTGTGAGTTTTTCAAACTGCTCATCTGACATGGTGATGGCATTTAATATGCAAGACTGAAAAATAATATATAGTATAAAAGCTGTAAAATTTCACGTTGAATTTTACAGCTTTTTGTGTATACTAGAATTAGCAGAAACAATATAAAATCAAGGGAGGAGCTGAAAGAATATGGCAAGTATTTTACCAGTATCTGATTTGAGAAATTATAATGAAGTTTTGAAAAACTGTCATAAAGGCGAGCCAGTGTATCTTACCAAGAATGGTAGAGGTCGTTATGTAGTTATGGATTTTGAAGATTATGAGCGTGATCGGGCAGAAAAGAAGCTTTTGATGAAGCTGCAAGAAGCGGAAGAAGCAGTGAAAGACGGCGAAGGCTGGCTTGATTTGGATGAATTGAAAGCACTTGTGGGGGAATAAGATGTTAAAACTGCGGATCAACCCGATTGTTGCAAAGGATTTGAAAAGCATTCGGGATTATATAGCTGAAGATAACGAGGAGTATGCAGCAAAGACCATAAATGAGATTTACGGTAAATTCGAAAATCTTCAGATGTTTCCGGGAATAGGTTCAGATCTTTCCAAACGAGTCAGTTTTCGGACAAATTATAAATATGCGATATGGGAAGATTATGTGATTATCTACAAAGTAGGTAATGAGTATGTAGAAATTTATCGTGTGATCAACCGGCATCAGGATATTACTAGAATCTTTGATTGATAACAGATATTAAATGAAAAAGGGAAAGCAGGAATTTTTCATCCCGCCTTCTCTTTTTTTACGTGGTAAACATATGTTCTAAACTGTTTTTTTCATGCAGCATCTCACAATATAATCTTCAACATTTTCGGTTTCAAGCATGACAGGCAGTCCTTTTCCGATTTCGTCTATTATTTTTTCAATATCAGAAACATACTCCTGATGTACCTGAAAGGCAGCGCCGTAGAAGGTGTTGGTACGTTCATTGAGATCATTTTCCATTTCCCGGATTGCAGAGTAGATATCGGTCATGGTGTATTCAACACTGTCTTTGGTAAGTAGTGTTTCTATCATACGGGAAAAGAAGTCGTCGTAGACTCTGTGGTCGTGTTCTTCGATTTCTACCTGATCAATAAAATAATCAAAATCGTACATGCTGTAATAGTCCTGGTTATCATCCAGTTCGCTGTCAAATTCGCTAAGGAGCGATTGATAGCTTTTATCTACGTGCGCCTAGCGGCGCACGTTTCTAACGGGTGAAAGTCCCTAGTCTGCCCTGGTAGTGGGAAAGACATAG
>NZ_JADYUI010000017.1 GCF_021531695.1 Roseburia hominis | reverse complement strand
CTGTTTTCCCGTCCGGATGAACAATGTTCTCACGGGCATACAATCCATATACTGCTCCTTCAAGCTTTGCATCGCCCTGTGGAACTGCTTTTCCGATTTCCTTATCAACCTTGAAAATCTGAATCTTTGCAGTAGTTCTGTCATTCTTGAATGTGTGGGCAAAAGTTGCCTTTGCCTTATCCTGAGACATTACATTGAAATTGAAACTGTAAACATCATCGCTGTTACGGACATATTTTACAGGTGCTTTAGTCTCTGCGATATAGAAGCTATTGCTGATTGGAAGGTCTACGGTGTAAGTTGCCTTTCCGTCAGCCCCGGTTGTTACGGTCTGAAGTGCAGCACCCTTTGTAACAATTACTTTGCCATCATAGTTTTTGATGTCATTTCCTGCATAAAGAGTGTACTGTCCCCCGGTTAATGGATTATCTGTATCAGAATCCTTTTTCACAACGGATACTTCCGCCTTCTGTCTGCTGTTTTTGATTGTCGTTGATTCTGCCTGAACCGTTACATTCTGGTCCTTGTACTCAATCTTAACAGTCTGTGGAGTGGTGTTAATGGTATATCCGTCAATGCTCTTAGTCTCTGTAACCACATAAGTTCCAAGATGAAGGTCTGATAACACTGCCTGACCGTCACTTCCAGATACAAGGTTCTCTGCAATGACATCTCCCTTGCTGTAAACCTTTGTTCCATCCGCCTTATAGATGTCTGCTCCGGCAGTTACCTTAAATGTGGCTCCCGGAAGCTTTCTTGTCTCATAAGTGAAGTTGCTGCCATTCCATCCAACAAGGACTTCTCCCTCTTTGTAGATTGTGAGAGAGCCAAGCTGTTCCACATCAGTAAGTGAAATGCCTGTTGTCTTACCCGCCTTTACAGTAAGAGTATGAATCTTGTCACTTCTTACATATCCGGCTGGAGCTGTAATCTCCTGCACATAATAAGTTCCTGCTGTAAGAGCCTTTGACTTGGCGTATCCGTTCTTATCGGTTGTCATGGTATCTACAAGTTTTTTGCAATTACTGTCTGAATAGATTCCATATACAGCACCTTTCAGATGAACACCACTTGATTTGTCTGTTTTAGTGATTTCACCATAACCGATATTTTCCGTCTTTACCTTGATATATGCAGAAATAGGATCTGCTGAAGGCTGCTCTGAAACAAATTCCTGATCTCCGGAGTTTCCTGTAAGCCAGAATACACAGCTTGAAGTAGTATCAACTGCTCCGATAGTTGACTTGAATGAGCCAAGTGTAACTGTGGTATTTACTGACTTGGTGTAAACTGTCATGGAATTACCACTCTTTGATACGCTGAACCCGTCGATGGAAAAATCAAAGTTTCCAAGTACACCGTTTTTGTCAGTAAATGTGTACTCAAATCTCTGATTGCTTTCATTCCACTTAAGCTCATAAGTTGTAGCATCACTCTTTGTTTTTGATGCAAAACTTGGTCTTGTGGCATTGTATGAAGCATTGATCTTATCTCTCAATGTCTCATAATACGAATAAGATGATGATGAATCCGGTGCACAGGCACAAAGTTTGCTTGCTGCCGAATCCGCACTGCTCGTTCCAAATATTCCATTTACAATAATCCATACCATGGACTGTGTTGCAATATATTTATTGCACTGGTCATTTGTCGGTGCTTTTGCCTCTGTTGTGGAATAACCATAGTACATACAATAGGCAAGAAGCTTCTCCTGTGCTGCTGAAAGATTGGTATTCGGATTGCTGTCACTGTTCATAAGCTGTCCGCCCTTCGCTGACAATCCAAAGTTCATGCAGTATGCCGAATGACCATCAATCATTGCATACAGAATTCCACCTTTGTGATTACTGTTAAACTCACTGATTACTCCATGGTCTTTCGCTGATGCATACCAGAATGAGATATTAGCACTTGAACTGGCAGCAAAAGCTGTAGTTCCATTCGTAAACAGCGTAGTAAACATGGTTAATATGGCAAGAAAACCTGCCATAAATCGTCTTAATTTCTGTTTCATTCGATATTCCTCCTAAAAATTTATAATAGAAGTGCACCTCAATTTCTCATTGCACTTCTCATTGACTACACGCAAAAAAAGAGCAGGCATAAGTTGTTGGCTTATACCTGCTCTCATGATGCAGTCAGTATTCTTTTATCTGTAGCAACGGAACTCATAGAAAGTTTCGCCTGATGTTTTGGTTGTACCGGTATGCCTGATATTAAAGACATTATCTGACTCAAGAAGTAACATATCAGCGATATACTTTGCTATTGCTTCCTCGCTTCCAAGTGCCCTTCCGGATGTTGTTGCAGCTTTGTTTAAGTCAACATTAACAAATACGCTGTAATAGCTGTCTTCCAATCCGTCCAGAGGATAATATTCATCATACTCTTCCTGTGTAATCTTTCCCACATTCAGATTGTCTTTCAAATGCTGTTCTGTTGTAACCATTCCACCAGCCTGACACTTTGAAATTGCAAGGCTTACCACCCTGTCCGGGCTGTAAGAGACTGCCTGTGGTTCTGGTTTTGGTTCCGGTTTTTCTTCCGGCTTTTCTTCCGGTTTTGAATTCTCCTCCGGTTTCGGTTGCTGCTCAGAAGCTGGTTCGCTCTTTGTATCTTTTGGCTTTTTCTCAGATTCCTGACTATCTGAACTTTTATTTTCTTCCGACTGCTTATTATCAGCAGTTTTTTCCTCAGAAGCTATATTATCTGACTGGTTATCCTTACCGGTATCCTTTGTATCAGCAGAAGAATCCACCTCTGTTACAGCCCCGGTGCTTTCCTGCTGGGCTGTCCCCGCATCCTCGGTTTCAACAGTTACAGCTTCAGTTGTCGGTTCAACTGTTTCATTAACAACCTCTGTACTTTCTGCATCCGTTACCTCCGTACTCAAATCTTTCTTTGAGCCACATCCGACACTTCCTATCAGTACTACGGATAATAAGAAAAATAATAGTTCCTTCATATGAATCACCTATTCCCTTTCCGTAAGAGGGATAGGCTTGTGTCCTCATGACAAACTGACCTGTCCACTCTTACTCTATGTGAACAATTTATTCGGTTGTCACGGGACATTTTCCATGGGACTGTCCCGTATTCTGTGCATTGTTAATCTCCTTTCATTTTGCTTTTTTCTTTACGCAGTTACAAGCTTCTTCATAGCAAAGAAATACTTTACCAGTCTGCGATTCTTAAGATAATTCTCAAATCGAAACTTCATAAGCCACACCCCCTTTCATGGTGTTCCTGCACCTACAAAAGCCATAAACACTCTGAATACCAGATTAAGCAGAAGCAGAAAGATTTTTGCCACCTCCAATACCAGTCTGAGTATTCCTAATACTATTTTTAATATCCATTTCAACATGGTAAGTAACACATTTCCGATTCCACTTATTACTGCCATAGGCTTTACTCCTCTCCAAAATTTCCCTGGGCAAATAATACCGACATTTCCTCTAATGCTGCATCGGTAGGCTCTGCCTCTTCCTCCGGCTTATCTGAGTTTTTCTTTTGTTCTGCATTTTCCGGTATCATCTGCATCATCTGTTGCATAAGCGCAGGCGTAACAACCTGCTGTGTATTCATGGCTGCATTTCCAAACAACTGCGCAACCTCTTTCATCACATCGGCTTTTATCTGAAGCTTTGCTTCTGATAACTCCTGTCTGGTTACATAGCCTTCAAGATTCTCCTTTTCATTCTTTCCGCTCTTTGTAAGACTCGACCTTGAGGCATCATTGATATACTGAATCACAGCCTTAATCACAAAGTTTGAAACAGATTTATGAATATCTGTATTCAAATCCTCCAGCGTTCGGTATATCTTCAAATGGTCCGGATTATTTAGATTGAGATGAAAACTGTACTGCTTACTTCTTTTTGCCATCTTAAGTTACCTCCCGCTTCTAAGTGCTATTTTTGCCATCGTCTCAAAACCTTTTGCATTTGCCTTTACATCAAGCACATAGTGGATATTAGACTGCTGATATCTTCCAAAATTTCTCATAACAACAGCCCCACCACCTACAAAGTAGACCGGCATCATATCAAGACTGTAACCACACTCGGTCTGATAACGGTACACCTTATCCACAAAAATCTGAATCTGCTGGTCCATAATCTCCTTAAAATCCTTTGGAAGCTCTGTCTTTCCAGTTTTCATATATTCCTGAATCTCTGCTTCATCAATCTTTCTGTTTTTGACCTGTACCGCCACTCGGTTGATGGCTCTCATACACTTAATCAAGCCCTCATTCTGTGTATCACACTTACTGTTGTCAGGCTTCTTGTTCACTATCAGCATACTGTCAACAGTCCATGAGCCAACATCAATGACAAGTGCCTTTTTACCAAAGGTAGGAAGCATCCCTGCTACTGCTGCATAGCACTGAGGATATACAAGCACATTCAGTATATGAATTGTATAAAGCTTCTGCTCAAATCCGAATACCATATCCCTATTCTTGGACAGGTAATCAATAAATGGTTTTCTCTCTGCTGAAAATCTTGTGAGAGGAAGCCCTACCGCAAGAACCACATCAGCCTCACTCTTTCCTCTTATCTCTAATTCCTTTGCAATTGCTACCAGCGTCAGTAAATAGAAGTTCTCATTTTCCACCTTACTGTCCAGTACCTCCAGCCTTTCCTCCCCAACCGCAAAATATCTTTCATCATACTCAAGCACATTATCGTGAAATGCAGGAGCATTTGCTAATTCCTTAATGGAAGTATTGAAACAGGTATTGCTTGTTTTCATCTGCGACCAGCCATGATCAATTCCAATCACTTCGATATTATTGTTCATTCTGTGTTTCCTCCTTTTCTTAAATTCTCGCCCTAACATACTCTAAATCTCCTGTATATGGGGTATCCACCAGATACCAGTTACGGTCAATGTCCATTTCCATCCGGGTTTTTACCCATTTGTCATCAACCTTGACTTCCAAGCATTCTCCACAGTGGAATCCGGTATGTTCCCATAAATCTGATACCAGTAATCCATATCTGCCATTCTCACTGTTATAGCCCAGTCTGCCTTCAATCTTCTTTTCTTTATTTGCCATAGCCATCCCTCCCGATATACTACTTTGATTAGTGTTCAACTGCTTTTCTTTATCAAATGTTTCTCTACTTCGTATCTCCGCTATTCTTTGATCTGATATAGCTGATACTCTAACTGCTGAATACAGTATCAAATAACTGCCTGCAATAAGAATTATTACGAGGACTTCAATTAGCACTTTACTCATACAATCTCTTCCTTTCAAAACAAAAAGTAGGACTATATCAGCCAAACGGAATATCTCCGTGTTAAATGCTAATTTAGTCCTACCTAAATAAAATATATTAAATTGTCACCTCACTTGGATGCACGAAACACACTCAGGTCATGACTCCTGAATTGTTGATGCAATGTTTGGATTTCGGTTTGATTTGTCAGCGCTGCCTTATCATATACCGATTTTAGGTATAAAAAAATAAGGACTAAATTAGTGCTAACCCCTTGATTTTACTGGGTTTCTCTAACTTTGTCCTTATTATAACATGGTCATCAACAAATGGATGAACCCGTTCAAAATTTCGTTTTAGCTCGCATATTTTTTCAAAACGTGTTTTCCCTGCTTCCGATGGTTTATTGTATCTTTGAATCAGTTCCAAAATTAATGTCGGAACTTCTTCCGGAAGCGGCGGAATATAATCTGTGGTACGGATATGTACCGGTTCCGTCCGGTATTGTCCGCTTTCGTTTTTCGAAAGTTCATGGTCCGTCACCAGTTTATGAAGCATACAGATAAAATCTTCCGTCAGAGGTTCCCTGTGTTTTCGCGTGATGTATGTTTTAACCAGTTCCAGGATATCATCATAATTTCTTGCCTGTAAATGATCCCCGAAAGAGCATCCACGCACCGTAACGTTGTTTTCCAGAATATAGGTAATGCCATTTCTAACGACTGTATTGTTTTCCTCGTCGCTGCTACCATAAAATTCCTGTGCAATCTGCTCTTTTGTCACCTCAAATGTCCGGTGTCTTAAATCCATTTTTTGTTTTATGCGTTCAATCTGGTCAATTGTATCAATATAATCATCTGAATAGGATGTATCAATTTCTTCATATCGATATTTCATATCTTGTTTTCCTTCTTAATTATACTGTAATCCTTTTCAAATCGCCATTATAATTTTGACTTTCCAAAATGATTTCTAAACTATCCAAAAGAAATATCAAGAATCATCATAAGTACAAAACCAATTGAAAATGCAACTACTCCAATATTAGAATGCTTTCCCTCTGACATTTCAGGTATCAGTTCCTCCACAACAACATAAATCATTGCTCCTGCTGCAAAACTCAAAAAATACGGAAGTACAGGTGTAAAAACAGATGCCATCAACAATACTAATATTGTTCCTACAGGTTCAACCACTCCGGACAGCACCCCAAAGCCAAATGCCTTTCTCTTTTCCATCCCACTGTTATGAAGTGGAATCGCTATAATTGCGCCCTCTGGGAAATTCTGAATTGCAATTCCTATTGCCAAAGCTAATGCTGATCCTATGGTGATACCAGTCTGCTCTGCCTGCATTGCTGCAAGTACAACACCAACCGACATTCCCTCCGGAATATTGTGAATCGTAACTGCGAGTAACATCATGGCATGTTTTGACAAACCACTTTTTATTCCCTCCGGCTTATCACTATACATATGTAAATGTGGAACAATCTCATCAATGCATAACAAAAATCCTATTCCCAGTAAAAATCCAACTGATGCAGGAACAAAAGCTAACCTTCCCATATTTTCAGACTGCTCCATCGCTGGAATAAGAAGACTCCACACAGATGCAGCTACCATAACTCCTGCCGCAAATCCCGTCAGGAGTTTATCAATTCTTTTATTTAAAGACTTCAAAAAAAGCACACATGCCGAACCTAATATTGTTCCGGCAAATGGCAATAAAATTCCTATCAGCATTTTTCTCACCTCCTGGTATTACATTTCCTTCGCTTTTCATAAAATAAATAACATTATGTAATTCCTATACTTTAATTCGCTTATTTTAGTTTGCTTTAACTTTTGTTAGTTCAATTTAACTTATATCATAAGTAGTATCATTCTGTCAATAAAAAGCACATTAATGTTTTCAATAAATTGCATTGATTCATATGGATAAAACGACAGAACAATAAATTACTGTTCTGTCGTTTTGAATTTTACCCCTTACAATTTCCAGCTCACTGCCTGCTCTCTCTGGCATACAAATCTACGGTAGATTCCTTCCTCCTTCATCAACTGTTCATGCTTTCCTCTCTGAACAATCTTTCCATCATCCACTACCAGAATCTGATCCGCATTTTGAACGGTTTTAAGCCTGTGTGCAATCATGATAATGGTCTTTTCCTTTGTCAGTTCATCAATGGCTTCCATTAAATCCTTTTCATTCTCCGGATCTACATTAGCAGTTGCCTCATCCAGAATGATAATCGGCGAATCCTTCATAATGGCTCTTGCTATGGAAAGCCGCTGTCTCTCACCACCTGACAAGCTGCCTCCGCTTTCGCCGATTACTGTATCATATCCATCCGGAAGATTCATAATAAAATCATGACATTTGGCTTTCTTTGCAGCCTCTATTACAGCCTCCATCGGTGCATCCGGCTGACCAAAACGAATATTGTTTGCAATGGTATCTTTAAACAAATACACATTCTGGAACACAAAACTGAAATTCTTCATTAAAGAATCCATACTGTAATCCTTAATATTCATGCCTCCAAGCGTAACAGTTCCACTATCAACATCCCAGAACCTGCTTAGCAAATGACAAAGTGTAGTTTTACCGCCACCGGAAGGTCCTACAATCGCTGTTGTTGTTTTTTCCGGTATGGTAAGGCTGATGTTATCAATGATTTTCTTCTTATCATAGGAAAAATCAATGTTATCTGCCTTAATTTCATAAGAAGAAGGTTTCACATCTTTTCCCGAAATATCCATTGGCTTTAAGTCTAAAATTGCATTTGCCTTATCCACGCTTAAATCTACGATACGAAGAAGCGCGGAATTCGTTCCTGCCTTTTCTAATCCTTCCGTTACCATAAAGGAGCAAATTAACATCATAATGCAGTAGAGAAGTTCCATGGCTCCCGTTGTATACAGATAAATAGATAACACAGAAATCCCCACTCCAATCAGTTTACTGATAAAATTCTGTAACGTCATGTAAGGAACTAATGCAAGCTCCATGTCGATATTTGCCTTTACATTATCTTCGATTGCCTGATTCAGTCTTTGATTATATCTGCCTGTAAGTCCATACGATTTTACTTCTGAAATTCCTTTAATGTATTCTAAAACTTTCTCTACAACAGCTCCGTCCGACCTGATTTTCTCCGGTGCTTTTTTTCTGGAAGCTCCTTGTAATAATGTATTGGCAAGCAGATAAACTGCAATTCCCAAAACAACAAGCAGTCCTATCTTTACGTCAAAGGAAAATATCATTACCGTAATGACAAGCGTAGTAAAAGCACCTTCTGTCACCATCATTACCACACGTGTCGCCACATCTGACAGACTTTCCATGGTATTCGTTGTTACAGATGTGATATATCCCAGACTGTTAGCATTAAAATATCCCATCGGAAGATATCGCATATGCTCTGCAATCTCCATACGCTTATCTGCACAGGTTTCATAACCGGCTTCTGTCTGTAGCATATTCGATTTGCTCTTTATCAGAGAAGTTCCAATAATACTTAAGAGCATAATTCCAAAAGAAGCAAAAATAGATGTATTTGTAATTTCACCATTCAATATTGCCATTAAAAGCACTCCGATTGCCGGTATTTTCAATGCTGAAAAAATTGCTGAAATGACACCTAAAACAATGGACTCATAGAATTTTTTTCTGTTTTTTTCACTGCAAAAATCAAAAAATTTCTTTAAAATCTTAAGCATGTACTTCACCTCCTGTCAGACTGTCTTTGGAAGAAATATGTGAGTTCCAAAGTTTCTGATATAGCCTGCTCTTTGTAAGAAGTTCCTCATGCGTTCCTGTCGCATTGATTCTTCCCTGTTCTACCACTACAATCTGGTCTGCATCTGTAATTGTGGAAAGTCTGTGGGCAATTACAATTAAAGTTTTCCCTTGTACCAGTTTTGCCACGGAAGCCTGTATCACTGCTTCGTTTTCCGGATCTGTATAAGCAGTTGCCTCGTCCAATATCACAATCGGCGCATCCTTTAACATCGCTCTCGCGATACAAATTCTTTGTTTTTCACCACCGGAAAGATGTCCGCCACCACTTCCTACTACCGTATCAAAGCCGTTTTCCAGACTCATGATAAAGTCGTAGCAGCCACAATCCTTCGCTGCCTTTTCCACCATCTCATCTGTTGCCGACAAATTTCCCATACGGATATTTTCCCTAATAGTATCATCAAAAAGGAAATTATCCTGTGCTACATAAGCAATCCTTTTCTGGTATTGCTCCATTGACAAATCCCGGATATCTACTCCTCCAATTGTAATTTTTCCACTATTTACATCCCAAAAAGAAGCTATGAGTTTTGCAATGGTTGACTTACCACCGCCGGAAGGTCCAACAAATGCATTTACCGTTACTTCCTGCAAAGTCAGATTAATTCCATGGAGTACCTCTTTTTCGTCATATCCAAAATGAACGTCAGATAACTTGATGGTATTGCCAGAAGGCTTAACCTTATCCTGTGCCGGACGCTTCATTTCTTTTGCATCTAGGATTGCAACAATTTCCCCCATAACGGTACGAAGCTTTGCCAGATCATCTTCATAGCTCATACAACCAATAATCGGTGTAATCAGTCCCATGGCAATAATAATAACCAGAATAAAATCAGATAAAGCCAGTGAGCCATTGTGAACAAGTACACCGCCAATCGGAAGTACGGAAATCAAGGTTGCCGGCATAATATTCATGGCAAATACATGGAATACATTACACTTTCTCATCCAGTCCACATAACTTGCCGCACCTTCTTTCGCTGCCGCCACAAACTTTTCATAGGAACTTTTTGCCTTTCCAAATACCTTGATGACTTCAATTCCACCTATGTATTCTACGGCAGTATCATTCAGATTTTTCACTGCTCTTACTGTCCTGTTGTAATTCTCGTCATATCCTATCATCATTCCCATAAAACAGAGCATTCCAACCGGAAATGTTATGAGAGAAGCAAGTGCCATGCGCCAGTCAATGATAAAAAGATAAACAAGCATTGCAACTACTACAAAAAGATTACTGCTCACCTCCGGTATCACATGCGCCAGCGTTGTCTCAACACTGTCAATTCGTTCCACCAGGATATTTTTCAGTTCCCCGCTTCCCCTGTCCTGCACATCACCAAGAGGCATATGTGCCAGCTTATCCATTCCTCTTTTTCTGATATTTCCCAATACCGTAAAGGTTGCCACATGAGATGCGCCGGTAGAAAGTGCGTGGAACAAAACACGTAAAAGCCACATAATGGACATTACCGCACAATCTATCACATATCCGCCAAAATCACGATTTCCTGCTAATAATTTCTGCACCATATGTGCTACAACAAGATAGGGAAGCATCTGACACACAGCTCCCAAAATCGCCAGAATTACACTTAAAATATATTTGTTTTTCTTCTGACCTGCAAACTCAAACACCCAGGAAAAGGTACTTCTCTCTTTCTCCTTTTTCATTCTCTTCTTACCTCTTTTCATTTTTTCTGTATTCAATCGGCGTCACTCCAATAATCCTTTTAAAGACCGCGGTAAACTTACTCTGGCTGTCATATCCTACACTTCCTGCAATCTCTGCAATGCTTCTGTTTCTTTCTTTCTTAAGCATAGCAGCCGCCGTATTGATTCGATAATTTTGCATATAACTGTTTACAGGACTTCCAAAAGTTGCCTTAAAACAATCCTTTAATGCAGTCTGTGAAATATCAAACCTTTCCGCCAGTTCTGCAATCGTAAAGTGCCTGTTTAAATCTTCCGTAAGTAATTTTTGTGCCGCTTTTACTTTTTCTACTTGTGTCCTGTAAAAATATTCCTTTCCTTTTTGTCCGTTCTGAAATTCCAAAGCATCCAGAAACAGAAGAAGTTCAAATACCTTTATGCGAAAATAATCTTTTCTGATTTTTTCCGGCACTCTGTATAATTCAGAAAAAATATGTTCTATCTCATCGCTTGCTTTTACCACATAGGGTTTTGTATCTCCACAAAATTTACTCTGTATCTGCGTAAGCTTCACAGAAAAATCCCGTATTTCCTTTTTCATGCTCTTTTCAGCCTGTGGCAGGTAAAAGCAAAGGGTTACACCATGAAAATGATTCAGTGGAAACAGTGTTTTTCCTGCATGGTGTTTTCTGGTATCCACAGTCAGATCACCAGTTTCAAAAAAATAGGAAAACCCATCATCCAGGTCATATTCAATCGTTCCTTCCCTACAGTGGTCAATGCAAAGCAAATTACTGTTATCTGCCTGAAATTTAGAGTCACAATATGCCATATGAAAATCACTATACATAATGGCAGCTCCCGGAAAAACGTCATACATGACCATATTTCCTTCACCGGTTTCATTCTGGACTTTCATAATGGTACAGTTTTCGTTTTGCACGATTACAGATACATCATCTTCGAAATCAATACCTTCAAAAATCTGCGCCATTTGACCTTCCCCTTATCCTGATTGATTTTGTTATCATGCTAATAACATCCTCCTAATTCCTATTAGTTATTTCTAACCATAATTTAAAAATTTTGCGCCTCCCTGGCGCAAAACATAATTTAGCATATTTATTTTATTGTTTCTATCCCGATTAGTCATTTTTAGTCCATTTAGCTGTTTTTTTTCTAATCTCATTTATCAAAAGAGTTATGCCATATAAACCACAAATCAAAAGAATAATATCTTCAAAAACATTAAAAATGACAGACTTTACACCCGTCAATCCCCATATGGTTAATAAAGTGAGAAGTAATTTATTTTTCTTCTTATACCCCGCATATACAGCTATACTCAGACTAACAATAGGACAAGGCATAATATGTGTCACCATTTGTGGATAATCATTCCCCAACATTATGGAAATCAAAGGATATAATAAGTAAAGTAACAATAGCAACCCTTGACACATATTAGGCTTTTCAAGTATATCATCTCTATTGTGATAACTTTCGTATAAAAACAAAATTCCACAAACCAAATATAATGGTAGTGCAAAAAACTTTTGAACAGGTTCTGTTCCATAATATGCAAAAAATACAATTCCTATAAACAAGTTTGCAATTCCCAATACAAACTTGGCCGACCATTTTACTTTTTGAATATAAGAAAATGCTATACCAAAAATCAAAAAAATAAATAAAATAATTTGAGCATTTCTAGTCTGTTGATTGTAATTACCTATAACATTCCAGAATACTTGTGCATTCATAATCTACCTCCACAATTTCTACGTCATCCATTTGTTTTTATTACAATTTATATTGCATAAAATTATCGTTATGAACAAATCCATAAGAAGTGTATAGCTTAACACCCATATCTGATGCTGTTATTTGAACAGTACCACAACCGTATGCTCTTGCTTCTTCAACAACCCTGTGAAGAAGTTCTTTTGCTATCCCTTTTCTTCTGTAATCAGGATTTGTATACATACTGGACAATAACCCCATCTTTCCGGTTGGACATCCAAAATAGGGTGGTTTTTCGACAAATGACATTCCACTTGTACCGATAATTTTATCACCATCTACGGCAAGCCACGATACAAATGTTCCGTCAGCTATATGTCTTTCATAATAGTCATATAATGCAGGTTTTAAATCAATATCTTCTTTCGCGCCTTCTTCACGTAATTGATTTATCCTCATATCAATAAACACAGGTAACTCAGCTTCTGTCAGCTTTTTGTATTCTATACTCATAATTTTCCTCCATCAACTTCAGGCTTATCAAATTGCCTTGATTAAAAACATCTCCATGGGTTGCTCATATTTTGGAATATCTATAACAAATATTTTTCAAATGCCTTATGAGCGTCCAAGTGAACTTCCTAAAAAAATACAACAAGCCAAATAACAAATGCAAAAATTGCCATATATGCTGTTACAAAATATGATAATATTGTTCCAATAAACATAATTGCAAACCATGTAAAGCATTGATTTCTCATATCACGGGAAATATATGCTTTATCATACATTAACAACACAACTTTGAAAAGAGATTTTCATTTCTTTGTCACAACGGCAATTGCACAAGGTACTCTTCCATTAATAAATGTATACTTTACATCGTGAGCCCCCATATCTGCAAAAAAGCCTTTATATGTATTAAGTGTAAATTGTTTCTTGAAATTTGCCCCTGCTTTTCCAACTGTCTTTGAAAATCTGTTGTCTGTCCCATCTGTTTTTCTATTCATATATGTAGGAATAATGACTTCTCCACCACTTCGACATACGCGCATCAGTTCATTGAAAGCCTCACTCGGATTATCTAACAGATGGATTACATTGGCCGCTATAACCTTATCAAAGCTCTCATCCTCATAGTTTAATCTCATGATATCTGCCTGACAAAATTCTGCATTTCTTAATTCACAGCATTTCTTCTCAGCCTTTTTCAACATCTTTATGGAAAAATCTGTTGCTATGATATGCTTACACCTTTGCGCAATTCCAACGGTAAGCATTCCTGTACCACATGCACATTCCAGCACCTCGTCTGTATTTTCTATCATGGAATTAATTTTATCGCATAACACTTTATGTACTTTTTTATTATATACGTTCACAAACAAATCATATACACCAGCAACACCATCCCAAAACATCTGATTCTTCCTCTCACTTTAATTTCTGCTTTCTATGGAAATAGATTCCTGTTACTGCTAGTTAGTATGCTCTAATCTCTGTTTAGTGTCAATAACTGTACTGGGACTGGACAGTGTAAATGTTTTCTCCTATATGACACAGGAAGAAATCACGTTATTACAATCATCATGGCCGGAAGAATACCTGTTAAATATAGAAAATGACGAAGCAACTTCAACATGGCTTCTCAGTTTTATCCCGTACAAGTCGTCGGACATCGACTGGCGTTTCTTCGCAAATTACATGAAATCGATTGCCATTGTTGAAGTGCATAAGTCATTATTAAACCCGGAAGTAACAGATACTTTCTTAGATCAGTTGATTGACGATATGGTGCGGTATATATGGAGAGGATAGACATCCATTAATCTACAACCTTATAACCAACACTTTCGATTGCTTCTTTAATCAGGACATCTTCAACCGGCTCTGCATAAGAAATAATTACAATTCCCTGTTTCAACTTCACTTTTGCAGATAGCTCGGGTATGGAATTAACCGCCTCCATTACACGATTACTGCAGTTTTCACAGTGCATGCCTTCTACTTTGAATGTTTTCTTTTGGACTACATTTTTCAATTTTTTCTTCTTTGGCTTATATGAACTGCCTCCACAACACCCACCACGCCCGTTAAAATGTCTTATGGTGGGTGTGATTGCCAGCCCAACCGCTATGATCAGTAAACATATTATTACAAAATTCTCCATTTTATACCCTCTTATCACCTGCTCTGTTCAAAAATAAGGTGGGATTATTCTCCCACCATATCTTCCTATGACAACAAATTACGCATATTATTCAACGCAATCATCAAAGTCGAACCATTATGCAATAAAGCTGATGTCGTTGGTTGAAGCACTCCTCCAACGCCCATTAAAATCAGTAATGTATTAAAACCTACGATAGAGCGGTAATTTTTATGTATGCGTTTCATAAGACTGTCACTTAGCCTTTTTAAGGTAACAATCTGGAACAGATCATCAGCGCCAATGGTAATATCTGCTATCTCTCTTGCAATCTCTGCTCCGTCACGAATTGCAATTCCAACGTCTGCCGCTGAGAGAGCCGGAGAATCGTTGATTCCATCTCCTATCATAATGACTTTATGTCCATTAGCCTTTGCTTCTTCTATAAAATTTGCTTTATCTTCCGGAAGCACCTCGGAATAATAACAATCTACACCAACCCGTTCTGCAATTGCCGCCGCTGTTCTTTCGCTGTCTCCTGTCATCATAACAATCTGGGATAATCCGGCTTTTCTAAGAGCCTTCACAACCTCTGCCGCCTCTTCTCTTAGCGGATCTTCAATAAGAATAACACCTGCCAGCTCATTTTCCACGGCAAGATACAGATGAGAATATTCTTCCGGGAGCTGTTCAAACATTTCCTTTTTTCCGGCAGGCACCCGGCACATCTCATCTTCAAATACAAAATGCCTGCTGCCAATAACTGCCCGTTTCCCATCAATTGTTGTAGCAATTCCGTGCGCAACAATATATTCCACTTTAGAGTGCATTTCTGCATGTTCCAGATTACGTTTAGAAGCTGCATCCACAACCGCTTTTGCCATGGAGTGTGGGAAATGCTCTTCCATGCACGCCGCCAGTCTTAATATGTCATCAGAAGACAATCCATTGAAAGATATTGTATCTACCACCGAAGGCTTTGCTTTCGTAAGGGTTCCCGTCTTGTCAAATACAATGGTATCTGCCTCCGCAATTGCTTCTAAGTATTTTCCACCTTTTACCGTTATATTATAAAGACCGGCTTCACGAATGGCAGACAATACAGATATTGGCATTGCAAGCTTCAATGCGCAGCTAAAGTCTACCATCAGTACAGACAATGCCTTCATTGTGTTCCTTGTAAGAAGATAGGTAAGTGCCGTGCCTGCAAGTGTGTATGGAACCAGACGGTCTGCAAGGTGTTCCGCTTTACTTTCCACCCCTGATTTTAATTTTTCGGAGTCTTCAATCATCGTAACGATTTTATCATATCTGCTACTGCCGCCTACCTGCTTTACGAAAACCGTAACTTCTCCCTCTTCTACCACA
Source organism: Roseburia hominis (assembly GCF_021531695.1). Classification (GTDB taxonomy): domain Bacteria; phylum Bacillota; class Clostridia; order Lachnospirales; family Lachnospiraceae; genus Roseburia_D. The sequence continues at coordinate 37,521 of NZ_JADYUI010000017.1, read as the reverse complement.
GTTCCTGCATATACATAGCTGTCCTTAATCTTTCTGACTGCAGCAGACTCACCCGTCAAAGCCGCCTGATTAATCATGGCTTCGCCAGAAACCACAACACCATCAAAAGGAATCACATTCCCCATATGAACAACAACCTTATCCCCGGCAACAATCTCCTCAGCCGAAACCAACACCTGCTGTCCTTCTCTCACAAGCCATACTTTACTAATATTTAACGACATGGTTCTTGCAAGATCGTCCACTGATTTCTTATGTGTCCATTCTTCCAATAACTCGCCTACACCGAGTAGAAACATAATGGAAGCCGCGGTATTTATGTCGTTTCTTAACATGGATACCCCTATTGCAGTGGCATCCAGAACCGGAACCTCTATTTTCCCTTTTGCGAGATTTCCGATGCCTTTCCAGATATATTTTGCAGCACATACCGCCGTATAGCATGCCTGCAACGGATATGGGAGTAATAGCTTTCTTCCATAATGAAAAACAACCTTTCCAATCAGTTTTTCCTGATAGGCATTGTTTAATTCTCTTCCGGAATTTTCAAGCAATCCATTTGGCACATTTACATTCTCATACTGAAAACACCTTAAGATATGAATAATATCCGTGCGCTCTCCTGTATACGAAATCGTTATATCCGCCGTCCGGTCATATACTTTAACAGTCTGAATTTCTTTTATTTTTCGTAGATAATAGAAAAGCGTATCTGCCTGTTCGCAGCTCATTCTGCTCCCTATTACATGTACTCTCATTCTTCCTTTTGTTTCATGTAGAATCCGAAACTTCAAAATATCACCTTTTTCCTTATTCAGCAGTTCCTTCTGTTTCGTTCCATTTCTCATTTGATGTCTCTTCTGTTTCTTCATCCAGTGAGTCAAATTCTGCTGCTTCTTCCGCTGCTGCACGTTCTTCATTGATTGCCTTTGCATCTGCATAGATATCTTCCGCATTCTCCTGAACAGTCGAAACAGTCTTCATCACGCATTCCTTCGCCCGTAACACTGCTGCCGCACAATTTGTATATACTTTCTTGGCATCTTTGCTGGACAAAATTTTAATTCCTGCTGTTCCAAAAGCAACTCCTACTGCAAAAATACCTGTTTTCTTCCAATTAATACATTCCAAACATTTTAACATGATTTTCTCTCCTTATCTGTGCTTGTTACCAATATAAAATATTGTTTTTTCAGTATATCTCCCATGTAATATCTATGTAAAGTGCCAGTTCGTCTGTTGAATTTTTTTCTCAACAACACCGTTTTAATTCCGCCCTATTCTCACATACTTTGTTCTTTTGATACTGTTTTGTCACGATATCCCAATGCTCCAATACATATTTTCCCACAATCGGATCATACATAATATTTAAATTCTTTTTTATCTCCTGATAACAAAATTGCAAATCATGTGCTTTGCGGTAACAACGATTCGATAACATCGCATCAATTGAATCACAAATTGCAATAATCCTCGCCCCGATTGGTATCATGGCACCCTTCAGTCCGACCGGATATCCCTTTCCGTCAAATCTTTCATGATGATAGAGGACAATATCTTTTAATTCACTTAAATGTTGTGATTTGCTCAATATCTCTGCACCGATTTTTGGATGTTTCTTAATCGTCTCCCATTCTTCATTATTTAATTTTCCCACTTTCAACAGGACTGCATCCGGTATTCCTATTTTCCCTATATCATGCAAATGAGCCGCAATGTGTATTTTCTCTTTATCCGCCTCTTTTAGCCCAATTAAGTCACAGATAACAAGTGCCATATCACTTACTCTCTGTGAATGGCCTGCGGTATAGGAATCTCTCGCATCTAATGCACTCACAATGCAATCAATGATTTCGTGATAGTCAACTGCTTCACAAGTTCTACAATTTTCCACGTTTCTTCCTTCTTTCTCTGTCGTTTTTCATTCTGTATTTTCATCCTTTAATTCTAAACTTTTCAGTTCCTGATTTTTGGCAAACCCCAGACATTTCAATCCGCACTCCACCACCCGCTTCCATTTCTGTTCTGAAAGTTCAATCTCGGTTTCATCATCTAATACAATTCTACATATTTTTTCCTTACCATTCCAGTTTTCGGAATAAATCTGCGACAGTTTTTTCCAGCTAATTGCTCCAATTTCCTCTAATGTATTTACCATTCTGTATACTGTAGCGATTCCAATATTTCTGTCTTTTTTATGTGCCTCACAATATATCTCTTTACAGGAACTGTATTCCCCGTTCAAAATAATATCCAAAAGCAACATTCTTTGATTCGTGATTCTGTAATTCATTTTCCGCAAGCGTTGCAGAATCTCCTGCTTTCGTGTATCATTTGTCGCTTTTTTACTTCCTTCTTTTTCCACCAGTTCACCCCCAGTCAAAAGGCTGATAGCGCACTTGCTTTATAAACTTAAGGCAGACAGATGAACATGCCATCCGCCTGCCTTATAAATAGTGAATTTTTTTATTCTTTCAGTTCTTCACAATGGCAATGTTTCTTACATTTTGATGCATTTGGACAGCCAATACAGGTATGCCCCTTTTTCTTTTCTTTTACAATATAACAAATGCTGGATGCAAGAATCGCCAATATGATAAGTACAATAATGACATCTGCCATGTGAAATCCTCCTTTTAACTAATCAAGCGCATATTCTATCTTCAGTTTCTGTTTCGCACGAACGCACAAGTATGTGATAAATGCTGCAATTACAAACACTGCAATCAGTCCGCCCGCAAAGCCTGCTCCAAGTGAACCGGTTGTAATCAGTGTTCCAACCTGATATACCACAAAGCCTACGCAAAAACCTGTTGCAAGCTGGAATCCGATTGCTCCGGCAAGCCACTTACCGGACTTCATTTCTGAATTCATGGCGCCAAGTGCTGCAAAGCAAGGTGGTGTGAATAAGTTAAACATCAGATATGCAAGAGCAGCTACCTTTGTAAGTCCCATAATTGCTGCTACTTCGCTGCCGCCTGACACAAGTGCTAGTTCATCCGTGTCAATAAAATTGGTAATGCAGAATACTGTTGCAAGCGTACCAACTACATTTTCCTTTGCGATAAATCCAGTGATTGCTGCGGCTGCCAACTGCCAGCTTGCAAATCCAACAACCGGAACAAGTAATACTGCAACCGGTGAAGCAATCATTGCCAGGATAGAATCTGAGCCATCTTCCGCCGCAACTGCAAAGCCCGGGGTAAAGGTCGCCATAATCTGAACCACCATATTGCAGACAAGAATAATGGTTCCTGCTTTGATGATGTATGCCTTTCCACGCTCAAGCATTGATCTGCATGCAGTTGCAAGTGACGGGATCTTATATTCAGGAAGTTCCATGATGAAGAAACTTTTTCTGTATTTCATACCTGTAATCTGTTTGATTAAAAGTGCGCCAAGAAGAATCAGTGCAATTCCAACAAAGTACATGACCGGTCCTACCCATTTTGAGCCTGGGAAGAAAGCCCCTGCAAAAAGTGCAATAACAGGAAGTTTCGCTCCACACGGCATAAAAGTACAAAGCATAGCCGTTGCACGACGTTCTCTTTCATTCTTGATGGTACGGCATGCCATAATAGCAGGTACCCCGCATCCCGTTCCGATTACCATTGGAATTACTGACTTTCCGGAAAGTCCTACTCTCTTAAAAATCGGATCCAGTACAACGGTTGCTCTTGCCATATAACCGCAGTCCTCTAAGAGTGCAATTAAGAAATACATAACCATGACAAGTGGAAGGAAACCAACTACAGCACCAACACCACCAATAATACCGTCAACCAAAATTGCCTGTAAAACCGGAGAAGCATTTTCTACTTTACCGGCAACAAAATTCTGGAATGTTTCAATCCAGCCTGTCAGAATATCTGCAAGCCAGGTTCCAAGTGTTGACTGTGAAATATAGAATACCAGCCACATGACTGCCGCAAAAATCAAAAGCCCCCAGAAAGGATGCGTAACAATTTTGTCAATGGCATCATCCTTTGATTTTTCCTTGGTCAGTGTCTTTCTTACTTCCACCTTCGACACAATTCCATTTACAAAGGAGAATCGTTTTCTGTCTGCTTCCTCAACCTGTTTTTTGTCTGTAAGATCAATATCTCCCTGTATATATGGAGCCTTCTGTTCTTTTCCTGCCAAGGATACTGCAGCCTGAATCACTTCCCTTAATCCATTTCCTGTTATGGATATCGTCTTAATGACAGGGCATCCCAGTTTTTCTGACAATGCCTTCTCATCAATTTTCGTATCCTTTTTGGCATTAATATCGGTTTTATTCAAAGCGACTACAACCGGTATTCCAAGCTCCAACAGCTGTGTCGTAAAGAATAAGCTTCTGCTTAAGTTCGTAGCATCTACGATATTGATAATGACATCCGGATGCTCGTTCTTTACATAAGCGCTTGTAATACTTTCCTCGGATGTAAAAGGAGACATGGAATACGCTCCCGGAAGATCCACTGCAATCAGTTCTTCTTCCCCTTCATAATAATTCTTCTTTACCGGATGCTCCTTTTTGTCAACCGTTACGCCCGCCCAGTTTCCGACACGTTCACTGCGTCCGGTCAGGGCATTGTACATGGTCGTTTTACCGGAGTTCGGATTACCCGTCATTGCGATTCTCATTCTCATACTTCCTTTCCTCTTGTTAACACTTTCTTATTTTTGTTAGTTTTTACTAACTATCATGTATAAAATAATGCGGCTATCACCTCTTGTAAAGTAATTCCTGCCGCCTATTTTTAATTATAACATGTCGTCAAACGATAGCTTGATGACCTGTACACGCATCAGCGTGCTTCCTATTATACCTCAATGGCATCTGAGAGCTGGCTGTCTATGTTGTATCTGCCATCCTTAATAGACACCACCATTCCGCCACGCTTACGCGAAACCACTGTGATTGGTTCTCCACTGTAGCATCCAAGAGAAAACAAAAAAGCATTCAGCTCTTCATCCTCTGTATCAATGCTGTTTACAATATATTCTTTTCCCTCTGTAGCCTCTGTTAATTTCATACAAATCATCCTTTCCGATAAGAATATTTTATATAACTCATTAAAATTATTCGTGTGTAATTCGTGTTAGTCTTGTTAAACTATACTTAGTTTATGCTATCTTTTCCATTTTGTCAATAGATTTTTTCAATAATTGAAAATATAGGTTAGGAAATTACTGGATATTTTTCCGGAATTGGTAGTTGCGCATTGTCACAAAAAAAAGAACCTCTTACCATTTTTGTAAGAAGCTCTTTTCCCCCACCAAGGATTCTCGTATGTATTCACCAGCTGCAATATTTATTCGATTACATAGTCCTGCAAATTGGCAATCACCTGATTTGCTTCTGAATCATCTGCATGAATAGACAAACTGGCGCACTTTTTCAGATTCAGGCTTAAAACACCAATCAATGATTTGGCATCTACAACATGCCCATGTCCGGATTCCAAATCGAAATCACAATTAAAGTTTCCAAGAATCTGAATAAATTTGTTCACCTTTTCCGGTGAATTGAGTAATACATTTACTTTCTTCACAACACATGTCCCCTTCTTCTTAGCCTTTTTTTCAGACCTATTCCCTTAAAGAAGCATCTTTATTTTTCTCATATCTGTAAAGATGTTTCTTTAATAAATATACACAGAATTTACATTTTTTTCAAGCCAATCCAAAATATTCGTCTGTTTTCCAGTATTTATCATTCTTTTTTTTAATTCATTATCATTTTAATCTATGTTTCTATTTTCTCATAAATTAGTACTAGATATTCCTACAATTTGAGGTCGTATTTGTACTTATTTTTGTACATTTTCACTTTTTCCAGATTCGTTTTGTTCTTATAAACATTATATTCGTTTCAAAAATTTTCATATTCGAACATATTTCCCTACACCTATCTCACCAATCTGCAAGCTGTGCATTATCACACGAATATTTTTTATTGTATAGGATGATGTTGGGGTCAAAAGGTTGCAAAAAAGTGCCTGCAAAGCAGACACTTTTTTCCATCCTATAAAATAATTTTCTTTGGACACTTCTCAGCGCAAACACCACATCCACTACATTTGCTCTGATCAATGTAAGCAACATTATCAATAACATGAACTGCATCATTCGGACAGTTTTTCTCGCAAAGATGACATCCGATACAACCAACGGAACATGCTTTCATAACATCTTTACCTTTGTCCTTAGAACTGCACTGAACCAGATGCTTTGCTTCATATGGTACAAGCTCAATTAAATTCTTCGGACAGGCAGCCACACATTTACCGCAGGCTTTACATACTTCTTTGTCAACATGTGCGATTCCGTCCACGATATGAATAGCATCAAACGGACAAGCCTTTACGCAATTGCCATATCCAAGACATCCATAAGAACAGCTCTTAGAACCGCCACCCGGAACATATGCCATTGCTGCACAATCTTCCACACCTGTATATTCATAATCACGGTTTGCTTTTTCGCAGTTACCCGCACATTTTACAAATGCTACTTTCTTCTCACCGGAACCGGCTTCTACACCCATGATTGCACCTACTTTTGCTGCAACCGGATCGCCGCCGACCGGACACTGATTCACCGGAGCCTCTCCTTTTACGATAGCAGCTGCAAGTCCGGAACATCCGGCATAACCACAACCACCACAGTTATTTCCCGGCAAAACTTCTAAAATAGCTTCTTCTCTTTCATCTACTTCAACTTTGAACTTTTCTCCAGCGATTCCGAGGAAAAATCCAATAAAAATACCTACGCAGCCAACTACAACGGCCGCAATAATAATTGCTGTTACGCTCATTTTATTTTCCCTCCTAAATCATACCTGAGAAGCCCATGAATGCGATGGACATAAGACAGGCTGTAATAAGTACGATTGCCGTTCCCTGGAAAGTTTTCGGAATGTCATTATACTCGATTTTCTCACGAATACCGGCCATAATAACAATTGCGATAAAGAATCCAAGTGCTGTTGAAAAACCATTTAAAACACTGGTTCCAATACCATACTCTTTAGTTACGTTTGTAAGACAAACACCCAAAACTGCACAGTTTGTTGTAATAAGCGGTAAATATACACCCAGTGACTGATACAACGCTGGAAGAGATTTTTTCAAGAACATCTCAACGAACTGTACCAATGCTGCAATAACGAGAATGTATACAATCGTCTTTAAATACTCAATATGTAATGGAGTTAAAATAAATTTGTAAATAAGCGCTGTGATAAAAGAAGAAATCGTAATAACGAAGATTACGGCTCCACCCATACCGGCTGCTGTTTCTGTTTTCTTTGATACGCCTAAGAACGGACAGATACCAAGGAACTGGCTCAATACAACGTTATTTACAATCGCAGCACCAACTGCAAGTAAAATCAATTCTTTCATTTGTACCTATCCTCCTATTCTGTTTTTGCTTTTTTTCCGGTACACATTGCAGACTGACCGCAGGATGCACAGTCTCCGGTAAGACATCCGCTTGGAGCTGCAAGAGGTTTACCCTTTGCATCCATCTTCTTACGGATAATATTCATACCTGCTACCAAAAATGCCAATACAAGGAATGCTCCCGGTGCCATAACAAAAATAGTAATCGGAGTAAACCAGTCAAGAGATAATACCTGATGACCAAATAACTGTCCCGCTCCAAGGAACTCTCTGACTAAACCGATGGAAGTAAGACCTACGGTAAAACCAAGTCCCATACCGATACCATCAAAAATAGAAAGAACAATCGGGTTCTTGGAAGCATAACTCTCAGCACGTCCAAGAATGATACAGTTTACAACGATAAGCGGAATATACACACCAAGTGATGCCGAAAGACTCGGAGTATAAGCTTCCATCACAAACTGAACAATTGTAACAAGTGATGCTACAATAACAATGTATGCCGGCATACGCACACCATTCGGAATGACTTTACGAAATGCCGAAATCAAAAGGTTTGATAAAATAAGTACCACGGTAGTAGAAAGTCCCATACCAAGACCATTGATTGCAGATGATGTAACGGCAAGTGTCGGACACATACCAAGCATCAATACAAAGGTAGGATTTTCTTTGATAATACCATTATATAAACGTTCTACGTTCTTATTCATTAGTTCGCACCTCCCTGTAATTCACTCGTAAAATATACAAGAGCTGCATTTACACCATTTGCAACTGCTTTTGAAGAAATTGTTGCGCCTGAAATTGCTTCAATCTCATTGTCTGCTGACGGAGCAGATTTTACAACTTCAAAAGAATCTACCTGTTTTCCGTTAAACTGGCTGTAAAAATCCTTGTCCTCTACTTTCATACCAAGACCAGGTGTCTCTGCAATGCTGGTAACGGAATAACCATTAACTGTTCCGTCATTTTGAATACCAACGGAAAATGTGATGTTATCCTGGCTGGCATCTTTTGCAGTAACTGTAATAACATATCCGATTACGCTGCCACTTGCATCCAGTGCTTCCTGTATATCATCAATGGAATCAGAATAACCGTTTTCTGTTGCCACAGCGGTTGCTGCCTCAGCATCAAAACCATCTAATGCTTCAAAAGAATCTGCGTCTTCAAATACTTCTTTATATGCTTCCTGTGCTGCTGCAAGATTAGCTGCAGCGATTGGCTCTTTGGTCACTTCATAAACGATACCAAGAAGCATTCCAAGCACTAAGGTAAAAGCTGTCAAAATAAGGGCATCATGTACAATTTTCTTATTCATCTTTTTTTACCTCCTTTACCTGACCAAATGCTTTCGGTACTGTAAATTTCTCAATAATCGGTACTAAAAGGTTGCTTAAGATGATTGCGAAAGATACACCTTCTGCATTTGCTCCACATACACGGAACAGACCGGTCAATACACCAAGGCAGATACCAAAAATAATCTTTCCGGTCGGTGTAATCGGAGAAGTTACATAATCGGTTGCCATGAAAAATGCACCAAGCATTAATCCACCACCGCAAAGCTGTGCAGCGATATAATTTCCATCAAATCCATGACCACCAAACAAAAGGATAAAAATCACAAATGTGATAATATAGGTAGCCGGAATTCTTAAATCAATGACTCCCATAAGAATTAAGAAAATAGCTCCGATTAAAATACAAATCACAGATGTCTCACCGATGGTACCTGCGGTACGACCAATCAACATGTCCATGACATTTACATCTTCTCCTGCACGGATCTGTGCAAGCGGAGTAGCTCCTGTCACACCATCGAAAGCAAATTTTGTCATATCAGCAGCAAATGCAATCAGAAGAAAACATCTTGCACCCAATGCCGGATTCATAAAATTCTGTCCCAGTCCACCGAACAGCATCTTTACAATAACGATTGCAAATACACCACCGATAACTGCTTCCCACCAAGGAAGTGTTGGCGGTAAGTTCAATGCGAGAAGTAAGCCTGTTACGACTGCACTTAAATCATTAATTGTACTTTTTTTATGTACAATTTTCTCAAAAATCCATTCGGAAGCAACGCAGCTTGCGATGGTAACTAAAATCAATAACAATGCATGAAGTCCGAAATTGATAATTCCGAAAATACTTGCAGGTAATAATGCGATAATGACATACAACATAATTTTGCTTGTTGTATCTTTATCACGAACATGTGGTGATGATGAAACATGATATAAATCACTCACAAAAATCCACCTCTTTCTTATGTATTATTTTTTTCTTCTTTCGGCTAAAATGTTCTTTTTCATGGTCTTAATAGACTGTGCGAGCTGTCTCTTTGCCGGGCAGATAAAACTGCAGCTTCCACATTCCACACATTCCATACCATTCCATTTTTCAAACATATCGGATAATCCGTGTTCTGAGAATTTTGCAAGTCTGGATGGAACTAAAAGTTCCGGACAGGCTTCTACACAGCGTCCACAATTAATACATGCCGTTGATTCAAATTCTGCCACCTGATCCTTTGTCATGCAAAGTAATGCAGATGTTGTCTTTGTTGTCGGAACATTTAAATCAAAAAGTGCAAATCCCATCATAGGACCGCCTGCAATGATTTTTTCCGGCTGCTCTTTGAATCCACCGGCTGCCTCTAAAAGCTCAGAAAAGCTTGTTCCGAGTAAGAAGCGGAAATTACATGCATCATTTACGGCATCTCCTGTCACGGTAAAGATTCTTTCCATGACTGGTTTACCAAGCTTTACTGCATTATAAACAGAAACCATGGTTTCTACATTATCTACAACGCATCCCGCATCGGCAGGAAGCATCTTGGAATTGATCGCACGTCCGGTTACTGCATAAATTAACTGACGCTCACCACCCTGTGGATATTTTGTCTGCAATTCTGCGACTTCCATACGCGGCTCATCTTTTACTAACTCTTTTAATTTTGCAATACAATCCGGCTTGTTATTTTCAACACCAAATACACCTTTTGCATTGTCAAAAAGTTTCAAAATAATCCGCATGCCTTCTACTAACTGCTCCGGATTCTCCATCATTCTTCTGTAGTCTGATGTCAGATACGGTTCACATTCTGCACAGTTTGCAATGACATACTCGATTTTTTCCGGCTCTTTTGGAGATAACTTTACATGAGTCGGGAAACCGGCACCACCCATACCTACAACACCGGCATTTTTGATTTTCTCGATGATTTCTTCTTTTGACAGAGAATTAATGTCTTCTACTGCAGAATAAGAAACCTCTTTGTACTCTCCATCATTCTCAATAATAATGGAATTCACCATGTCCCCTACTGCAACACGGCGTGGTTCAATCGCCTTTACCGTACCGGATACAGATGCAAAAATCGGAGAGGAAACAAAGCCCCCTGCTTCTGCAATCATCTGTCCCTTTAACACTGTATCGCCGACAGCGACAATTGGCTTTGCTGGTGCTCCAATATGCTGTGATAAAGGATAAACCAGTTCACCTTTGGGTAATAATTCACGTGTTGGCTTATCTTTTGATAAATCCTTCCCCTCATAGGGATGGACGCCACCTTTAAATGTCAATAAACCCATCTTCTCGTGCCCCACTTTCTCTTATTTGTTATTCTTACTTGTAGTATATCTTTATACCATCCTAATAATTATATCATAACTTCTTGCAAATATCACAAAAAATTTGCTTTTTTTTGAATTTATGCCAGAAATTTACTCCAAAATATGCTATAATCTTTCTCACAAATCAGATACTAATGTACTACTTTATTTGCAGTTATATAGCCAGAAAATAAGGAGATAATATGATTACCAGAAAATATGAACTTGCTTATCAGCCAAAGAACAGACTGGAGGAACTTTATTTTACAGAAGACTCCATCTTTTTTGATATCGAAACGACCGGTTTTTCTCCGATAAAAAACAATTTATATCTGATTGGCTGCGGATATCGCAAAAAATCTTCTTTTTATATCGTTCAGTTTTTTGCCGAAACCAAAGATGAAGAAGCTGACATATTACATGCATTTTTAACACTTCTTTCTGATTTTCATACGATTCTTTCGTTTAATGGAATCGGATTTGATCTTCCTTTTTTAAAAACGAAATGCAGACTTCTTGGAATTAAAGAATCTTTTGACTCTTTTTCTTATCTTGATATATTTAAATCGATTGTAAAATATAAAAATATATTACATTTAGAGAATTATAAGCAAAAAACATTAGAAGATTTTTTAGAAATCAAACGGGATGATCTTGCAAATGGTGGCGAATTGATTCCGCTCTACCAAAAATATGCAAATGGAAATCATGATGATACTATTCTTTCCACCCTGCTTTTACACAATCATGATGATGTTCTTGGTATGTTGCCTTTAATCCAGCTTCTTGCATATGAAGAGTTTTTTAATGGAAATTACACGATTACTGATAGAAAGGAACATACTTATACCGACTTTTCCGGGAATCCTGCAAAAGAACTTCTTTTTACCGGCATCCTGCAATATCCGCTTCCAAAACGAATTTCCGCAAAATCAGAACTCGCCTTTCTTCTTGCCGAAGAAAATCATTTTTCCCTTGCTGTTCCCATATTTTCGGGTACGCTTAAATATTTCTACCCGGATTATAAGAATTATTACTATCTTCCGAAAGAAGACATGGCAATCCATAAAAGTGTTGCAACCTTTGTAGAAAAAGAGTTTCGCATTCAGGCGAAAGCGGCTACCTGTTATACCAGAAAGGAAGGTCTTTTTCTCCCGGAAACAAAAGAAATCTTTTCTCCGGTCTTTAAAAATGACTATAAAGACAAGCTTCTTTACTTCTTATATGAACCGGACAAAAGTTTTAAAGATTCTTTCGATTGCACTTCCTATGTAAACCATATCTTTACTACATTCAAGTAAAAGGGCTGTCGCGCTAAAAAAATCAGACAATATATAGTATGTTTAAATGAATAAGATGTACTATATATTGTAGATGTGATTTTTCGTGCGACAGCCCCTTTTTCTAGTTTTTCTGAAAGAAGAATGACTGATTTCTTCTAAAATTCAATTCTTTATAATTCATGATCTGCTCCGTGCTTCCAATAAAAAGCACGCCATCTTTTGTCAATGCCTGATTAAATTTTTTGTAAATTTCATCCTTTGCTTCTTCTGTAAAATAAATAACTACATTCCGGCAAACAATCAAATGACATCCACTCGGATACGGATCTTTTAACAGATTATGTTCTTTAAACTCAACTCTTTTTTTGATCTCATCGGAAATCTGATAAGAAGTACCAATCTGCTTGAAATACTTCTTTTTGAATTCGTCCGGAACCGATGCAATACTCTTTGCATTATAAAGCCCTACCCGTGCCTTTTCTAACACCTGTTTGTCAATATCCGTTGCAATAATCTTAATCTGGTTAAGCGGAACATGTTTCGAGAGTGCCATAACCAAAGAATAAGGCTCATCTCCGGTCGAACACGCTGCACTCCAGATTTTCAAATTTTTGCCAAATCTCTTCACCAGTTCAGGAAACACTTCTTTATCCAGAAAATCCCACTGTTCCGGATTCCGGTAAAACTCTGAAACATTAATGGTAAGAAAATTGACAAACTGCTCAAATTTCTCCTTATCCTGTTTGATAAGCATGACATAATCGTTATACGAAGTAATTTTATTTTTTGTAATCAGTGTATCGATTCTTCGCTTCATCTGTTTTTCTTTGTAAAGATTCAAATCAATACTTGTCAAAGCATAGACATCTTTTTTGAATTTTTCGTACCCTTCCAACTTATATCTTCTCCTATTTTTCAGATTACCTCCGGGGTTACCGAAGGCTACATCAGACAGATATTTCCTCTTTTGCCTGATTTTTCCCATATACACAATATGAAACGGCAGAACCGTTTCATATTGTCTCATACATTATAAGCCTTATTGTATTTTAAATAAGCTCTATCTGTGATTATTCAGCATCTTCTGCTGATTCAGCTTCTTCGTCATCTCCCTGTAATGCTTTTACACTCAAGCTGATTTTCTTTTCTTCTTCGTTAAAATCAACAATCTTTGCTTCGATTTCCTGACCAACTGTTAATGCATCAGAAGGTTTTTCTACATGCTCTTTGGATATCTGGGAAACATGAAGTAATGCATCAACACCAGGTGCCAACTCAACAAATGCACCAAAATCTGTCATTCTTGCAACTTTTCCTGTTACAATCGTTCCTACTGCGTATTTCTCAGCAGCATTGTTCCATGGATTATCTTCATCGAATTTCATGCTTAAAGCAATCTTATCCTCATTGATTTCTTTTACAAATACTTTTACTTTATCGCCAACTTTGAATACTTTCTTTGGATTCTCTACTCTGCCCCAGGACATTTCAGAAATATGAAGTAATCCGTCTGCTCCGCCAAGATCAATAAATGCACCAAAGTCTGTTACATTCTTAACTGTTCCTTCTACAACATCATTGACATTTAATTTTTCAAAGAGTTCTTTTCTCATCTCTTCTTTCTTTGCAGTAAGAAGCTGTTTTCTGTCACCGATGATTCTTCTCTTTCTCGGGTTGAATTCTGTGATAACGAACTGAATCTCCTGTCCGTCATATTTGCTTAAATCTTTCTCGTAAGTATCAGATACCAGACTTGCCGGGATGAAAACTCTTGTTTCATCTACTACGACACTTAATCCGCCTGCAAGTACCTGTGTAACCTTTGCAGTTAATACTTCACCACTTTCAAAGGCTTCTTCTAAACGTTTGCTTCCCTTTTCAGCAGCAAGACGTTTGTAAGAAAGTAATACCTGACCTTCTCCATCGTTGACTTTGATGACCTTTGCTTCCATGGTGTCACCAACGTTTACAGCAGTTGTGAGGTCTGCATTTGGCTCGTTCGTATATTCGTTACGGCTAATAATACCATCAGCCTTGTAACCGATATTAAGGATAATTTCATCCGGTTTAACGTCGATAACAGTACCTTCAACCACCTCTCCATTTCTTATTGTTTTAAATGATGCGTCTAACATTTGTTCAAAACTCATTTCTGACATTCGTTTGAACCTCCTCAATAATATTATTTGGGGTTGAAGCCCCTGCGGTAATACCTACATTATCAACTGACTTAAATTCGGATCTGACTAAATCTTTATATGTTTGTATATAGTAAGTATTTTCACATTCGTTTTTACATATTTCAAATAGCTTCTGCGTGTTCGAGCTGTTCCTGCCGCCAATCACAATCATCGCATCTACTCTGGCAGCAATTTCCTTTGCTTCCTTCTGTCGTTCCTCTGTTGCATTGCAGATTGTATTTAAAACATTTATATTGTAACCTTTTTTTTGAATAATTTCAACTAATTCTTTAAATTTATTGTTGTTAAATGTCGTTTGCGAAACGATACAGATTTTTTTACCCTCTGAAATGTTAAAATTCCTGGCTTCTTCTTTGGTCTCAATTACCGATGTTTCCTCCGGATTACACCAGCCTTTAATGCCTAATACTTCCGGATGTTTCTCATTTCCGATAATAACAATATAATATCCCAGCTTACTGTATTTTTCTACATATTTATGAATTTTAAGAACAAATGGACAGGTCGCATCCACAATCGAAAATCCAAGCTTTTCTATTTCTTCATAAATCGCTTTTTCCACTCCGTGGGAACGGATAATCACGGTTCCTTTTTCTTTGGTTTTTAGTTCATCCGTGGAATGAACCACCGTAACCCCGCGTTTTTCCAAATCCTCAACTACGGCTTCATTATGAATAATGGGACCAAACGTATAGATTTTTTCGTTTTTTCCTGTCTGTTCATACACTGTGTCTACTGCCCGTTTTACTCCAAAGCAGAATCCCGCGCTTTTTGCTAAAATCACATTTTTCATAAACTGCATTTTTCCTTATAAATTTTTTCAATTACAGCAACAACTTCTTCAATATTTAATTCCGAAGAATCCACTAATACTGCATCCCCTGCCTGCTTTAGCGGGGACATCTCCCGATGCATATCCCTGTAATCGCGCTCGGTAATGTCTTTTTTTATTTCTTCAATATCACAGGAAATTCCCTTTTTGCATAGCTCGTCATAACGTCTTTTACTTCTTGCCTCAACGCTTGCAGTTAAATAGATTTTTACCTGTGCATCCGGTAACACACAGGTTCCGATATCTCTGCCATCCATGATGACGTTTGTTGTCTTTGCCAGTTCTTTCTGAAGCTCAACAAGTTTTTCCCTGACTTTTGGATAAATACTGGTCGCACTCGCCATATTTCCAACTTCTTCTTTTCTTATAAAAGGTGTAACATTCGTATCATTTAAAATCACCTGCTGTTCCCCATTTTCATAGGTAATCGTGATATTTACATTCTTACATTCCAGAGAAATTTTTTCTTCCTCCTCCGGTTTTATATTTTTCTGTAAAAAATGATATGCCATGGCACGATACATTGCACCGGTATCTACATAAACAAATCCAAGTTTTGCTGCTAATTTCTTTGCAATTGTGCTTTTTCCTGCACCTGCCGGTCCATCAATTGCAATATTGATACTCATAATCATCCCTCGTTTCTTTTCAAATTCCATGTAAAGCAGACATTCACACTCCACTTCGCTACTTGCTCATTAACCAATACTTGTTCCGGCAAGGTATCCACTAGACCATGCAATCTGAAGATTAAACCCACCGGTCACTGCATCTACATCCATAACCTCACCCGCGAAATAAAGATGTCTGATTTTTTTCGACTCCATCGTAGACGGATTGATTTCCTTTACGGAAACACCGCCTCTTGTAATGATTGCTTCATTAAAATCCCGAAGTCCTGTGATCGTTACCGGAAAATGCTTAATTGTCATAACAAGCCGTTCCCGTTCTTCTTTTGTAATCTCATTTACCTTTTTTTCCGGCTGAATTCCACTTAACTCTATCACAACAGGAATCATTTTTAAAGGTAACAATTTTGGAATTGCATTTTTGAACTGTTTATTCTGACTCTCCTCAAAATCACGTAAAATCCTCTTATCAAGCTGCTCTTTTGTCAGTGCCGGTTTTAAATCGATTTCCATAAAAAGTTCTTCGTTTGCGATATTTCCGGGAATTCTGCTGCTCGCACTCAAAATAAGCGGCCCGCTGACTCCAAAATGCGTAAACAACATTTCTCCAAAATCTTCATACACTTTTTTATTTTTCCGGTAAACAGAAACTGTCACATTTTTTAAGGACAGTCCCTGCAACTCTTTCACATAATCTTCTTTTGTACAAAACGGAACCAGCGCAGGACTTAATTCTGTAACGTTATGTCCGAGTTCTTTTGCAAAACGATACCCGTCCCCGGTGGAACCCGTACTCTGATAAGAGAATCCACCGGTTGCAATCACAAGCGCATCCAGCTTTATTTCGTCTCCGTTTTCAAGGCAGACCCCGCAAACCATTCCCTTGTCCGTTAAAATTTTAACAACTTTTGTGTTAAGACAGGTCTTAACGCCTTTTTCCTTTAACACCTTTTGCAGCGTAGCAATGACATCAGAAGAATGATCCGATACCGGGAAAACACGATTTCCACGTTCTGTCTTCAATGCAAGACCATTCTCTTCAAAGAACTGCATCACCCTGTTATTATCATACGTATAAAATGCACTGTATAAAAACTTTGCATTTTTTGTTACATTTAAAAACAGTTCTTCCGTCTCACAGGCATTTGTGATATTGCAACGTCCTTTTCCCGTAATATAAAGCTTTTTCCCAAGCTTTTCATTTTGCTCTAACAGTAAGACGTCATGTCCATTTTCTGCTGCGGCGATTGCTGCAGTCATTCCGGCAGGTCCACCGCCTACTACAACTACTTTACTCATGATTTTCTCCTAAATTAGCATAATGCATATGGACACTTTCATCAATGTAGTCAATTTCATCCTTGCCATACACCTGATAATCTTCCCATACCTGTTCTAATAATTCTAACGACGTAACGACCTCGTCCTGCTTTTTCATACAAAGCGCAACCAGCAAAGCATTAATCACACTAAGCGGTGCTACCAAAGAATCCAAAATGGATGACATATCACTTTTCGCCAAAAGATTGCAGGACGAATACAGATTCATCGGCGAATGAACACTGTCGGTAATCGTAATTACCTTAGCACTTCTGTTATTCGCAAACTCCATCGCTTTTAATGTGCGCATAGAATAACGCGGAAAACTAATCCCGATTATAACATCTTCTTTTCCGATGTGTACCATCTGCTCAAATAACTCGGATGCACTCGTCGTTTTTAATACTTTTACCTGGTCAAACATCATATTTAAATAAAATCCCAAAAACTCCGCGAGCATGGCACAACTTCTTAACCCTACAATATAAATACATCTTGCATTTAAAATGGTATCCACAGCGGCTTCAAATGCCGCTGCATCAATTTCTTCCAAAGTATTTTGAATTCTGTCTGCATCTGCTTTTAATACGTTATTTAAAATTTCTGACCGGCTGATTTTCCCATAAGTAACTTCCATATGGTGAACCTTATCTAACTTGCCCTTTACCATGTCCTGCAATGCGTTTTGGAACTGTGGATATCCTTTGTAACCTAAATTTGCTGCAAAACGAACAACGGTAGACTCACTCACTCCTACCGCTTCTCCAAGCTTTGCTGCCGTCAAAAAAGCTGCCTTATCATAATGATCTGTGATATAGGCAGCAAGCAGTCTTTGTCCTTTACTTAAACTTCCATAATGTTCATTAATACGATTCCGCAAATCGTTATCATTACTCACTGTAACACTTCCCTGTCAGATAAAAGCAAATATTCCATCACGCATACTATTCCCCGCGTAAATCATTGATACGTCTTCGTTCTGCTGCTTTTTTCTGCTTTCTTGCAATATATTTTCCGATATTCATATTTGATTCTATCAACCGGCAGCCATAAATAAATCTGGTATCTTTTAACTGTTCGATTCGAACGACCTCTCCGGAAACCTGTACCTGCATTTCTAATTCTTCATCGAGATAATTAAGCTGAAACATACCAATATCCGATTTTGAAAATTCTGTAACAGAAATAAAAGAAACTCCTGTAACACTGATATCTTTTACCGTAACTCCGACAGTCTTGTGATCCAGAGCAATTCTTAATGTACCGATATATCCAAGATACTGACGATATGTTTTCCTGCGGTTAATATGTTTTCCTTCATGCGTGCAATAAATGATGTGATACGGCTTTTCCTCATACACAAATGGGTTGATGGTACAGCCTCTCCACTCAAGTGGCATGCCGTCCGATGGAACATAAGTAATTGCAATCTGAATACCCGGAACTTCAAAATTCAGCATCTTCCCATTTTTACGAATCGGTTCCACAAATAAAATCTCCTGTTTGCAGAACAACACCGGCACCCTGTATTCCAAGGAAGCGTTTTCTTCATTTTTAACCGTTATTGTAATATATTCACTGTCTGGTATTTCATATAATTTCATCAGATAAACCCCACATTTTTTACTATATTCAAATATAACAGAATGTAAAAAAAATGTCTATATGATTTTTAGCTGTTCATCTCTGTTTTCAAAGAAAGTACCGCATCTCTTGTTGCAAACCCAACAGAACATGCCGAAGCACTTCCGGTCGCAACTCCCATTTGAAATGCATTTTTGTAATTCTTATTTTCCAGATATCCTGCCAGAAATCCGGCAACCATGGAATCACCTGCCCCTACCGGATTTACCGGTACACCTCCAGGTGCTTTTTCCATATAAGCAGTACCATCTTCTGAGACAAACACCGCCCCCAGAGATGCCATAGACACCAGTACATTTTCTGCTCCTTTTTCTTTTAATTGTCTTGCATAATAAAGTGCCTCTTCTTTTGTCTTTATTTCCGTATCAAAAATTTCTCCGAGTTCATGATGATTCGGTTTAATTAAAAATGGATGAAGGGGAAGTACATTGGTAAGCAATTCTTTTGTCGCATCTACTACAATTTTCACATTCCTTTTTTCTAAAAACCTCATGATATCCACATAACTTGTATCAGGCATACTTTCAGGAATACTTCCGGCAAGCACTAAAATATCATTTTCTTCCAGACGTTCTAATTTTTCATAAAGCTGATTCCTGTCCCTTGTACTAATCTTTGGTCCCATTCCGTTGATTTCTGTTGTCCCATTTTCCTTAATCTTTACATTAATTCTTGACATTCCTTCTTCTATCGTCACAAAATCAGTAAAAATTCCTTCTTTTTGTAACATATTTTGTATCATAACTCCGGTATCTCCTGCCAGAAATCCAAGCGCTATCGAATCAATTCCAAGATTTTTTAATACAATCGAAACATTAATTCCTTTTCCTCCCGGATAAATCAGTTCTTCGCGGGTACGGTTCACCCGATTTGGCATCAATTTTTCTAAACCAACAATATAATCAACCGATGGATTAAACGTTACTGTATAGATCATAATTTTTCCTCTTTTTTGCTTGTATTTGTAAATAAAAGAGAGAGTCACCACATTGCAGCGACTCCCCTTTTCTTAAATTGATATCTGCTATCCTGTTTATACCGGATAAGCTTTATTTTTCGTATCCGCAGCATTTGGATCGATTCCGGTCTGCTGTGCCTGACGATATTTGAAAAACTCTGTGGCAACCTGTGGGAATAATGCATAAGTAAGCACATCTTCATCCTGCTGTTTCCACTGTTTCATCTCGGCCTCAATCTTATCAAGTTCCGGCTCAAGCAAATCTGCCGGACGACAGGTAATTGCATTCTTCTTATCTTCACCGAGAACTTTGTCTACGACTTCCGGATTAAATGGTTTTACGGTCTGTCCGTATTTACCAAGTAATACATCTTTTGTCTCTTTTGTTGCGACTTTGTAACGCTCTCCCATCAATACATTAAATACGGCCTGCGTACCAACAATCTGGGAAGAAGGGGTTACAAGAGGCGGCTCTCCAAGGTCTTTTCTTACTCTCGGTACTTCCTCTAATACTTCCTGGAACTTGTCTTCCTTGCCCTGTTCTTTTAACTGGGAAAGAAGATTTGACAACATTCCGCCCGGTACCTGATACAATAAGGTCTTGATATTAACACCCAATACCTTTGGATTCATAAGTCCGCTTTCAAGCGCTTCTTCTCGCATTGGACGGAAGTAATCTGCAATCTCAGAAAGCAGATTCTGATCTAATCCCGTATCATACTCTGTATCCTTAAATGCCTCTACCATAACCTCCGTTGCCGGCTGGCTGGTTCCGAGTGCAAATGGTGACATTGCCGTATCAATGATATCGCATCCTGCTTCTACCGCTTTTAAATAAGTCATGGAAGCAACACCTGAAGTATAATGTGTATGCAGTTCAATCGGAAGACTGGTTGCACTCTTTAATGCCTGAATCAGTTCCGTTGCTTTTTTCGGAACCAAAAGTCCCGCCATATCCTTAATACACAAAGAATCTGCACCCATATCTTCGATTTTCTTAGCCATATCCATCCAATAATCTAATGTATATGCATCGCCAAGCGTATAGGACAATGCAACCTGTGCATGACCTTTTTCTTTATTGCAGGCTTTTACCGCTGTCTGAAGATTTCTGATATCATTCAAGCAGTCAAAAATACGAATGATATCAATTCCGTTTGCAATTGATTTCTGTACAAAATACTCTACCACATCATCTGCATAAGGACGATACCCGAGAATATTCTGTCCACGGAATAACATCTGTAATTTCGTATTTTTAAATCCATCTCTTAATTTACGAAGTCTGTCCCATGGGTCTTCTTTTAAGAAACGAAGGGAAGCATCAAAGGTAGCGCCACCCCAGCATTCTACGGCATGAAAGCCCACTTTATCCATTTTATCTATAATTGGAAGCATCTGCTCCGTTGTCATTCTTGTGGCAATCAGAGACTGATGTGCATCACGCAAAACCGTTTCTGTAATTTTCAATGGTTTTTTCACCTGTTCTGCCATGTTTCTATCCTCCTTATATTCCAAAGATTGCCATGAAAGTTCCGGCAGCTACTGCTGTACCGATAACTCCGGCAACGTTCGGTCCCATTGCATGCATAAGTAAAAAGTTTGTAGGATCTTCCTCTGCTCCGACTTTCTGTGACACACGGGCTGCCATCGGTACGGCGGAAACACCGGCGGAACCGATAAGCGGATTGATCTTTCCATGTGTAAGAAAACAAAGCAATTTTCCAAGTAATACACCTGCTGCCGTTCCGATTACAAATGCAATCAGACCAAGCACTACAATCTTAATCGTACTCCAGTTAAGGAATGCTTCTGCACTCGTAGAAGCACCTACGGATGTACCAAGTAAAATAACTACAATATACATAAGCGCATTGGAAGCTGTTTCGGAAAGCTGTTTTACCACACCACACTCACGGAACAGATTCCCAAGCATCAACATACCTACCAGTGGTGCAGTTGTCGGAAGAATCAGACAAACAATAATGGTTACGATAATCGGAAACAGGATTTTTTCCAATTTGGAAACCGGGCGTAAATTGTCCATGTGAATCGAACGTTCCTTTTTCGTAGTTAATAATTTCATGACCGGTGGCTGAATAATCGGAACTAATGCCATATAGGAATATGCCGCAACCGCAATCGGTCCCATGAGTCCTGTCTGCCCTAATTTTCCTGCCAGGAAAATCGAAGTCGGTCCGTCAGCACCACCAATAATGGATACTGCAGCTGCCGCCTTATCATTAAATCCTAAAAGGATTGCAAACAAGTATGCCGCAAAAATACCAAACTGTGCTGCAGCTCCAAGTAAGAAACTGATTGGATTTGCAATCAAAGGTCCAAAATCGGTCATTGCACCAACACCTAAGAAAATCAGGGACGGTAAAATCGACCATTCATCTAACTGATAAAAATAATAAAGTAAACCGCCAACACCATTGCTTGTCTCCTGCGGGCTTGCAATAATATCCGGATAGATATTTACAAGCAGCATACCAAACGCAATCGGAACCAGAAGCAAAGGTTCATATCCTTTTGCAATTGCAAGATAAAGGAATACACACGCAACTGCAATCATAATATAATTTCCCCATGTCAAATTAAGGAATGCAGTCTGATGAAGGAGGTTATTTAGTGTATCTCCAACGTAACTTAACATAAGTGATTCCTCCTGATTAATTTAATGTAGCGAGTAAAGCTCCTGCCTCTACCATATCTCCTGCTTTTGCATCAATACTTGCAACGGTACCGTCTTTTGGTGCAACAACAGGTGTTTCCATCTTCATAACCTCTAATACAGCTACCGTATCACCTGCTTTTAAAGTATCTCCGACATTAACATCAATACTCAGTACTTTTCCTGCTGCTCCTGCTTCTACTTTAATGCTTCCTGCTCCCTGGGATGCTTTTTTCGCTGCAGCTGCCGGTGCTGCTGCCTTTCTTGGAGCTGCTGTCGGTGCTGCTACTGGTGCTGCTGCTCCTGCTCCATTTTCTTCTACTGTAACATCGTAAACATTTCCATTTACTGTAATTGTATAGTTTTTCATTTCAATTCCTCCTGCTTTTATCACTTATTTTCTTCTCTTAATGGAACGAACTACAAAACCATCCGTAGAAGTTCCGGTCGCTGCTGCAATTGCCGCTGCAATCACTGCAACAAGTTCCAAATCATCTTGTACTTCCTCTACCGGAGCTGTCTCCTCTACATCAGATGTCTGTACCGTCTGACTTTCTTTTTTATTCTTGTGCTTTTCCTCAGCCATATGAATAAAACGGAAGCAATAAATCACAAGACTGATAATAACAAGAACCGCAAATACCGTTGCAATACACATGATGGTATTTAATCCGGCCTTTGACATCTTTTCTCCGGTTGTATAAACTGCATCCACCGTAATATCTGTCACTTGCATGGAATTATAATCCAACACATAGGTCACGATAATCGGTCTTGTCTCATAATTTACTGTCTGTGCTGCTGTCAGTGTCTTGCCTGATTTTGTAACTTCAAACTCACCAAGTCCCTGATATTCTCCCAGATCAGAACGTGCCTCAGCAAATCGGTTCACCAGATTTACGGTCATTTCATCTCCCGAAGAAAGATATGCCTTCTTCTGTTCATCCGTCATATTTTCAAGCGTGTCCACCGTACTCTGGCAAGTTGTCATAAGTTGTTCTTTCGTAATGCCGTTATACGTATCTTCTTCTTTCTTACTTCCACAGGCAGCAAACATCATAAGGCAAAGACACATGCAAAGCACCAGCCATATTTTCTTTTTCATAAGCTTCACCTTTCTATTTTGTTCCATGTTTCTTAAATGTCGTGTCTACACGTTTCGTATAAAGCATTTCAAATGCTGCAACCACATATTTTCTGGAATCCGCCGGTTCCACAACAAGATCAACATAACCTCTTCCTGCCGCTGAAAGTACATTTGACTGCAATGCATCATATTCTTTTGCTTTTTCTTCTATAACCGTTGCCGGTTCTCCTTCATACATAATGCCTGCTGCAAGTTTTGCATCCATCATGCCTACCTTTACATCCGGCCATGCATAAACAAGATCTGCACCAATTGATTTGGAATTCATGATAACAGAAGCACTGCCAAAT
Source organism: Roseburia hominis (assembly GCF_021531695.1). Lineage (GTDB taxonomy): Bacteria > Bacillota > Clostridia > Lachnospirales > Lachnospiraceae > Roseburia_D. The sequence continues at coordinate 13,517 of NZ_JADYUI010000017.1, read as the reverse complement.
GCATCTCCGACAATCAGATTTACCTTCGGAACCGTCGCATTTGCAAAGGCATATGTTAATCTTGCCATTGCTTTTGCAAGACGTTTTTCTGCACATTTGCATGCCTTAAATCCGGTAATATTGGTAAGAGACAATACCGGAATTTCAAACGCATCACAGAATTCCACAAACTCAGCTGCTTTATTGCAGCCTTTTGCTGTAAGAACTGCTTCAAATTCTTCCGTTTTCTTTCCTTCTGTATCATAGATTTCCGTACAATTTGCAACTGCACCGACGGTCATTCCATTTAATTTGATAAATCCTGTCACCATATTTTTTGCATAATCTGCTTTGGTCTCCATAAAGACATGTCCATCAGAAATTTCACTCAAAACATATCTTGCATCACCTTTCATTTCAGTCATGCTAAGACATGCACGGTTCAAATCGTCATTGCATACAGAAGTATATACATCACTCTGGTTATTGCCCGGAAGCATACAAATCAATTCTCTGATTTTGGCATCAATTTCTTCTTCACTTCCGATTCCATCAATAATTCCTGTTTCTTCACTCTGGAAAGAGGCAGAAGAAGTATCGCATTTTTCAACACGGTTCCCTTCAATTGCATTCGGCGAGTTCACAAACAGTTTTGCATTCTCTTTTTCCATAAATACAAAATCGCATAAAGCAGGAACAACGGATAATCCGCCTCCACATGTACCGAATATTGCTGCAATCTGCGGAATCACACCGGAAGCAGCCGCCTGCTTTGCGTAAATCTGTCCAAATCCATCCAATGCATCGACAGATTCCTGAAGTCTTAATCCGGCACAGTCGATAAGACCAATCACCGGTGCTCCCATCTTCATCGCCATATCATAGACTGCCGCAATTTTTTTTGCATGCATTTCCCCAATTGTTCCATTCAATACAGAAGCATCCTGGCTGTAAATATACACCAGATTTCCATCAATCAGACCGTATCCTGTAATGACACCATCTGAAGGTGTCTGTTCCGGTGAAAGATTAAAATCTGTACTTCTTGCTGTAACAAGAGAACCTAATTCCATAAAACTGTTTTCATCAAGCAAGTTGTAGATTCTCTGTGCTGCTAAGCAATCTTTTCTGTTACTCATCTCTTAGCCCTCCATCCTATTTTTAAAACTTCTATGTAGATAATTGTATTCCATTTAGTACCCTTTTTCAATAGATATTTTGTTAATTTTTTCACTAATGAAACATGATTTTTCCAAAAAACTGTTGCTTTTTCACATTTTTTACAAAGAGAATTTCTTCCATACAAGCATACCAAACCATCCGATTTCTCTTTTTTTCACGCTTTCTTTTGCTTTCACCGGTATCTCTTTGATCAAATTTCCATCCAGATAATAAGAAACATACCCGAGCGTTTGCCCGCATGTTACCGGCGCTTCGATTTCTTTTGGATATTCCGCTTTTACTTCTATTTTTTCCCAGTCCGCTTTTAACACATGGATCTCCTGTTTTTCCATATAAAGCGGCACTTTTTTATTTTCAAGCAGACTGTATGCTTGATTTGCTGCATTTTTTACAGATATTTCCTGCAATGGCACCTCAACTCCTGCAATATTTTCATACCGGTAATGTGCCAGGGCATAATTCATGATTTTTTTCATATCGCACCATTTATAAGTTTTATTATTCGGCCAGCCACAGCCAAGCAGTGCCACTACAAAAGTCCTGTCATCCTGCCTTAAAGCCCCCACATAACAATATCCGGCATCTCCGGTAAATCCAGTTTTTCCACTTAATGCTCCATCCATCATCTTAAGGAATGCATTGTGATTATGACAGGTAAAACTTCTTTTCCCGGACAGGTCTGTAAATTGATAACTTTTTGCTCTTGTAATTTCCAAAAAAGCGTCTTTTTTTTCAGAACGTGTCACGCAATAACTAAGAATCTTCGAAAGATCTTCTGCCGTTGTCCCATGAAAGCCTCCTGCATCTTCTGCATCCAGTCCGTTCGGTGTAATAAAATGTGAATTAAGACACCCGATTTCTTCTGCTTTTTTGTTCATCATAACAGCAAAATCTTCTACGCTTCCTGCCACATGCTCCGCAATTGCAACTGCAACATCATTATAGGATTCCAGCATCATGGCATAACACAAATCCCGCAATTTATATTCTTCCCCTGTATTTGCATTTAACTGCACATCGGGCTGCCTTGCCGCATATTCTGATATCGTAACGACATCTTCCAAATCAGCATTCTCCAGAGTAACAATCAAGGTCAGGACTTTTGTTGTACTCGCATTCGCTCTTTTCACATCACCGTCTTTTTCAAATAAAATACGCCCCGAATCCGCATCCATAAGGCATGCCGACAGGGCGTATAAAGGAGTAAGCTCATCCACTTTTTTACTTTCTTTTGCGGTTTTCGCATAAAAAATTTCCTGACTTTCCGAAAAATCAAGAAAATTCAAAAAATTTAAAATAATAAGGATTCCTATCACAAAAAGGCAGATGACTCTTATTTTTTTATTGTGTTTCATAAATTTCACCCGAACTATGCTTATTTCATCTTATTGCCGGGTGAGCCTCTTTATTACTCTAAATGCCAAGTTTTAAGTTCATTTCTTCTTCCGCCTGCTGTTTAAACTCCTCTACCTGGTCTTCATTTAATACCGGAAGTTCATCAATCGAATGTACGCCAAAGCTGCGCAAAAACTCTTCCGTGGTACCAAAAAGCATCGGTCTTCCCGGTGCATCCAATCTGCCAAGCTCACAGACCAGATTATATTCTACCAGCTTATTTACTGCATGGTCAGAAGAAACTCCGCGGATTTTTTCAACCTCAGCCTTTGTAATCGGCTGTTTATAAGCAATAATAGATAACGTCTCTAATAACACATCCGTAAGCACACGCTTTTTCGGCTGCTTTGCAATCCGGATCAGATATTCATAATACTCTGCTTTCGTACACATCTGGTAAGCTCCGTCCAACTCCATGATCTGTACTCCGCAGACATTTGTCTCATACCGCTTTTTCAAATTTTCCACAACTTCTTTTGTCTTGTCTTTGTCCAATTCTAAAACATTTGCAAGCTTTTCCAATTCTACCGATTCTCCCACCGTAAACAGGATTGCTTCCACAATTGCTTCGTAATTTTTTTCTTCCATATTTTGAAACTCCATTCACAAATCTTAAGCCACAAGCTTCGACTCTATCTGAATTTCATCAAATGTTTTTTCCTGATAAATCGAAATTTTTCCTACCTTCATAAGCTCTAAAACAGCAAGAAAGGTTACAATCACTTCCATCTTGCTGCTTTGTGCTTCCAACAAATTCCGGAAACGGAACCTTTTATGCCGGGCAGCATATTCCATTAAATAAAGCATTTTATCATTCAAAGACACTTCTTCTTTCTCAATTTTTCCAAACTTGGAACGAATCGGATCTATTTTATTTTCCTGCCTTGCCATCACCGACTGGAAAATCTCGTTCAATTTCTTTAATGTCACATCACCAATCAGCGCATCCAAATCAACCGGTTCCTCATACGCTGCTACTTCTTCCGGAATCGTCGGCTCTTTAAACAAAACACGCTGTGCATCCATCTGACGGTCTTTCAGTTCATAGGAAATGCACTTATACATCTTATACTCCAGAAGCTGCTGCACCAGTTCCGCTCTTGGATCCTCTGCTTCTTCTTCCTCGTTCTCTTCCCGTTTCGGAAGCAGCATCTTAGACTTGATATCCAATAACGTAGCCGCCATCACCAGAAATTCACTCATGATGTTTAAATCCTGTCTTTTCATTTCACGGATATATTCCATATATTGCTCCGTAATCTCAACAATCGGAATATCGTATATATTTACTTTATTTTTCTCTAAAAGGTGTAATAAAAGATCAAGCGGTCCCTCAAACACCTCCAGCTTCACCGAAATACCCATATATCCTCCCTAAACACTCTGTCTATTTTACCTTTTTGTGGAGAAAATGGCAAGTAGATTTTAGTTTGGCACAAGGTGGATGCTCACAAGCTCCGCCCTGTTGAAAATGCGGATATGGAAGGTATGCGTGCCAAGCCCTCTTCCTATGATTACCGTTTTATCCCCAAAATCAAATCTTCCGGCATCGTATTTCGGAAAAAGCTGAAACTGCGGAGAAATCAGGCTGCCGATACCCGGAATACGGACAAGCCCTCCATGATTATGTCCACAAAGCGTCAAATCCGCTCCCCACGCAGCATATTGTTCACTATATGCCGGATTATGGGCAAGCAAAATATTATAGGCATCCCCCACCTGTCCAAGTTCGTTTTCCAAAAAATTCTCTTTTAATGGAATCATTTTCCCTTTGGTATAACACGATAAATCAATTTCTGCACCATAGATACAAATTTCATTTCCATTTACCCGGATCTTTTCGCTTGCATTGTTTAAAATGTGGATACCTGCATGCTTCACACGCTTTTCGTAAGCAAGAAAAGCTTCTGTTGCCGGCATTTTTTTATGTGCAGGCCTGCTCTCATGATTTCCGTTACTAAAATATACCGGTGCGATTTTCGCAAGTTCTGTAAATGCATGATACGCAATTTCATAAGATTTCACTTTCTTACTCACCATCATATCCCCCGGAATCAAAATCAGATCCGGTTTTTGTTCACGCACCGCTTCAAACAAAATATCATTGTCCTTCCCATATACATGACCGTGTAAATCCGAAATCATGACAAGGCGGACCTCATTTTTTATTTTATCCGAACAAACCTCATATTTGGTTAATTCAAATTTTTTCAGTTCCTGATACTGCCAGATGAAATAGAAAAAAAGGCAGATAAAACAAATTCCGATTACGATTTCCATAACGCACTCCTAATTCTTATCTTTTACTATCCTAACATGTTTTCAGAAAAAAGCACAGGAAAAATTGCATATTGGTCATGCCGTAACGCTAGAATGTAGAAGAACTGAAGTCAGGAAGGAACAACTATGAAAACAATACTCCCTTTACTCATTAGCGTTACCATGTTTACACAAAGTCTGATCCCCGCCCTCCCAGCCAGATCACCGGTATATTTTGAAGAAAATGAAACAACAAATGAGGCACAGACCAATGATTCCTTAAATCTTTCTGCGCCCTCTGCCATCTTAATGGAAGCATCCACCGGAACCATCATCTATGAAAAAGATGCCAATACCAGACTTCATCCGGCAAGCATCACCAAAATCATGACCATGATTCTCATTTTCGATGCATTAGCCTCCGGAAACATTCATCTTAATGATACCGTGACCGTTTCCGATTACGCTGCCAGCATGGGCGGCTCACAGGTTTTTTTGGAACCGGGCGAAACACAAACGGTCGATACCATGTTAAAATGCATCAGTATTGCAAGTGCAAATGACGCCTGTGTCGCATAAAGGCAGGGAAGACGCTCTTATGTTTCATAAGGATTCCGAAACTTATAATGTATTCCAATGCTCCCATCTTTGTATACTTCAATTCGTTCAATCAGTCCAAGCAGTGTAATCCGGTCTAATTTTTCAATTCCAATATAGTTTTTAAAAGCCTTTTCCCATTCATCTTCTTTCGAATTTAAAATTTCCGCTTCTTTTTTTTGTTGTTTCAGGGATTCTATCTCTTTTCGTATCTCTTCCTGCTGCTTTTTGTAATCATTGACATAAGAAATATAATCATTTTTCGAAATCAGACCGTCCTGCTGATTTTCCAATGCTCCCTTTTTATACTTTTCAATTTTTTCAAATTTTTGCAGCAAAAAATCAATTTGCTTTTGAAAATCAACTTCTCTGCCAGACTTAGGATGCTTTGTCTTTAATTCCAAAAGATCGGATTCCTTTAAAATTTTATGTGCCTGTTCCTGTAGGGAAGAGCGCACTGCAGCTTCCAGTTCATCCGCACGGATGGCATGGCTCTCACAGAATGCTTTTCCTGCCGTTTTATAAGTTTTGCAAATGTATCCCAGAAATTCATGTCCCCCATGCCTCGCATAATTTCGTCCCATCGCTTTTTTGCAGTCGGCACAAAATAACAATCCGGAAAAAATACCGTTTTCTTTTGTTTTGACGCTCCGCTGCCTTGTCTTTTGCACTCTCTGAACCTCCAAAAAAGTACTTTCATCCACGATTGGCTCATGAGTTCCCTTTACAATCACCCACTCTTCTTTTGGCATGACCTTTTTCTTTTTATCTTTGTATGAAATTTTCCGGTACTTATTCTGAATCATATCCCCAATATAAACCTGATTGTTTAAAATAGAATGAATGGTCTGATAAGACCAGGTTTTTGTTTCATCTAACAAATTTGCATTTTGATAATTTATCCCTAAGATCTGTTGCTTATATCGTGTCGGAATCAAAATTCCATCCTGTGACAGAATACTGCCGATTTTCGTTTTTCCATTCCCCTGCAAATAAAGATGGTAAATGCGTCTTACCACATTAGCCGCATAATCGTCCACAATCAGATGATTCTTGTCAAGCGGATCTTTCAAATACCCATATGGGCAGGAAGAGCCAAGAAACTGACCTTTCTTTTGTTTGGTCAGAAAAACACTTCGGATATTTGCAGACAAATCCTCACAGTACCATTCATTAACCAGCCCATTGACCTGTCTTGCTTTTTTCCCTCCCGGATCTAAAGTATCTGTATGGTCAACAACTCCGATAAAACGCACCCCAAGCAGAGGCAGGTCATGATGCAGATATTTTTCAATGTGTTCCATATTTCTTGAAAATCTTGCCTGCGTCTTTGCAAGAATTACCTGAAACCTTCCTTTTTTTGCATCTGCTATCATTTGTTCAAATCCTGGACGATTATCATACAAGCCGCTCTCGTCATCATCGGAATAAACACAGACCACAGAAAATCCATGCTCTTTCGCATAATCGAAAAGCAACAATCTCTGATTTCGAATGCTTGCACTGTCATCCCCCTGCTTTAACTTATCCATATCCTCTTTCGAAAGCCTTAAGTATAATGCCGCCGTCTCGTTCATTCCTGCTCCTTACACGGATTACCATGATTTCGAATCACTTCTTTCATACACGATATCATACTTTTTTCTCCGTAAGAAACCAGAACTTTTCTCTCTTTTTTCGTTCTCTTCTTTTTTTCCATACCGCCACCTCATTGATACATATGAGTTGTCCGGCTCGTCCTATTACAAAAAATGTCCCCACACAATCGTGTGGGAACATTTCAAAACGAATCAGTTAAAATTTCTTAAAAATATCTGTTTCCTTCTGCAATTCACCTGCAATCCGTTCATTCTCATTCATACGGCTGCTGATTTTTTCCATGTCAACAACAAGATACTGCGTACTTTCCGCTGCACCATTTACGCCCTTTGCACCTTCTTCAATAGAATCCGTAATGGTACTGATGGAATTTCCGATTTCATCCACTGCCTTTTTCAGAGCATCCGTTCTTCCGGCAAATTCATCCATGATGCTCTCAATATAAGCTGCATTATCACGATATTGCCCGCCTGACTTCACAAAATTCTCAAACTCGGGCAAAATAGACTCTCTTAAATATTCCACCAGATTATTTGCATTATCCGAAAGGTTATGTACTGCAGCAGTCACGACACCATTTACATCCTGAATACGATTTGCTGTTTCGCGGCTGGAATCCGCAAGCTGTCTGATTTCATCCGCAACAACGGCAAAACCTTTTCCGGCTTCCCCGGCTCTTGCCGCCTCAATGGAAGCATTTAATGCCAAAAGATTGGTCTGACTGGAAATACTTAAGATTTCATCGGTCAGGCTATTCACCTGATCCACGCTCTTACTATCTGTAATTGCCTGATTTAAAACAGCAAGAATCTCTTCTACCTTTTCGCCAATTTCTTCCATGGTATGATGTGCTTCCCGCTCCAATTGATCTGCATCGGTTCTCATCTTCTTCGCATACTCATTCATATCGCTTGATTTCTCCGCAATACTGTCTACGTCAGCCCGAACCGCACTTGTATTATCATTAATAATTGACGCAGAATTTCCAACCTCCTGCATCGTAGCCGCAAGCTCTTCCGAAACTGCTGAGAGATCCGAAACACTGTCATTCGAAACTTTTACGCTCTCTTGTACCTCATCAACGATATTTTTTATCTCATTCGTATGCTCAATGATCAGTTTCATGATGCCCTGCAACGCACCGATAAACGTATTGATACCCTTCCCCAAATCCGCAATTTCATCATCAGAAAGAATACTGACACGTTTTGTTAAATCTCCCTGATTATTTTCAATATCCGTAATGATATCATTCATTTCATTTTTCGTAATGGAAAGTTTGCGGATAATCAACTTAAATACGCAGAAAAATGATGCCGCAAGCGCAAGAATACTGATTACGATTGTAATGGAATTTCTTAAAAGTGCGCTGCGATAAGTCTTATTCAACTGAGAAGTTGCTGCTTCAGACTCTTCATTTGCACGCTCCACCATACTGTCAATCTGTGTCTGTATGTTGTTGCTGTAATCTGAAATCTTTCCATTTGCAAGCGCATAGGCATCTTCTTTCCTTCCGATTGCACTAAACGCTAACAGATTTCCAATCTCATATTTAATACCATCATAATCTTTTACAAGTTCATTGTAAGCACCCTGGTCTTCTTCATCCATATACTGCTGATACTCGCTTAAATAACCATCCAAAGCTTCCTGTTCAGAACGCACAGAATCGACATATCCTACCATGGACTCCATATCTGTTGCAATGATATGGGAAAGCGCAAGCCTGTGAACTACCTGCGTTTCTCTTTGAATCTGCTCTAATTTTGAAATTCTTACCATATATGTGTCTGTAATTTCTTTTGCATTGGCATCTACTCTTCGAATATTTGCAATCGCCTCCGCATTGGAAAAAATTGCGATAATTCCCAAAATAAGCACAGGAACCAATATAATTGTTTTAATACTGATACGTTTTTTCGCCTGCATTGTATTTACCTCCCAATTTTTATTCAACCACGGATTTCGTAATGCCTTCTACCAGCGTATCCATAAGTTCCTGTGTAACCAGTCCTTCCGGATTTCCCGCCAGAATTGTATTGGCAAATTCTGTACTGGCATCCCAGTAACTGTTACCGACTCTTTGCAAAATACCATACTGTGACTGATCAATTACGGCCGCAATTGCCGGTACTTGTCCAACCGCATCCGAAGATGCCGCATTTATATTGGAAGGTCCCTGATTTCTCTCTTCAAAACGTATCATCTGATTTTCTTCATTGGTCAGCCAGTCTGCCAGCTTACAAGCCCATTCCCTGTGCTTCGAATAATAATTTACACCCATCATTTTATAGCCTGTAAAAGAAGCCATCTGCACCTGTTGTCCTGCACAGGTATAAGTCGGAAGCTTCACGGCACCGTAATTATCACCCCATGCTTCCTTCACATCCATTGCATTCCATACCCCGTTGATTCCGGCAATTACACTGCCATCTTTAATACTGGCAACAAAATCTCCGTCTCCCTGATTTAAAAATGCAGGACTTGACGTAATACGAAGTAATGAATCTGCAATATCCGTTCCCTTGATGGCTCCTTCCGTGGAATTCCAGTTACAGTGGTTGGTAACACCATCTTCATTTAATCCGAAATCCAATCCGGTCTGACCGAAAAATGCATACAGATACCAGCCGGAATTAAATTCCATGGAAATCTTCTTCCCTGACGCTTCCGCAACCGCAAGCATTCCATCTAAGGTTTTCACATCTTCGTCCGAAAAATAGTTCTTATCATAATACATAAAATATCCATTATCTGCTGTCATCGGATATGCATAAAGCGTATCATTATAAGAAGCTGCATTTACAGATCCCTCCAGATTTGCTTTTTTTACTTCATCCGCATTTGGCACCGGATATAACGCACCTGCTGATACCAGCACATTCAACTGGTCATCTGGAAATGAAAAAACATCCGCAGCATTATGAACATCGGAAAGCATCACATCACGTAATCCGGAATCTGACTGTTCCTCCAGTGTAATATCAAAATCAGCCTGTCCCGCATATTCCTGCTTAAAACTGTCTATCATTTTAGAAAGTATGTCAAAATTATCCTCTTCTGCCCATACCTTTAAAGTAACTTTTCCGGAATCTGATTGTCCGTCACCTGTTACCTGTTCCGTACTATCTACAGATTCCGTGCCATCTGCAGGCTCCAAGCTTTCTACCTGTTCTTTTCCCTGTGTTTGCTCACTTACTCCTGTATCCGCAGCATTTCCACATCCGGTAAATGCCGTCACTGCCAGAACTGATATCATAAGCATTGCCAATAGTTTTTTCTTCAAATCATTTCGCCTCTGTTTCGTAAATTTTATTTCTGGATATAAACGGATGAAACCTATTTTAAAGTAAACCGGTTCATCATTGCGCGCAGTCTTTCCACGCACTCATCACACACAGAAACCATATCAAATGTCTTGCCGGTTTTTTCAACCATCTTTCCGGTCTTTTCAGCAACATCCGTAACACCAATAGACGCTTCCTCAACCGTTGTATTGATTCCATCCAAAGCATGTGCAATGCTCTCAATTGCATCTGCAAGTTCTGCTGTCTTATCACGGATTTCATCCATACTGACCTTAAAAGAATCTGCATCCTGCTGGTACTGTGCACTGACATCTTCGAACTCTTTATATTCTACGACAACCGTATTCTCCAAAAAGTCAAGAGAATCCTGTAAACATCCGGTCATATTCTCAACGGCAAGATTCACACCATCGACCACCTGTCCGATGTTCTTGATTGCATCGGCTGTCTGCTGTGCAAGCGCCCCGATTTCTGATGCAACTACTGCAAATCCCTTCCCGGCTTCCCCGGCTCTTGCAGCCTCAATCGAGGCATTAAAAGCAAGTAAGTTCGTCTGTGACGAAATATCCATAATAGCATTGATCAATACATTGATCTGCTCCACAGCTTTTGTTCCTTCGATTGCACTTTGTGACTGCTCTTTCACACGATTATAAATCTGCATGGTATTTTCTCCGGCAGTAACTGTTTTATCTCTAAGACCATTCGCACGCTCCATCACTTCTTCTGACATCTTAGCACCATCCGATGCAGTCTCACTGATTTCCGTAGCGCCATTTTTAATCGTACCGATATGCTCATTAATCGTTGTAGTCGTTGCCGAAGTTTCCTCCATGCCGGCTGCCAGTTCTTCACTGGTTGCCGAATTATCGGAACACATCTGATCAATTGTTGCAGAAATCTCACTCAGTCCCTGCACATTTTCTTTGACCTCATCACTGATACCGGTAATCTCTCCAATCATATCTCTCAAATTCGCACGCATCTGATGCATCGCCCTTGCCATCACACCCGTCTCATCTTTTCTTTTCCGAAGAAACTCGCTTGCTTTACTGCTTTTAAAATTTAAATCTCCCATTTCTTCCATGATCTCAGACAACTGACGGATTGGTTTGCAGATGCGCTGACTGCAAAGAACATTCAAAACAGCAAAAACGATTACAAGAAGGACTTCCACTCCAATTGCCTTATATATCATGCTTTTAATCGGAGAAAGTATCTCGCTCTCATCTACGGTAACAACTACAATCTTATTATCCTTTGTAAGTGCATAGGCAGCATACTTAATCGCACCTTTAAAATCATAGGAAACCACTGCAGGTTCCGGCTGCTTTCCGGACTTAAGATCCGCAACAACTCCAAGAATTACCGCGTTCTCCACCGGCTGTCCAATTTTCTCTGCCGTTGGATGATAAAGCGTGGTTCCATCTTTATCTACCAGATAAGCATAGGAAGATTCTTCTCCTTCCATTTTCACATCCACCAAAGCTTTTGCATACTGATCGACATCTTTCGCATCCCCGACAGATTCCGCCGCGAGCTCTGCCATACTTAATATGTAATCCGAACTTACTTCACTCACCGTATGATTCGCATTGATTCCAGACATCAAAAGCATGATTGTTGCCGTAATCACCACTCCGGCCATCGCCAGAAAAGTTGTCTTGAATGCGATAGAATGACGCATTGCTACTTTTTCTTTCTTTTCCATCTCATTTGTACCTCCCATACCTTGTCAGTTTTCATTCCCTCTTTTAATTCTAAAACTACACCCTCTGTATTTGTTGTGTCTAAGACTTAATTATACCACAATATATGCTATAAACAAGTCTTTTTAAAACATTTTGCCCTAAAATTTATACTCCGCATGCCTGACACGCCTTATTTAAGAAAAGCATATAAAAAACAGATGCAACCAGCGCAAGAATTGTGACAATAAGCCCGAAAACCATGCCCAAAACCGGAATCCGTGCAAGAATTGTAAGTACCATCATGGCAATATAACATCCCAGGTTGATATTCCATGTTTTCGTTACAAACTGTGCAGCGTCCGATGCACCCATCTGTTTCAACAACTCTGCAACAGAAGTACATACATAATAAATCACAAACAATGCCAGAACATCATTGACAATAGAAATGACTGCTGAAAGAAAACCATTGGTAACCATTGCTGCTACAATCGATCCTACAAGATTTGCAATTGAAAAGTGAAATGCCGTTTTACACCCTGCAATCTCTTTTCCTGCAATATTCATTCCAATCAGACTGATCACCAGAAATATAATCCCACCAATTGCTGCCAAAACATTGACTACCGGAATCATCGCAATTGCTGAGCATACCACCGTACCAACTTGGGCGATATACATTTTTTTCAATCCGTCACCTGCATTTTATAAACTTCCCATTTTTTTCTTCTCCTGTTCTCTTTTGGTAAAAAAATCTATCTGTAACTATATTATATACCTTTGAAATATATATTCAACCTGCGGGTTTATGGGGGAATGAATATCTACTCTCTCTTTCGGAATTTCTTCGGCTCTTTTCCCTGTATCACCCGTCTCAGCCCGCGATAATGTCTGGTAAACATAAGAAGAGCTGCAAGAAGCATAAGAATCCCTGCCATTACACCTTTCTGCCAGAATGCAAACGGAACCGCCAGGATGGAAATCACCATGGCACCAAGTGGCAGATAACCGGTAACAAGCGTAACCACGCCTCCGACAAGACAGCTTAACGTTCCCCAAAGCGGCATGAAAATAATCAGCCAGGTACAGGTGACCGCAACTCCCTTACCGCCTTTAAATTTACGCCAAAGCGGAAAATTATGTCCTAAAACTCCGCCAAATCCGGTCCATAAGATAACTCGTCCACTGTCTCCTTTTCCGGTCAATTCCCATGCCAGAAGAAAAGCCAGAATCATTTTTAATATATCTCCGCCAAGAACCAGAAATCCCTGCTTTTTCCCAATATTAGACATTACATTCGCCATGCCCGGATTTCCGCTGCCAATCTCACGAATACTTTTTCCCGTACAAATATATGCAACTGCGGCTGCAGTAAGAAAGCTTCCAAAAAAAATAACCAATTCCCAGACTAATCCAGATCAACTCCATAATTTCCTTGTATGATAATTAGGAAGTTAATTATCACACGTTTCCTTTCTTTTAATATCGTGGTTCAATACATTCAGAT
>NZ_JADYUI010000016.1 GCF_021531695.1 Roseburia hominis | reverse complement strand
AGCCAGGCTAAATATCCTTGTCTGCCTTTCGGCAGTTTACTTCTTTGGGTGCGATAATAATCGCTTCGGTTTCACAAAGAAACCGTGTTCGTTGCAGCCTTCCGGCTGCTGAATTCTTCTCTTACGAATCTTTCAAGGTTATTTCACTGTTTAATTTTCAAGGTTCTTAACTTTTGTCGTTCTTTGCGACAGCTTTATAATTCTATCAATTATTTTCCGTCTTGTCAAGAACTTTTTTATTTTCTTTTGCTCCGTCTTTCACAGAGCGATATACATCATATCATGTTTGAACATCTCTGTCAACACATTTTTTGATGTTTTTTGTCGCTCACCAAGCGGTCAGCTTGTATATATTATCATCTATTTTACGCTGTGTCAACCATATTTTTTACATTTTTTTGAGTTTTTTATTTCTATCTTCCATTTTAACTATATGTAGTATAATTGATTTTTTATGCCACAACCTTTTCTGTTTTTTATATCCAAAAAATCCGATGATATATGTTATTCTCGTATGCAAATTATGACTTTATTTTAATGAAAAAAATACATCAGTATCTGAAGCAGCGCATTATGATCGTATAAATAAGTCAGAAATTTACTCTGATCAATAAAGCGAATCATAATTCTTCCGAAATTACTGGTGCAGCATATCGTGATCAAATAGAAAAACAACCAGACATAAAACAATCCTTCCACCAATCCAGCTCCAACACCCAACATTTTATTAATGCCATGAATAATCGGAAGATGTGATACCAGATTCAAAATTCCCGAAATAGCATGAAGTAGTATAGATGCAATAATCCATGCTATAAAAAAGGAAATACCGGATACAATAAAATGTGCCAGATTACCAGCCAGTTTTGTATATATACCTGCGCTGTCAAGCAATTCTCCCGCCACTTCCAGGCTTTCGCCAATCAATTTTTCCTGTAATCCCTGAGGAAGTACAATCCCTGTATCTTCCAGGGTATTTACATTACTTTCTACCTGCTCTTGTGTATCTGCTTCTGTTGAATTTTTCAAACTTTCCTCGCATTTTTCCTGTACTGTCGTATAAATTTTTGTATTTTCTTCTAAAAAATCACTGATATACGGAGTAGCCCACATCACGAATGCCAAAGAAAGGAAAAAGGAAACCAGGGAAAATGCTACCCGAAGTAACCCCTTTCGATATCCTTTTATACTGCAAAATATTAATACAAAAAGTACACCTGCTAATAACCAATTCATTTTATCTTTACCTTTTCTGTCGTTCCATCTAATATAAAAGTATAGTCCATCTGCGTTACACCAGAAAATACTTTATAAAGCTCTTTTTCAAATGTATAGTGAAAACGCTCCACGCCATAAAGACTATATATTCTGCATTCTGTATCATTGGTAATACAAATTTCGTTATTTTCCAAAAATTCTATGTTAGTGTAATCCATCTTTACGTTTTTAGACAGAATGCTTTTTCCTTTCCAATCATAAACTTCTATATGTCGCGTGCTGTTATTTTCTCCTTTATTGGATACAATTCCAATATATTCCTCGTTATAAAAGACACTCTTAATTTCTTTTTTCAATTCTATTGTCTGAACCAACTTTGGTTTCTGCGTCCCTTCATAGCTCACAATCTCGCTGTCTCCCAATGCAATCATCCGGTTATTGCTCAAAAATTCAAGTTCCGGGAAAATCTGATCCTTATATATATAGGATGCTACAATATTATCAATCTCATTTTGTCCTACTGAACCAAAATTATAAAATGCAATTGTCGTTTCTGCTTTCCCTTCACTGATTGCCAACATAGATACTGCCAGCTTTTTTGCATCAAAGGACAATGCAATTGCCAATGGATAACCACTATTTTCCTGATGCAGCTCGCCGGATGCCAGCAATGTACCGGATTTATCATACATTTGCAGATGACTCACTCCCTCCGACTCCATCAATACGGCTACAGTGCCTTGTGAAGCTACACATACCTGAAAAATTGGCATCGTCGTCTTTATATTTCCCTGTAATCCTGTCTTATCTAAAATATAAAGATTCGTTCCTCCTTTGTCATAAATCGTCATATATTCTTCACAGGTATCTAACATTGGATTTTGCATTTCATACGTTTGATTCCAAATCATATGATCTGTTAAATCTGTATAAAAGGCACCATCGTTACTATATTTCAAAATATTCCCCTGAAAATTTTCAAATTTCGTTGCCGCCGTATCGGAACGTTCCGTTTCGCGTACCACTCGATAATCCGTAAACGTCTTCATCTCGAAGAAAATATATAACCCAAAAAGTATTGCACACAAAATTCCAAGTATGATAAGCGTTTTTCGCAAATTTCTCATGCGGTGCTTTCTTATTTTTTGTTCTAACTCCTGCTCATCATTTTCTATCATATGGAATTTTTTCTTTTTTTCTTTTATATTTATTTTTCCATTATCTTCTTCAACGCTCATGCTGCACCTCATTACTACTCTTTTTCCTATTGTACCATATTATAACTTATCTCGTATTCTTCCGCACTATTTTTCTAAAATTTATGGCAACAGCAATTTTTGACCTTCATAAATCGTGTTTTCATCTGCTATTCCGTTTTTTGCGCAGATTTCAGGAACCTTATTTACATTCTGATATATCTTCTGACTGATAAGAGCAAGGCTATCCCCCTTTTGCACGATATAATATCCTTGCAATAAATAAGTCTCTGATTCTGTTAAAACCGGCTGAATTTCCACAGGCGTTGTCGCGTCTGTCACTGTAGCTGTCTGTTGATTGTTTGCACCCAGTAATGACTGTTCCTGTGATACACTTTGTTCTTGCGCTTCCGGTATTGTCTCCTGTTGTTGATTTGAATTTGCCACATTAGCGCCCTGTGAATTTTGCCCCATAGAATCTTCTGCTTTTGTCAATGGTTCTATATCACTTTCAATATTTTCTACTGTAACAGTTCCCGTTCCTACCATTCCTTCCGGTGTTTCTGTTTCTACTGAATGCGAAAGAACCTGAATCGCATCCTGCATATTTGACATTTTTTCATAATTATTAATTGTTGATATTCCAATTACACATACTGCCATTGCCGTCAAAACTCCCGCCGCACATAAAATAGAATGTTCTGATTTCTGCGGTGTCTTGTCCTGTTTTTCCTTGATAAGCGCACGGTAATTTGAAATTGCTCCGACTGATGCCGATATTTTTTCTTCTTCTGTTGGAGATTTCTGATATTGCTGTACCATAAAATTCTGCATTGGCTCATTTTTTTCATAATAAATATAATATCCACCCCAGCCAACCAAATTGCCATTTTGCAGACGATAAAACTTTTCTTCCATCTCTTCGCCGTTATTTAACAGCATAACTTTTTCGCAACCTTCAAAATATCTCCGATGAATATTTTCAAATTCCGAAACCAAATGTAGCGGCCAGAATGATGTTTCAATACTCCATCCCACAATATCCAAATCGCCAAAATACTCTTTCATCTGCTGATATATATATTCCCACACTTCTTCTGTAAATTGAGGCAGCGCCGATACCTCTTTAAATGGCTCTACCGCAATTGCTCCACTAATAAAAATATAATTTTTTTCATCCCTTTCTGCTTTTCCAAGTAAAATGCACACTTTCTTTGCCTGCTTTTCCTTTTCTAATGTTGGATGCAGATATGTATATACATAATCTTCCATATATATTTTCCAATCACCAGACGGATTCCCGATTTGTCTAATATTCTTTGGTAATTTTATCCCGTGTTCTTTCTCTTCTTTCTGCTCTTTCACTTCTATCATGCATGTCCCGCCTCTCCAACCAGTTTTATTAATTTATTTTACTTTAGCATAGTGGACGTGCTGTTTTTGACGTTTTGTGGAAGCATGTAAAAAAACTTTTCGACAAACAACAAAAATGAGAGGAAACTTTTCGCTTCCTCTCACATCTATTCTTTTTATTATTTTTCTTTTGCAAATGCTTTTACTTTATTGTAAACGCCTTCTGCATCCAAACCATATTTATGAACCAATTCTACTGCCGGTCCGGATTCGCCAAAGACATCATTAATTCCGATTTTAAGTACTTTGGTCGGTGCCTTCTGACTTAGCGTATCACACACAGCACTTCCCAGTCCTCCGATTACGGAATGCTCCTCTACCGTAACTACTTTTCCGGTTTCTTTTGCAGCACTGACAATCAACTCTTCATCCAACGGTTTAATTGTATGAATATTTATGACTTTTGCATTAATTCCATCTTTTTCGAGCATTTTTGCAGCTTCTAAAGATGAATTTACGCAAAGACCGGTTGCGATAATCGTAAGATCTGTTCCCTCTTTTAATACAACACCTTTTCCGATTTCAAACTTGTAATCCGGATTATCGTTGATTACCGGAATTGCAAGACGACCAAAACGCAAATATACCGGTCCAACGTATTCATAAGCTGCTTTTACTGCTGCTTTTGCTTCAATATCATCGGATGGGTTGATAACAACCATTCCCGGAATCTCACGCATTAATGCCAGATCTTCCAGACACTGATGGGTAGCTCCGTCTTCTCCGACAGAGATTCCTGCATGTGTCGCACCGATTTTTACATTCAAATGTGGATATCCAATGGAATTACGCACCTGTTCATAAGCACGTCCTGCCGCAAACATTGCAAATGTACTCATAAATGGTACTTTCCCACAGGTGGAAAGACCTGCTGCGATACCTGCCATATTCGCTTCCGCAATACCACAGTCCAAAAATCTTTCCGGAAATGCTTTCTTAAACATTCCTGTTTTGGTAGCGCCCGCCAAATCTGCATCTAAAACAATTAAATCTTCATGTTCTTTTCCAAGTTCAACCAAAGCATTGCCATAGCTTTCTCTTGTTGCAATTTTCTTTATTTCTGACATAATGCTTCACCTACTTTCTCTAAATCTGACATTGCAATTTCATACTGCTCATCATTTGGTGCAGAACCATGCCAGCTTGCTTCATTCTCCATAAAAGAAACACCTTTGCCTTTTACTGTTTTCGCTATAATTGCCGTCGGCATTCCCTTTGTTTCTCTCGCTTCTTTTAATGCTTTTCTTATTTCATTAAAATCATTTCCATTGATGTTGATTACATGGAAATTGAATGCTTCAAATTTTTTATCAATCGGATACGGAGAGCAGACATCCGCAATATTTCCATCAATCTGAAGCCCGTTATTATCTACAATTAAAACAAGATTGTCTAATTTTTTAAAGCCTGCCCACATTGCAGCTTCCCAAATCTGACCTTCCTGAATCTCTCCATCACCTGCAAGTGCATACACGCGATAGTCCTTTTGGTCAAGCTTTGCAGCCATCGCCATACCCACTGCTGCCGACAATCCCTGACCCAAGGAACCGCTTGACATATCAACTCCCGGCGTATGCTTCATATCCGGATGTCCCTGCAGATAAGACCCCGTATGACGTAACGTCTTTAAATCTTCCACCGGAATAAAACCTTTCTGCGCCAACACAGAATACAATGCCGGTGCCACATGTCCCTTTGACAATACAAAACGGTCACGATCTGCCATCTTTGGATTTTTCGGATCTACATTCATCTCTTCAAAATACAAAAATGTGATAATATCTGCCGCAGACAATGAACCACCCGGATGACCGGATTTTGCACTGTGTACTGCAGTCACAATCCCTTTACGAACTTCATTTGCAATCTTTTCAAGTTCTAAATTTTCCATTTTCTTACCCTTTCTTTCCGCCTGCAACTTAGAGTTCAACGCGCCCTTCCAAGGCCCTAAGCAATGTCACTTCATCAATATATTCCAAGTCTCCCCCAACCGGAACTCCACTGGCAATTCGTGTCACCTTGATTCCCGTTGGTTTTATGAGCTTGCTGATATACATTGCCGTCGTCTCTCCCTCCAAACTCGAATTTGTAGCTATAATGACTTCGTCTACATCCCCTTGTAACCGCTGCATTAATTCTTTTAACCGAATATCATTCGGTCCGATTCCAAGCATGGGAGAAATCGCACCATGCAAAACATGGTACACTCCTTCATATTTGCCGGTTTTTTCATATGCTGTTAAGTCTCTGGTATTTTCCACAACCATAATCTCTTTATGATTACGCTTTGGATTTTTACAAATCGGACAAAGCTCGTCATCTGTCAGAGTGAAACACTGTTTACAGTAACGCACATTCTTTCTGGCATCTACAATTGCATTTGAAAGACTCTCCACATTTTCAATCGGCATATTTAAAATATGAAACGCCAACCTTTGTGCTGATTTCGTTCCGATTCCCGGAAGCGATGCCAGTTCTTCTATTAACTTTGTAATCTGTTTGCTGTAATATTCCATTTGTGTGTCTCCATTAACTCAAGACTGCCTTATCACTTATCCATATAATACTGAATAATTTCTATTTTTACAAGGAACTTTCCTCATTAAAAAGGAAGTCCCCCACCCAATCCTCCGGTAATTTTAGACATAGACTGCTGAGAATAGTCTTCCATCTGACGTAACGCTTCATTTGCTGCAGCCATAATCAAATCTTCTAACATTTCAACATCATCCGGATCTACTGCTTCCGGATCAATTTTCACCTTGGTAATTTCCTTTTTGCCGGATACGGTAACTTCTACAACTCCGCCGCCTGCCGCTGCTGTGATTTCTTTTTCTTCCAATTCCTTGGATGCTTCTTCCATCTGGCGTTGCATTTTTTGCGCCTGTTTCATCAAATTATTCATATTTCCAGGCATACCACCCGGAAATCCGCCTCTTTTTGCCATGTTTATCCTCCTAATCCGGTAAATACTTTTTAATTATTTTATACTAACACAGATATTTATTGATTTTCAACCATTTATTATCACAGATCTTCTTCTACTTCAATATCCATATTAATTACTTTTGACAAATCCACATAACTTTCTTCTATCGGACGATTCGTTTCATTCCGCTGTATCTGAATCTCTACTTCTTTTTCTATCCGTTCTGCGATAACGTCTGAAATTTCTTTTTTATGTTCCGGCGTATTCAAAAAATCCGCTGCAACCGGATCATCTGTTACCAGTAACAACACGTTTTCTCCACCGAGCGATAATGTAACCAGGCGCAAATACCCCCGTATCAGTCCTGACATGTCCTGCATAATTGCTTTCCAGTTGCGCACCACCTGCTCCACTTCCTCCGGAATTGCTTTGGGAAGCTCTGGTCTCTTTGCTGGAATCGGTTTTTCCACCTGCATATTCTGAGTCGTCGTTGCTGTAACAGCTACCGAAACACCTTCTTCTACTTTTTGCTCCAAATTCGCAATTCGATTCACCAATGCATCTTTTGTAGATTCCATTTCTGGTTTACATAATTTTATTATTGTGATTTCAAGTAAAATCCTTTTTTGAGAAGAGTATTTCATCTGATTCGACAATTCAGAAAAAATACGAATGTAGCGAAGCAATACTTCTGTCTCAATCATCTGTGCTTCTTCCTTCAAAAGTGCAAGATTCTCACTGGACATATCGAGTACATCTTCCATATCGTCTGAACTTTTTACCAGAAGCAGATTACGCAGATACCACGCAAATTCATTGACAAACTGCCCTAATTCTTTTCCTTCTGTCACGATCTGTTCCAGACGTGAAATCGCATTTTTTACATTTCCTGCAAGAATCTCCCGAAGCATTCCGGAAAACACCTCGGTATCTACTGCTCCAAGTACCTCAAGCACCTTATCATAGGTTAACTTTTCTCCTAAATAAAATGCAATGCACTGATCCAAAAGGCTTAACGAATCACGCATAGAGCCATCCCCTGCCTTCGCCACATAGCGAATTGCTTTTTCCTCTGCTTCAATTCCTTCTTCTTTTAGGATTTCAGATAATCTGGCTGCTATCGTGTCAATCGAAATACGATGAAAATCATAACGCTGGCATCGCGACAAAATCGTAATTGGTATCTTATGTACCTCTGTCGTCGCAAGAATAAATATGACATATTCCGGCGGCTCCTCCAACGTCTTTAGCAATGCATTAAAAGCTCCTGTAGAAAGCATATGAACCTCATCTATGATATAGACTTTATATTTTCCTTCTGTCGGTCTGTATGCTACTTCTTCCCTGATTTCTCTGATATTATCCACACCATTGTTGGATGCTGCATCAATTTCAATGACATTCATAGAGGTTCCTGCCGCAATTGCCTTACATGTCGGACATGTTCCGCACGGACTTCCATCTACCGGATGTTCACAATTCACTGCCTTGGCAAATATTTTTGCTATGGTTGTCTTTCCGGTTCCTCTTGTTCCGCAAAAAAGATAAGCATGTCCGATTCTGTCATATTTTATCTGATTTTTTAATGTCGTAACAATATGGTCCTGTCCTTTCACATCCTCAAATTCCAAAGGGCGGAACTTTCGGTATAATGCCGTATAAGACATATGATTTTCCTCTTTCTGACTCTATCTTTTAATCTCCAAAACTGATTCCGATCAGCTTTGCCTCCTGTATCATCCGACAGTTCGGATCAACGGTCTTTAATTTGCCTGCCACTTCACTGAGCGGTACACGCTTTGTTTCATTATTTATCATCGCAATCATGCATCCATAATCTTCATCCAAAATCGCTTTTGCTGCCGCTGCACCGAGTCTTGTGCACAATGCCCTGTCATATGGACACGGACTACCACCACGCTGTGTATGCCCCGGAACCGCAACGCGCACCTCCGTTCCCAATGCCTTTTCAATTTGTGCTGCAATTTCATAAGATACAGACGGGTATTTTGACTGCTCCTGCTTCTTTTTATATTCTTTTTTGGAAAGTGCGGCATCTTCTTTTGATATTGCACCTTCTGCCACTGCCAAAATAGTAAAACCTTTTCCTGCATCGCTGCGCTTTTTAATTGCTTTTATTACTTTATTAATATCATACGGGATTTCCGGTAAGAGAATAATATCTGCTCCGCTCGACACTCCTGCATACAAAGTAAGCCATCCTACCTTATGTCCCATAACCTCCACAATAAACACCCGGTTATGGGAAGCTGCTGTAGTATGAATGCAATCTATCGCCTGAGTTGCAACATTAACCGCACTCTGAAATCCAAAGGTGACGTCCGTTCCATAAATATCATTATCAATCGTTTTTGGAAGATGCACAACATTAAGCCCTTCCTCTCTCAAGAGATTTGCCGTCTTCTGTGTTCCATTTCCTCCCAGAATAACAAGACAATCCAGATTCAGCTTATGATATGTCTGTTTCATCGCCACGACCTTATCCAGACCATTTTCATCCGGTGTACGCATATATTTAAACGGCTGTCTGGAAGTACCGAGAATTGTTCCTCCACGCGTCAGGATTCCCGAAAAATCGGCTGCAGTAAGCAAACGATAGTTCCCGTAAATCAGTCCTTTATAGCCTTCATAAAATCCGTAAATTTCAAGTTCACTAATATTTTCACTTAAACCTTTTACTACGCCGCGCATAGCCGCATTCAAAGCCTGACAATCCCCACCGCTTGTCAACATTCCGATTCTTTTCATAATGATGTATCCTTTCCTTTCTAATCCGTATGTGTTTACTGTTTTGTAATTTTAACCCTTGTGTCATATTATTATAGTATATTTTTCCTATAAGATAAAGTAAATCTTGCATTTAAGTAATTTTATGTTATACTAAACAAGTGTGTTTTATACACTAGGCAGACGTATCGAAGTGGTCATAACGGGGCTGACTCGAAATCAGTTAGCCGGGCAACCGGCACGCGGGTTCAAATCCCGCCGTCTGCGCTAACAAAAAACAGCGTCACCAGTCAATCTGGTAGGCGCTGTTTTTTATTAACGTATTTCGTCCGGCAAATAAAAAGAATTACATTCCTGCAGTATCAATTAATGCATCGTCCAGGATTGTATATCCTTCCTCTGTGATAGAATATACACCATCTTCACCAACTACTTCAACTGTAACAGTTTCCGGCTCGTTATAAGTGATTGCATCCATTCTTTCATTTAATACATCATACATAATCTGAAATACTAATTCGTTTACTTCAGCTTCTGTTATATCCGGTGTTAAGCTATCCTTTTCATTCATAACACGATTGGTTACTTCGTCTTCCAATCCGTCAAATAATCCTGTAATTTGCTCAATTTCAACAGTTACGGTATAACCATCCTTATCTGTCATCTTTTCTGAACCGGTTACGGTATATTTTGCGCTCTTATAAATATTTTTATACAATGTTCTGTAATTGTTTTCCAAGTCTTCTGAAAGATTTAATTCTCCCATTGCTTCCATCATTGCATCGATATTATTTTCGTAATCCTGTTCTGCCTGTTCTTCGGTACGACCTGTCAATTTTGTATACTGTTCTGTCTCACCTTTTGTCAACAAATCCAAACAAGCGGCTACATATCCTTCTGCATCAAACTTACCACATCCGACTGCTGTTGCTGCTACCATAACTACTGTCAGGCAGACTGCAATCATTTTTTTCATTTTCTTCATCTTATTCTCCTTTATCTTCTTTTTTCGCAACGTGTAATATTATAACAATATGGTAATTTTATGTAAAGAACTTTTATTTTTCTCTTTTGACACCTTTTCACGAAAAGCGATTTATTTCGCTTTATTTTCTACGCAAACGGATACCCTTCCTTCTGCCAGTAATTTTTTCGCCTCATTTCGTGTTACTTTCAAAATCTCTGCCACCAACTTATCTGCTCTGATTGGTATATCATATGAGTTGTATAGTTTAATCATAATATTATTACTCTCTAATGCTGCTTTGCACTCCTTGAGCGGAACTATCTGATATCGTATTTCTTTTCTCGCAATTTCTGCTTTATTTCTTGCAAATATTGTCTTGTCCGTTCCAACTTTAAATACCATATCTTTATCGTTTGACAAAAAGCTCCTATACTCTTTTTCTGCTATTTTCGCCGGATTTATTCTCTCATAAACCGGAAGATTATAGGTATGTCCACACTTTTCACATCCGTATATCAGCCATACATCTAAATGATTTCCATTTGCATTTACTCGAAAATTCGCCTTACTGGAAAAAATCTGTTTACATCCGCAACCCGCACATCCTCTGATAATTTTAAAAGTTTCTGTTGGAATAACCTCATATTCCATTATGTTTACATAGCTCATGTCACATCTCCTTTTGTTTTTCCGGAAATATGCACTGGCTATTGTATTTTTACTTGATTTTTATTTGCAATAGCCTGTGCTATGCAACGTAATAAGGTTTCGTCATTTTTTATTTTCCCCACTTTCTCTTTGATAAATTTATTCTATCCAGAACAACCGTAAGTTCCAACCTCATTTTTATTTATAATAAAAAATGAGCCTGCACCAATGATTTCATCATTCATACAAGCCCATTTTTCTAACCAGCATTTTTCATCTTCCGAAGAATTCTCCAAATACTTTTATCCGATAAATAATACTTCTCTGCAAGCTCCTTTACCTTGATTCCGCTAAGATAATCCCGGTAAATGCTCTCATCACGCAAACAGAACTTCTCTTTTGCACGAGTTATTTCTCCCCATGCAGCACGATGATCTGTTTTCCTTGGGATATAAATATTGGTTCCATCCACATACTGCTGGATTAATTCTATCACTTCAACCGGCAGAATCTCCTCTGCTTTTATATAGCCCATGTTTGCCTCCTTATACGATTTTCAAGGATTCGCATTGGCTATAACAATCTATCTTCTATTGCAATAGCCAACACTATGCAAACATAACATATCTTTTCATAAAATCTTCCCTCCCTCTATGATGCTTTCTGATTTATTGTAGCACAATTTGTGCTATTCTGCCATTACTGGAAGCAAACATTCACAATCCGCTTTGCTACTTGCTCATGAACATTTCAAAATTTATCCGGCAGATTTTATTTTTCTTTCTTGCACTTTTACGAGGGAATGTTATAATATTCTCATGCAGATATGGTTCATTGGTAGAACGCTGGCTTCCCAAGCCAGAAAGGCGGGTTCGATTCCCGTTATCTGCTTTTTGTTATATAAAAATATTCTAACATCTTATTTTTCTAAAGTAATTGCATTCGTCCATGCCGTTTTTCCCTGCATATCATGCACCTCAACTCGCACATAGGTCTCTCTGCCTGTCAATGGAAACTCAACCTGTGTAAGTGCAATCCCGTTTTCTGCCATAACGGTTTTGCTTGTGCCTATGCCACCGCCACAGATAAAATTGATACGTTCTGCGCCATCACACTGAACATACACTTTATTATTATGAATTCCCCATTGCGTAATCGACGCCCCATTAGAAAAATAGTAGTTACCGGAAAGCAGATTGCTCACGATATTCTCATGATCCAGCTTTTCTGATTTTACCATAACATAACCACCAAAGCTGTCCGGGAAAACACCTCCATTATGATTATCATCTGAAGCAAATCCCATAATGTCATTGCCACGGCGAAGCATCGCATCCCAGAATACTGTGTCCTGCCCTTCCGCGCATTCATTTACTGTATCATAATTGTAGCACTCAATTGCCCAGATTCCCGTAAGATCCCGCACTTCCTCCATATCTACGCGAGACCAGATCGGATGATTATATGTTGTAAAACAACCTCTCTCCTTTAAGCTATCTGATAGTTTCTGTGCCACCTCTCTGCCATCCCATTGATTAAAGTAAACGCAAAACGGTACATACTCATTTTCCCGAAACACCTTATCACCTGCCGCCTTTTGCATCGCTTCTGTTCCGAGAATTCCATGGATATGATGTGTCTTAATCCTGCTTGGGATAAAACCCTGCTGCAGTAATTTTTTCGCATTCTCCATCGTCATATCTACATATCCCTGTTCTAAAGAAATTCCTTCCGGCATCTGTTCGATTCCTGTCGTATCAAACATATAAGCACTGGCTTCCAGTCCCGGCAGTATGATAAAATCTTCACAATCAAATTGTTTCCGGGTATCTGTATAATAATCATGCTCTGAAAAGCAGACAAAAGAATATCCATGCTGACGATATGCCAGCACTGCTTCCTCCGGTGTGAGTCTGCCGTCTGAATTTGTCGTATGAGAATGCAAATTTCCTTTATACCAGTTTCCTTTTTCCGAAAACATTTTCTCTCTCTGTTCCATCCTGCTTTTCCTCCTCTTATTTTGATTATATTTCTGTTAATCCAAAAAACCTTAGATTAATTCCAGACAATTGCGCTTTTCCAAGGAAACCCAGACATCCTGTCCATTTTCAAATAAAGAAAAACTGCGAAATAACGTATCCACACGCACATTGATTCCATTTAAATCTACATGATAACGCAATACGCTTCCCACGGAACGGCTTTCTATTATTTTTCCCTGTACTTCATATGAATTTTCATGATTCTGTTTTTCCAACGATATCTGTATTGTTTCCGGACGAATGGCTATTGCTGATTTCTTTGTCTTTTCATCCCGGAATGCCCGATAAAACTCATCTGCATCCAGCACATTATAATGTCCGATAAATCCTGCCGCAAACTTTGTCTTTGGATTCGTATAAATTTCTACCGGACTTCCTACCTGCTCAATCTTTCCTTCATTTAAAAGACATACACGATCTGACATCAGCATTGCTTCATCCTGATCATGTGTGACAAAGATTGTCGTAATGTTTAGTTCCTTTTGGATTCTGCGAATTTCAATCTGAAGATTTTTTCGCAATTTTGCATCAATCGCACTGAGTGGTTCATCCAAAAGCAGCACTTTAGGCTTCGACACAATTGCTCTCGCCAATGCCACACGCTGTTGCTGACCTCCTGATAAATTTGCAGGATATGCCTTCTTTTTATCTAAAAGTCCTACCATTTCCAATGCACTCTGTACTTCTTTTTTTATCTGCTCTTTTGGCACTTTCTTTATTTCCAGTCCGAATGCAAGATTCTGTTCAACGTTCATATTCGGGAACAAGGAATACTGCTGAAATACCATTCCAATATTTCTTTTCTGTGGTGCATCCTTTGTGATATCCCTTCCATCTAAAATAAAAGAGCCCTCTGTTACCTCTTCCAGACCGGACAAGCATCTTAACAATGTTGACTTTCCGCACCCTGATGGTCCAAGCAGACTGATAAATTCTCCCTTTTCTATGGAAAGTGAAATCCCTTTTAATACTTCTGTATCTTCAAAAGATTTTTTCACATTTTTAAATTCAATATAGCTCATACATTTTCCTCTTTTCTACGCTTGCTATCCTTCGCGGCATTTTTATGCACAATCAGATTAATTACCATTGTAAGTACCAGCAATATTACTACGCCTGCACTAAACGCCTGAATATCTGTATTCCTGTTTTTATACAGATACGTCTGAGCTGTTTCAAATTGAGAAGCTGCAATGATTTTTATTATTGCAAAATCTCCAAATAATCCTGCAAAGGTAGTAAGTGCCGTATTTACAAGTCCCGGTAAGACTGCCGGAACAATAATCCGCACGAATCCGTAAAATTCTCCTGCTCCCAAAATAGAAGCTGCTTCCAACAGTCGTTTGGTATTAACAGCATATAAACTGTTACGGATTCCCTGATAGGTGAGCGGCAAACAAAAAATGCAATACGCACAAATCAGCATAATAATACGGTTGGAAAAAATCGTATTGCTGCCCGCATATGTTGAAAGAATAGACGTTGCAAGAATAATTCCGTTAATTGTTGTGGGGATGATACAGCATAGCTGCATGTATTTTTCCACTTTCGGAAAATATACAATAACAGCAAACAATGCCAGTAACACAAATACATTGGTAAGAATAACAGGAACTGCCGATGCAAAAATACCTCTCAAAATACCGGCAAAAAACTGACCATCCGAAAATTTTTCCTTATAAAAATCAAATGTTAAATTTTCCGGTAAAATAGAAATCCAACGCCCTGCAAAAGAATAAATAAACGTTACCACAAGCGGAAGGATTAAAAACAGGGCAATTATAAATTCCCAAACATTGCCTATCAAATTCTTTTTCTTCATTTACTTTGCCCCTTTTCAAATTTTCTTTTTATCAAATTCGTAATGCCAAGCACAAGGACAATAATACCTAACATAACAAGTGAAAGTGCACTTCCAAGTTCCGGTCTCTGTCTTACATCTCCAACAAACATATCTGCAATTTTTATTGGCAATAAAGCAATACTATTATTGACCAGAAGATATGGTGTTGTATAAGCAGTAAGTGCATTGGCAAACAACATTCCCGTAGTTCCCATAATTGCCGGCATCATAACAGGTATTCCAATTTTACACCAGAAACGAATTGGACTACAGTTCATAAGAACTGCTGCCTCTCTCCACTCTTTTTTCACCTCTTCAAATGCCGGAATTAAAAGCAGCGTTCCCATAGGAATTTGGAAATACAAATAAATAATGAACATTCCGTTCAAGGAATACAAATTATAATTTGCCAATGCAGAAAAACCGATTTTCTGACTAATCAAAACAAAAACACCGGCAGTTCCAAGAATTGTAATAAATGACAACGTAAGCGGAAGTCCGGCAAAAGTTGATGTTAAATTTAGTAATGACAAATACCAGTTCTTTTTTCGCTTCGTTGCCTTAGTTAAAGAAAGCGCCAGAAAAAAATCAACAATCAGTCCCGCTACGGTAGCCCAAATCGAAATCCAGATACTGTTTTTGATTGCTTTCAAATACACTGTTTTTGTAAAGATTTCCTGAAAACAGGCAATGCTAAAACCACCATCCGAGCCTGTAAAACTTTGTTTCACCATACTGACAAACGGCACCAGTAAAAATAAGATAACCAGTAATAAAAAGGGAAGGAAAAAGCAAAGCTTTTTCCCGTTTTTTTTCAAATACTCCATATTTGCACCAACCCTTACTCCATTAACGGAACAATTTCTTCTTCCCAACGTTCTGCAATCTGTGTACAAGTTTCCGTAAGTGCCTCGGTGTCTGTAAGCGGAATTGCATTTTCGTACTCTTCATCAGCAATCATCTTCGCTTTCAGATCCTCCGGCAATTCTACATCCGAGCGAATCGGTCTTGCATATCCCCTTGCACGGTCAATCTGTCCTTCATCACTTAACATATACTCTACGGTCTGTGCTGCTGCATATGGATGCGGTGCATATTTGTTAATCACCAGACAATAACCGGACTGCAATGCACCATCTCTCATAACATGACATTCAATATTCTGCTCCGGATTCGTTGCCAAGGTAAGATCACGATACTGTAAGGTCAGATAATCCCAGGTTAACATAACTTCAATTTCTCCTCGGTTCATTCTTTCCTGGCTAAATTCTGCCGTATCCAGTCTTCCTTCTTCTGCCAATTCCTTAAAATACTCAAATGCCGGATCCAGATTATCCATATCACCACCTAATGCATAGGCACAGGATAGAACAGCCATTTGAGAAGAGGCTGCGCGCACTACATCACCAACGGTAACCTTCGCATTACTGTTTTTTAATGCTTCCCAGGAATCAATTGTCTCCGGAACCTTATCCTGATTTACCATACTACTCATTGTTCCTACATAGGAAATGGTCCAGTTTCCGTCCGGATCTTTTGCCCAATCCGGAATAGAATCCCATGTAGATGCCTTATATGGCTGAACAACACCCATTTCTACCGCGGTTTTTCCAAATGCCTGTCCCACATCTCCGATATCTTTCGTTGGTGCATCTTTTTCATTTTCAAACATAGAAAGTTCTTCCGCAGAACTCATATCTGTATCTTCATGCTCAAGTCCATAGGTACTTGTAATCGTCTCCCAACTGCTTTTCCAGTTTGCCCAATCATCCGGCATTCCGACAGAAGCAATTTCGCCTTCCTCTTTTGCTTTCTCTTCAATCGTTTCCAGATCTACGGTTGTAAGATCCACACTTTCTGTCTGGGCTTTCTGTCCACAACCCGAAAATATACCGGTTGTAAGTATTCCCATTGCAAGAACCAATACTAACATTCTTTTTTTCATTGTATTTCTCCTCATTTCATTTATTTTTAACTCCGTCATTTTATCATCATACTTTCCTGGTCAACTATCATATCCAGCTAAAGTTTTTGTCAAATTACGGTAAAATTTAAATATAAAGAACAAAAGTATGCGAGCTGTACATTGTTGCACAAAGTACTTTTTATATAGGAATTTTTGAAAAATTTCCTACAACAAAAAAAGCAGCTCTACCGAACTGCCTGTTTCTAAAAGATATTCTACAATGAAATTGTGATTTCTCTGCCTGTCTTTGTATAGCGGTAATACCTCACCCCCGCCGCATCCAGCATTCGCTTGGATGCCAAAACAGATGGAGTATGTTCATATTTGTCATCACCATACACAATCGTTTTTATTCCTGCCTGAATGATTGCTTTTGCACACTCATTGCAGGGAAAAAGTGTAACGTATAGTTTCGCCCCCTCTAAGCTGCCTCCACGATAATTCAAAATCGCATTCAATTCACTATGCGTGGTATAAAAATATTTATTATTTAATGGTTCTCCTTCTCTCGCCCACGGGAACTCGTCATCAGAGCACCCCTTTGGAAATCCATTGTAACCCATGGATAAAATTTTATTATCCTCACTGACAATACAGGCACCCACCTGCGTGTGAGGATCTTTGGAACGCATACCGGATAGCATGGCAACGCCCATGAAATACTCATCCCAACTGATGTAATCTGTCCTTTTATCGCCCAACACTTTTCTCTCCATTCTATTTATACTTATTTTGTTCCGAAAATACGGTCTCCCGCATCACCAAGTCCCGGAACAATATAACCATGCTCGTTTAAATGTTCATCTAATGCTCCAATATAAAGCTCAACATCCGGATGTGCCTCCTGCATTGCCTTTACTCCTTCCGGCGCTGCAATGATACACATAAAACGAATATTCTTTACTCCCTTATCCTTTAACATCTGAATCGCTGCGATGGAGGAACCTCCGGTAGCAAGCATTGGATCTACCACAAAGACTTCACGGGAATCACAGTCCTCCGGAAGCTTGCAATAATATTCTACCGGTTTTAATGTGCCAGGATCCCGATACAGACCAATATGACCTACTTTGGCTGCAGGAATCATGGTAAGCATACCATCCACCATTCCAAGACCTGCCCTTAAAATCGGAATTACTGCAAGTTTCTTACCTTTTAACTCCTTTACAGTGGTTTTGCAAATTGGTGTCGTAATCTCAACATCCTCTAATTCCAAATCTCTGGTTGCCTCATAGCACATAAGCATTGCAATTTCACTGATTAAAATACGAAAATCTTTTGTACCTGTTTCTTCTCGTCTTAAAACTCCGATTTTATGCTGAATCAACGGATGATCCATGATTACTGTCTTTGCCATCTTATTCTCCTTCGTTTCCATTCAGTTTTTGCACAAGTTTTTTTATTGTCTGCCTAAGCGTCTCATAACACAAACCATAGGACTGTAACGTTCCTCCATATGGATTCATGATTTCCAATTCATCCCCTACATAATCTGTTAACACATAAACATTTTCCTCTGATGCGTTTTCAAAATTCTCCAGCACTTTTTTGCGATGCGCCTGTTCCATCACAAGTACAAGCGTATTTTCCGTAATATCATCATTCGTCAATTCCGTACTGGTATAATCTTCAAGCATAATACCATTGCTTATCATAACTGCTTCCGCTTTTTGATTTAACGGTTCCGGAAAGAGTACCACTAATCCACGCGCCAAAATCTCTGCCGGGTATTTCATTGCACAATCCTGCATAATTGCCGCCGCCATTGGTGCACGGCAGGTTCCGCTTCCTGCCACAAAGATAATACGATCGTATATCTTCATAAAACCCTCCTTATACATATATGACCTGATTTCCTGCAGCTTTTCGTAATCTATCTGCAACGACCTGTCCAATTCCCTCTGTCTTAAAATTTTCCGAATAAATTCGATCCACACCTCTTTGATCAAATTCTCTTAAAATCTGATATAAATGCCTTGCCAGTTCATCTTCATCTGTTCTTGAACCAAGGCTTATTACCTCTCCTGCCTGATAAAATGCTACCGTTTCATCCGTAGCAATAATCCCAATTTTTTTTCCTTCTTTTTTCAGTTCAGACGCAATTTCATTAATTTTTTCTGCCACACGCTCCGGTGCTCCATCCACCAGAATAAGCTTGGCCTTTGGTGCATATTGCTTTCCGGTATTCTGCTCTTTGACCTGCACAGGACCAATCACTTCTGTAATCTTCTCAATCGGAATATAACCCTGCCGCAATATGAACGGCTCTTCTTTCGTCAAATCAATAATCGTGGATTCAATCCCACTGCCGCCGGCTCCGCCATCTAAAATCATCGGTATCTTTCCATTCAAATCACCTAAAACATGCTCTGCCAACGTAGGGCTTGGTTTTCCGGAAATATTTGCGCTGGGTGCCGTCAAAAAACCTCCACTCGCAATCGTAAGAGCTCTTGCAATCGGACTTGATGTCATCCGAACCGCAATTGTTTCCTTTCCACCTGCTGTTTCATACGGAACTTTAACACTCTTTTTTAATACCATAGTAAGTGGTCCCGGCCAAAATGCTTCTGCCAGCTTTCTGGCATTCTCCGGTATCTCCGAAACAATCTGTCCAAGGTCTTCCATAGAAGCGATTAATACAATCAGTGGTTTGGTAAAAGAACGCCCTTTTGCCTGATAAATTTTCCTGGAAGCTGCCGGATTTAACGCATCTCCCCCAAGACCATATACCGTCTCTGTCGGAAATGCTACAATCTCTCCCTTTTTAATAAGTAAGGCTGCTTTTTCTATTTTTTCTTCCGAAATTTGTTCACTGTCAATCGGTACCACTGTTGTTTCCATAATATATGCCTCATTCCAATCGTGTTTTAGATATTATATCACTTTCTAAAAATAAGGCAAGACTTGCCATGTTCCTACAAGTGTGTCATAATAGGCACAGTGAACATTCACACATAAAATTATATAGCAATAGAAAATTTACCTTTGCAAATAATGTAAATGTGAATTTTCTTGGAGGAGAAGAAATGAAAATATCGAAAACAGCGTTTGGTACAACACCGGACGGACAACCTGTTTCTCTTTATCATATGGAAAACAGTTCC
The DNA here is from genome assembly GCF_021531695.1 of Roseburia hominis. Taxonomy (GTDB): domain Bacteria; phylum Bacillota; class Clostridia; order Lachnospirales; family Lachnospiraceae; genus Roseburia_D. The sequence goes on along the minus strand of NZ_JADYUI010000016.1, from coordinate 34,101 downwards.
GGCGCTTATGTAGAGATTTTAGATTATGGCTGTCGTGTCATGAGTATCTGCGTTCCTGATAAAAACGGCGTATTGACTGACGTTGCACTTGGTCTTTTGAATTTTGATGAATATTTAAAAGACGATGCCAGTCTTGGTGCCGTTGTCGGCAGAGTGGCAAATCGAATTGCCGACGCTCATTTTTCTTTAAACGGAAAAGAATATTTCCTTGCAAAAAATAATGGTTCCAATCATCTGCATGGCGGACCGACCGGGTATGGTACCCGAATCTGGGGTGCAAAGTTCCCTAACGATAAATTAATTTTATCTCGTGTTTCACCTGCCGGTGAGGAGGGTTATCCGGGTACTTTGACTTTAAATGTCATTTATAGTTGGTCCGAGGATAATGAATTATCTATTTCCTATGAGGCCCAGACGGATGAAGATACCATTATAAATCTGACAAATCACACTTACTTTAATTTAAATGGTCACAATAGTGGTACTATTTTGAACCACGAGCTTCGTATTGATGCAGACGAGATTACCGAATTAAATGATGTTCAGATTCCTACCGGAAATTATATTCCGGTCGAAGGAACCCCTTTTGATTTCCGCACTTTAAAGACAATCGGGGCTGATATCGAAAAGGAAGATGCCCAGTTAAAAGTGGGAGGCACTTATGACCATAACTTCGTATTGAACGGAACCGGTTTCAGAGAAGCCGCTGTTTTACAGTCCAAGGAAAGCGGTATTCGCATGACCTGCTTTACCGACCAGCCGGGACTTCAGTTGTACAGCGCCTGCTATACATTGCATCAAAAAGGAAAAGACGGTGCGACCTATGCGCCTTATACCAGTGTTTGTCTGGAAACACAGCATTTTCCAAACGGTATTAATATCGCTCATTTTCCGTCTATTGTATTAAAAAGCGGCGACAGCTTTAAATCCCAGACTTTATATCACTTTTCAGTAATAAAATAGAGCACTTAAAAAGCATCTGTGAACAGTTTTTCTAATTGCTGCCCTTTCGGTCAGTTCCATCTGTTCATAGATGTTTTTTTATGTGCTTATTCTGTACTTTTCTCTATACTTTCTGTTGCTTCTTCTATTGTTTCTCCCCTCAGATATGCAATAATTCCATCGCGGATTGCTTCTGCGACTTTCGTCTGATATTCATCTGTAGCCAAAAGTTCTGCTTCCTTCGAGTTACTTAAAAATCCACATTCAACAATAACAGTAGGGGTCGGTGTTTTTTTCAAAAGATAATAACTCTCATTTGCCTTCGCCACACGGTTATTCTCCGGATTCAGATTCCTTTTTAAGCTTGCCTGCAATGTCTCCGCCAACTCTTTTCCTTCCTTCGATTGACCAAAGTAAAACACCTGTGCTCCGTTTACATATTCTTCCGTATAACTATTTTGGTGTATACTTACCGTAAATACCGGCATTGTCTTTGTGATGATATCGCAGCGCTTTCGCATATCTTCTACTTTTTTATTGGTAGCCGAAGCAGAATACAGACCATTCTTATCTTTTCTGGTTAAAACTACTTTAATATCTTCTTTTTTGAGCAGATCCTTTAACTTTAATGCAATTGATAAATTAAGATCTTTTTCCAATGCATCATTAATCCCAATCTTTCCGGGATCATCTCCGCCATGTCCTGCATCAACCACAATACATATTTCTTTTTCTCTTGCTTTACTGTTCCCGGTAAGCACACTTCCTTTCTTTGCCAGAAGAAATGCACTTGCCAAAAGGAGAATCGCCATAAATAATTCTATTTTTTTCTTCAAAAAAATAACCCACATCATATTCTTATTTAAAGATATGATGTGAGTCCTTTCTTTTATGACAAAGTAAACCCGAATTATTCACAGCAGCCAAGTAAAATCTGTAATTCGTGCGTCAAGCTTGCTTGTAAGCCGAATTTATGATTTCACTTGGCGGGTGAATAGAATTCACCCACCACACAGCCTCAGACAAAAGCTGCGAAGCAGCGACAGATACGCTGGCGTAGCTGGTCTGTGGCTTGTCTGTGTGGTGGCTGTAAATAATTCGGAGTAAACGATCCTTGTTCAAAATTTATGAAATCTAATTCACATACTTAATAATTGTGTCCCACACTCCTGCATTCTCAAGTCCCAATTTCCAAAATGCTGCACCCGCAAGATTATTTTCCTTTAAAACCTGTAACTTTTTCTCTAAAGATGCTGCATCCTCAATCCATACCTGATAAGTAACTCCGCTATTCACATACTCTGCATAGTTCTGTCCACATTCCTCAGACCAGGAAGCCACTGCTCCGTTTGTTGCAAGAAGACTTTGTACATCATCCATGCCAAGTGCCTGACTTGTGGTATCATACCCTACATAATCATCGGATGCTGCTTCCACACTGTCTCCTGCTGTATCTTTCGGCGTAAGTGCCCAGACTCTGGTGTAAAATGGCATACCAAGTACAATCTGATCAGCCGGAACTCCTTCTGCAATTGTATCTTCCACACCTTGTTTTACAAAACCGATAGAAGCCACGGAACCGGCTTCCGAACCTGCATAGTGCTCGTCATAGCCCATAATAATAATATAATCCGCAAATTTTGCCTGTTCCGCTCTGTTATAAAAAGCACTGCTTGCTGTCGGCACATAATTATCCACAGACAAAACCAGTCCATTATTGGCACATTTTAAAGATAATTCTCTTACAAACTGAATAAAACCATCTCCTGAATCTGCACTCAATGCCTCAAAGTCAACATTCACTCCATCCAGATTATACTGAATTGCCTGTGCAATAATCTGATTTACAAGGTTCTGTCGTTTTGAAGTATGGGTCAGCACCTCCGTAGAATCTACATCCTTATTCTCCAAATTGCTGACAAGTCCCCAGACTTCAACTCCATTTTGATGGCAATAGTTTACATAGTCCATATTTGCAAGTGATGCAAGATTTCCAGCATTATCATTTAAATAGAACCAGGTCGGAGAAATGACATTGACCCCTTTGGTCGAAGTAAGTACGGACGCAATCTTGCTATTCGCATCCGGATTGGTAACCTGATGCCAGCCCATATTGATTGCATAATCTTTTCTGATATGCGTAAATTCTTCTTTATAACCATTGGTCACGCTCTGTGCACTGAGTTCTCCGATTTCTCCGATAAACTTCTTCTTCACATAACCAATAAGTCCATCTTCGGAAGCTACCTTACACCAGGTATCTCCCTCGTCCAATACGGCAAGTGTTTCGCCTTTCTCCACCTGCTTTAGAATCGGGCTCTTAATTCCACCCTTTCGTCGAATCTCTGTTTTTTTCTGTGTGGTAGTGATTCGTTTATCTCCGGTTGCTGTCACGATTGTAACACGATTTGGATTTTCAAAATAATCATATGTCATATTCGTATATTGCTGCACAAAATCCAAAGCAATATATAATTGATCTGCATCTACACGCGCAATGGTATAATCCGTTGGAGTTTCTGCCTTGGTCACAAAATACCGGTTCTCCCCTGCACTCACCGTAACCAGGTCTGAAGGGGTCGTATAAAGCAATACATTCTCATTTGCATCCCAGTAAAAACGTTCATTGATATGATCATGAATCGTTTGGTAATCAAGATATGCCTTACCATCCACATAAATTCCTTTTGCCTCTAATAATGCGTCATTCAGCACTACTCCCATCTCTTCTTCGCTGGTAAGTCCGTAATACTCCGATAAATCTTCTGTTTCTTTTGTAGGTATATATCTTTTCAGGAAGTTACCGCATAACATGAGTAAAATTACTACTCCAATCAATATAAAAACAGCAACCACCGGAATCATCTTTTTATTTCGTCTCAAAGTCTTTCCTCCTTCTGTGCCTCACTTCTATGTATTATATCGTGATTTCATCACTCACTAATTTCGCCGCTCGCCGAACATGTAAACATGTTCTTCTCGCTTGCGCTCATTATATCATATCCTGACGTCAAACAAAAGGTCAAAAAAGGAAGGGAAATGAATTCACTTCACTTTCCCTCCCTGGTCAGACATTGAGAACACTCTTATTTTTTATTTTTCTTGTTTCTTCTTCGTTTCTTATTTCTTATTTTTCTTATTTATCTTCCCTGCTTGACTTTGTCAAATCTTAATTCTTTCAGAATTCCTCTATCGAAAACATAATCCCGCATATAGACATCTTCTTCATTGACTGTCATGATATTCGCTGCCGTAACGGAATCACATGGATTTCCCTCAAAAAAAATTGTAATCCCTCGATTTTCAATAGATTGTAATTCCATGAAAAGATTTTCATTTTTCTTTTTATTTGTCATACCCATTCCTTCTTTTCTAACCAAAAGGATTTTTGTGATAGTATTTATAACTCCTGTTCTGTGGTCTGTGTAATAAATCTTATTCTGTTATTCATTCTTATTTATCTTTTTTCCCACTATAGCACATAATTCAAAAACATTTTTCGTAACAAACACATAAAATTATTTTATTTCTTTATTAACACAGACCTCTTCTTTTTTCTCACCACCTCTCCTTTTCCAGCATTTGACGAAAGAACGCCGACTTCTTATCATTCACACAAAAAGGATTTTCATCTAATGGGAAACAGTAAACTCGTTTTTCTGCCAGCTTTGCATATTCTCTGGCTGTTTTTTCATCTCCGTAATTACTTACAATAACAATATCTCTTTCATCACGGTATTTTTCAAGCATCTTAACTGCCTCGTCCTTTTCCCAGTCTCTTGCTCCAACAAGCAGAATTACGCTATCTGCTTCCCGCATATTTTTGGTCATATCTCCCAAACTGCCACAATCCATGACCTGATAATCGAATTCCAATGGATTTACTTTCTCTTGTTCGTTTCGTCTGGCGCAAAAATATTCATAAAATAAAAATCCTGACTTTTCCACAACATTTTTTCGATTCATGGCAATTTTCCACAAATCATTTTTCTCATTGTTTTCCTGATAAAAGCTATAATAGCCTACCTCATTTAAGAAACTGACGAATGCAATGGAAAAATGTGTTACTCCGATGCGTTCCATACTTCCGCATACTGCAATTTTTTTTAAGAGATGCTGTTTCGTCCGCTTTTTTCTAAAGCGCAGTTTTTTTCTTTGTAAAGCAAGAAGTTCTTCTTCCATTTCGAGTGCTGAAGCATAACGGAATGCCAATTCTTCTTTCATCGCACGTTTTATTATGGCGGACAGTTTTCTTGATACCACTGTCCCTCCCTCCTTTGCCAAAAAAGAAAGTACGCAGCCTACACCATAAAGATCTGTTGATACGCCCAGCGCCTCTTTTTTATACTGCTCCGGTGCCGCATATCCTTTTGTTCCATATGATGCATAGATTTTACTTTTCTCATCCAGATAGGCAGAAATCCCAAAGTCCACCAGTCGAATCTGATCTGCACACAAAAAAATGTGTTCCGGCTTCATATCCAAATACAATAACGGATATGGTTTCAACTGATGCAAATAATTTAATATTTCGCATAACTGTAAGCCAATCTGTATGATATTGTTCTCTGAAATTTTGTTTTGATGAAGCACAAATGCTTCTAATGATTCACCCTCGATGTATTCCTCAATGACATAAATATTATTTTCATCTTCTTCGATATCAAATATAATTGGAATACCCGGATGTTTCAGATTTTTCAGAAGTTCTGCTTCGGACAGAACCAAGGACCGGTCTATGCCGGATTTTGAAATCTGCTTAATAGCACGAAACGTTTTAAGCGTTAGATGTTCAGCTAAATATACGGTAGCGAATCCACCTCTTCCGATGCATTCTATCATCCGATATTTTCCGAACCAAATGATTTCCTGTATCTCGTTCCTCACTCCTTTTCGAACGAAACACACATCTCATGCAACCTTTATACCATACCGTTTTTCGCTTTTCAACTACTTTTTTCTTTTTTTATGATTTTTATAGATTTTTTATAATTTTTCATGAAAATATTGAAAATGGGCAATTGACAAAGCATATCATATTATATATACTTTTCATTAAAAATCAGGTTGTTGGGAAGTGATTAGATGAAAATTGAGAAAATAAACGATAACCAAATACGTTGCACCTTAACCAAAGAAGATTTGGCAAATCGCCAGATTAAGCTTAGCGAACTTGCTTATGGCTCTGAAAATGCCAAGGCTTTGTTCCGTGAAATGATGCAGCAGGCTGCTTATGAATTTGGTTTTGAGGCTGACGATATTCCGCTTATGATAGAAGCAGTTCCTATGTCTTCCGATTCCATCATTTTACTGATTAGCAAGGTAGAATATCCGGAAGAATTAGACACTCGTTTTTCTAAATTTTCCGACCCTGGATCCGAAGATGCTTTGGCAGACATGCCATTTGATTCTGCATCTGCTGTATTACCTGAGGGTGCAGATGACATTTTAGATATGTTCCGTAAAATGAAAAATGAAAAAAATGTTTCCAATGAAAATACGGATTCAAAGCAAACGGAGTTCATCCCTCTAAATGAAACAATTGCAAAGAAAAATCCAGAGAATGTTCCTGTAAATGTACTTGTAAAATTATCAAAGATTTTTGTATTCCATCATCTTGATGACGTTACTAAACTCGCACATATCTTAAATCATTTTTACAATGAGCAGAACACTCTTTATAAAGACTCTGCAACACATAAATATTATTTATTACTGACAAAGGGTTCTCATTCACCGGAAGAATTTAATAAGGTTTGCAACATCCTTGCAGAATATGCTACACAAATAAGATACACGGAAGCTGAAGAAGCATACTTTGAAGAACATTGCCCGATTATTTTAAAAGATAATGCCTTACAGATTTTAGCTACACTTTAATTATATCGGAATTCATAAAGCAAAAAGACCATCTTTCCAAATGAAAGCTGGTCTTTTTGCTTGTCAGTTATTTATCGGCTTTTGCAAGGAAATCGTTAATTTCCTTCACCAGGGCATCCGGTTCGATCCCATGAACCATAGCTGCTTCTTCTATTGTTTCCATCTGAGAAGATGGGCATCCTAAGCAGTGCATTCCGATGTTTAATAAAATTGGTGCTATATTCTCATCAATCTGAAGCAATTCACCTATCATAGTAGTTTTTGTTACCTGAGCTGCCATATATGTCCTCCTTTTGTATTCCAATATAAATCTTCTACGTTATTGACTTGGTTATTATAAGCCAAATTCTTAAAATATGCAACCTATCTTTAAGATTTCCAATTTTGGTTATTTTATACGAATTAAGTATTCAATTTTGTACTTGTGAAAACATTGTATTTGTATTAAAATGAGTTCAAAGCTACATAGCTTAACTATTCAGATTTTCATTATTAAAGGAGGAAAATAAAATGGCTTACGTTATTACAGATGCTTGCGTATCTTGCGGTACTTGTGAAGGAGAATGTCCAGTTGGCGCTATCTCTATGGGTGATGGCAAATACGAAATCGATGCAAGTGCTTGTGTAGATTGTGGTACTTGTGCTGGTGCATGCCCTACTGGTGCTATTGAGCAGTAGTTATTGCCAGAGACACTTTGTCACATACAAAAGGTGCAGATCTTATCAAATTGATATGTTCTGCACCTTTTCTTTTTCTCTATGCCTGATTGGGATTCAATTTGCGATTACGGCTTAAAAGCTTTGCTTTCTTTTCCATCTGCTTTGCTTCTTTCTTTGCCGCTTTTCGCTCCTTTCTTCCACTCTTCTGATAATTTCTTATCATTTCATCTAATTTACGGTAACGCTCCTCTTCCTGCTCATCCTGCTCGCGCATCAGATAATTCATGTGTTTTAATACACGATCTCCCACCTGTTCTCCTATTTCATGACCAAGTGTTGGATTATTCTCTGCAATAGCATTTTTTACAATATTGGTCATCATCATTTGAAACTGCTCCATACGATTTCTCATCGCAGCCTCTTGATTGTCTGCCAGTTCATTATGTACCCTCACACTGACTCCTCTTTGTACACTTTCCTCTGATACCACGGCATTCATTGTCTCCGGTGACTGCACCAGCATCTTGATTGCCTTCAACTGATAACCTTTTTCTTTTAGTTCTTTTATCTTTAAAAATTGTGCGAGATTCTCTTTTGTATAGTAACGGTGTCCCATTTCATTGCGCGGGATATCAAGTTCTAATTCTTCTTCCCAGTAACGTAATACATGTGCTTCGACATTTACGATTGCCGCAGCATCCGATATCATATAACGTTCTCTTTCCACCAGATAACCTCCCAACCTTTGTTTTCTCCCAATTATTATACCCCATAGGAAGACAAGCTTACAATGATTTTCGGTCGGGCAATTTCGCCATAAAAAAGCAGATACAGTCAACATTCTGACCATATCTGCAAGATTCCTTAAAATAATAGTTTAATTTCGTTCCATATTCGCAAACTTTGTGTACTGTGGCAACCAAACAAGATTTACGGTACCAATTGGACCATTTCTCTGCTTTGCCAAAATGATTTCCGCAATATTTTTATTCTCCGAATCCTTATTGTAATAATCGTCACGATAGATAAACATAACCACATCGGCATCCTGTTCAATCGCTCCGGATTCACGCAAATCCGATAACATCGGTCTGTGGTCCGGTCTTTGTTCCACGGCTCGGCTAAGCTGCGATAATGCTATGACCGGTACGTTAAGCTCTCTTGCCAGCGCTTTTAAAGAACGAGAAATTTCAGAAATCTCCTGTTGTCTGGAATCACTGTTCCTACCGGAACCGGACATCAACTGAAGGTAATCGATAATGACTAACTTCAAATCATGTTCCAGCTTATATTTCCTACACTTACTGCGCAGTTCAGAAATGGAAATACCAGGTGTATCGTCAATAATCAAATTCGAACGCCCAATCGTTCCTGCTCCCTCAATCAGCTTTTCCCAATCGGAATCCGCAAGATTACCGGAGCGAAGTGCCTGCGCATCTACACGGGATTCTAAGGAAAACAAACGATTTACGAGCTGTTCCTTTGACATTTCCAGAGAGAAAATAGCCGTTGTCAAATTACTGTGAAATGCCACATATTGCGCAATATTGAGGACAAATGCCGTCTTACCCATAGATGGTCTTGCTGCAACAAGAATCAGATCTGATGGCTGAAGCCCTGCCATTTTATAATCCAAATCAACAAATCCAGTGGCAATACCAGTGACATTTCCCTTTGTCTTTGATGCAAGTTCAATCTTCTCAAGTGCATTGATAACAACTTTTTTAATCGGGACATAATCACCGCCACCGCGATTCTGCAGTAAATCAAAAATTGATTTTTCTGTATCTGCAAGGATAACATCTAAAGATTCTTTTCCAAGATAACACTCATTCTCAATATTTTCCGTCACCTTGATCAGCTTTCGCAATACTGCTTTTTCTTTTACAATTTCTGCATAATATTTTACGTTCGCAGAAGTTGGTACTGCTGTTACCAAATCCTTAACATATTCCAGACTGCTGATTTCCGGCGGTACATCCTTTTCTTTTAATTTATTTTGTAAGGTAACCAAATCAACCGGCTGTCCCTCATTAAACAATTCCACCATGGATTCAAATAAAATACCATATTGTTTATGGTAGAAATCTTCTTTTAAGAGACTTTCTGATGCAACTACAATGGCTTCTTTATCCATAATCATAGAACCAATCACGGATTGTTCTGCCTCTAAGCTGTTTGGCATAACCCTTTTTATCAGAGTTTCCTCCACGTAAGAGCCCTCCTGTTTACTGCTCTGTTACTTTGACACGTAATGTTCCTGTTACCTTCGGATGAAGCTTAACAGTTACCTCATAAGTGCCAAGTGCTTTAATTCCATCATTTAAAACCATTTTTTTCTTGTCTAACTCCAGTCCTAACTGCTCTTTTACTGCTGCCGCAATCTCTTTTGTAGAAACGGAACCAAATGTCTTTCCATCCTTACCGGATTTTATCTTAACCTCTACGATTTTATCTTCTAAATCCTTTGCCAGTTCCTTTGCCTTTGCAAGATTTTCCTCGGCAACCTTCTCAGCATGCTGATTTTGCAATTTTAAATCATTCAGATTCTTTCCATTTGCCTCCACGCCTAATTTTTTCGGCAAAATCATATTTCTTGCATATCCGTCACTAACGTTTACGATTTCTCCTTTTTTCCCAAGAGATTTCACATCCTGTAATAAAATTATTTTCATATTTCTATCTCTCCTTCTTCTATCATCTCATCAATAGTACGCTCTATCATACGCTTTGCCTCTTCTATATCGCAATTTGCAAGCTGGGCTCCTGCCACATTTAAATGACCTCCACCGCCAAGTCGTTCCATGATAAGCTGCACATTGATTTCGTCAATGGAACGGGAGCTTACAAAAATTTTCCCCTGATAATCGGTTAGTACAAAAGATGCCTTAATCCCAACAATATTTAAAAGTTCATTCGCCGCCTGTGCCGCCACAACTGTCGGACTCTCCAGCTGATCCGGATAACATGCGGAAATTGCAAATGCTTTCCGATATACTTCTGCATGGCGCACAACCTCTGCTCTCGCCTTATACGCACTCATATCATCCCGTAAGAGTTTGCGCACTCTGGTAACTTCTGCACCACATCGCCGCAAATATGCCGCCGCCTCGAAGGTACGGACACCTGTTTTGGTCATAAAATTGTTGGTATCAATCAAAATACCTGCATAAATACAATCCGCTTCTCTCGCCTCTAATTTGATATCATCTGAAAAATACTGCAACACTTCAGCAATCATTTCACAGGTCGAGGATGCATATGGCTCAATATAAGATAGCATCGGGTTTTCAATCACTTCACTGCCCTGTCTGTGATGGTCAAACACGACGATACTCTTTGATTCTGAAAGTAATTGCGGACATTCTGTATAACTTGGACGGTTTGTATCCACAACCATGACAAGTGTTCTGCCGTCCACAACTTCTAATGCTTCCTCACTTGTAACAAACAAATCAGCCGGATAACCATTTTCCTCAGAAAACTGTTCTTTTAATGGCCTGAGTGAAGATGTCACTTCGTTTATCACAATCTGGCACTTCTTGCCCATATGCTTTGCCGCACAATAAACACCTATCGCTGCTCCAAAAGAATCCACGTCACTGATGTTATGTCCCATGACAATGACATGTTCTCTGGTCTCAATCATTTCCCGAAGCGCATGTGCCTTTACTCTTGCCTTTACACGGGTCATCTTTTCTACCTGTCTGGACTTCCCGCCATAATAAGAAATTGCTTCTCCCGCTTTTACTACGACCTGGTCTCCACCACGCCCCAGTGCCAGATCAATTGCCATTCTGGCATAATCATACTTTTGATTATAGCTTCCGCTACTATCTCCAATTCCAATACTAAGTGTAACTGCCATTTCATTTCCGACCTTTACACTTTTTACTTCTTCTAACAGCTTAAACTTATCATTTTCAAGCTTTTCGAGATACTGATGCTTAAATACAACAAAATACTTATCTTTCTCAATTTTACGAACCAATGCATCAACAGCAGAAAAATATTTATTGATTTTCCGGTCAACTAACGCAATAAGCAAAGAACGTTTGACATCTTCAATACTATCCAATGCTTCCTCATAGTTATCAATATAAATAAGACCTGCCACCATCTTCTGGTCATTATTTTCTTTAATATAATATTTCAATTCTGTTTCATCAAAAAGATACATCACCGTCAGAAACTGCTCTGTCTCATCCATGGTAATAATATTATCTCCATCCACAGCATCAAAATATATCTTTTTTAAAACAACCCGGTAACTTCTCTCTCCAATCATAATTGGAATATCATCAAATTCATCGTGCTTTTGGATTAATTCCTTCGTAACTGACGGAATAATAGATGTAATTGATTTGTGATAATTCTTTCCTTTTCCGGTAATCGCAGTAAACCGTTCATTCACCCAAAGCAATTTCCCTGCTTGATCCAATAAGACATAAGGAATCTCTAATTCATTTAACAGCTTTTTTTGTACCGTTCCATATTGTGTTGCAAAATTGATCAGCTCATTTATCACAATTGGCTTACTTGCATAATAAGAAAAAAATACAATCAAAAAATAAAGGACAATAAATCCACTGACAATTCCTGCCGCTTTCACATCCCAAAAATAAAGCGGAACATTGATTGCCACTAACAATATCGTTAAAAACAATGGCCAGCGTATACAGCTTCCAAGCTTCCCTCTTAACTTTATATTCTGTTTCATCTTTCATTCTCCATTTATTATACGTAAACACATATGACCTATTAAGCTATTATAGCATTATCAATATTCGAAAGAAAGTGTTTTTTACTTACCTGACACCAAAAAAGACACGGAACCGTTTTCACAATTCCATGTCCAACCAAAAGTTTATTTCCCACACTCTGCGAATTGCGGATTTTTGCAAAAAAAATCTCTGAACTATATCAGATTAGCCGCTCCAATAATTCCGGCACTGTTTCCGAGAATCGCACAACAAACCGGTGGTATCATCGCTTTTTCTTTTGCGAAACAGGTATTTTTTATGTATGCATTTAAAGGATCTGTCAAATGCTCTTTCTGATTGCATACACCACCGGATAAAAGTACCACATCCGGACGGAAAATATTTACAAAATTCGTAATTGCCTCTCCAAGATAAGTAATATAATTATCTACAACCTGCTTTGCTATATCATCGCCATCCCATGCTGCATCAAACGGAATCTTACCGTTCATGTTTTCAAGATTCCCGCCACACAAAGCATTCATTTTCGACTGTGGATTCTTTCCGGCGGCACGTTTTGCATCACGAATTAATGCCGTTGCAGAAGCATATGCCTCCACACAGCCTTTTCTGCCGCAAGTGCATGGTTCTCCACCCATAATAAGACTGGTATGACCAAGCTCGGCTCCTCCTGCATGTGCGCCTTCAAATATTTTTCCGTCAATTACAACGCCACCACCGATACCCGTTCCCAAAGTAAGAAGCACTGCATTTGCCGTTTCCTTTGCCGCACCTGCTTTTACTTCCCCAAGTGCTGCACAGTTTGCATCATTCGAAACTCGGATTGGACAATCCAGATATTTTTTCATTTCCGGCACTAAAGGAACATTTTCCCATCCGAAATTATTCGAATACGCAATGTAACCGGTTTCTGCGTCCACCGTTCCCGGGCTTCCGATTCCGACTCCGACAAGTTCTTCTTTCGAAATCGAAAGCTCATCCAAAAGGCAAAGCACCAATTTCGCCATATCTTTTATGATTTCCCCATAAGGTCTTTCTACTCTTGTCGGAACGGAAGCCTGTTTTAAAATCTGATTATTTTCATCTACAATTCCTGCTTTTATATTCGTTCCACCTAAATCTATTCCTGCTCGATACATATATTTCCCCATATTTATCCCTGCTAAAATATCTTAACTAAATCCATACAATTTTTACTGAAACGGATTATAAAACCGATTTCCATCATAAAATGTAATCACCAATGCTGCAACTGCGAATAATACGGTTGCTATCATTACCGCATAATCCTTTCCGGTAAGCTTTTTACCGGCATACCAGGTTCTTCTCTTATTTTTTCCAAACCCGCGCAGTTCCATTGCATTGCTGACTACATCAATACGATCCATACTGGAAAAAATAAGCGGAAATAAAATTGCCGACATATTCTTGATTCTCTCCATAAGGGAAGCTTTCTTTGACATTTCTATCCCTCGTGCTTCCTGTGCATGTTTAATTTTCGTAAAATCACTCTGCACATCCGGCACATAACGAAGTGCGATTGCTATCGCATAGCTGATTTTATAGCTGACGCCAACTTTATTTAAGCTTGCCGCGAACTCGCTCGGATTCGTGGTAACAATAAACATCAGTACTGCCGGAATAACCGTAAAGTACTTAAGCATAATGTTAAATTCATAAAATAACTGTTCCTTTGTTATGGAATATCTTCCCACAAGCGGAACTAAAACTGTTCTGGTTCCATAAATCGCAGTTCCCTGATTCGGTGAAAAAAGAAATACTGCCAATAAATTCAACACAAGAAATAACAAAATAAACTTGAATACCGTTCCCACCTGCTTCCAGGAAGTTTTTGACACCTTAAAAATCACAAAGCTAAGTAACAACATAACAGCCAACACTCTTGTATCATAGGTAAGCATACTGACAATAGACCAAACCAGGAAAAACAAAAACTTTGTCACCCCGCTCAGTCCATGTATCCATGTATTTTTTTCTTCATAAGTAAGAATCCTAGACATTTTCCCTTAACTCTCTTTCATAGTAAATAAAGCTGTCTACAAATTCAGTCGGCTCTTTTATATTGCATTTTACTGCCAAATCATAAAGCGACGTCTTTTTTAGATATGCTCTTTTTGCAACAGTCTCATCTGTCAACACCTTTGCCGGGGTACTATCCATAATAATTTCTCCGTCAGCCACCACAATCGCACGATCCGTGTATTCTAACATCAAATGCATATCATGTGTAATCATAAGAATTGTAATTCCCTTTTTCTCATTGAGCTCTTTTAAGAATTCCATAATTTCCATATAGTGACGATAATCCTGTCCCGCTGTCGGCTCATCCAAAATAAGAATATCCGGATTCATAACTAAGATGGAAGCAATCGTAACACGCTTTTTCTGCCCGAAACTTAAAGCAGATACCGGCCAGTTTCGAAATGGATATAATCCACAGATTTTTAATGTAGCATTCACACGCTCTTTTATCTCATCTTTCGGCACACCACGAACTGTAAGACCAAGTGCTATCTCGTCAAAAATCATTGGTTTTGATATCATCTGATTCGGATTCTGCATCACCAGACCTATCTTTTCGCCTCTTTCTTTAATCGACAAACCGGATATATCTGCTCCATTCAACCTGATTTCACCCTGATCCGGTGTCAAAAATCCGCAAATCAGATTCGAAAGCGTGGTTTTTCCCGCACCATTTTTTCCGACAATACTGACCATTTCACCACGATGAATCGAAAAATTGATATTCTTTAAAATTGGTTGTCCGGGTACATAAGAAAAACACAAATCTGTAATCCCAATAACTTCTTCCGTAACCGGCTCTTTCTTTGGTCTTTCTATTTGTTTAAACCATTCTGTAACCTTAGCCTCATAAGGGCTTAAATCCATGCTTTCAATATGTTGCGGTTTCGACTGCGGCAAAACGGTACAACCGGCATGTTCCAACGCAGATAAGTACAAAGGCTCACGAATCCCCTGCTCTTTTAATATTCCGCTGCACAAAAGCTCATCCGGTGACATATCTGCCACAATCCTTCCCTCTCCAACCACAATAATACGATCAACATCTCGATAAAGCGCATCTTCTAAACGATGCTCAATAATAAGCACGGTGACATCATTATCTCGACTGATCTGGTCAATGAGTGCGATTGCTTTTTTCCCGGTTGCCGGATCTAAATTTGCAAGTGGCTCATCAAATAATAAAATATCTACATCATCAACCATAACACCTGCCATGGATACACGCTGCTTCTGACCGCCGGAAAGTTCACTTGGTGCATGATGAAGCAGTTCATTTACCTCCACCACATTTGCAACATCTGATACACGTTTTTTCATATCTTCCTGCTTCAGACAATCATTTTCCAGTGCAAATGCAATATCTTCCGCTACCGTAAGCCCCACAAACTGTCCATCCGTATCCTGCAAAACAGTTCCCACAATTTTGGACAACCCAAAGATTCCCATTTTCTCCGGTTTTTGTCCTTTTATAAAAAGCTCGCCTGTTGTTTCTCCCGGAAAAGAAAAAGGCACCAGCCCATTGATACAATGAGCCAGTGTTGACTTTCCCGAACCGGAAGGACCTACAATAAGTACCTTTTCCCCCGGATAAACAGATAAATTAATATCATACAATGTTGGTTCTACCTGAGCACGATACTTAAATGTAAAATCTTTAAATTCTATTATCGGTTCTATTTGATTCATTTTTAATCTAGTCTTCCTTCTGTAAACTTGAAGATTTCGCTCCAACTTTTGAATATGCTACTGCAAGTATGGTTCCAAGAACACCTACAACAATAATATTGGCAACAAATGCACTCACGCCCTGTACAAATACTTTATTTCTCGGCTCTGCATAAATCAGAATATCAAGTACCGGTGCAACTATAATCCATGCAACAGCATTGGCAATTACCTGTACCACATTAAAGATTATAATTTGTTTTGTTCCAAACTCACCCTCTTTAATTGCATATTTTTTTGAAAAAATTCCAACAATAATTGCAAATACTGCTTCCGGAACCACCCAGCTCCACCAGACACTTCCATAAAATACTGCATCACCAAGTGCATGACCTGCAAATCCAATTACGGCACCTACAATCGGTCCAAACACTGCGGTAAAAAATGCCAGAACCGCTGCTCTGGTCTGTAACGCTGTATTCGGAATAAATCCCAATGGAATCTGTACATTGGTAAGAACAACAAACAATGCTGTTCCAATACCCATGGCAACAACTTCTTTAATACCAAACTTCTTATTCATAAACTATCCTCCAGTCGCTTTCGGCACGAATCTCTTCGCCCCAAAATTTTATTTTCTTATAATATAACTAATTTTGTCATATTATACAAGATAAATCCTGCACTATTTTTGAAAACGTTTACAGCTGTTTTTTTGCTACAATTCATTTTGACATATCAAAATGAAGCTGCCACCTTACGAATTTTCATTCATAAAATGACAGCCCCTTATTCACATTTCAAAATAATTGCTGTTACAATTACCCTTGCGTATCATCCAAAATTTTATAAGCAATTGCTTCATACGGTCGTAGATAATTCCCACATTCATCTTTATAATTTTCTATAAGAATCTGTGCTTTCTTTGGTATTCCATCAAAAGCAACATGATTTGGTGTAAAATTACATAATACCACTAATTTGATATTAGATAATACACGCTGATAGGCAAAAATCTGATCACTCTCCTTATAAAGCATCTCAAAACTTCCGTGTACAACAATCTCCTCTTCATGACGAAGCTGTATCAGTCGCCGGTAAAAATTATAGATGGAATCCGGATTCTCCAACTGTGCCTGTGCATTGATTTGCTTATAATTGGAATTGACTTTAATCCATGGCACACCTGTTGTAAAGCCGGCATTTTCTTCTGCACTCCACTGCATTGGTGTTCTGGCATTATCCCGGCTTTTTTTCTGCAAATATGTCATCATCTCCTCCGCAGAAACGCCCTGTTCTTCTACCATTTCATGATATGCATTAATAGATTCCAAATCCCGATAATCAGAAAGTTCCGTAAAACCGGCATTTGTCATTCCAAGCTCCTCACCTTGATAGATATAAGGTGTCCCTTTCATCAAGTGCAGGCAGACACCCAGCATTTTTGCCGAGTATTCCCAATATTCCTTGTCATCTCCAAAACGGGAAACTGCTCTTGGCTGATCATGGTTGCTCCAGAACAATGCATTCCAGCCAATTCCCTCTAATCCTTCTTCCCATTTTTGAAAAACAGATTTTAACTCTCGTAAATCAATCGGTTTATCATTCCATTTTCCATATTTGCCGCTTCCGAGCTCCACATGCTCAAACTGAAACACCATATCCAATTCATTTCGATCTTCACCTGCGTATTTTTTTGCTTCCTCTAGGGTAACACAGGCTGTTTCACCGACCGTCATAATATCATATTTTGACAAAACTTCTCGGTTCATTTCCTGCAAATATTCGTGGACATGCGGTCCATGTGCACAATACGGTGTCAAATCACCATACAGACCATTTACTTCTCCATCCGGGAAATCCGGATTTTTGGAAATCAGACTAATAACATCCATGCGAAATCCATCGACACCTTTTTCCAGCCACCAACGCATCATCTCATAGACTTTCTGGCGAAGTTCTGAATTATCCCAGTTTAAATCCGGCTGCTTTTTGGCGAAAATATGTAAATAATACATATCGGTTGCTTCATCATGCTGCCAGGCACTTCCACCAAACCATGAACCCCAGTTATTCGGTTCTTTTCCATCTTTTCCTTCTTTCCAAATATAAAAATCCCGATATGGATTGTCCTTGCTCTTCCTGCTCTCTACAAACCATGCATGTTCATCTGATGTATGATTTACCACAAGATCCATAATAATGCGGATATTTCGCATATGGGCTTCTGCCAGAAGCTTGTCAAAATCCTCCATATCCCCGAATTCTTTCATAATTTTCTGATAATCACTAATATCATACCCATTATCTTCATTCGGTGACTGATAGACCGGTGAAAGCCAGATGATGTCAATCCCAAGTCGTTTTAAATAATCCAATTTACTTATAATTCCCTGAATATCTCCAATTCCGTCTCCATTGCTATCGCAAAAGCTTCTCGGATATATCTGATAAATAACGGATTCTTTCCACCATGCACTTTTCATTTTCCCGCCATTCCTTTCTATTTACTGCTTTACCGCTCCTGTCACCACTCCCGAAATAATCCACTTCTGACATAAAACATAAAATATCAAAACCGGAAGTATAACCAAAAGATAAGACGCAAATGCCAGATTATACTGTGTATTGAACTGTCCCTGGAAAATGTACTGTGCTAATTGCAGCGTCTGCTGGCTTTTATCACTTAAAAGCACGAGTGGCATCAGAAAATCATTCCAGGTCCACATTACCGATAAAATTGCCACCGTTGCCGTCATTGGCTTTAACATTGGAAACATAATGAGCGTAAACGTCTGCATCGGTGTTGCACCATCTATAATTGCCGCCTCATCCAACGCTTCCGGTATCGATTTGATGTATCCGGTATACAAAAACGTATTCATCGGTAATCCAAACACAATATACAAAAATGTAATACCAATTACATTGTCAATATGAAGTTTATTTGCTTCATTTACCAACGGAAGCATCAATACATTGAACGGAATGAACATGGCACTAATAAAATAGTAGTATAACAAATTAAAGAATTTACTCTTTTTTCGATTTCTCGCTATCGCATAAGATGCCATTGCATTTGTAAATACCGTAAACACCAGATTTACCAGCGTAATAAACAATGTATTCGCAAATTTTCTTGGATAATCCGTCATCTCCCAGGCTTTTACAAAATTACTCCACTGAATCTTCTTAGGCAATGCCAGTACATTTCCCATTTCCTGTGGGCTTTTAAGCGCAATCACTATTGTCATATAGAGTGGACCGAAAATGAACAGGATTGCAATGAAAAATAAAAGAATGGTAATAGACCAATTTACTTTTTCTTTTTTCATTCTTGTTACCTTTTCCATCAGCTCACCTTCTCCTCTCTTTTCTCTAATACACGAAGTTGGAATACAGAAATCAGGACAACCACAATAAATAAAAGTACCGCGTTCGCAGACTGATATGCAAACTGTCCACCACTAAATCCTTTTTTGTAAATCAAAACAGAAATCGTTGTGGTTGCAGTTCCCGGTCCACCATTCGTCATTGCAATAAACTGATCAAATGCCATCAGAAAGTTTTTACCGCTTAATACCATATTAATTGTGAAAAATGGTGCAATAAGAGGAAACGTAATCTTCAAAAACCGTTTCATACCGGTTGCACCGTCCAATGCCGCTGCTTCATACAAATCACGATCTACAGTCTGAAGTCCGGATAAATAAATTAGTGTGTTGAAAGCCATAGACTGCCAGATTGTCACTACCAATACCCCAATCCACGCATGATTCGTTCCCAGAATATTGACGCTTAGTGATGCAATCCCCAATGCTTTGCCAATTGCCGGTACTACATTGGAAAATATGTACTTAAATACATAACTGATAATCAATGTTCCAAGCATATATGGCAAAAAGAAAACAGCCTTCAGAAAATTCCTGCATTTAATTTTCGCATTCAACGCACACGCCAAAACAAGGCTTAATACATTTACCAGTATTGTTGCACAGACAGCAAACTGAAGAGTAAACAGGTATGCAGAAATTACATTTTTATCCTTAAAAATGTGAAGATAATTTCTCAGTCCCACGAAATTCCAGTCTCCATACCCTTTCCAATCTGTAAAGCTGTAAAACACACCCTGCAGAAACGGAAGTGTATGGAAACAGAAAAACAGGACCGCCATGGGTACTACCATAAGATAGAACACCATGTTAATTCTCTTTTTCTGTTTCATACAACACCTCATATTCTATGCTTATTCCACATTTGCTACATCATATTGTTCATCACAAGATGTCAATGTTTCTGAAATATTTTCTGCATTATCCATTCCATTTACTTTATTTAATGCACACTGCTGCAAAATTGTGGAAAGATCAAATCCGTTCGGATAATAGTGATCCGGGAAATTGGATACTTTTCCATTTGCAATATCTTTTGCAACACCGGATACAGTCTCGTTTGTCTGCTCTACACCATTTACAGCAGAGAATGCAAACTGATCATCAATATAAGACTGTGCTACTTCCGGTTTTAATGCATAACGAATGAATTCTTTTGCTGCTTCCTGCTGCTCATCTGTTCCCTGATTAGAAACTGCAAGTAAAACATCTACACCGGAGGTTACCGTATTTTTACTCTCATCATCTACGGATGGGAATGCGAACATATTGACATTCATGTCCGGATTGGTATTTAAGAATTCAGAAATTGCCCAGTTACCATTAATCATCATTGCTGCACTTCCATTTGCAAAAGCTGCATTACCATCTGTATAGGTCGTTCCCATGAAATCTTCCTGTGCATAATCCAAAATCCACAAATATTTCTCTACGACCTCATCATGTGTACCTGCAAATGTTACACTTCCAGCCTTTCTATCATCTGTGAAATTTGCATCCGGAATTACCGGTGCCATGCTATTCCATGGTGGCAGACAAGTCCAACTATCCGCAAAAGTAAGCTCAAATGGTGTAATTCCTGCTTCCTGTAACTTTGCTACTACATCCTGGAATTCACTCCATGTCTTCGGCACTTCTACGCCTGCCTGCGCAAACAAGTCCTCATTATATAAAACACCTGACGCATTGGTCGCATATGGAATACCATAAGCCGTCTGCTCTTTATCAACATTTACATCATAAACCATATCAAGATATGCTTCCTGTACATCTGAAACAAAATCTTCTCCGCTCAGATCAAGTAACACACCGGCACTCTGAAGCTCTGTATAATTGGAATCACCACCCATTGCAACAATCTCCGGTATATCATTTTTGGTCAATCTCGTCTTCAAAACGGTTGCGGCATCAGATTCAGAAGTAAGTGTAACCTTAATATCCGGATTCTCCTCCATGAACCCATCAATCATTTTCTGCAGGATATCTGCATTTTCAGTCTTTGTAGAAAACAACTCCAGTTCTACTTCGCCACCCTGCTTTTCGTCTTTTGCCGCTGTCTCTGTACCTCCGGCACTGTTACTGTCTCCATTACTGCCAGAAGAGCCCCCACATCCGGCAATCATACTTCCTGTCATAGCGACAACTAAACCTAATGCTAAAAATTTTTTTCCTTTCATCATAATTCCCTCCTACATCTTTATAAGTATTGCGTAACACCTTTCCTTTACAATGGTTATTCTACCATAATTGTATTTTTATCTCAATAGGTGTTGCGCAACACTTATGATATATACAACAATGTTATCCATTTTTTGTGTATATTGCACAATCGCTATATAGGCATAAAAAAAGAGGATATCTCCTTAGCAATTTCTTGTCAAAACGATATCCCCTAATATATAGGACTATTTTATGAATTTAATGTTTTCACACTCTCGCGAATCACCAGCTTCACCGGAAGATGTATGTTTTTCTCCTCACATGTCTCTCCTTTTATCAGCTTATGAAGTAACTGAAATGCATAATAAGCTTTATCCTCCACATGCTGCTGTACGGTTGTAAGCATTGGTCTTAAATGTTCTGCAAACACATTGTCATCAAAACCGACAATCGAAATATCCTCCGGCACCATGATTCCCTGCGATTGAAAAATATTTACCGCATCACTCGCATAAAAATCCGAAGCAAAAAACAGCGCCGTGTAATCTTTCAACCGCTCTTTGGAAAACTCCCATAATCTGGTGTGTCTGGTTTGTTTCCGAAAACTGAGTGGCACATAATCCTGCTCTCTGAATGGAATTCCATTTTCAGCAAGCGCCCTTTGATAACCTCTTAATCGCTCCCGGTCAACGCCTACCGGTTTTTCCTCATCTGCCAGAAACGCAATCCTTCGATGTCCGCGATGGATGAGATAATTTGTCATCTCATAGCCACCGCCAAAATCGTCCAGCCCAATGTTACAATAATCATAATCGTCATCTTCAAAATAGGAATCAATAAACACTACCGGCAGCTTCATTTGCTGTTTCATCTTGCGTACATCCGAAGGTGTACATCCCAATGCCACCAACCCTTCAATATTCCATGAACAGGCAAGCCGTACTGTCTCCTCAATGTTTCCTGCCATATATAACATCATATAGTATCCATGTTCCCGGATTTCTTTTTCTAAAGCACCCACAATCGTTCCATAAAAAGGATCTGCTAATGCATTATTTTCCGTTCTTCTATCATAATTTACAATAACACCGATAATTCTGGAACCATAATTTGCTAACACTCTCGCTCCCATATTCGATACATAGTTAGAACTGTCAATGACATCTTGAACTTTTTTTAATGTCTCTTTTGACATCTTTTTTGTTCTTCCATGCAGCACATTCGCTACCGTGGTGGGACTAACGCCTGCAATTTCCGCCATATCTTTAATCGTTATCATTCGCTTCTCCTTGTCATTCTTTATCCTTATACCACATTCACCGTTTCCTGGATTTGCCGGATTCCTCCCTGTTTTAAAAGGTTTCAACGAACAAATTGACCAGATTATTCCAGAATGTTCTCACATCCGCAAATACTTTTTCGGTTCCATGAAGCATGTTATCATACAAAACGGTTTCTTCCCCAGCTCCCGTCGCTTGTGTAACTTTCACATTCTTAAAGACGCCATCATAAACATCATCTGCAAGATTTCTCTGGCTGTACGCTTCTCCACCCCAGCCGGACTGTAAGTAAACACAACCTTTTTCTTTGACCGGAACCTCCAGATTTTCTATCTTCGTGACATCATCTATCATGACCGTTAATTGATTTCCCTTTAAAGAAACGACTAATTTATGATTCGAAGCATCTTTTAATTCAAGCTCAGTATCCGCTGTTTTTTCCGTTAAAGGCTCTGTATACAAAACTTTATTGCCACTCGTGCGAATCACTAATTCTTCATTTTCTATTGCAACAAATAAATAATCCGTAAGGTCTTTATCTGCTCTAAGATAAATTCCCTGCTTTCCCAATGCATTCCCTTGCAATTCTGTTGCTACGGTAACATCTTTAAAATGTTCACTGCCTTTTAAACGCAAAGTCCCGGTTGCCTTCGATTCACAAGTCAGGTAGATTTCATCTCCAGAGAACTCCGATATTCCGTCCATCTGTTCCCAGTCTGCTTTCTTCTTCACATCTCCGTCTACCCATTTGACCGGCATGTTCGTGTCATCCTTGATTCTCATCAAAAGATGGTTGGTATGCCAATATGCTTGTGGCTGTACTCTGGTCAAATCATAGATCGAATTGGAAAGGTTATTGACTGCATAACTTTCCCGGTTAAAATTCATGGAAAACATACGCTTTATGTTGCTTTCATTGATGCTGCTCACTCTTTCATTTTCTCCAAATCGCCCGGTATTCGCATGCATTAACACATATAAATCCGGCACTTTTCCCACCTTATCCGTATAAATTTCTTCCATCTTATTGTAATCACCGTCAATACGGTCTTTCATTTGTGCGTAAGATTCCATTGGAATACGGTTTTCATCCCGAATATAATCCATTAAATAATGATTATAATCCCTGCCAAGTGATTCCTGTAATTCTTGATATTCTTCGGCTGTTAGTTTGCCAAGATATTGATTATCTTTATTGTAAACATTAATATAAGAAAGCCGGTAACCGTTCGTTCCAAATTCCCAATAGCCGTTTTTTTCCAGCGAACGCATATCTTTCGGCTGTATAAATGCCGAATCCTTTTGTTCCAGCTTATTTGCATACGTCATGATGGTAGATAAATAGTTGTATTTTTCTGTCACTTTTTCCGCAAATACCACGGTATCCCGTCTGCCATCTTCAAACATTAAAAATAATGATTTTTCCGGTAATTTCTTTCCTTTATTATAATAATCCCATATATCCTGTTGGGAAATCGTGACATATCCGGAATCATACAATGCCTGAAGCTGTGCATCTAAGACCTCTTCACTAATTAATGTTTCCGTTCCTTCCCTTGCAACTCCAAAATAGGAAATTGCGATAAATCCACTATCACTTGTCTGCAAATCTGTTTCTTCTTCATTGTACGGCTGATAGGTCGTAAATGTAAATAATTTTTTTATCACGAATAGAAAAAGAGCAATCAGGATAATTGCTTCCAAAACCGTTCGAATCCGCTTTTTTGTATTCACCTTATACTTCTCCCCTCAATCGTTTTTTCTGCTTTTCCTGCTCCTTTTGTTTTTTCTTTTCTTCTTCCGCAATATCTGCAGGTGTCAGTCTGGTTCCCCAGGTCGATTTCCAAAATGTAAACCATGCAACCGGCATCTGCCAAAGCAGAATCAACTCATAATAAATACAAAAAACAAATCCATACCACCAGGTTGTACTGCGTCTTAATAAAAGCTGCACAACACTCATAAGCCCGGACATCAGTAACAGTCCAACCAAAAATGTAGTCGGAAAAATATGTTGAATGATCGGCACATAAATGAGATTGTATACAACAACCACCGGTGCCGCCACAGGAACAAACAAACCGATATAGAAAAACAATGCTGCAAACGGTTCCTTTCTCCACATAAACTTTCCGGCCATAATGGATTCTCTAAGCCAGGAACGTTTCCAACGCATCTGCTGCTTTAAAAATACTTTATTTGTATTCGGTACTATGGTAGAACAATATGCCGTATCCTGATATCCAGTACGATAATGACTTAACACAATATTTGTCATTGCCCGGTCATCTCCAAATGTTGCACGCTGTCCCAAAAACTTCTGATTTCTCCACTCCTCCATATGATCTAATACAATTTGTCTGCGGTAGGCGGACAATGGTCCGGACAAACAGGTAACTGCATCAAAATATGCTTCCGCCGCCTTCATTACACGAAATGCAATATAATATCGAACCGACTGCATTTTTGTCAAATAATTTGTATAGGTATTGGCTACATCGCATCTGCCGGCAACTCCACCCATTTTGGAATCCCGAAACGGCTGAATCAGATTTCGAATCGCAAACGGATCTAAGAAACTGTCAGAATCCACAAACACAACCAGTTCGTGCTTTGCCACTTTTACTCCTTCACACAGAGCTTCTCTTTTTCCTTTGTTCTCCCTTTGCACAATATAGCTTACGCGATTCTCAATCTCATAACGACTGCCCTCGCTTTTTAACTCCTGTATTGTTTCTTTTATTTTCTCCACAGAATGATCGTTGGAACAATCATCTACTACGATTACTTCTAATTTATCCATAGGATAATCCTGATTGACACAGCTTAAAATCGTCCGTTTAATCCATTTTTCTTCGTTAAAGCAAGGAATAATAATTGTAACCCCCGGTTCAAACTCCATATCAATCGGCGTTACCTTATACATTGCTCCGAAAAAATAACGGCTTAACAGAAAAGTTGCTGCAATAATACTATACAGATAAAGTCCTTTATTAAACTTAAAATAGATGACGCTCTCCGCACGCATCATGACAATAAATACACAAATAAATGTAATCAGGATACTTGCCGTGGTAAGCATCATGGCATCTTTCCTTTTCGCTGCATATTGTGCAAGCGTTTTTTCAAACGCAAACCCACCCATTGTTTCTTCGTCTGTCTTTACGGCACGGACAAAATGCACCGGGATTTTTACCTTCATCTCATATCCTTCTGGCATACTTCCCGGTGTGATTTCAAATTTTATCCATATTTTTTTTGCGTACTCTACTGCCTCTAACCATTTTTCTTCGTTACATCTTAATAAAATGCCACTGGCAGAAATATCAATTCCCCGTGTATGTATTTTTCTTTTTTTCCCTTTCTTATCTTTTAAAATCAACAGCACTTCATAATCTACCTGATAACGAATCCCGGATTTTGCACTTTTTATAAATGCTTCCATATCTGTATTCCGGTCAATTTCTGTTATGTTACGCCGGTCTATATTACTCCGCGTGTTTGTTTTATCCGGTACATTCGAAAGTTTTCTTCGGTCTTCTTTCGGTTTAAGCAAAACATCTTCTATTCTGCCTTTTTTCTTTTTATATCGTTCCCTCATAAACGCTTACTCCTTACTTTTCCAACCAATCACTGAGCTTTGCAAAACTATGCTTATTACTGTCAGAAGATGCAAGCTGTTCCTCATACGTCAAATAATCATCCAATGCTGCTGCTGTATACTTCGCCGTTTCTGACATATGCATGACGATAATACTTCCCGCCTGAACCGGTATCCGTGAACCATCCTCCATTTTTGTTCCATGAATCAGAATATCTAACATCTCCTCTTTGCTCTTAGCATGGTAATCCCCCGTCGAATTATCTCCACTCACAATGTAAAGATACCCACTGTCAAATATGGTTCTCATTCCAAGCTCATTGATTGCCAGTGTCGGCGGACGAAAATAATTCGTCATTTGCCCGGTATTGCCTACGACCAACGCTAACTTCTGATTACTTTTTATCAAATCTTTTTGCAGCTTATCGACCTGCCCGGACGTAATGTTGACCGTCATATGTGTATCCGTATGCGAAGCAATATCATGCCCTTCTTCTGCCATTGCACGAAGTAAATTTCTGCCGGAATCACTGACATACTGCGTTTTTACAAAAAATGTTGCAGATACCTGATGCTTCTTTAATACCTCTAATATTTTTCCGATACTCTCCTCATCCCCCCAATCATCAAACGTTAAAAATACAACGTTTTTCCCCTTCGTATCTACCCGTCCCGTCGTATCAATTCTCATAAGCTGCTGACCTGAAAAACCACTTAATTCATCAAATCGATTGCCGATATAATAATTGGCGTATAATTCATCCATATTCTTTTTTGCATGCTTTGATTTTTCAATCCGGTAATAAGTCTCATTGGTTGCCGCCGGATATTCCCATGTATTCTGCATAATCTCTGATAATGTGCAGATTTTAAGCACATTATCTTCATATTTTGTCGGAAGCACTTTCTTTTGGTAAACCTCATCTAAAAGCTGTGCTGCCAGTTGTTCATCCTGTGTGATATTAAGGTTGAAATAGACAATATCTCCCCGACAGATTACCCGGTTGTTCTTTCCGAAGTATTCCGTTACCATTTTTTCCGTGCTATAAGCATTTTCTATATATTCCTCCCGAATCGGATTATACTGGTAACCAATTAAATTCACTCCGAGCGCGGATGCTGCTTCCTTCATTATGTCTGAAATTTCCGACGAAGTCGGCATATAATACGCTGTCTCTATTCCTTCTTTCTCAAAGGCAAGCTTTGCCAGATAAATTTCATTGCATACGGTGTTAAAATCCGCATCTTTCATATATTTTCCTTCATATCCGCCATTTTCAACCGTGCAGCCATTCGCTAAGATTCTCTGTACCAATGCCTGATGCTCCTGTAACTCTTTCGCTGTCACAAAAAAGGTTGCCTGTACGCCATACTCCTGTAACTTTGCTAAAACTGCATCCACCTCTGCTTCATTACTAATTCCGCGGAAAGTAAATACTGCTTTTCGCTCTGTGGTATACACATAATTTGTGACATCTGTCGTATTTCCTGCATTTTGCTCCCGCAAGGCAGTATATTGCCCGGATAAATCTCCCAACTCACCTTCTTTTATGTCTTTTACATACACCGTTTCATAACCATCATTCTCAATTGCAGATGCAACCCATTCCACTACATTTAGCAGATTATTTTCCAAAAGCGGCTCTTTTTCTTCCGTATCAAGTCCTGCTTCCTTATCTAACGCCGCCTCCGTATTTCTTTGATACTCCGTATCATCCAGATAACCGTTTAACTTAATAGATACCATCGCGCCATTCGGTAATGCTTCAACATAATTCTTTGCTGTCTCTTCATCAGAAAAACTCGTATAATTCAAATATCTGTTCCCATCTACTACCGCCGCCAAACCGCACGAGCCTGCTTCATAAAGAAGATCCTCCGTAAGATTTACCGCATGAAACTTTACAACTTCCGGTCGATACCCATAATATTTTTCATAAATCATCTCGGAACGACATAATTCTGCAATGACATCTTCTGCTTCCCACTCATGCATATGAGAACTCCCGGTCAGCGTATAATTTTGCATATCATGCCCTTGTTCCAAAACCATTTTTGCAATCATTTCGTTTTCCGCAATCTCCATTGCCGGAATAAAAAAGGTTGCCTTTATCTGATGCTCTTGCAAAATTTGTAATATTCTTCCCAATATTTCTTCATTTGCAGCACCTTCAAAGCTTAAACTGATTCGTTTCTCCAGTAATAGCGGCTCTTTAATTACTTCACTCTCTTTCTCTTTGCTTTCATATTTTTTTAACGCCTCTGCAATCTTTCCTTCACAGGAATAACGCTTCTGTAACATTTGTTCTGCCTTCTGTTGTTCTTCCTTTTTTGAAAGTTCCTGTCTTTTCTGCGTTTGGGACTGCAAAATAGAAATCAAAAGGCAAATTACCACAATCGAAAATCCTGCAGCCAAAAATATCTTATTCTTCTTTCTCATAAATTACCCCATCTTTTATCACTTTTTGTAACGTGCTTAAATCATTTCCATTCATACGCCAGATTGCAATTCGTTCATATCCCTGTCCCTTCACAACCTGTTTCCAGTAATTTAGTGTTACTGCATCTGCATACCAGACTTCATGCGATTTCCCGTCTTCTGTATAATGAAACCATACACAGCCACTCTTTTCATCCCTGTTTTGCGTTCCATTTTCTCCACATTTTTCCAAAAACAGCTCCACTGCTGCTCTTTCCGTAAGTGCCTTGCAGCCTATCCCTTCCTCCCAGTCAAATCCTCCGGTTGAAAAAGCCATTGTAACATTTTTCTGGTTTACATAATTGTCACAACAAGTAATCAGAAATTCACGGTCTGCTTTCGGTCCCGGTCCGGTTCCTTCCCCGAAAAGGTTATAGCACATCACCACATACTCCGGTCCTTGTGGCAAATTCGCTTTTTGTGCCGTTTGATACTCCACATCTACTTTTACCCGTAAGCCTTCTTTTTCCGCTTCCTGATATAATAGTTCAATAAATTCTGCATAGGAATCTCCTAAATGCTCTGCCCGCTTTAAATTTTCATAATCAAGCTCCACACCATCAAGCTCATACTTTTTTACCATCGCAATCATTTCTTCTACATGACGCTTTCTGCTTTCCTCCGTTTTCACTAAACGTTCCAACAATTTCACATCTTTTTGAGAATATGTGCCGTCTTCGTTTTTAAAATCATTGACAAAACTCAAATAGAGCCTCTTCTTTCCCTGATACTTTTCTTTTGCCATTTCTATCATTTCTGTCATTTCATTTGGAAGCCACACCTCATCCGTTTCTCCGGTGTAAAGTGCCTCAAACATTGTTATATCCGTCAATTTTTCTCCGCAACTGTCAATTTCATCCCATGCTGTATCAAAATCCCAATAAACAATCCATGTAGAATAGCCATTTTCCAAAATTGTTTGCATTTCTTTTTCCGGTCTTTCTACCGAACTGTTTTCTTTTTCATCATTCTTTCGTATTTCGTTATCCCTTAAATCGTTAAATTTTTCACGACCGATAAAAAGTAATACAATAAGCACTACGCCAATCCATATTCCCGTATTTCTCCTCATTTGTTTTTTTGTTCTCATTTTATAATCTCCAATAACTTATTCCGGCTTTTTCTATTTCATGCAAAGGATAAACACTCTTTACATCAATAAGTACTTTTTCCTCCGGTGCAATATCTTTATATAGCTTGTCCAGTTTTTCGATAGAAATTGCACGAAATACTTCATGCGCCACTGCCAAAATAATACAATCCAGATCATGAACTTCTTCCATGGAAGCCATGGTTACCTGATAAGTCTCTTTGGCCTCTGCTTCGTTCACCCACGGATCTACCACAACCGGTTCGATTTCAAATTCTCGCAAACGCCCTATAATATCTGCCACTTTCGAATTTCGAATGTCCGGACAATTTTCCTTAAAAGTCAGTCCCAAAACAGCAACTTTTGCATTTTTCGGTGATTTCCCGGCTAATATCATTTGCTTGATTGCAGAATTTGCCACATAAATTCCCATATCATCATTAATTTTTCTGCCTGCTAAAATAATCTGGCTGTGATAGCCTAATTTCTCTGCCTCATAGGTAAAATAATAGGGATCAACTCCAATGCAATGCCCTCCTACCAGTCCCGGATAAAATCCGAGGGCATTCCATTTGGTATTCATCCCTTCCACTACTTCTTTGGTATCAATTCCCATGCGATCAAACACCATCGCTAATTCATTCATAAATGCAATATTAATATCTCTTTGACTGTTTTCCACCACCTTAATCGCTTCTGCTGTTTTTATCGTGCTGACCGGAACGGTTCCCGCCTCTATGACAAGATTATAAACATTTTTCACTTCTTCTAATGTTTCCTTATCCATACCGGAAACCACTTTCTTTATATTAGAAAGCCGATGTTTTCTATCTCCGGGATTAATGCGCTCCGGGGAATATCCCACCTTAAAGTCCACACCACAGGTAAGACCGGACTCTCTTTCTAAAATCGGAATACAAATATCTTCTGTAACTCCCGGATAGACTGTAGATTCATATACTACGATTGTTCCTTTCTTTATGTACTTTCCAACTGTTTTGCTGGCTTCTTCCACCGGTGTCAGATTCGGTGTTTTATCTAAGTTTATCGGTGTCGGTACTGCCACAATAACAAATCCTGCTTCTTCTAACTCTTTCGGATCTTCTGTAAATGTTACCGTCGTCTCTTTTAGTTCTTTGTCTCCTACTTCATTTGTAACATCTTCTCCCAAGCGATATGCTTTTATTTTCTCCTTATTTCTGTCATATCCAATTACTTCTACCTTCTTAGCAAAAGCAACTGCAATCGGCATTCCCACATATCCAAGTCCTACTACGGCAAGCTTGGTCTTTTTGCGCTGTAAATCTGCAAAAACCGACATATCTCTTTCCCTCCTGCATAAACTTTTACATGCTTACGTTATACGAAAAGGAACGTATTTTTTGTAGAAAAAGCGTAGTAAGGAATGGATTTTAGCCTGAGTTGTTTCTTTTCCGTAAAAAAAGCCACTTCCCTTGAATCAAATCAAGTAAAAGTGACTTTTCAAATTTTATGCGAGTATCTATTTCTCCCCAAAGGTAAAAAATTCTTCCGACAAATCTTCCGGTGAGAACATTACTACTACATAATCCAAATCATGTTCATTAATAAAATCCTCCATACTTTCCTCATAATATCTTGGATCCAGTAAATATACATGATTGCATCTTAAAGATGTAAAAGCTGCAAATGGTACAGCATAAGAATCCTTGATAAAGCAAATGTTTAGCCCCTCCGGATTATCCAGATTCTCAATATGTGCATATGCCTGATTTCCATACATGTAAGACATATACAAGTCTGTATCATATGGTGTATTTGTTTGTCGGAACACCGGCGTTGCAAGAAGTGCTTCCTCGAAACGGCCCGTCAACTTCATATCATCCATAATAGAACTTTCCAACTCATAATTCGTAGCAAACTTTGGATAAATCAAGGTAAAATCATCTGCTCCCGCATAATAACGCCCGGTCTTTCTTCCCTGTGAACCAAGGAAACAGTCTTCATAGGTAATCTGATTATAATTATTTATATCCGCATAATATTCCTCATTTGGAATATTTTCTCCATACCGCTCCTGCAATTGTTCAAAAAATACATTGGATGCCCAGTAAACCGTCTCAATTTTCCAGTGATGATCTGTATCAAAAAATACATTCTGCATATCAAGTCCACTATCTTTTAAATAGTCTCTAAAATCAATGTAATCTACCTCTTCCGATTTTAGTTCCTCAAGAAACTGATCTGCCGTTTCATTTACCATACTATATGGAATTCCTGTTGCATAGGTCGTATAACCCTCAATATACTTGTCCGGTGGCATCAGATAAAGCAATTTGCAATCCTTATTCCGGATACTGTCATTTAAATTTTTCATGCGGTCTGATAATTTCGCAGTTGCATTTGTTTCTTCTGTAAAATAAGTATAATGCAGCTTTCCCTGTTCATCCTTTATCACTTCAAAAGCATTTTCTTCCTTTTTGTCCAATGCTTTTTGTATATATCCATAAGCATCAATAAACTGATATCTTCCATAAACATTTTCATTAATCGTTGTCTCTATGTCTGAAATCATTTCAGACATAGAACTCTCTTCTTCCCTCAGTTCCTCTATTTTATCAACCAAAATAGGAAATTCCTTTTTGATATTAAATCCGGCATAGCAAAAAATGAAAAGCAGAAATATCACTGCTGTCATTCTTTTTTTCGCCAATAAACGTTCCATTTACTTCTCCCCCTAAAAATTAAAATAGATAAACGGATTGTAACTTCCCTTTACCAGATAGGTAACTCCAATCAAAAATATGCCAATCATCAACACCGGATATATCATATCAAATCCGATTGCAGCCACTTTCTTTTCTACAATCAACTTATTGCAACGTTTGCCAATCGGTATCGAAAAAATAATTGCCGCCACAAAGAAAATTCCATATTCTTTCAAAAACATAATAACCTGATTGGACCATATTGCATACGTTCCAACACCAAACATGGATTTTATAAAATGTCCCGCTGAAACTAAATCCGGTGACCGAAAGATGGTCCAGCCAAGATTTACGATAAACATCGTATAAAACCATTTGATAAAACCCGGTATCCTTCGTTCCTCAAAATTCGTAAATCGTTCAAAAACCAGACAAACAAAATTTAAAAGTCCCCAAATTAGAAAGGTCCATTCCGCACCATGCCAGATTCCGGTAAATAGCCAGACTACCAGCATATTTCGAATTACTTTATCCATATTGCTTACTCTGGAACCGCCAAGCGGAAAATACACATATTCCTTAAACCAGTTTCCAAGAGAAATATGCCACCGGCGCCAGAATTCTCCTATCGACTGTGAAATATACGGATAATTAAAGTTTTCCTCAAATTTAAATCCAAACATCAGTCCCAATCCAATCGCCATATCAGAATATCCGGAGAAATCAAATAAAATCTGAAATGTATATGCAAAAGAACCAAGCCATGCCAATGCAACCGGGCAGCCACCATTCGCATAATTATCAAAAACATGGTCGGCTATAATTGCAAAATTATTCGCAAGCAATACCTTTTTCCCGAATCCGGCCAAAAACCTGCAAACACCTACCGAGAACTTATCAAATGTCTCCGTTCTGTTTACAATCTGTTCATTTACCGTACTATACTGTACAATTGGTCCTGCAATTAACTGTGGAAAAAAAGAAATATAAAGTGCCACATAAAATGGATTTTTCTGTACTTCTCCGTTTTTTCGATAAACATCAATCACATAGGAAATTGCCTGAAAAGTGAAAAAGGAAATACCAATGGGCAACTCCAAATGAAGCAGCGGAATATTTGCCTTTGTTGCCATATTAATATTTCGAATCACAAAATCCGCATACTTGAATACAAATAAAAGTCCGATATTAAGTACCACCGTTAAAACTAAAATCCCTTTTACTTTTCTTTGATTGTCACGATACTTATCCACTCCCAACGCAAGTAGATAATTCCCTATAATAGAGGTAAGCATAACCAAAATAAACTTCGGTTCTCCCCATGCATAAAAAAACAGACTTGCAATCAAAAGAATTGCATTTTTCATTGGTGTACTGCGCCGAAATATGTAATAAAGGATTAATACCACCGGAAGAAAATAACTAAAACTTCCCACACCCTAAATGGGATTCGAACCTTGAAAATTCAGCAATACAGGCAATTAAATAGCAAATT
>NZ_JADYUI010000015.1 GCF_021531695.1 Roseburia hominis | reverse complement strand
AATTTCAAAAATTCTAATGCTTTCTACGCAAAATGATTGCAGAACGTTTCTGCATTGTCAAATCCAAATATCCATTTTTCACCCGATATGTGACCGGCATAATGGAATATCCTCCTTCATTCGTAAACATAATCTGCTCTAATTCGCACTCATGCGGCATCCCCGCTCCCCATACGGAAAGCTTCAGATAACGTGCCAGTTCATCATTATTGACCGCTATCACAAACTGCTCTTCGCGGTTAAATCGCGCATAGCACAAAATATTGCCCCCACCATTGAGAAGCTTGATAGAACCGGTTCGAAACGCTTCGTAACGCTTATGAATTGCTATCATATCACGGTGAAACTCAATCATGCTCTTGTCTTCATTTCCCCACGGATAAGTACGTCGATTATCCGGATCCGTAAAGCCACATAATCCTGCTTCATCGCCATAATAAATCGTTGGTGCACCGGGCCACGTCATCTGTATTACAACCGCTTCTCGAAATACACCACGGTTTACCCCCTGCTCCGCTGCTTCCGTGCCAAGATTTTCCGCCCGTCCTACCTTATGATTCGTTCTGGTAAGAAATCTGGAATGATCATGATTCGAAAGTTCATTCATAGCGCAGAACAAAGAAGAAGTCATCATTGTACTCATTGTTCTTTGTACCGTACTTTCAAACAATGCAAGATTACTTTCCAAGTCTTCTCTATATTCATCACTGTGTTTTTCCATACCGGTGAGAAACCATGTAAACGGCTCCATGAAGGCATCATAATTCATGACTGTATCCCACTGATCACCTTTTAACCATTCAGTCGCATTTCCATAATGCTCTGCCAGAACAATAGCATTCGGATTTGCTTCCTTGACCGCCTTACGGAAATCACGCCAAAACTCATGATTGCTCTCCTCACTATGCCCAAGATCCGCCGCCACATCCAGACGCCAGCCATCTGCATTATAAGGCGGTGAAACCCATTTTTTTGCCACCTGCAAAATATAATTTTTTAACTTAGACGAGCCCTCATAGTTCAACTTAGGAAGTGTGTCATATCCCCACCAGCCTTCATAAGTTGTATTATTTGGCCAGCAATCCGTCTGTTTAAAATCAAAGTAATCCCGATACGGGCTATCTTCCTCTAAAAATGCCCCAGGTTCATAAACTTCCCTGTCCACATAAAGATGTTCTCTATCCATCCATTTATTAAAAGAACCGCAATGGTTGAAAACACCATCGAGAATTACCCTGATTCCTCGTTTATGCGCTTCCTCCACCATTTTACAGAACAGCTCATTACTTGCCTCTAAATTTCTTTTATCTGTCACGCGGGAGATATATTTGGTTGCTTTACGATTATCCCGGCATCCGTCCGGAAGCACTTCTCCTTCATCAACTACAATTTTTCCAAAATGCGGATCAATATAATCATAATCCTGGATATCATATTTATGATTCGATGGTGAAACAAACAATGGATTAAAATATATCACTTCTATTCCAAGCTCTTTTAAATAATCCAGCTTTTGTATTACCCCTTCTAAATCTCCTCCGTAAAATTCATCTACACTGAAATTTTCCGGGCATTTCTCCCATGTTTCTACTTTTTTACTCGGCATACGGATATAGAAATATTCATTATCCAGCACATCATTGGTCGGATCTCCATTATAAAAGCGATCCACCATAATCTGATACATAACTGCACCTTTTGCCCAATCCGGTGTTGTAAAACCCGGGATAATGCAAAATTCATGTCTCGTATCTCCCCTGTTTATACCAAACCGGTCAAAATAGCAATGGAGCATACCTGTTACAATCTCAAAGTAATAACGAAACTCCTGATCTGTAAGCTGCACTTTTACAGCATAATAATCATACTCGCCTTCCGTTTCGATTTTTTCCATAGCATATTCTGTCTCATCTGCCCAGAGAATTACCGTATCCACGTTATCCTTTGCAGTTCGAAAACGAATCTCCACGCTCTCATTTTCCTTTGGCTCTGCAGGAATACGATAGTCTTTCGTCCCATCACTAAATAACGCCTTTTTATGAAGTACCGGACGCATCTGCATCATATACTGTTGTGTTTTGTTCAATTCATACACTGATTGATATTTCATATTCTATACCCGCCATTTCTCTTTCTTTGCACAACTTTTACCTACTAATGCAATTTTTTCGCTCAAATCTATTCTATACATAAATTTTATAAATTACAACTTTATTACTTTTAGCAAAAACACACTTTGTCTTTTACTTTATTCTTTTGATTTATTTTTACTTAAAAAGAGATTTTTGTTTACTTTCTTTTTTCTTTCTTTTTACTCGTTTTTTATTTTTAGACAGTAAAAGAGGCAGCTTGTCGATCGGCTGCCTCTTTTAGGAGAAGGTATTTTTACTATGGGGTGTAGCAAAAACTCTATAATGTATTGGGGGGTTTTTACAGTTATGATAATAGCATCTTCGTCAGCATAAGTGTGCATAAACTCAAAAAATTTTTTTGGCCTTTTTTGTCGTTTTTGCACAATGCATTTTTCAAACGTTTCAAAATCCTCTTCACGTTTTTTACAATTTATGGTACTATTTTCCATTTTTCTTGTAAATCGTCTTTTTTAGTTAATTTTAAGCATTTTTAATCTGCTTTGTTTTCTGTTACATCATTTTGGAAAAGTGCTTCAAACTCTTCCCGGCTAATCTTTTCTTTTTCCAAAAGCAGGGCAGCCGACTTATGCAATACATCTATATGCTCCTCAATCAATGCTTTTGCTTTTGCATAACAATCATCGATAATACGTTTGACTTCTTCATCAATACGTGATGCCACCATTTCACCATACCCTCTGGCATGCGCAAGATCACGACCAATAAATACTTCATCATCATCATTATCATAATTGATAAGACCAACATTTTCGGACATACCATACTTTGTAACCATCGCCTTTGCCATTTCCGTAGCCTGCTTGATATCCTGTGAAGCTCCGGTCGTGACATCATCAAAAATCATCTCTTCTGCGATACGTCCGCCTAAATCCACCATGATTTCCTGTAACATACCGCCCTTTGTCCGAAACATCTCATCTTTTTCCGGCAATGGCATGGTATATCCGGCAGCACCAGGTCCAGTCGGAATAATAGACACCGAATATACCGGTCCCACATCCGGAAGCACATGGAATAAAATCGCATGCCCCGATTCATGGTATGCTGTAATCTTCTTTTCTTTCTCGCTGATAATACGGCTTTTCTTTTCTGCTCCGATTCCAACTTTTACAAAAGAACGTTTAATGTCATTTTGCGTAATATAACTGCGATTGTCTTTTGCCGCCACAATTGCAGCCTCGTTCATCAGATTTTCCAAATCTGCCCCGGTAAATCCGGCTGTTGTCTGGGCAATCTGTTTTAAATCCACATCATCACCAATTGGCTTGTTCTTAACATGAACCTGTAAAATTTCTTCTCTTCCACCGACATCCGGACGCCCTACATGAACTTTTCTGTCAAAACGTCCCGGACGCATAATCGCAGGATC
The DNA here is from genome assembly GCF_021531695.1 of Roseburia hominis. Taxonomy (GTDB): domain Bacteria; phylum Bacillota; class Clostridia; order Lachnospirales; family Lachnospiraceae; genus Roseburia_D. The sequence goes on along the minus strand of NZ_JADYUI010000015.1, from coordinate 51,149 downwards.
CAGAATGTCAACACGGTTGGTCGCTGCCATAACAATGATACCTTCATTGACACCAAATCCATCCATCTCGACCAAAAGCTGATTTAATGTCTGTTCTCTTTCATCATGGCCACCGCCCATACCGGTTCCCCTGCGTCTTGCAACAGCATCTATTTCGTCAATAAATACGATACAAGGTGAGTTTTTCTTCGCATCCTCAAAAAGGTCACGCACACGGGAAGCACCGACCCCGACAAACATTTCCACAAAATCAGAACCGGAAATGCTAAAAAACGGTACACCTGCTTCTCCCGCAATTGCTTTGGCAAGCAATGTCTTACCGGTTCCCGGAGGTCCTACCAAAAGAACACCTTTGGGAATTCTTGCACCAAGTTTCGTATATTTTCCCGGTTCTTTCAGAAAATCTACAATTTCTTCTAATTCTTCCTTTTCTTCTTTTAATCCGGCAACATTATCAAACGTCACTTTCTTTTCCATGTCTGTAGTCATCTTGGCATGACTCTTGCCAAAATTCATCATCTTAGAGCCACCGCCATTTGCCGCCGCCTGATTGTTCATGAGTATCATAAAAAGAATAAACATTGCGCCAAATACCAGAAGCAGCGGCAATAAATTCATAAGCCAGCTCTCTGCTGGAACATCTCTTACCTGATAATCCTGATGGTACTCATCTAACATCTTTTGTGTATCATTCACATCAGAAACAAACAACTCCCGTGTCGTACTGTCTTTTAAAACAATCTCCAGAATACCGGTAGGCACTTCTCTGTTCTGATTGATTTTGACTGCTGCAATATTGCCTTCTTCCAAATCTTCTTCAAACTGTAGTGCTGAATAAGTGTTAGCAGCACTCTGATTGGAATCTAACATATACCAGACCCCAATTACAATTAAAATTAAAATGACATAAAAGCCAAATCCTCTAAAATTCTTTTTCACCCGAAACCCTCCTCTTTGTTTTAGCTCAATTCCAAAATACCGATATATGGAAGATTTCTGTATCTTTGATCATAATCCAAACCATATCCGACAACAAATTCATCCGGTATTACAAAACCGGTATAGTCCACACTTACATCTGCAATTCTGCGATCCGGCTTATCCAAAAGTGTACAAAGCTTTAATTTTTTGGGATTTCTCTTCTCCAATAATTTAAGAAGACTTGCCAATGTTCTTCCGGTATCAATAATATCTTCAATCACTACAACATTTTTACCTTCAATGTCCTCATCCAGATCCTTTTTTATGATTACATTTCCACTTGATGTTGTACCGGAGCCGTAGCTTGAAACGCTCATAAAATCCATTGTCACAGGAACGGTAATCCGTTTTGCCAACTCACAGGTAAAGAAAATGGAGCCCTTCAAAATACAGATTAAATGTAACTGTTCCCCTTCAAATTCTTCACTCAACGCCTTTGCAAGTTCTGCGATTCTTTTGTTTACCACGTCTTCTTCCAGCATAACACGCACTGTCTCACTCATTGTTTGTTTCCTCCGTTATAATGTACTTCCAATATTCTTGCGGTATTTCCTGTCACTTTATAATAAGCACTGATTCGATAACCTACAATCCATAAAACATGCTTTCCATCCACAAGCAAAGGGATCTTCTCTCTATCTTCCCGCGGAATTTTTTCATTGATAAAATAGTCTTTAAGTTTCTTTTTTCTTCCGCTGTCATCCAGAAGAAAATAATCCCCTTCCTGCCTGAAACGAATTTGCAGTTTAACATTTATTTTATCATAATCAAACCATTTCGTATACTTATTTTTGGGAATTTCAAGATTTTGTGAATTTCTATCGATAATACGAAATGTGAAAGCTGATGTCAGAGATTTTATTTGATTTTTTTTCTCACTGTCATCCTCTTTTTCCCCGTCTTTTTGAATCCAAATTCCCTCATATACCCGAAATGCCCGACAATGATATGGCAAATTTATCTGCTTTCCTGTTTGCCTGTCAAACAATTCCAGCAGCTGCATAATATGCTCATCACCTATATTCTTGCAACTTCCCGCTAATTTTGTATACAAGGTATAAAGTACCTCTTTTCGCAAAAACACAGGATAGTGATATAATTCCTGTTTTTTCACCAAAAAGGCATCCCTCATCTTATATTCTTCTGCACACTCTGCACAGATTTTTTTTGTTTCTTCTTTGATATAATCTGCTACTTCCGATAACAGATACGATGTTTTTGCAATATGAGAAACCGCCTTCTCATTCACCCGTTCCAACGCCGGAAGTACCTCATGACGAATCTTATTTCTTGCATAAATGGTAAGTTCATTCGTGCTGTCCGTACAATAATTCTGCCCCTTTGCCTTTAAATAAGCCTCGATTTCCGTTCTGCTTACCGCAAGTAATGGTCTTATAATGTTACCGCGCACCGGTGCAATTCCTGTAAGTCCTAAAAGTCCCGTTCCCCTTGCCATATGAAATAAAACCGTCTCTGCATCATCATTTTCATTATGTGCCACTGCAATTTTGGCCTTAGGAAACTGTGCAGCCGTTTTTTCAAATGCTTCATAACGAAGGCGTCTTCCCGCTTCTTCCAGCGATTCTCCACTCTCTTTTGCCACATTCGGGACATCATAGGAATATAAGAAAAACGGAATCTCTTTTTCTTTACAGAGCTTTTCCACAAACTCTGCATCATTTATGCTCTCTTTTCCACGAATACCATGTTCTATGTGTACAACTTTTATCGCAATATTTTTTTGCTTACAGATTTCTTCCATCACAAGTAACAGACAGACAGAATCTGCTCCGCCCGAAACACCAAGAATGACTGTTTCACATTCTTCCAGCATATGATTTTCTTCGATAAAAGCTAACGTCTTTTGTATTATCATTGCTTATTCTTTCTCCCATATTGCAGCTACCATAACCGTCATATCATCCTGTACTCTTCCCGCAGTATAAAGCATGACCCGCTCTAAAATCTGCTTTGCCATGTTACCCGGATGACTGGTCTTTAAATCTGCAATCAGCCCTTTCATTGTTTCTTCCGGATTCGGAACATGCAGATACTCAAGTACACCATCCGAAACCATAATAATAAAATCTCCATCGCAAAGCGTTCTTTTTGTCTTATCAATTTCGACTTTATGATAAACACCGACCGGAAGATTCTCCGATATGAGACATTCTACACTATCTTCCCGTTTGATAAAAGTAGCAGAAGCACCAATTTTGTAAAAAGTACAATTTCCGTCGTACAAATCAATCGCACTGATGTCTATGGTCGAAAACAAGTCATCCTCCCCTCGTAATACCATAGCCGAATTCATCATACGGATTGCTGTTTCCTTCGAAAAACCGGCTTCCAAAAATTTCTCCATCAATTCAATGACCATTTCGCTTTCTTTGCATGCTCTGGTTCCGGAACCCATCCCGTCCGAAAGGCTCATGACAAATTCCCCTTTTTCTAAATCCTGAAAAGAAAAATTATCTCCGGAAACCGATGCTCCTTCTTTGACCAGCCGTGCCATGCCATGCATAACATAATATCTGGTATCTTCTTCAAACACCAGACGCATTTTCTCCTTTCCAATTAAAGCTTTTTCATCTTTATGCACCCGGACACTCTGACCTGCTGCTGCACTAATCACCTTTATTAATTCTTTTACCGGAATACAGCCGTCTTTTTTCACTGACGCCTCTACCACCAATTGCTTATGCCCATCTTTCTTTTCATATAAAACTGCATCATAAACAATAATCCCATGTTCTCTTGCCTGAAACTTAATTTTTGATAATAATCTCGTGTTTTCTTTACTGATATCTCTGGGCGGTGTGGCACAGTCTTCCATGATATATGCCATCGCATCCAACTGTTCCGCAATGACTTCCCTATTCTCTTTCAGTCTTTGATACCATGCTGCATTCAGCTTTATTTTTTCAAATACCCGTACTGCTTCTTTTATAATTTCATCCGTATAAGGACAGAACTCTTTCATATTCTGTTCCTGTTCCTGCTTTGGCATTCCCCATTGCCGGATTGCTGCTAAAAGTGCTGATAAGTGCTGCTGCATCGGACTGCTTTCTCTTTCCCAGCAAAGTGCACATTGATTACAGGAAATGCAAATTTTAGCAACCACTTCTTCTCTCATCTTTCCGTCTTCTTCTGCAAACAAATCTCTGCTTTCCTTATTAATTCCCGAAAACACTTTTGACAGGTTGAGAAAAGAATCTGCATAATTTTTAAGTTGTTCCTCCTTTTGTAATTCTTTGTTTTTCCTGTTTTCTCCCTTTTCCTTTTCCAGAAAAAACAAACAAAAAAAATGATTTGCAATCATTGACAGTCCAAAAATGAACAAGCCTTCAAACAATCCTGTAATCGGAGAAATCTGATTTGTCCAGTTTAGCACCCCGCCAAATGCCGAAAGCATGCCTGTCGCTATTCCGGCAGCTGCAGCCGCCACCCATGCTTTGCAACTTTTGTCTACCCATTCTGCCAGACGGATCACCGTAAGCGTGCATAGCACCGCCATGGCATACTTTGCTGTCTGGGTAAGGGGCAGAAACAATAGCATCCCAAGATAAACAAAAAATGTAAAAGCCACTCTGTTATTCTCTTGTAAATAAACTGCTGCAAAATATGCCGGTATAAAAGGATAACACCCTGCAAATGATACCTTACACAAAAACATCCCCACCAAATAGGTAATCACCTGTTTTACCTTTATTCTTTTCATCTCTAAAATAACCCTCCCGTTTTTGATTTTTGAAACCACTTTTTCAAGCGGCAAAGGCTATTATAAAAATATGGTTGTGAAATGTTTGTCAAACGATTGTCCCGTTTTCAAAAAGTTTTCGGCATTTTCTTCGTTCAAATGTGGATTCGAATCGAATCTATGTGCCTCATTCCTTCTAACAAGTTAGAATTTCCTATATAAAACGAGAGCTCCAGAACAAGTTCTGTCGCTGTCGCGGTGCTCCTCAAATGCTTCGTAAAAGTCACATTTTCCTGCAAGCAAAAAATGTGCTTTTCCTCGCATTTTCCTCGTTACTCACGCAAAAAACAGGAAGATACTTGCGGTATTTGTCGCAGGCATCTTCCTGTCAGTTGTCTTCCTCATTCTGTTCTTTAAACACGATTTCATTATTATATACCAGACCAAGCTTGCTTTTTGCAACTTCCTCAATATATTCCTGAGACTGTGTATACTGCTCATAATCAGCAAGTTGCTGCTGTTCTTCTGTCGCTTCCTCAAGCTGCGCGGAAAGTTCTTTTTCCTTTGCAAGGTAAGCCTGATCTTCTTTATATAAATTAACAATCTGAATCGACATGACGATCAGAAATGTGAAAACAATTCCGGAAATACACATCTTTCCTATTCGATTTTCCTTACTTTTTCTTCTTCGACCTTTACCCATAACAAAGCCTCCATGTTATAGTTTATATAACCCTATTCTAATTGCCTTTCCTATTTTTTTCAATATCTTTTTTACTTTTTTTAAAGGTTTTATTAAGATTCCACATATTTTTCTTAATATTTTTATAAAAAATCCCAATATCATAACTGCATACCTAAGAATAACCGGACTCACAAAATGATTATAACCAAGCATGCCAAGAAACAGACCTCCCATGGCAAATCCCCGCACCAGTCCGTCGTTTTCCTGATATAACATAGCAAAGAACAATACAGCACATACGAACCAGTACAAAAAATCCTCAATAGCAATCCATATGGCTCCATGCACAATAACTCGTCTCAATACCCGAAAAATATCATAAAAAAAGATGAGTGTCGCCCCGGAAAGAATGGAAATCAGGAAAAAACGTACTTCTGTTAATATACTCTCACTTACTATCATTTAAAAATACGTCCAAAGAAAGATTCATTCTTATTATTATAAGTATTAACATCCGAATACGCGAGACTATCAATCCGTCCCTCCACATCAATCTCACCTTTTTCTAATGTCAGTCGATTCACATGTAAATCATTACCTTTAATCAGAAGCATCCCAAGCTCTGTCTCCAATAGAATCTCGCTTACATCAAAAGAAAGTACATCAATAATACCACTAAAGCTTCCTGACTTCCGGTTCTGCAATAGTACTTTATGTATCTTAGAAACCGTTTTTTCTTCCATATAAAACCTCCCTAATAGCTTAATCCGACATTGTCCTCTCTTTTTAAGTATATTAGAAAGTATTTTAAAATATGTTCTCTTTTTTCATCCATTACTTAAATATAACGGAATAAGTCATTTGCTTCTTCCTTTTTGGTCGTATCCTGAAGATCTAACACCTCAACCTTTACCGTCTTTGTTCCGAACATAATCTCTATCACATCACCAACTTTAACATTCACTGATGCTTTCGCCGGCTTTCCATTGACCATAACCCGTCCCGCATCGCATGCTTCATTTGCAACGGTACGTCTTTTTATCAGTCTTGATACCTTTAAAAATTTATCCAGTCTCATATTTTTCCCTCTCTTTACTGCCTGCTTTACCAGACTTCAATAAACTAGTCTGCACAGCTTTTGTTCTGCCAATATAAAAAACAGAGGACACAACAAGAACTCTTCCTCGTCACATCCTCTGCTAATAATCACAATCTAATTATGCATTAATCATGTCTTTTAAAGCTTTTCCTGCTTTGAATTTAGGAGCTTTAGAAGCCGGAATTGTCATTTCTTTTCCTGTCTGTGGGTTTCTACCTGTTCTTGCTGCTCTTTCAGATACTTCAAATGTACCAAAACCTACTAACTGAATTTTTTCACCCTTTTTTAATTCTTCAGCAACTACATCTGTAAAAGCTTTCAATGCAGCTTCTGCATCTTTTTTGGACAATGTAGCTTTGTCAGCTATAGCTGAAACTAATTCTGCTTTGTTCATGTTAAAATTCCTCCTCTGGACTTTAAAAATATTTTCTATTTGAGGTTTTCTTTTTTCAAATTACCTACGAATATATTTATACTTGTTTTTCCTAGGTTTGTCAAGGATTTTCGCCCTTTTAATTGGTTTTGCCGCCGGACAGTGTATCAACAATTCCGGACAATGTATCAAGGTATGCATTGGTTGCCTGATTCGTTGTATCATTCTTATCCACTGTGGTATTATACCGGTTACTCATGGAATTGTTATCACTTGAGGTATTCGTTGTTGTCGTATTGGTATTGTTTGTTTCGTTTGTAGTATTCCCACTGCTATTCGAATTATTTGTTGTACTGTTACTATTCGTCGTTGTCGTACTCGAATTGTTCGTATTTGTTGTGGTATTATGGGTATTTGTGTTTGTACTTGTATTATTGCTCGTAGAGCCTGCCAGAGAACCGGCACTGCTTCCTGCCATGGAACCCGCACTACTTCCTGCCGTCTTACCTGCATATGTTCCACTTCCACTGTTATAGACTCCGGTTCCGCCGTTATAAGTGCCATTATCGTCGGTTTCATCCAAATCTGTCTCAGTGTCTTCTTCTATTTCTTCTGTACCCTCTTCGATTTCTTCCTCTGTTTCTTCTTCCTCTTCTTTTCCATTCGTAAGATCAATAATAATATTTGCAGAAGACGAATTTACAATAAGCTGCTTGTTCCATGCTGTATAGCCGGTTGCCGCGGCCTGTAAAGAATGTGTTCCGTATATTACTTCCACCGGCTGTGTGATATCAACTTCTTTTCCATCTACAAAAACTTTGGTGTCAGGCACCGTTGCCGTAAAAGCAATCAAACAGGACTGCGGTTCTTCGCTCTTTAGCGATTCCAGATTTAGGGAAACTGTCTCCCCACGTTCTATCGTCACATCTGTGCTTCCGCCATATCCATTATTTGTAAATGTAACCGTATAATCTCCCTCCGGAATTTCAATTGTCATATAATCTGAGATTTCATAATAATAACGCTTATCTCCATAAAGACCAATAAATCCTCCATTAAATGTATCGGTATTCGTAAGAGTCAGCTCACCATGCCCTGTTGTTACGGTTACGGCAAGTACCTTCTTATCTATTCCATTTACACGTATCCTGTCACCCGACTCAATATCACTCGCTAAAATTTCTCCATCATCCGAAAAAAAACAGGTATTATCTGTAATCTGATAATTAGAGCCTCCCATTGTCAACATGTTTTTATCCATGTCAAACTTATAGTTCTCTACATCATCTTTTTCCCATGCTTCTGCTGAAATTTGAACTTTGGTCAAAGCATCTGTTTCTTTATTTGCCTCAAACATTACTACCTGTCCGGCTTCTAACGAGGAAACCGGCATCATATCTCCGTACTTATTATAAAAACAGGTTCCACCGGTATATTCATGCTCCACAAGTTTTCCATTCTGAACCTTTTGAAATGTAATTATTTCCATCTGTGTATCAATCTCTGATATCACATAAAGCCCACCGGACACTTTCTGTCTTGCATCTTTTTCGACTGTCTCCTCTGTATTTTCAATGCTATATGTATTTTTTCCGGTCGTAAACTGTGGTTTGTCGGATTTTCCGCAGCCTGCCATAATTCCTGCCAACAAAAGCAGTAAAAGCAGACTTTTCCTTTGTATCTTCACACTTTCACCTCATATCTTATTCTGTCATTTTATTTTTTCTTAATTATACAATACTATTTCACAAAATAAAATAACATTTGCAGGAATTGCTGCCGTGCTTTCTCCTGTGTCATGATTTTCTCCAGCTTTTCAATATCTCTGCCGGAAACCCATGCTTTATTCGAATTATAATAATGATTTGCAATTTTCCAGAATTTTTCCGGATAAGCCAGCCTTAAATAAAGCTGTTCACATTCCATCTTGGAAAGCTTCTTTTTCGCATCATACGCTGTGATCATATCCATTCCAAGACCGGTATTCCAGTTATGCTTTTCCAGAATTTTTCGCATAAAATGAGCCAGATCCCCTACCTGAATCTCATAATGCATCTGCTCAAAGTTAATAATAGCCATCCCGTCTTTTAAAAAAATAATATTATGTTGATTGTAATCACCATGACAGAGCCCGTACATTTCTTTCCACTGTGCATTTTCCCTTTGCTCTGCCTGCATTCGCAAACCTTCCAGGACTTCTTCTGCCTGCGTCAGAAACTTCTCATAAGTTTCCATGAATTTCTCTTCAAAGACATTCTTTTTCTTTTTTCCCCGCACATAATTTCGTACTTTTTTGATCTCTCTGGTATGTTTTTCAAACTCTTTTGTCAATGCCTGTTCCGAAATCCACATGAATTCCGGAATTTCCCCACTATAACGTTTTAAGCATAAATGAAGTTCTGCAAGCTTTCTTACGGAAAGCAAAATATCCTCTCTGCTCTTGGTATCACACTCTCTGCCACTATACCAGTCTTTCATAAGGTAAAAGCCATCTTCTTCACTTCCCGAAAGACAGGATTGCTCCGTTGTTTTTATAATGGCATCTATTGTTATCCCTTCCTGTTTTAAAAAACATGCCACGTCATATAAAATTTCTGCTCTTGCAACAGAACCTTTATACTCTTTTAATACCTTTTCCCCACATTCGGTACTGCAAATTAACGCTCCCCGCCCTTTCGACGTCTGGGAGACGGTAAACGGATATTGTTCTATGCATTGTTCTGCCTGATTATACAAAACTACCCCCTCCATACGATTTCTTACGGAAATAACAGATAAACTTACTGTTATCTCACGTCTTTTCATCTTATGAGGAGGCATTTTAAAGTATACTTATGTTTTTTACTTTTTTTGCCGTAATTGCACAAGTTCCAATAAAATTTCTTTTGTATTGTTTTCAGGATGTTCTAATACTTCCTGAAGCAGGAAATCCAGAATTTCACCAATTTCCTTTCCGGGTTTTATCCCTATCTTTATGAGGTCACTTCCCGTCACCGCTAATTCCTTCAAAGTAAGGCACTGTCCCTTTTTTATAATCTCATCATACATCTTTTCATAAGCATCTACATAAGCGAGCTTTTTTTCCCGTTCATAGTCACTTTGTGCTAAAATGTCTGCACGCTTTACTTGAAACAGTGCCGGATAACACTGCGTTCCGATGCGATGAATGGTCTTTCTTATCATCTGCTCTTCCAATGGTGGATTATCATCATGCCACTTCACCAGCCGACAAACCTGATCTCTGGTTGCACCGTCAAATTTCAGTCGGCGGAAAAATTCCCGTGCCATATCTGCACTCTTTTTCGGATGACCGTAATAATGACAAATTCCCTTTTCATCCACTGTTTTACAGACGGGTTTTGCAATATCGTGTAATAACATCGTAAGACGTAAAACTTTATCCGCTTTTATATTGCAAAGTGCTGCAATGGTATGCTCTCCCACCGTATAACAATGATGTGGATTATGTTGTTCTTCCTTCATCATAACATTAAATTCCGGAAAAATAATACCTGTAATGCCTGTTTCATACAAGGTGCGCAATTCTTCCGGATGATTGGATGTTAAAAGTTTCACGAACTCAACCTGAATTCTTTCTGCGCTGATTTTAGACAAATTCGGTGCCAAAGTAACAATTGCTTTTTTCGTATTTTCTTCAATGGAAAAGCCAAGCTGCGCCGCAAAACGAACTGCACGAAGCATTCGAAGCGCATCTTCTGAAAAGCGGTGCATAGGATTCCCCACGCACCGTATCACACCTTTTTTTAAATCCTCAATTCCTCCAAAAGCATCAATCAATCCGTCTCGCTTATTATAAGCCATCGCATTAATCGTAAAATCACGCCGTTTTAAATCTTCCAAGAGATTTTTTGTATAAGCCACCTGCTTTGGATGTCTTGCATCTTCATATTCTCCATCAATCCGATAGGTTGTTACTTCAAACCCTTCCTTATCCAGCATGACCGTAACCGTACCATGCTCAATCCCGGTATCTATCGTGCGGCGGAACAATTTTTTTACTTCCATCGGCTTTGCAGAAGTCGTAATATCCCAGTCCCCCGGCACTCTGTGAAGAAGTGTATCCCTGACACAGCCACCAACTGCATACGCCTCATATCCTGCCTGTTCTAAGCAATCTATTATGGTATTTACTTTCTCAGGTAACTGTATCTGCATCTTACTCCTCCTATATAAAAATATAACGTCCTTTTCCCGTGGTCTTAATCTGATATAACAAATCGTCCGCTTTCTTAATCAAACGATTAATATCCTCTTCATTTTGCACCTCATCCGAACCGGCAATTCCAATAGAACACGAAATTTGCTTATCCTTATTCAATTCAATTTTTCGCATTAAATTTCGCTCAATCTCCGCCCGGAATCCATCTTTTTCAGCAATTTTCCCGTAAATCTGCTGTGCCATTTGTTCTAAGACCTGTTTCTTGTTATTTTTCACAAAGACAATAAATTCATCCCCGCCATATCTGGAAACAAATCCCTCTTTCCCACAGACCTCCTTAAAAATTCCTGCCATTTCTTTCAAGATCAAGTCTCCCACATCATGTCCAAAAGTGTCATTATATCCTTTAAAATTATCCAAATCAATGAACATCAATGCAAAACTTCGTTTCTGCTTCTTTTTCTGAAGACGTCCCATAATTTCTTCTATCTGCAGATAAAATCCTTTCCGGTTATAAATTCCGGTAAGCTGATCGGTAATCGCAGATTCATAAAGTTTCGTATTCATTTCATAAATTTTTTCATAAGCATCCAAACGATTCAAAGAATACTGTACTTCACGGAACAGCAATTCATACAAATTCCTGTCGTCCTCATCCAGCATATAGCGATTTACCGAAGAATGCCAATTATCCTTCATCAATACATAAACAATCAATACACTCTCAAGTTTTCCATTATTCATAAACGGAATTGCCACCATAGAGCATACATTATCTTCTCCAAATAAAGAAATAATATTTTGATGCGCAGAATAATTACTGCTGATTTTAGAAACTACAAATCCTCTTGGGTCCTCCGTAAAACACTTTTTTATAAAGCGCTGCTTCTCTACCGTAATTTTCCGTTCGGTATTATCAAATAGAATCTGAGGCTTTTCATCCTGATACCTGATATAAAGCGCTTTATCCACAGAAAAATGATACAAAAAGGTTTTCATCACGGATTGCATCATTGTCTTCACGGAAACATCGGATACATCAATCATCTTTTGCCAGCTCGAAATAAAATTCATTTGATGTTTTTTCTGTTGATATGCGCGACTAATTCCCTCTTGCCTTATTAACGCATCAATCTCTGATAACGAAATTTCAACACTGTCTTCTCGTTCTATCCCTGCATGCTTAATTTTTTCAAAACAATCTGTAATATCAATATTCTGCATTGTTTCTTTATATTGCAACAATAATGCCTGTTCATTATCACGAAGTTCAAGCCGTCCCATAGACTCATAAAAACGTATCCTGCTTTCTCGAAACAAACAATAACAAAATGATTGATTTCCTTGTGCCTGACGCAAATGGTGCTCCGCCGTTGTATAGTTCTGAGCCGCATCTTTCTCTTTTCCCTGCAGTACATCTAACAGTGCCTGGGAAAAATAGTACAAAAATAAGTCATCATCACATTTTGCATAGTCATGAACACTTCCTATTTCATCCGCATCTGACTTTTCCAGAACGTAATTCAAAAATTGTTTACAATTTAACAAATAACGCTCACAGTTAAATTGATTTCCCATCAGCACACTACACAACGCCAAAAGACCATAAAGCTTTGAAACATTGCAAACCCGCAAACTATTTAAGTGAAGCTTTTCAATCGTCTTCATACAAATCATCAGATATTCACTTGCCTGTTTATATTCACCCATCTGAATATAATTTAATGACATATTATAAAATACTTCCGCAATGTCTTCCGGCAATCGCAAATCATAAAAAATCTGTATGGCTTTCTTATAAAACCACTCTGCATCCTTTGTTCTTCCAAGTGCACTCAGATTATAACCTAAACCACTATAAATCCGCCCTACTTCCTGCGAATTTTTATTCAAAACAGATTCATAAGTCCGCACGGAATAAAGCAGTGCAATTTCATACATTCCATTGGCAGATGCCAACATAATATTTTTCTGATAAGCACTGTAAACCAACTGCTGATTTCCAATCTCCTTTGCAAGCGCAACGCCCTTGCTGAAATAAATCAATTGTGCCTCTGATTGATATGCTTTTGCTACAATCTCCGGTTTATTATCATAGGCATAAACATAAACATATGCCAGATGATTTTTATAATTATACTGAATCAATTTTTCAATCAATTCATCGCTGATATCTATGTTCTGTGCGCAAAAAAAGATATTATACCAGCCGGACATTCTTGCCTGTGTCTCCAGTAATTCCGCCAAAAACAGCCTCTTATCATCTTTAATCTTTTTCGCATATTGCTGACTCTTTTTTGCATATTCTACTGCATCAAACAATCTTCCCTGATACATGAAAACGTTCCCGGTAAGATAATAATAAAAGAACATCTGCTCCTGTGATGAAAAAGATGTCTGCATACTTGCAATTTCCTCACAAATTTCCAGTGTCTTAGAAAGATCCATAGAAAAAAATGCTGCATAACAATACTGCTCCCAGAGCAGAAAATGCAAATCATTCTCCAACTTAAAGCTTTCAAACTTAATCCTGCGCTCAATCTCATTCAGATAAAAAAGTGCCTGGGAAAAATCCATCATCTGTACCAGATTCGTAATCTTCGGTAATACTTCTTCTCTCACAATTACACCATCTAAGGGCTGCTCTTTTTGTATGCATTGTGTTGTCCCGATATGTAAGACCTGATTCTCATCCTTTAACTTCTCCACAAGTGTCTCCCATACCGGAAGTACATGCTCCGGAATGTGAGTCAAATCATTCTCTCCCAAGACTACACCGATATTTTTCGCATCAGGCGATTCAAACAAACAATTCAAAAGTGCAAGTGTCGTTCCTGCGGCAAACTGAATACGATTTAAAATAATAAGGCATGGTTTCTTTTTGGAAAGTGAAATCAGCATACGCAGGATTCCCTCCTGCATACGCTCCTGTTCATATTTAATTTCACCAAAAATAAGCTGTTCTTCTCTTTCACACTGTCCGTTTTCAATATAGGAGCGAATGAGTGATCTTTGAAGATAATAAATGTCATTCTCTTCTAAAAAATCTTCCAATGTCTTATCATAAAACTCATGAAACATTGTTCCTATAATATCCAAAAACGGCTCATACGGCCCTGACATATTTCCCGGAACAAATTCATGTTCCCAGATAAATACGTCTTTTTGCTCTCTTATCTTTTCTGGCCATTGAACATTCTGAACCGAAAAATCATTACTGTATTTTGCCAATGTCATATTCTTACTATGACTGCCGATTTTTCCGAAGACCTGTTCAATCATTCCCCCATAATACTTTTCAATCATACGCTCACCTCAGAAATACCTTTTTCTTTTGCATTACCTTATCATCTTAGTACGCTTTTCCCCAATATACTAATTTGTGTGCAGGCTTCCCACAGCATACACATACATCTGAGATCTTTTCCTGATCATTGAATGGCATACAACGTGATGTCACTGCCAAATCTTCTTTTATCTTATCCTCACATGCCTGATCTTCGCACCACATTGCACGAATGAATCCAGGCTTATTCTCTGCGATATCCTTAAGTTCATCATAATTATGTGCATCAAAAATATGTGCATCACGATGCTTTTTCGCACGTTCAAACATATCTTTCTGAATAGTCTCTAAAATTTCCGGTATCTTTGTCTCAAGCTCATCCAAAGAAACTTCTATCTTTTCTCTGGTATCACGACGTACTACCACACATTTTCCGGCTTCTATATCTTTCGGTCCAAGTTCAATACGAACCGGAATACCGCGCATTTCCTGTTCAGAAAACTTCCAGCCCGGACTCTTATCAGAATCATCTAATTTTGCACGACAAACCTTTCCTATACGCTCTCTTACTTCGTTCGCTTTAGCAAGTACACCATCGGCATCCTGACGGATTGGAATAACCATTGCCTGAACCGGTGCAATTCTCGGCGGCAGTACCAATCCAGAATCATCACCATGTACCATAATAATGGCACCAATCAAACGCGTTGTCATTCCCCATGAAGTCTGATGTACATATTTTAAGGTATTATCTTTGTCTGTATACTGAATACCAAATGCTTTTGCAAATCCATCTCCAAAATTGTGGCTCGTTCCGGACTGCAGTGCTTTTCCATCATGCATTAAAGCTTCAATCGTATAAGTTGCCTTTGCGCCGGCAAATTTTTCTTTCTCTGTTTTCTGTCCACGAACAACAGGCATTGCCAGAACTTCCTCACAGAAATCCGCATACAGATTCAACATCTGAATCGTTCTTTCCTCTGCTTCCTCTGCCGTTGCATGTGCCGTATGACCTTCCTGCCATAAAAATTCCCTTGAACGAAGAAATGGTCTGGTTTCCTTTTCCCATCTTACAACAGAACACCACTGATTATATACTTTCGGCAAATCACGATAAGACTGGATATCGTTTTTATAAAAATCGCAGAACAAAGTCTCGGAAGTCGGTCTTACACAAAAACGTTCCTGCAGTTCATTTAATCCTCCCTGTGTCACCCATGCTACTTCCGGTGCAAATCCTTCTACATGGTCTTTTTCCTTTTCCAAAAGACTTTCCGGAATGAACATCGGCATATAAACATTCTCTACACCGGTTTCTTTAAATCTTCGATCCAGTTCATGCTGGATATTCTCCCAGATTGCATAACCGGCCGGTTTAAAAATCATAAAGCCCTTTGCTGAAGAATAGTCCATAAGCTCCGCTTTTTTTACTACATCTGTATACCATTGTGCAAAATCCTCTTCCATTGAGGTAATTGCTTCTACAAGTTTCTTGTCCTTAGCCATTTTTTGTATCTCCTTAACTCTGCCCTGATGGGGTTACTTTCTCATGTATTTTTTATCATATCACAAAAATTTTAACTTTTCTATGCCAACCTCTTTGCTTTTCTTGATTCTTTAACCCGAATTATTCACAGCCACCACACAGACAAGCCACAGACCAGCTACGCCAGCGTATCTGTCGCTGCTTCGCAGCTTTTGTCTGAGGCTGTGAATAATTCGGGTTTAGCCATAAAATGCACTAACCATAAGTCCGGAAAGCATCTCGCAGGTATTTAATGCAATCACAAACGCCAGTTTTTTATCGTAATTTTTTATTTTATTTTCTACATTGATATTTGACAGACTAAGCATAAATAAAATAATAATCGGTAACAGATAACGCGGCTGTACTCCGAGCAGTGCCTTGTCTCCCACACTCGAAAATCCTGCATATAAGGATGCCAGTACAAGGAATGATACAATTACAAAAATACCTGCTGTAAAAACAGTAAATCGTTTCTTTTCTTTCTCTGACGGAAAGTGATAACGTTTCTGCTCCATAAATGGGCAAAAGCATAAAAGCACTCCAAGTATTTTAGAAATACCATTCGCAATATAAGGGGCATTAAATTCTGCCGGATAGACCATATAGGTATCCACAAAATATTTTAAAAAGACTCCGGCTGCATCTATGATATGTGTAAACACCCATTTTATCTGTGCGACAACATTTACATCAAAATTCCGGTCCTCTTCAAACGGAATTGTCTTCAATAGATAAAGCTGAATTGCTCCCATTGCTACCACGATAAGAATTGCAGCAATAATCATTCCAACATACGTTTTCTTTTTGAATTTTTTCTTTGGAATCAAAAAGAAAAATAATAAAACCGGTGCATAGACAAAATATTTAACGGACGCAATCGAAAGTCCACATCCCAGTAAAAGCACCATATCTGCTTTTGATACCATAACATCTGAATTTCTGTCAAAATAATATTTGAAACAAATGGACAAACACAACAGACTCGTGGAAATTAAAATCGGATCAAGTGAAAAAGATCCTGCCAGCCAAAGTCCAAGTGGCAATGTGGCAACTGCAAAAAACAGTGTTTTATAATATTTCATATTCTTGATTGCCAGATAACAAAATACACTGTAAAAAACATAATCGCAGAGTCTTCCGAGAAGAATCACCATAACTGCACTCATATGAAACAGATTTCCAACAAAAATACCGATTGCTCCCACCATGTGCTGCAGTGGAATTACGGAAGACATATATGGATTTTCCGTAAACTGATTTGTCTCACTAAAACTCTGATTATAGTGTTCCTGATTTAACATATAATTCTTTATATTAAGTCTTGAACCCACAAAGTCATTATAATTATCCGCAACATAAGCCCCTATCTGCCCTTCTTCATTTGAGGAATCAAAAAAATCACCGGTACTTATCGCATAAGAACGGAAAAAATGTGTTGATTCATCATATACATGACAGAATGGATTTAAAATAATCGCCCAAAATCCAATGGTCACACTAAAAAGCAAAAAACTCTTTTCATCTGCCCCGTCAAAAAACAGGACAAATAAATAGGATGCAAGTAAAATCAAAATCGTAATACATAATTTTACCAGAATCATGCTATCTATGGCATGATAATAAGAACAAAGAAGAACTCTTCCTTCTACCCTTTTTCCATCAACAACAACAGACTCCATATCATCAGAATATGGAATCCCCGCATAACAGGCTATTTCCTTTCCCTCCGGGATATCAATCCCTGTTACGGTAATACGATAGGTTTTTCCTGCCGATTCTTTCTGCTTATCTATTCGAAACGAATAGTAAGCATTGTCAATCAGATTATAATTTCGTACATCCTGGTCATAAATAACGGTTCCATCTGTTTCATCTGTTACCTGAATATGGGAATGTCCCCTTCTGGTCTGTCCGCTCGTACCAAACATAACAGAAAATCCCTGCAAATCATCGTGTTCTACGGTAAGCGTCTGTTCAATTACAGTATCCTGTGTAATGGGTGCTGCAACAATATCATCGCCCGCGCTTACATTTTCGACTTTATTGGTACCTTCTTTTAAATCAAACGGATCATTCGTAATTACAATAAATACCCAAAATACCGTCAACAGCAGCAGGTACAGCCACCTTGATTTCAATCTTTCTTTCATGTAGTTACTGCTCCTCTTTCCTTATTTCATCCCCAAATAACTCTCTATTGCAAACCTTTATTTTCCGGCTGCCGACAGCAGACAGACTGTCTCCACATGTGTTGTATGGCAGAACTGATCTACCGGCTGCACTCTATTTAAATCATATCCATTTTCGCATAAATATTTCAGATCTCTCGCAAGTGTTGCGGAATCACAGCTCACATATACAATACGCTCTGGTTTCATGGAAACCATTGTTGCAAGCAGACTTTCCTCGCAGCCTTTTCTTGGTGGATCTACTACAATAACCTCTGCACCTGCCGCCTCTTTATGGGCTTTTACATATTGTGGATATACTTCTTCTGCTTTTCCGACAAAAAATTCTGCATTGGTAATTCCATTTATCTTGGCATTTCTTTTTGCGTCTTCAATTGCCTGCGGTACAATTTCCACACCATACACTTTCTTTGCTTTTTTTGCAAGAAATAAAGAAATCGTTCCGATTCCGCAATATAAGTCCCAGACTGTCTCCTCTCCGGTAAGTCCTGCATATTCCATTGCTTTTTCGTACAACACCTTTGTCTGTACCGGATTTACCTGATAAAAGGATTGTGGCGAAATCTGATATTTCACATCACCAATATAATCTGTAATATAATCCTGCCCCCAAATGGTTCTTGTTCTTTTTCCAAGAATCACATTGGTCTTTTCTTCATTACTGTTCACGGAAATACTGGTCATTCCTTCAATGTCTGTTAAAGAATTCACAATCTCTTGTTCCGCCGGTATTTTTTTCCCATTGATAACAAGGCAGACCATAATTTCTTTGGTCGTAAATCCATAACGAATCAAAACATGACGCACCAGACCGGTATGTGATTTTTCGTCATATGGCTCAATATGAAACTGCTCCATAACTGCCAGAATACGCTTTAATATTTCACCATTGACATCTATGCCAAGATAACAGCGTTCAATCGGGATAAGACTATGTGTCCTTGCCGCAAAAAAACCGGCTCTGAGCTTTCCCTCTTTGTCCCTGCCGATCGGAAACTGTGCCTTATTCCGGTAAAAATAAGGATTTTCCATGCCAAGAATCGGCTCTACTTCTATCTCCTTAAAACCACCAATCCGAATCAGATTATTTTTTACCTTATTCTCTTTGAATATAAGCTGCTTTTGATAATCCAGTGCCTGAATCTGACAGCCACCACAAGCCTTATGCTGACTGCACTTTGGTTCTACCCGAAATGCAGAAGGTGACAAAATCTCCATCAATCTCGCATAGCCATAACTCTTTTTCATCTTCATGACTTTAACACGAACGACATCACCGATTAATGCATCCTTTACAAACAAAGTGACACCGGCGTATTTTCCGATTCCCTCTCCATCTACGCCCATGTCTTCTATCGTAAGTTCTAATATATCATCCTTCTTTGGAATACTTTTTTCCATACGTCTTTTCCTTGCTATTTCCTATATACTGGTCTTACGAATATTAGAATCAAACAACCGGTTAAATCCAAGCCACTGCGTATTACCTTCCGGCACCTTGGAAAAAGCTTCTTTCATTGTTTCCATCTTCGCATCCAGATTATCCGCAAAGCTTAATGCCACCGCTTCCACAATCGCAGGTTTTTTCGGAGAACCAAATTCCAATTCTCCATGATGTGCCAAAATACAATGCTTTAATTCATTGGCGAGCTTCACCGGAAAATCCGGTATTGTTTTGATTCTGTCTCCAATCATTTCTGCACCAATCATAATATGACCAAGAAGCTGTCCTTCATCCGTATAATCATTTTCCGGAAATGCAGAAAGCTCAGATAACTTTCCGATA
Organism: Roseburia hominis; assembly: GCF_021531695.1. Taxonomy (GTDB): domain Bacteria; phylum Bacillota; class Clostridia; order Lachnospirales; family Lachnospiraceae; genus Roseburia_D. The sequence goes on along the minus strand of NZ_JADYUI010000015.1, from coordinate 31,342 downwards.
TCATGAAACATTGCTGCTGACACCAGTAAGTCTTTATTTAAAATCGGATAAGACTGTGCAAAAAAGTCACAAAGCTTTGTTACACCTAACGTATGCTCCAGCAAACCGCCGACAAACCCATGATGCACGCTTTTTGCTGCTGAATGAAACTTGAAACGTTTTTCAAAATCTGCATCCTCCACAAAAAAGCTTGCTAAAAGCTTCTTCAAATACGGATTCTCCATTTCTGCAATATAATCAGTAAGCTCTGCATACATTTCATCTACATCTTTCTCACTTGTCGGAAGATAGTCAGCCGGTTCATATTCTCCCGGCTGTACCACGCGTACACGCTTGATATTAAGCTGCAGCGCTCCCTGAAAGCTCGTAATATCTCCAACAACATTAATATAATCAAGACTGTCAAAATCATCAATTCCCTGTGACCCCGGATCCCAGATTTTTGCATCTAAGATTCCTGTCTTATCCTGTAACGTAACAGATTCATAGGGTTTTCCGTTCTTTGTTACAGCTGACTGTTTATGTTTGCAAAGATAAATTTCATTAATGCGTTCTCCCTCACGCAATGTTTCAATATATTTCATGTTGTTTCCTTTCTATTCTGTTTATTCAAGCACTCCTGCGATTGCCGTACAGGTAATCCTGGTATATCCATCTGTCCCCTGGCGTTTGATTGTAATATTGATGGAATCACCCGGCATAAGTGACATCAGCTTTTCTGTATAATCTGATACTTCCGTAATCTCTGTTCCCTGCATGGCAACAATGATATCCCCACTCTGCAGACCTGCACTCATCGCAGGAGAATCCATCTCTACCGATTTGACATAAACGCCCTTAGGCAGATCAAATGCTTCCTCCATCTCTTGCGTTACTGTATTAAGTGTTGCTCCAAGATACGGAATCTGCTGATTATTTGAAATCCTTTCTATCACACCTTTCAGCTCAGAAACCGACACTGCTGTTAAAGTATTCTGACTTTCATCCCTGCCAAAACTCTGCATAATAAAACCAACAACTTCACCATTTAAATTGATCAATACGCCACTTCCGCTGCTGTTACCAACAATATCGGTATTGAGAACATGATATGTTGCATCTAAGGTCGATATACTGTTTGTTGTTGCAGTAACATCTCCGGCTGTAATGGAAAAGTTCGTTCCAAGCGGACTTCCAATTGCAAGCACTACATTTCCCGCTTTCACCAGATAAGAATTTCCAAGCACTGCTGTCTTAACTGCTGCCAATGTAGAATCGGATAATTCCGACAATGCAACACTTAAAACTGCGATTCCTGTATTCCCGTCATACTGCCGCATGGAAGCTTTTGCCAATGCACCATCTACAAATGTCACATGGATATCCTGTGCATCCGCAATGATTTTTTTCTCCGTCAAAATAAGCAGATCCTGCCCATTATTGGCAATAATGATTCCGCTTGCCTCCGCAGTACTTTCATAAGAAGCATGCAGCCAGTCCGTACCACTCTTTAAACCGGTTACAGTAACAATGGATCTGTTTGCTTCCTGCCCGATTGCATAAATTTTATTCTGAAGCTGCTGATAATCCGTAACTTCTAACTCCTGCTTCTCTGTTATATTATAGACCGGAGCCGCTGTCTCTGTCTCTTTTTCCGCCTCTTTCTCTGTCTCCTCTTCCAATTTCTCCGTTTCTGTCTCTAATTCATCTCTCGGAATCATTACAGCAGACTCTTTCTTTGGATACAGCAAATTCTGCATATGAGGCTGTACAAGTGTCATGACAAAGCACGCAATCAAACCAAATGCTACCGCAAATGGTATCATGATTACTGCAAACTTTAATAACCGTCGCTTATTCAACGGCTTGTCTTTAATTTTTTCCTTAATAAAAGCAAACTCGTCTTCTTTTCTCTCTGGCATATTAAACCTCATTTCCACATGTCTATTCCACATTATACGTCTATTTTGGGGGAGTTGCAACTATTTTAAGGCTTGCGCAGGCTTTCTTAACATTTATTTTGCGCTTTTGCTTTTCATGGGGTATACTAAAGAAAGAAAAGATTGTAACATTTGGAGAATTTAATTATGAACGAAAAAGCATTAAGAACTTTAGAATATAATAAGATAATTGACCTGCTGACAGAACAGGCTTCTTCCGGGAAAGCCAAAGAACTCTGCCGCAATTTAAAACCTTCCACTGATAAGGCTGTGATTGAAAAAAATCAACAACAGACCGCGGACGCACTGACACGCCTTTTTCAAAAAGGAAGCATTTCCTTTTCCGGCATCCATGATGTCGAGGCTTCTTTAAAACGCCTGGAAATTGGCGGCACGCTCGGTATCAGTGAACTTCTCTCACTCTGTTCCTTATTGGAAGCTGCCAAACGTATCAAAGCTTTCTCCCGGGGAAAAGAGGATGCTCCAAAGGACTCCTTAGATCCTTTATTTGATGAAATCGAGCCTTTAACACCGCTTTCCGATGAAATCAAACGTTGTATTATATCGGAAGATGAAATTGCAGATGATGCTTCTGCAAATTTAAAAAATATCCGAAGAAACATTCATGGCATGAATGACCGGGTGCATACACAGATGACTGCAATGCTAAACAACACGAACATCCGAAACAGCTTACAGGATGGTGTAATTACCATGCGAAACGGACGCTACTGTCTTCCGGTCAAAGCAGAATATAAAAATCAGGTACCCGGCATGGTACATGACCAGTCTTCGACCGGTTCCACACTTTTCATTGAACCGATGGCTGTTGTAAATTTAAATAACGAATTAAAAGAACTATACTTAAAAGAGCAGGAGGAAATCGCTGTCATTCTTTCAAATTTAAGCAATCTTGCCGCTGAATCCATTCCGGAAATCCGAAGAAATTATCAGATTTTGACAGAGCTTGATTTTATTTTTGCCAAAGCATCCCTCGCGAGAAGTTACAATGGAACTGCTCCAATCTTTAACGAACGTGGCTACATTCATATCCGAAAGGGACGTCATCCGCTTTTAAATAAGCATAAAGTTGTCCCGATTGACATTATTTTAGGAGAAGATTATGACCTTCTTATCGTAACCGGTCCGAACACCGGTGGCAAGACGGTTTCTTTAAAGACAATCGGTCTGTTTACATTAATGGGGCAGGCAGGACTTCATATTCCTGCCAACGACCGCTCTGAACTTGCAATTTTTGATGATGTATTTGCAGATATCGGAGACGAACAGAGTATTGAACAAAGCCTTAGTACCTTTTCCTCTCACATGACAAATATTATTTCTATTTTAAATCATGTGACGGAGCATTCTCTTGTTCTTTTTGATGAGCTTTGTGCCGGAACTGACCCGACAGAAGGTGCTGCCCTTGCAATCTCGATTTTATCCAAACTTCATGAACGGGGCATCCGCACAATGGCAACCACACATTACAGTGAAATCAAAGTATTTGCACTGTCCACACCCGGCGTCACCAATGCCTGTTGTGAATTTGATGTTGAAACCTTAAGTCCAACATACCGTCTTTTAATCGGTATTCCCGGAAAAAGTAATGCTTTTGCCATTTCCGGTAAGCTTGGACTAACTTCTGACATTATCGAAGATGCCAAAAGCCGCATTACTTCAAGTGAGCAGAATTTTGAAGATTTAATTGCTGACTTAGAAGAAAGCCGGCGCACTGTCGAAAAAGAACAGTTAGAAATCAACCAGTATAAGAGCGAAATCGCTTCCTTAAAGAAAAAGCTGGAGGAAAAGCAGGAACGCCTTGACAGCAGCCGCGATAAAATTTTACGCGAAGCAAATGAACAGGCTTATGCCATCCTAAAAGAAGCAAAAGAAGTTGCTGACACTTCTATCCGCAACTTTAATAAATACGGTTCCACTACTGCACCAAGCGAAATGGAAAAAGAACGAAGCAAGATTCGAAACAAAATGTCAGATGCTGAAAAGAATATGGCAAATGCGAAAAAACAGACCAAACCGAATTACAATGCTCCTAAGAAACTAAAAATCGGAGACAGCGTCAAAGTATTAAGCATGAATCTAAAAGGAACCGTCCATACGCTTCCGAATGCCAAAGGAGATTTGTATGTGCAGATGGGAATTCTCCGCTCTTTGGTCAATGTAAAGGATTTGGTACTTTTACCGGATGAAACTTCCATGATAAATGGCAAAAAGATGAACACAAAAGCAAATTCGGGCAAAATCAAAATGTCAAAATCTGCTTCCGTTTCTACCGAAATCAATCTGATTGGGAAAACAACAGACGAAGCCATTGCCTTATTAGACAAATATTTAGACGATGCCTATATTGCACATCTTCCTTCTGTGCGTATTGTTCACGGAAAGGGAACCGGTGCTTTGCGCGCCGCTGTGCACAAACATCTGAAACGTTTAAAATATGTAAAATCTTATCATTTAGGGGAATATGGGGAAGGCGATGCCGGTGTTACCATCGCCGAATTTGAATAAATAGAACTAATTACTAACCGGGAGGAATGTCTTATGGCAGCAAAACAAAAAATACTCATCGTAGACGATGATAATAATATTGCAGAATTAATTTCACTTTACCTTACAAAAGAATGTTATGACACGGAAATTGTAAATGACGGAGAAAGCGCACTGCGTGCTTTCGAAACCAGTAAGCCAAACTTAATTTTACTGGATCTCATGTTACCGGGCATTGATGGTTATCAGGTCTGCCGTGAAATCCGTACCAAATCCAATGTTCCGATTATCATGCTTTCCGCAAAAGGTGAGATTTTTGATAAAGTCTTAGGTCTGGAACTCGGTGCGGATGACTATATTTTAAAACCCTTTGATTCAAAGGAACTGGTTGCCCGCGTGAAAGCAGTATTGCGCCGTTTCCAGCCTGCAAAACCTGCGGTAGAAGCTTCCGATATTAAGTGTGTGACTTATCCGGATCTTGTCATCAATTTATCAAATTACTCGGTTCTCTACAAGGGAGCTCCGGTCGAAATGCCACCAAAGGAACTGGAACTTCTCTATTTTCTGGCGTCCTCTCCAAATCAGGTCTTTACCAGAGAGCAGCTCCTTGATCATATCTGGGGATACGAATATATTGGTGACACCAGAACCGTTGATGTTCATGTCAAACGTTTGCGCGAAAAAATCAAAGACAATGACTCCTGGCGTCTTTCCACGGTCTGGGGAATTGGCTATAAATTTGAAGTAAAAGATTGATTTACGGAGTTTTTGGCAAATGAAAAAACGACTTTATTTTAAACTTTTTATCGGTTATCTGCTCTTTGGCATTTTCGGATTTATTCTGGTCTCTGTGGTAACTTCTACGGTACAGCTAAATTATTTACAGAATCATACTGCTGCCGATTTATATCGTGAAGCTACTGTGGTTGCCAAACGCTATGCTGCCGATTATTACAATCACAATTTAACCCCGGAAGATATGCAGGAACATATCGAAACACTGGATGACTATCTGTCTGCCCAGATCTGGCTGGTTGACAAAAACGGTAATGTGTTACTTAATTCCAGAAAGCCGGCAGACATGGAGCATCCTGAAAGCATCGAGGGATTTAACGTCACTGATTTCGGAAATAAATACTTTAGAATCGGAAATTTTTATCACTATTTTTCAGAAGATACCTTAAGTGTTTTTTCCCCGATTACCTTAAATTATCAGGTAAAAGGCTATATTGTCATTCATAAACCATTAACTGAAATCTATACTTTTAATAACCACCTTTTAAATATGTCCTACTTAACCTTAGGGCTATTATCTTTATGCCTTCTTTTCCTGCTTGGTCTGCTGATATACTTTGTTATCCACCCGATAAGAAAACTTGCAAAAGGGGTAAAGCGCTACGCCGATGGTGATTTTTCCGAAAAAATAAATGTACATACCAATGATGAGATTGGCTATCTTGCCGCTTCCATCGAATATATGGCAAATGAAATGAACACTTTGGAGGAAGATCAAAGAAAGTTTGTTTCCAATGTTTCCCATGACTTCCGCTCCCCGCTTACCTCTATCAAAGGATATGTGGAAGCAATGTTAGATGGCACAATTCCTGTTGAAATGCAGGAAAAATATTTAAAAATCATTTTATTTGAAACTGAACGTTTGAATAAACTTACGACAAGCATTTTAGAATTAAATAAATATGGTTCACATGGCAAAACCATCCTTGATATCACGGCTTTTGATCTTAACCACATGATAAAAATGACCGCCCTCACTTTCGAGGGACGCTGCAAAGAAAAGCGTATCTCTTTTGAGCTCATCCTTACCGGAGAGTCACTTTATGTCATGGCTGATATGAGCAAAATCGAACAGGTTGTACATAACCTTATCGATAATGCCATCAAATTCAGTCATAACGACTCTACCATTACCATTGAGACTACAGTAAAAAATGGTAAGGTATTTGTTTCCGTCAAGGACACCGGAATTGGTATTCCCAAAGACAGCTTAAATAAAATCTGGGAGCGTTTCTATAAAACAGACCTTTCACGCGGAAAAGATAAAAAAGGAACCGGGCTTGGTCTTGCCATCGTAAAGGAAATTATTCAGGCTCATGGCGAAAACATTAATGTCATCAGTACCGAAAGTGTCGGAACCGAATTTATTTTTACCTTACCTCTGGCAGAGAAAGCAGCTTCTCGCATAGGTTAATTTCTTCTGGTGTTTCTTTGCTGTTTTCAATCCGAACCACTCCCTTTTTCCCGGTTGTATTTAAAATACCACATTCTTTCATGCGGCGGTGCAATTCCCTGGCTGTTCCGCCTCCGCCATCAAAAATTGCGACATCATTTCCAAATATTTTCTGAATCATCGGTCGCACAAACGGGTAATGCGTACATCCCAAAACCACGGCATCTACTTTTCCAAGATATGGAACAAACAATTCACGTAAAAATTGCTCCAAATCTGCTCCATCCAGATTCCCGGCTTCCACAAATTCCGGTAGTCCCGGACAGGACAAAGGATAAATTGTTGCCTGATTTTCATATAGCTTCATCAAATGGTGAAACTTTTCTTCCCGAATCGTCATCGGTGTTGCCATCACCAGTACCTTTGCATTTTCTTTGTATAAAACTGCCGGCTTTAATGCCGGTTCAATTCCGACAATCGGCATATCCGGATACTTTTCGCGTAGCAAATCTATGGCAGCACTGGTTGCCGTATTGCAGGCAATCACAACTGCTTTCACACCACTTTTCACCAGATACTCAATATGTTCTCCGGTAAGCCTCCTTACCTCATCTAATGTTTTAGACCCATAAGGTGCATGCTTTGAATCTCCATAATAAATATAATTTTCCTCCGGCATCAACTTTACCAGTTCTCTTAAAACGCTGATACCACCAACACCGGAATCAAAAACTCCTATTGGAGCCTGTGACTTTTCCATTTTACTTTCCTCACCTGTTTTATCCATTGTTTTTTTATTATAGCAAATTTTTCTATTCCCATGCAACACTGCTGCCACAATCCGTTTTTCTTACAACCAGCTTTTTCTCAATACTTTCTTTTAACTCCGATACATGCGAAATAATTCCGACCACACGCTTGTCACCGGCAAGTTCTCTTAACACCGTAATTGCCTGCTCTCTTGCATGCTCATCCAAAGAACCAAAACCTTCGTCCACAAACATCATATCAAGATGCACGGCACCTGCTGTCCGCCCTACAATATCCGAAAGTCCTAATGCCATAGAAAGCGCTGCCAAAAATGCCTCCCCACCGGAAAGTGTCCGAATATCCCGTACCGTATCCGTCACCATACTGTATACCGCCAGATCCAGTCCTTCATTTTTGCTTTTTCCTGCCGTTTCACTGCTTTTTAACTGCAAAATAAACTGACCGGATGACATCGTAATTAATCTTTTATTTGCCTGTGCAATAATTTGCTTAAAATACTGTCTCTGCACATAGGTTTCCAGATCCATCTTCGCAGCTTTTGTAATTTTCCCGTTCATGGTCTGGTATAGCACTTCTATCACATGGTCTTTTTCCTCTAACGCTCTTCGCTCATTTCCATAACGAATTACTTCTTTCAAAATAGATTCATTCGTTTTATTCTGGCTTTGCAAGTCGCCCAGTTTTTTCTCACAGCACTCTTTTTCCTGTTTTTTCTCCTGCAACTGTTTCTTTAAGTCTTCTAATGGTAAATAACTCTTTCCACGCAATGTCTTTTTTAACGTTTCAGCCATTCCCTTTTTCGTATTACTTTCTTCTTCCCATTTCTGATACGCATTTTTCGCTGTACTTTCTTCTTTTTCCAGTTTCTTTAACATCTGCTCTGCCTGATGGAAAGCATCTTCTGCTTCTTTTCTTTCCGCAAAAGCAATTCCTTCTTTTCGTACAGAAATTTCTTTTTCTAAAGTTACAAGTTCAAGACTTTCTTTGGTATATCGTTCCTTGTTTTCTGAATACTCTGTCTCTTTTTTCTGTATCCGTTCCTGTGCCTCCTCAAACCTTTTTGTATAGGAAAGCAACTCTTCCTGTTTTTCTTCAGCCAGCTTTCCTTCTTTCTTTACTTCTTCTTCTAATTTTTTTGCATCAGCAAGCATTTCCTTTACTTTTTCTTGCTTTTTGTTCAGATTGTTCTCATTTTCTGCTGCATCCTCTTTCTCATCCGTTTCCTGCATACAGCGTTCCCACTGCTCCAGGCGCTGATTCTTTAATGCTTTTGCTTTCTCTCTTTGTGCTGCAACTATAAGATTACATTGTTCCCTTCTCTCCTTTGCCTCATCACTTTTTTTCTTCTCCTCTTCAATGACTGCCTGTGTCGGGGCTTCTTCTTTTAGAATTGCAATTTTAGGATGTTCACACGCTCCGCACACCGGACAGGGTACTCCTTCTTTTAAATCCTTCGCAAGCAACCCGGCCTGCTCACTTAAAAAAAGTGCATAATCTCTTTCATAACGTATGGTTGCGTCTTCTGCTTCTTTTATCGCAAACTGAAGCTCTTTTACAGCCTGTTCTAATGCAATTTCTTCCTCTTGTGCCTTTTGAAACAGTTCCAGAAGAACTTCAAGTTCTTCTCTTCTTGCTCTTACTTCTTTCTCTTTTGTTTTCACCTGTAGCAAATCTGTTTTGGCATCTTTTCGTAATTGTATCTCCTGTTCAAAAAATTCCTGTTTTTTCTTTAATTCGCACAATTCCAGTTCCGTATTTTGAACCGTTTTTTCCAATTTTTCTACTTGTAATTTTCTTTTTGTTCTCTCCCTTTCTTTCTGTTCCAATTCCTTTAACTGTGTAAGTGCCTGACTTGCAATCACACGTTTTTCCTGCCAGATTGGTTCTTCTTTTTTCCTTTTTTCTCTCGTTTCTCTTTCTTTTTCTTTTAATCCCGTCTCCTTATCTTTTAAAATTTCTAATGCTGTTTCGGTTTCTTTTAACCTTTCAAATAACTTGTTATTTTCTTCGGCTTTTGCAAGTTTTGCCGTAAGTGCATTCCATTCCTTTTCCAATACGAGAGCTTTGCTTTTTCTCTGTGCTGCTGTTTCTTTCCCAAATGCACAGATTTCTGTCAAAAGAGCCTGATATTCCTCCACCGGAAGTATCATCCGTTCGTTTAATTCATGTAACTTTTCTTTCCATAGTTCACTTTTTTCTTCCGAAGGGATACAGATTTTGTTGGTTTCCTGTAAAATTGCCCGTTCATTTTCCTGTAACTGATCCTTTGTCGCATAAAAACGCAGTTTCATTTTCTCCTCAATTTGATTATAAAGAGAAGTTTTGAAAATTTTAGAAAGAATTTTTTTCCGTTCGTCTGTTTTTGTATACAAAAGTTTTAAAAAATCTCCCTGTGCAATCATGACAATCTGTGTAAACTGATTCACGTCAAGCCCTATAATTTCCACCAGTTTTGCATCCGTTTCTGCCTTTTTTGCCATAAATGGCTTTCCGTCAATCACTAATTCCACAGAAGCTGCCACTTTTTGTTCTCTCACATTTCCGTTTTTAAATTCCTTTAAAATACGATATTCCGGATTGCGGCGCACTGTATAAAGTGCCTCACAGTAGGAAAACGTAAATTCCACAAACGTCTTGTCTTTTGGTTTTGCAAACTGGCTTCGCATCATGCTTCCATTTCGCATGCCACCACTGGTTTCATCGTAAAGCGCATAGGTAATTGCATCAAAAATGGTTGTTTTGCCGGCTCCCGTATCGCCGGTCACCAGAAAAACACCCTGATTTGCCCCCGTGAAATCAATCTCTGTAAGTCCTGCATAAGAACCAAAAGCAGACATCACAAGTTTGACTGGTTTCATGATTCAAGTCCTCCTTCGTTTAGCACTTCTTTTACTATTGCTTCCTCTTCTTCCGTCATTTCTCTCCCTTGCATTTCGACAAAAAACTGCATACAGATTTCCAATGGCGTTTTCACTTTAAAATCTTCTTCTGCTTCCGTTAAAATCGTTCTTGTTCTGGTATTATCCACCCGGATTTCCAGAATATGCGAATAAACTTCTTTCAGACGCTCGTTAAACTGATATGGTTCCATCTCATCCGTAATCGTAATGCTTAAAAAATCATCCTTATTCTCTGTCGTCGCCTGTGCCAGTACTTCTTCTAAACTACCGCGAAGTACACGCACATCACGAAGTGGTTCTAACGGAATTTCTGTAATAACAGGCTCACTTCCTGCTTCTTTTAATTCCACACAGGTAATTGATTTATAATGTTTTTCTTCGCTAATGGAATACTTTAACGGAGTACCGGAATAGCGATAATATGGTTTTCCAATCTTCTGCGGTCTGTGAATATGTCCGAGTGCTGCATAAGTAAATGGCAAAAGCACACGAATATCCACCTCATCAATTCCACCGACCACAGCCATTTCTGATTCACTCGTTTCCGGTTTTTCTCCTGATGCAACAAAAAACTGATGCGCGACCAAAACATTTCTCTCTTTTTCATCAATTTCTTCCCGCTCTAAGATTCTTCGCATCGCTTCCTCATAAGTCACTCCACCGTCATCCTGCCAGAGATTCCTTACATAAAATGGTTTGATAAACGGCATCAGATAAAAATTTACTGCTCCGTACTCATCCTTTAATACTATCTTTTTTAAATGTTCCTCCTCCGTCTGCGGCGGCATACCGGATATATAAACCTGGTGTTTGGAAAGAATCTCTGACGCATAGTTAAGGCGCTCCGGCGAATCATGATTGCCACTAATCAGCAACACTGCAATTTCCGGTGTAAGTTCCGTGATATCTGTTAAAAATTTATCAAACAAATGTACTGCCTCTGCTGACGGCACACTTTTATCATAAATATCTCCGGCAATCACAATGGCATCCGGCTTTTCTTCTTGTGCTTTCCTTACAATTTTATTTAAAATATCTTCCTGCTCCTTCTTCATGGAATACTGATGAAGCTGCTTTCCGATATGTAAATCTGCCAAATGAAAAAATCGCATAATTTCTCCTTTAATATAACCAATTTGCAGCCAAGAGCCACAGCACTTTACCAATTCCCAAAAAAAGAAGTCCAAAGCCTTGCCTCGAACTTCCCTTATCCTTTATTTCTTTTTCGGACATTCCGTCACACGCTTCATATTACAATCCTGTACATCACAAGGCGCACAGTCTACCAGCCCCCTTAAAAAGCAAAATGCCTGCTCCTCCACCTTTTTTGTTTTTCCTTTATTCACTTTCTTCCCGGCTACCGGCTTCTCCAGCGGACATTGATTCACATGCTTTATATTACAATCCTGAATTCTTCCTGATTCACAGTCTACCAGACCTTTCAAAAAGCAAAACTTATTCTCCATCTTCTTTTCCGTTCCTTTCGAGCATTCTATTTACATCTGATGACGCACAATACGATATTCGTCATCCAAAGAATAATACGGACAACCACGATTCATATGTAAACTCATACGTGCCACATCATCCTCATCCATATCTACATCACAAACATACCCTTCTTCCTCTTCATCATATACATAATTACTGCAGGTATCACAGCTTATTTCATTTGCCATAAATTCATTCATCTCCTACGCTAAGTATAGCAAAGTCCTCTTCTTTATGCTATCCTTATTTTATAAAAAAGCCCGAATTATTCACAGCAGCCAAGTGAAATCTGTAATTCGTGCGTCAAGCTTGCTTGTAAGCCGAATTTATGATTTCGCTTGGCGGGTGAATAGAATTCACCCACCACACAGCCTCAGACAAAAGCTGCGAAGCAGCGACAGATACGCTAGCGTAGCTGGTCTGTGGCTTGTCTGTGTGGTGACTGTGAATAATTCTGGAAAAGTATAAAAAACTCACACTATGGAGAACTGCCATGAAAAAAATACTCATTTTAGAATTAAAATCCGTCTGTTACCAGTCTTACCAATACTTCGCGGAAAAATTAGGCGCAGAACTAGAAAAGCAAGGTTGTAAAGTTACATTTTTCCGAACAGCAGAAACACCTTTTGAACAATTAGAACAATTCTGCGATGCCTCCTTTGATGCTGTCTTTGACTTTAATTCCGATTTACCACGCGCACAAATGGAGGATGATTCTTACTTTTTAGACCACATAGACGCACCATTTTTTGATATTATTCTGGATCATCCACTCTATCATCATGAATCCTTAAAACAAAAACTTTCAAATTTTCATGTGCTTTGTCTGGATCAAAATCACCGGAAATATATAGAAAATAATTATCCCCATATTAAAAGTGTACACCAGATTTTTTTATGCGGAGAAGAAAGTGTTCCCTGCATTCCCTTGAAAAAACGTCCGATTGACATTCTATTTACCGGCACTTACACTCCTGCAAATGAGGTTTTGGATGCGATTGAGCTTACTCCTTCCTTTCTTCGCAAAGATATTACTGACTTAATCAATATGATGTCAGATAATCCCACCCTTACGCTGGAATCTGCTGTAAAACAACTGATTCCTGACACTGACAGCCTGATTTCAGAGAACTTTCCACTTCACGTTTCTTCCTACTTTCTCGTGGATACTTATTTGCGCGCTCATCAGAGAGAAGAACTGATAAAAACACTCGTAGATGCCAATCTGCCACTTACAATTTGTGGCGCGGGCTGGGATAAATTCTCTCTTTTTTCCGAAAAAAAAGCATCAAAAATTACTTTTCGCCCAGAAGTTTCTTTTCAAGATACCTTTGCTTTGATGGGGCAGGCAAAAATCACCTTAAATCTGATGCCGCTTTTTCAACATGGTATTCATGACCGGATTCCTTCTTCCATGCTAAACCACAGTGTCTGTGTAACCGACAAAACACCATTTTTAGAAAAACATTATACTCACGAAAAAGAACTGGCTTTTTACAATAGGAATCATCTTTCCCTGTTACCGGATCTGCTCACAGAATTATTATTAAAGGAAGCCAAAGCAGAACAAATTTCTGAATGTGGTTATCAATATGCAAAAAAATATACGAACTGGAACCAAATCGGAAAAATCATTATTTCTTTGCTCTCTTAATTTATACTTTTTTAACTGGAATAAATCATAAAAAAGTAATATAATTTTTAAGTAGTTCAATATACGAAAGGAAAGGGTTTTTATGAGTGTTTTTGAAAATACCGTTATGGTAAATCGTCGTCCGTCCTACGGACAGTTATTTTTGAAATATTTATGCTTTGTAGTTACTGTATTTTTTGCAATGGGAATTATTGTTATTTCTCCCATGCTATTCTTTCTCCCAACCATCATTATGGCTTTCTTAACATATCAGGCAAATGCTTCCTGTTCTTTGGAGTATGAATATACCTACATTGATGGCGAACTGGATATTGCAAAAATTAAAGCAAAACGTAAAAGAAAAGAGCTGGCACAAGTCGATTTGGATAACCTGATTCTCATTGCCCCAAAAGGCAGCGGTGAATTAAATGCTTATCACAATGACAAAGATACCAAGATTCTTGATGCAACTTCAAAGCGACCGGACCATAAGGTATACGAAGTTGTTTACCGCAAAAACAGTTCACAATTTATTATTTATTTTGAGCCGGATGAAAACTTGTTAAACCTCATCCGTACCAAGTATATGAGCAAGGTTATACTATAATTTTCCATTATCGTATGCTTGTAAATTTAATGCTAACGTGATACCATAAAAGTATGCTAAAAATTTAACAATCTTATTTCAAAATTTATATTCTAAGGAGGTTTCTCATGGATTATTCACAGGAATACAAACAAAAACTGGTTTCAGCAGATGAAGCCGTAAAAATCATTAAATCCGGCGACTGGGTTGACTATGGCTGGTGTACCGGTACGGTGGATGCTTTAGACAAAGCACTTGCAAAACGTACCGACGAATTAAAGGATGTAAAACTTCGCGGTGGTATTTTATTAAAACCTCTGGCTGTTTTTGAGCGAGAAGACGCTGGAGAACATTTTTCATGGAATTCCTGGCATATGTCCGGTATTGAAAGAAAATACATCAAAAAAGGCTGCGCTTACTACGCTCCGATTCGTTATTCCGAATTGCCACGTTACTATCGCGAATCCTCTTGTCCGGATGATGTTGCCATGTTCCAGGTAGCTCCAATGGATAATCATGGTTATTTCAACTTTGGTCCGAATGCATCCCATATGATGGCTGTATGCGAGACTTCCAAAAAAATCATTGTTGAAGTAAATGAAAATATGCCACGTTGTCTTGGCGGTATTGAAAACAATATACATATTTCACAGGTTGATATGATTGTGGAGGGTGAAAACCCGGCAATTGGTGAAATGGGTGCAGGTGGTTCTGCTACAGACGTTGATAAAGCAGTTGCAAAACTTATCGTTGACGAAATCCCAAATGGTGCCTGCTTACAGCTTGGTATTGGTGGTATGCCAAATGCCGTTGGTTCTTTAATTGCAGAATCCGATTTGAAAGACCTTGGTGTTCATACTGAAATGTATGTTGATGCTTTTGTTGATATTGCAAGAGCAGGCAAGATCAATGGTTCTAAAAAGAATATTGACCGTTTCCGTCAGACATTCGGTTTTGGTTGCGGTACTAAGAAAATGTATGATTACATGGATGAAAATCCAGAACTTATGAGCGCTCCTGTAAGCTATACCAACGATATCCGTTCCGTTTCTGCATTGGACAACTTTATTTCCATTAATAATGCAGTAGATATCGACCTTTTTGGACAGGTCAATGCAGAATCTGCCGGAACAAAGCACATCAGCGGTGCAGGCGGACAGCTTGACTTCGTCCTTGGTGCTTACCTTTCTAATGGTGGTAAGAGCTTTATCTGCTTATCCTCTACTTTCAAAGATAAGGACGGAAATGTAAAATCCAGAATTTTACCTACTTTAAATCCTGGTTCTATCGTTACCGATACACGTGCCAATGTACACTACATCGTTACCGAATATGGTAAAGTAAACTTAAAAGGTCTTTCTGCATGGCAGAGAGCCGAAGCACTTATTTCTATTGCACATCCAGATTTCCGCGATGAGTTGATTAAAGAAGCTGATAAATTAAATATCTGGAGAAGAAGCAATAAATAATTCCCACGGATTATATTTTTTACTTACCAATGACCGGTTTTCCCTTTGGGATACCGGTCATTCTTCTTGTTTTTCCCAATCCTCTCTTTTTTCTGACATTTTATATATTTCCCAAATCAAAAACGCGGAGAGTGGTCCGAAAATCACCCCGACTCCACCATATACTTTCATTCCAATATAAATACTCATTAAAACACTGATTGGATGTACCCCAACACTGTTTCCAACCAATCGCGGTTCTGCCATTTCTCTTACAATAACGCAGACAAGATATAAAACAAAATACCACAAAGCATACCAATATTTTCCCTCAATGACTTTTAAAATCATCCATGGAATAAATACCGTTCCCGTACCTAAAAACGGCATTGCATCGCAAAGACCAATCGCGATTCCGGCAAGCAAGGCATAAGAATTCCCGGTAAGAAACAAACCTGCAACACAGATTGCACTTACCAGACTCCAGATAATCAACTGCGCCTTTAAATAGGAACCACCAGCTTGCTTTACATGCTCCGTTATCTGACATATCATTTTTCCAAATTCAGATCTTTTAAACATAGCCGTAATACGTTCAAAATCCAATAATATGAGCAACGTTGAAATAAATGTCACGAGAACAACCCAGCAAATTCCTAAAATCCAACGCACACTGTGCATAGAACGATTGACAAGTGATGCCACCATTTTGTCCTGTTTTTCTTTTGCAAACAGGACGATTTTCTGCCCAACAATTTCATTGATTTGTCCACCATGAATACCGGTGACCTCTTCTATTCTATCGCAACACTGACACCAATATCCTGTTAAAACGTTACACCAGCTTTTATAATTTGCACAAACATCTTTTATTTGTATCAAAAGTTCATACAATAAAAACGCTCCGATTCCAAAAAACAGAAATAAGAACAAAAAAAACACTACAAAACATACCACCTTTTTTCTTGCTCTCTTAGTCTGTGTTATTTTTTGCACCAGACAATGCAAACAGGCCGCCAATCCAAATGCAATGAAAAAGGGAATTACCAGCGGCAGCAAAAAACGAACACATAAATACACTGCTGCTGTAATTCCCACTAACTTTATTATTTTTTTCCCAAGCAACTGTTGTTCATTCTTCATGCTCACAGTATGCCCGTTTCTTTCTTACTCTATTCGGAATTCCAAAAAACCTTCTCCCTCCGGCTGTATCTGAAACTCCATTTTCTTTCTGTTTTTCGGATGAAAAAATGCTATTTTATATGCACACAGAGCAAGTGGCATATAACCTCTTTTCTCTTCTTCATAAAATTTATTATACTTACTGTCTCCGTAGATTGGGCAGCCCATATGAGAAAGCTGTACGCGAATCTGATGATGTCTTCCCGTCTTTAATTCAATACGAAGAAGGGCTTTATCCTCTTTTTCCTCCACTACTTCATAAAAAAGCTCTGCACGCTTTGCTCCCACCGTCTCTTTTGTTACCACGCCTGATGTATTCTTTTTGCCATCCTTACATAAATAATCCACAAGATTTGCCTGCTTTTCTTTTGGTTTTCCACAAACTACCGCATAGTAATATTTATCTGTCTGCTTCTCACTGATTTGTTTTGAAAGGTTTGCCGCTGCCTGTTTGCTCTTTGCAAACACCATAACTCCTTCCACCGGCTGATCCAGACGATGTACCAGACCGATATAAGGCTCTTCCTTTTTCATTGCACGATAATTTTTTAACAGACTTACCATATCCTGCTGACCCATTTTCGCACTCTGCACCGCAAGACCCGCCGGTTTTTTGCAAACCAAAATCTCTGTATCTTCATAAAGTATTCTGTTTTTTATATCAAAAAGCATTTGTCATTCCTTTCTTTATTGCATATCTTACTCTTATTATTCCGACTTTGTCTCGTTTTTTCTACCTGTTTCTTCTATTTTTTAACAAATTCTTAATTGTTCTTTATTTTCGACACTCACATATTTACACTCTACATCAAAAATGTTATGATAATTTTCATAGTTATGAACTCATAGTAAGTATTAAGGAGGATTTATTATATGTATTGTAAACATTGTGGTGAAAAATATCAGACCGATGAAGCTGTTATCTGTGTAAAATGTGGTGCACCAAAAGGACAGGGAAATAATTTCTGCCCGAACTGTGGTCAGCCAACACCGCCAACCAGTTCTGTATGCTTAAGCTGTGGTGTTTCCTTAGCACCAAACCCTGCTGATAATCCAAATGCTAAATCAAAAATTGCAGCCGGATTACTTGGTATCTTTTTAGGTGCTTTCGGCGTACACAACTTCTATCTTGGTTATACCCAGAAAGCTGTCATTCAGTTGGTTTGCTCTATCATCGGTATCTTGACATCCTGCCTTGTTGTCGGTGGTTTCGTTGTACTCGGTATCGAAATCTGGGGATTAGTTGAAGGTATCATGATTCTTTGCGGTAAAATTAATGTAGATGGAAATGGTGTTCCATTAAAAGATTAATAATTATACTACTGATACAAGCATGTCCCCCGACCTATGTTCTATCCTTAGTACACTGTATTATTGACAAAGGTTTTACCTAATTGACAATGATACCGTACACTAAAGGTGAGGGACTGCTTGAATGATTCATTTTCATAGGATGCTTTATTAAAATGGCAGATTTTCTTGTTCTGTTCTAATCTAATTCTTGTATAAATTTCAAACTTTCCTCATAAATTCTCTGATATTCAATATCATGAACATAATGCGAACAATCTAACATCACACAGGTTGCATTTTCCTTTCCGGAAACATAATCTGTTAAAAACTTATGCCAGTCTTTTTCTTCAAAACCTGTTCCTTCTCCATTCGACACAAAAAACAATAAAGGAACCTCAGTCTCATCGATATCTTCCAGTTTTTTTGCATTTGCTTTTACTGCTTTTATCTCATTTGACATAGAATCTGTCTGTGTTCTTCGATAAAAAATAACCCGATATAATTCTTTTTCTTCTTCTGTCAGGGTACCATATTGAATCGCTGCAGAACTATCTGCAATGGATGGGAACCACCGGGTGAGTCCTATATCAGCTGCAAACTTTACAATACTTAAGTTCAAATTATTTATCTTCATATTTGCATAGCTCTCGGGTACTGCCGGATCCAAACCAACAATTCCTTTTATTTCATCCGGATATTTGTTTGCCCAATACAATGCCTCAATTCCTGACATTGAGTGCGGAAACAGTATGTACTCTTTATTTGCTACTCCTGCTTTCTCTAATGCTTCCCTTGTTTCTGCAAGCATGGTATCAATATCCCTGTCCGCATCACTGATTTCACTGAAGCCATAACCGGCTATTTCCACTACTGCTATCTGGTAATCCGCCTCATATAAAGAATATAACGACTTAAAATCCAAAGTCGGCGAGCAGGTTCCTGCTCCTGACATAAAGACTAACGTGTATTTACTTTCCGGATTACCACTAACGTAAACATTCAGATTATGACCATTCACATTCACCATTGTTCCATTCGTAACAAATAGTGCGTCTTCTTTTTTTAATTTCATCTTATGGTTTACATAACTAAGTAACAGTAACAAACATATCACGCAAAGTAACACCAGTATTATCCTAACAACTCTATTTGCTTTCATCTCTCCGAAATCCTATCCCTCTTTATACTTTAAATCGATATCCCACACCCCAGATTGTCTCGATGTACTGTGGCTTTGCCGTATCCAGTTCAATCTTCTCTCTTATTTTCTTAATGTGTACAGTAACGGTTGCAATATCCCCAATGGATTCCATATCCCAGATCTGACGGAATAACTCTTCTTTTGTAAATACATGGTTCGGATTCTGCGCAAGAAAAGACAATAAATCAAACTCTTTTGTGGTAAATTGCTTTTCCTCATCATTTACCCAGACTCTTCTGGCTGTCTTATCAATACGAATTCCTCTGATTTCAATGATATCATTTTCAGGCGCTGTGCTACTACCAATCAAACGCTCATAACGCGCCAGGTGCGCTTTCACCCTTGCGACCAATTCACTTGGCGAAAATGGTTTGGTAATATAATCATCCGCTCCAAGTCCAAGACCTCTTATTTTATCAATATCATCTTTTTTGGCAGAAACCATGAGAATCGGCGTATTCTTGGTTTCTCTGATCTGTCTGCAGATTTCAAATCCATCGACTCCCGGCAGCATTAAATCTAAAATATACATATTAAAATCTTCTTTTAATGCCCGTTCTAACCCTACTACTCCATCCGTCTCAATCTCAACTTCAAAACCGCTTAATTCTAAATAATCCCGCTCTAATTCGGCAATACTTACTTCATCTTCTACAATTAAAATTTTACTCATTTGATCCCTCCTGATATTTTCTGATTACAAAATACATAATCGTTCCGGTTTCTTCTTTGCTGGTCGCCCAGATTTTTCCTCCGTGGTCTTCAATAATTTTCTTAACAATCGAAAGTCCAATTCCGCTTCCTCCGGTCGCAGAATTTCTGGATGCATCGGTACGATAAAACCGATCAAAAATATAAGGCAAATCTTTTGCGGCAATTCCCTTTCCGTTATCTTCAATCTCAACCTGAATAAAATCTCCAACATCTTTTATCCGAATGTTAATGAATCCCCTTTGTTTATCCAGATATTTTACTGAATTTCCAATAATGTTGTGTATTACACGCGATAACTGTTCAGGATCTGCAATGATAACCACATCATCATCTGCGTAATTATAATAGGACAACCCAATATTTTTGGACTCCAAATCCAGACCTATCTCTTCCACACAATCTCCAAAATATTCTGCCACATTAATTTTATTGAAATTATATGGAATCCGGTTCGTATCAATCTGCGAATATGTCGTAAGCTCATTAATCAATGTCGTCATTTCATTCGCCTTGTTATAAATGGTTCGAATATAACGATCCATTTTCTCCGGTGTATCCGCAACTCCGTCAATGATTCCTTCAACATATCCTTTAATTGCCGTAATCGGGGTTTTAAGATCATGGGAAATATTACTGATCAGTACTTTATTTTCACGCTCATTTGTAAGCTTCTCCTCCGCGTTATCTTTTAATCTCTGGCGCATTTCCTCAAAGTTCTGACATAATTCTCCAACTTCATCCTTGCTGTCCACATCAATCGTAAAATCCAAATTTCCCTCTTTGATATTCTGTGTTGCCACCTGAAGCTTCTTGATGGGATTGATAATTCCCTGATAAATCCAGACTGTCATCATTGCTGCTGTAAAACACAAAATCAAAACAATAGAAACACCCAGATCTATTGCCATCTGTTTTATCTCTGGTAGAATCTGCTGTACCGTCATCACAAGAAACAGACTGCCTTTCGCACCATCTTTATATTGGAAATCCACCTGTTTTACCAGTGCCTGCACATCATCATCTAAATATACACTGTTATTTTCATCCGCTTCTCCGTAATCCGGCAGATTTTTGGATAATTTGGCATCGTCACCGGTGCCATTAAACAAAATCACATCATCTTTTCTTACAATGATATAAGAATACTTTTCTAAAAGCTTATTATTCAACGCTTCCAGATATTTAATATCCTCAAACTTTTCAGAATCTGTCCTTGCAATCTTTTTAATCTCTTCAAAGTCCTTCTTGGTAAAACGATTCAAAAGCTGCAAAGAATTCGTAAGATAATTATAATCAGAGGTTTCTTCCAAACCATAAGTCTGTTCCAAATTTTTCATCTGGAAATTTTTAAACCCCAGAAAAACAATTCCTGCCAAAAATACCGGCACAAAAATAATAATACAAAAAGAAATAATTAATCGTGTTTTTAACTTCATATTTTAGTCCTTATCTATTTTTACATAGAACAAAAGTGTGCAAAGCACACTCTCGCATTTCAATAAACGAATCTGCACAACTTTTGTTCCGCGCGCGAGCTGTGCCGTCAGGCTATTTTCTTCTCTGCGAGCTGTGCATTATCGCAACAATAAAAAGAGGCAGTCATGACTGCCTCTTCATTATAACACAGGAATCCATATTTCTTATAAAATTACGCTCAATTATTTCTTAATTTTTTCTAAAATCCCTAAGATACGGCTTTTTCCGCAAAATTCGCCGTTTTGTAAAACGGACATTATAAATATTTCTTTAAGTCCTCTACTCTATCCAGTGCTTCCCACGGAAGATTCAAATCGTTGCGTCCGAAATGTCCATATGCTGCAGTAGGACGATAAATCGGTCTTCTTAAATCAAGCATCTTGATGATTCCTGCCGGACGAAGATCAAAATTCTCACGAACGATTTCTACAATTTTCTCACTGGAAAGCTTTCCGGTTCCAAATGTGTCTACATTGATAGAAGTCGGCTGTGCAACTCCGATTGCGTAAGATAACTGGATCTCACATTTATCAGCAATTCCTGCTGCAACAAGATTCTTTGCGACATAACGTGCTGCATAGGCTGCAGAACGGTCCACCTTTGTACAATCCTTTCCGGAAAATGCACCACCGCCATGACGAGCCATTCCACCATAGGTATCAACAATGATCTTACGTCCGGTAAGACCTGCATCTCCATGTGGTCCACCAATCACAAAACGTCCGGTCGGGTTAATAAAGAACTTTGTATTATCATCAATCATTTCTGCCGGAATAATTGGATCAAATACATATTTTTTAATGTCTTCATGAATCTGTTCCTGGGTAACATCTTCATCATGCTGCGTAGAAAGAACAACTGCTTCCAGACGAACCGGTTTGCCGGCTTCATCATATTCAACAGAAACCTGTGTCTTTCCATCCGGTCTTAAATAACTTAATGTTCCATCTTTACGAACCTTTGTAAGTTGACGGGAAAGTTTATGTGCCAGTGAAATCGGATATGGCATATACTCGTCTGTCTCGTTCGTTGCATAGCCAAACATCATACCCTGATCTCCGGCTCCGATTGCTTCGATCTCTGCATCAGACATTTTATTCTCTCTTGCTTCTAATGCCTTATCTACGCCCATTGCAATATCCGGTGACTGCTGATCCAAGGCAACCATAACTGCACAGGTATTTCCGTCAAATCCGGTCTTTGCATCATTATAACCAATCTCATTTACCGTCTTTCGAACGATTCCCGGAATATCTAAATTAGCCTTTGTTGTAATTTCTCCTGTAACTAAAATAAATCCAGTACAACTAACTGCCTCACATGCAACTCGGCTCATCGGATCCTGTTCCATACACGCATCCAAAATAGCATCAGAAACGGCATCACACACTTTGTCCGGATGACCTTCTGTTACAGATTCAGAAGTAAATAATAATTTTTCCATCAGAATATCTCCTTTTCCCACTAAAAAATCCGCTTTACATAAGCGGACTGATATAAAAGATAATCAAATCCTCTTATTGTTCGACTCGTAAAACTCGCTCAGGTTGGCACCTACCATATAAGGGGTTGCCGTGACTTCATCGATCCTATGTATCTCCATCACTCTGAATAAGAGAAATATGCAACAATATTGAATTTTCAAATCTCTGTCGATTACCATACACCCATCTTTTTTAATTGTCAAGGTCTTTCTTTTTCACCATATGTTTTTTATCGACTTTTTATTGACCAATTCCGCATAAAATAGTATATTTATGGTAGATTATTAAATTTTTGTGAATATTTTTTTACAGCCTGGGGGGAAAATATGGAATCGTATCAAACAAAGGATTTACTTCCGGAAATGGTCACCGCAGAACCTGTACGAACAAAAAACGGACAGCTTGTGGTAGATCAGGGAGTAACTTTAACCAAACAATTAATTGCCAAAATTCAATTTTATAGCATAGAATCTGTGACTGTGGAGAATTTTGCAAAAGACGCATCTGCAAATGCCACAGGACAAAAAACGGAAAAGAAAGTGGATTTTTTCACTCACAATTCTCTCCTTCACTATGAACAGAAAAGTTCTTCTCAGAGTAAAGGAGCTGTTGCTGAGCCATCCTATTCTCAAAAGATTAAGAAAAGTAGTGAATTTCAACAGTTTCAGGTGAATTTCACTTTTGGTGCCAATGATTTGAAAGCAATCTTTGATGACATTATTGCCGGCAAACCACTGGACACCCAAATCATGTTAAACAAAGTTCTGACCTTAGTCCATCCGAAACAGACGACAGTTGAATTTTTTGACATGATTCATAATCTTCGTTCCGTAAATGACAGTATTTATGCGCATTGTTTGAATGTTGGTCTGATTGCGCGTATGATTGGTATCTGGCTCAAACTTCCCAAAAATGTCATTGAACACCTTACCATTGCAGGACTTTTACATGATATCGGAAAAACCAGAATCCCTTCAGATATTTTAAATAAAACAGATGCTCTCACCGAGGAAGAATTTGCGGTAATACATAAACATCCTAAATTTGGCTATGATATTTTAAAAAATCAGAATCTGGATCCGCATATTTTAAATGCTGTTTTGATGCATCATGAGCGTTGTGATGGTTCCGGTTATCCAAATCAGTTATCCGGAAATGAAATTGATGACTACGCAATTATTATTGCAATTGCTGACGTTTACGATGCCATGACGGCAGCACGTATTTATCGTGCACCGCTTTGTCCATTTCAGGTTATTGCAGAATTTGAAAATGATGGTCTGCAAAAGTATAAGCCAAAGTACATTTTGACTTTCTTGGAAAATATTGCAACTACTTACCAGAACAATCGTGTTATTTTAAGCAATGGTGAGACTGCAAAGATTGTCTTTCTAAACAGGCAGGTCTATTCAAAGCCTCTTGTTCAATTAGACGATGGTTCCTGTATTGATCTGAATCAAAGCAATTTGTATATCAAAGCAATTATTTAATCTTATTATTACATAATGAGGCTGTCACACCAGGTATAACTTAGTGTGACAGCCTCATATCATTCAAGTAAAATCTCTTCTTTTCATTCAATA
This sequence comes from Roseburia hominis, assembly GCF_021531695.1. Lineage (GTDB taxonomy): Bacteria > Bacillota > Clostridia > Lachnospirales > Lachnospiraceae > Roseburia_D. The sequence goes on along the minus strand of NZ_JADYUI010000015.1, from coordinate 6,965 downwards.
CTATTTTTAAGATACTTTTAACCGAAACTTTTGAATTTCTTTCTCAGAACTTACTTTCTCAATCTGCGCTCCAAGTGTTCTTAATTTTTTTTCAAATTCTTCATAACCACGCTCAATAAAATGAATGTCATCCACAATTGTAATCCCTTCAGCAGAAAGTCCGGCAATTACAAGTGCTGCTCCTGCACGTAAATCAGGTGCACTCACTCTGGCTCCGGTATATCCCTTGACACCATTGATAATTGCAATATTGCTCTCCACTTTAATATCTGCGCCCATTCGTGTCAATTCATCCACATATTTAAAGCGATTTTCAAAAATACTTTCTGTTACGGTACTGGTTCCTTCCGAAATACCAAGCACAACCGACATCTGTGGCTGCATATCCGTTGGAAATCCCGGATATGGCAATGTGGTAACCTGTGTATGATGCAACGGTTTACTTGCTACCACACGTACAGCATCATCAAATTCTTCTACCTCACATCCTACTTCAATAAGCTTGGCTGTCGTTGCTTCCAAATGCTTTGGAATCACATTTTTTACCGTAACATCACCCTTCGTTGCTGCGGCAGCAAACATATAGGTTCCGGCTTCAATCTGATCCGGAATGATCGAGTATTCTGTCTTATGCAGCTTCTCAACTCCGACAATACGAATCACATCCGTACCTGCTCCACGGATATTCGCACCCATACTATTCAAAAAGTTTGCTACGTCAACGACATGCGGCTCTTTTGCAGCATTTTCAATGATGGTTTTACCCTCTGCCATAGATGCTGCCATCATAATATTAATCGTTGCTCCAACAGAGACTTTATCCAGATAAATATGTGTTCCGACAAGCTTCTCTGCTCTGGCTGCAATCAGTCCATGCTGAATATCAACATTAGCACCAAGTGCCCGAAATCCTTTTAAATGTAAATCAATCGGCCGACTTCCGATGTTGCATCCACCCGGAAGTGCTACTTCCGCACTCTTATATTTTCCCAATAACGCTCCCAAAAGATAATAAGAAGCTCTGATTTTTTTAATAAATTCATAATCAACGCTCAAATTACTAATTAAAGAACCATTAATTTTCACCTTATGTGCACTCACACGTTCTATTTTGGCTCCAATGCCTTCCATTGCACTTAATAGTACATTAATATCTCTGACATTTGGCAGATTTTCTATCGTAACGGTTTCATCTGTCATGATTGCAGCAGCAAGAATCGCAAGAGCGGCATTTTTCGCTCCCCCGATTTCTACTTCTCCAACTAATGGATTTCCACCTTTAATCACATACTGTTCCATTTCGCACCTCTATGCATTATATTCAAGAATGCCATAGGCATTCACAAACAAATTATTATAGTAGCCTATTTTTTCTTTTGTCAAGACATTTCCAGAAATGTTATGAAAACGTAATATTCTTGTAATCAATAGAACTATTATATCATATTCTTTGCATTTTTAAAACAAATTATGAAAAACTATTCTTCTTTGATATTATATTCAAATTTTTATACTTCGTGACTTTCACTCCTGCTGACACAGGCATCTCCCTTACTCCCACTTAATGCTTTGCGCATTTGAAGTGGAAGATTGCCTATTTCGCGTTCAATTGCTCCACAATTTTTTCAATTGTTTCTTCCACGGTAAGATTATCCTCACATACAATAATATCTGCATATTTTTCATAAAGAGGAATTCTTTCTTCATACAGTCCTCTTAAATCCTGTCCATCCTTTAAAACTACTCCGCGACCCTTGATATCATGTAAACGCTTCTCAAGAATATCATAAGAAACTTTAAGATATACAATGGTTCCGATTTCTTTTAAATGCTGCATAGCTTCTTTCCCGTACACAACACTTCCTCCTGTGGCAATAATAGATTTTTCCACAGTAAGTTCACGATTTACGCGGTTTTCTACCTCAATAAACCCATCTGCTCCAACTTCACTTATAATTTCATGTAAAAGTTTTCCTTCCTGTTGCTGGATTACAAGATCCGCATCTATAAATTCATATCCTAATACTTTTGCCAAAACGACACCTGCCGTACTTTTTCCGACTCCCGGCATTCCAATTAAAACAATATTATTTTTCATCTTTTTCTCTTTCCATATGTTGTTAATTTACCATTTCTGTTTCTTCCGGAGCCACCATCTCTGTTGCCTCTTTCGAATTCAAAGTGCTTTCTGTATTTTCTGTCGTCTTATCTACTGCTTCTGTTTCATTTGTGGCAATGGTATATTGATTTCCGATAAATGTCACATTCTTCCAGACGCTTTCTTTTACCGACCAGTCCGCCTCTTCCTTATATCCATCACAGACTTCTTTATAATGGTTCTCCTGACGTTTCGAAACGATCTCCTGTTTTTTGCTTTCTGTCGCCGTCTCATCAAATTCGCTGTCCAGACGGATTACATAATACTGACCATCTTCTGTTTCAATTAAATCGGAAATTTCTCCCTCTTTTAATTGATCTGCCTCTGCAATTACTTCTTTTGCGAAGCTTTCCTCATCCTTGCCATAAGAATAGGTTCTTTCGCTCTGAGCATAGGTATCCTTTACTGCATCAAAATCTTCTTTTGCAGCTCCCGCTACCTGTGTCGCATAATCCTTTAATTCTGCTTCCTGTTCCTCTGTTCCCTGTTCTTTCGCTACTGCTTCCGTAGATTCCACATTCTCTGCAGACTCTTCCGGCAACGTAATATTATAATAAGAAAATGTCTTCTGTGCTGCTTCCTCATCGCTGACCTCTGTATCAACCTCGGCAACAATTGCACTGTGCATTTTCTTCTGAATCGTATCCAGTCGAAGCATCTCTGCCACAATTTCTTCACTTGCCGTCATACGATCTATTGCCGCCGGCTCATTGTTCTTCATGAAATCAGCTGCTGCTTCTTTCATTGCTGCTAATTCGTCCTCTGTGATTTCAACCTTATAATCAGCCATATGTTCTTCCAAAAGATAATTCGTCTCAATGGTATCCATGACCTGTTCTTTTACCATGTCTTCCATCGTATTTCCATCGCCGGAATAATCCTGGCTCCACATCGCAGCTCCACCCATATATGCAGAATAATATGCATCATACGTAACTGCCTGATACTGTGCAATAAAATTGGCAAGTCCGAGTTTAATTTCCTTTCCATTCAATGTTGCAACCACGTCATCGGGATTTACCTCTTTCTTTCCGCAACCGCTTATGACAAAAGATGTACATAAAACGCCTGACAATACTATGGTTATCATTTTCTTTATCTTCATGGCTTTTAAATCTCCTTTTCATTCGTCACTTGGTTTATTATAGTGCTTTTTCAGGGTACTGGCAAGATTTTTATTCCCCAGGTATCAACCCCTGTTCTTTCTTAAAATTACTCCCTGCAGAGGCATCTTTCGTCTTCCAAAAATTGCAACACCAGGTTTGAAACATCTGTCACTTTTTCTTTTGAATTCATATTTAACTGATATACAAAATAGGGTCCCTTATTATCCGCAACAAATTTTACCTTTCCTTCATAACCTGCTACAAATTCCGGTATTTTTGTCACATCTACTTTTGCTCTCTCATAAAGTACAAATTTTAACTCGTCTCCCTTTTGTGCAATTTCTACAAAATAACCTGCATGCGCCTTTGCCTTTATCTGCGCAATCAAAAGCAGATTGTTCACGGATTTTGGCGGTTCTCCGAATCGGTCAATCAGTTCATCCATCATCTCATCTTTTTCTTCTTCCGTTTCAATTGCAGCAATTCGTTTATAAATATCTAACTTCTGATATTCATTTGCAATATAACCGGTAGGAATAAATGCATCAATGTCAATATCAATCGTGGTATCAAAATGCTCTTCTGTTTCTATACCCTTTGCCTCTTTTACCGCCTCATTCAACATTTTGCAATACAAATCATAACCAACTGCTTCCATATGCCCGTGCTGTTCTGCACCAAGAAGATTTCCCGCACCACGAATTTCCAGATCACGCATGGCAATCTTAAATCCACTGCCAAGCTCGGTAAATTCTTTAATTGCCGCAAGCCTTTTTTCCGCAACTTCTTTTAACATTTTATCCCGTTTATACATAAGGAATGCATATGCTGTACGGTTTGATCTTCCAACACGCCCTCTTAACTGATAAAGCTGGGAAAGTCCAAGATTGTCGGCATCCTGAATAATCATGGTATTGACATTTGAAATATCAAGTCCCGTTTCAATAATCGTTGTGGATACTAACACATCAATCTCTCCATTAATAAAGCTGTACATGATATCCTCAAGCTCTTTTTCCTTCATCTGACCATGTGCAAAGGCAACATTTGCCTCCGGCACAAGAGATGCAATCTTCGTCGCAACATCCGCAATCTGATTTACACGATTAAACACATAATACACCTGTCCGCCGCGCGCCATTTCCCGGTTGATTGCCTCTCGTACAAGCTCCTCATTATATTCCATGACATAAGTCTGAATCGGCATGCGGTCCATCGGCGGTTCTTCCAGAACACTCATATCGCGAATACCGATAAGACTCATATGAAGTGTTCTTGGAATCGGCGTTGCCGTCAATGTCAAAACGTCAATATTATTTTTTAACTGCTTGATTTTTTCTTTATGCCCGACACCAAACCTTTGCTCCTCGTCTATAATAAGAAGTCCCAGGTCTTTAAAGACAACATCCTTTGATAACACGCGATGTGTTCCGATTACAATATCGACCATACCTTTTTTTAAGTCTTCAATCGTCTTTTTCTGCTCCGATGCACTTCGAAAACGACACAGTAAATCTACACGTACCGGGAAATCCTTCATACGCTGTGCAAAGGTATTATAGTGCTGCTGTGCCAGGATTGTCGTAGGAACCAGATATACAACCTGCTTTCCATCCTGTACGGCTTTAAAGGCAGCACGAATCGCAACCTCGGTCTTTCCATATCCAACATCTCCGCAAATTAAGCGATCCATGATTTTTTTGCTTTCCATGTCGCGCTTTGTTGCCTCAATGGCTATTTCCTGATCCTCGGTCTCTTCAAATGGGAACATTTCCTCAAATTCCTTCTGCCATACTGTATCCTCGCTATATACAAATCCTTCTTTTTCCTGCCTCGCTGCATAGAGTTTTACCAGATCTCCGGCAATCTCTCTTACTGCTCCCCGTACTTTTGTTTTCGTCTTATCCCATTCTTTGGTGCCAAGCTGATTTAATTTCGGTTTTTTTGCATCGGAACCGGCATATTTTTGAATCAATTCCAATTGTGTCGCCAGAATATAGAGATTCCCACCCTTGGCATATTCAATTTTAATGTAGTCCTTGACTGTTTTATCAACCTCGACCTTTTCGATCCCCCGGTAAATCCCAAGTCCATGATTTTCATGTACTACATAGTCTCCTATATTAAGGTCACTAAAACTCTGTATCTTTTCTCCTTCATAAATCCGGCGCTTTTTCTTTTTTTTCTTCTCTGCACCGAAAATATCACTTTCCGAAATAACCACAAACTTTAACAAAGGATACTCATATCCTTTTTTCACTTTACCATATGCGGTCATAACCTCTCCCGGTTTAACCTGCCTGTCAAAATCTTCCGAATAAAAGCCTGTTATTCCCTCTTCCATGAGATCTGCTGCCAGATGTTCTGCCCTTGTCTTTGAGCCGGACAGCAGAATGACACGATACCCCTTGTCTTTATATCGTTTTAAATCCTTTACCAACAGTTCAAAACTGTTATTGTAAGGATTAACGCTCTTCATCTGGACATTATAGTGCATTTTTACTTCAAGCTCTTTTTCCTTTAACTCTAATGCAGCAAGTCCCACGCATTTCATCCGGGATAATTTTGCAAGAATTTCTTTATATGAAAAAAGCGTTTTCATCTGTCCCGGTAATAAATATCCTTTTTCCAGTCGCTGCTTCATACTCTCTGCAAATTCCTGTTCGGTAACACGTCCCTTTTCCACACTCCGCGGTGGTTCATCTAAAAATACAATCGTGTGTTCCGACAAAAAATAATCCAGAATCGACACGGTTTCTTTCACAAAATAAGGCAGATAGAAATCAACATTTTCCATTCCGCCAAGTTCTGTTAATTCTTCTAAAAAAGCCTCCGTCTGCGTTTTTATACGATATGCTTCCTCCGTTTTCATTTCCTTCCGGAAACGATCATAAAGTATTTTGCAATCTTCCTTGATTGCTTTTACTCCTGCCTCTTTTGTTTCTTCCGTTAGTACAAATTCACACGCCGGATAAATTGTGATTTCATCTAAATTATCAATCATTCGCTGACTTTCCGCATCAAAATTACGAAGAGAATCTATTTCATCTCCCCAAAGTTCCATACGAAATGGATTTTCTTCCGTAAGTGGAAAAATATCTAAGATTCCACCTCTTACAGCAAATTCACCGGCACTTTCCACCTGATAATTGCGCACATACCCCATATTGACCAGCTCTTTTTGCAGCTTTGCCATATCAACGGTATCTCCGATTGTAAACTTCTTCACTGCATCCGTAAAATAAAACGGCTCTGCCAGTTCATTCATCAAAGCATCAAACGTCGTAAAAAGAGTGACCTGTTTTTTCTCATAAATCGCCTGCAATGCCAGAATCCGTTCTTTGGTCAAAAGATTTCCATGAATATCAGACTGATAAAATAAAATATCTTTTGCCGGAAAATAGACCGCCTCCTTATCAAAAAAGCGGTATTCCTCATACAATTCCCTTGCCTTTTGTTCACTGGAAGCAACGACGACTTTTGAAAAGCCGTCGCCGATTCCATAAATCATATGTGGTTTTCCTGCATCAATACATCCGGAAACCAAAGCCAGTCCCTGTAAAGTACAAAGTTGTTCCGATAAATCCTCAAAATCCTTTAATTCCGTTAACGGAGCCTGAAATGCTTTCATCTTTGTAATCCGCCTTTCTGCGAAAGGCACCAATGCGTCATGAAACGTGTTGGCTGACTTTCGCTTCTAT
>NZ_JADYUI010000014.1 GCF_021531695.1 Roseburia hominis | reverse complement strand
GGGGCTTATTAAAGTGCCTCTAATCACAGGACTGCCATTCTATATTTTAAAAAAAATGGCAGATTGGTACTTTTGGAAGATTTAATCACTTTTGAATTACAGTTTGCGGAAACTCAAGCATTTGACCAGACAGATAACCATATGAGATTGTTGCAAGAGTGAATTCTACTTTAGAAGAGGGTGTGCTATAATTCTTAAGAAAAGCATCTGATTTAGTCCCCAAAAAGAGCAGACAAAAGTCTATTCTGAATCTGATGTTTTGCTATGGTGTCCAGTACATCTCAGAAAGGGGGATATCTGATGAATAAAGAAAGATGTAATGATTCGACGCAGATAAAGCTATCGCTCATGTGTTAAAGGAATATAAGAGAAGAATAGACAATACAGTAAGGAATTTTCGCATGGCAAAGATAAATACGCATAAAATACGCACGAAACGTTGACAAATACGTATTTTGTGCGTATAATAATATTAAACAAAATAATTATTCATTAAAAGGAGAGACTAAATGAAAAAAAGAGATTTAGTTAAACTTCTTGAAGAGAATGGATGGTACTTAAAAAGAAGCGGCGGAAATCATGACCTATACACAAATGGGCAAAAGATTGAGCCAATTCCAAGACATTCAGAAATCAATGAGAAGTTAGCAAAAGCGATTATCAAGAAACTGGGGCTATAAGCCCCTAACTTGGTAATATAAATTCTTTTAATGGATTAAAGATAGGAGAGAAAGGAGCAATAAAGGAGGTAAATTACAATGAAAGGAGTATATCCGATTGTTATTAAACGTACAGATAATGGATATTATGTAGAAATACCAGACTTTGAGATTGCAACTCAAGGAAACTCTGTAGCGGATTCAATGGAAATGGCAAGAGATGCAATTGGATTAATGGGAATTGATATGGAAGATGATAAAAAAGAACTTCCTAAACCATATTCCCATGAATTTAGTACAGAAAAAGAAGATATTGTAACACTAGTAGATATTGATTTTTTAGAGTACAGAAGGAAGGTAGACAATAAGGCAGTAAAGAAAAATTGTACAATACCATATTGGATGAGTGTAGAGGCTGATAAAGCAGGCATTAACTATTCACGGCTTTTGCAAGATGCAATTACAAATGCCTTAGGTATTGGTAAACAAAACGGTAACTAAAACCGAAACAAGAACAAATGTTAGATAAAAGAGATGCCATTTAGGTGTCTCTTTTTCTATGCAGAAAGAAGGTGAGCCTGATGGCATTAACAATGAAAAATTATGGATATTAGTGCTTACTTTTCCGCTTTTTTAGTATAAAAACTCCTTAAACGTACAGAAGTAATATAAAAGCAAATGTTTACAAATTTGCGATGTACATTCATATTTTAATAAGTAGTAGTTAACAACAAATTAGCAACAACCTTTCTGCAGAGTGCTTAAAATGGGTGTCTTATGGCTGATTGTCTTAAAATTAGCTTAAGAATTAACCCCATTGAGCGTTGTGCCCAATGGGGTTGAGTAATATCTACATAACAAGATGTTTCTGAAAGAAAGCAAACATTTCATTTAATACTTCTGTACTTTGCGAATACTTACTCATAACGTGAAACGCATGCATCAATTTGTATTTTTTATCATAAATGTGTATTTGATAGTCAATACCATTTGCCTCGATTTTTTCTTTCATTCGCAAAGCTTCCTTCTCGAAGGAGCGTATTTGTGTATCCATAATATATATGGGTGGAAAGTTTTCATTTACATGATTTAAAACGGAAGAATAAGAAAAACTATCTGTTTTTGTAAAATCTTTTGTTCCAAACAGTATTTCCAAAATGCCTTTCTTCATTGGAAACTTTACGTCCTTTTGCATATATGTTTCAAAATCATACAATCCACAATTAGACGCAATCGCACGAATGGATATGGTTGGTTTCCAGTTGTAATATTCTTGTAATTCCTTATCACATGAAATAGCACCAATCATAGAAGCTAAATAGGCACCCGCTGAGTCACCTGACAAAAAGATGTTAGCTGTATCTAACTGATAAGCATCCGCATTTTTACAAATATATTTAATTGCGGCTATTACATCTAAGATCTGGGCAGGAAATACATGAGTTGTTGACAGTCTGTAATTGATATTTACAATAGCAAATTTATTCCCGGAAAGTCGAATCCCATAGTTGCGGTAAATATAATTTTTGGAATTCATGCAAAATGCACCACCATGTATATTTATGATGACAGGATATTTGTTTGCTGGAATCTGAGGATAAATGATATCCAGTTTATGTTCTTCTAAATCATCCTGTACATACGAAATATCTTCTATTATTCTTAAATTTTCCGGTGTTTTTTCCGGCACATACATCTTTTGTGCCATGTGTTCCATTCCTTTGATTAATAATCTTTTTACAGGGAAATTCATCTTATGTGCTCCTTCTTATGCTTTTCCTTATCATACAAATGATATATTTTGGTGTAAAGTGTATCATTTAAACAAGCAGGATTGTGAAATAAATGCAGCAAAATGCCTTATTATTATTCAGGACTTTGAGGAACGGAATGTCTTTTTCATGTTATAATGTAATTATTCAAAACCAAATTTTTAGGAGAAACTTACTATGGAAATCAGAAAGATGAACCAAGCAGATGACAGAATGGAAATCAGCCATATTTATGAAGAAAGTTGGAAGTATGCGTATAAAGATAGTATTCCGCAAAGCTACCTTGAGAGTATTCCCAAAGGACAATGGGTTCCGAGCCTGGACAAAGAAGGTCGCCATACTCTTTTGATGATAGAGGATGGTATTTTTATTGGAACGGCGAGTTATTGTAAGTCGAGGTTTGAACAGTTTGCTGATTATGGTGAGATTGTGTCGATTTATTTTTTGCCGGAGTATATAGGAAAAGGATATGGAAAGCAGTTATTCCGTATCGTAATCAATGAATTGAAAAGCATGGGTTTTGGTAATATCTTTCTTTGGGTGTTGGAAGAAAACTTTAATGCCAGACGTTTTTATGAAAAGGCAGGATTTGTGCTGAGTGATCATTATTTGAAGGATACGATTGGTGGAAAAGAATTAAAGGAAGTTGCTTACTGTTATCATATTCGTTAGAAAACAGGAATTCTGCTTGTAATGCATTCTGGTATCACCTGATGCTTTTCATATCCATTATCATAAATCACTTCAATGTGAGCAATATGGTCTGCAGTCATTTTCCCCAGAAGTATGTCAAAATTCTCTTGTACTATTTTCACCTTAATATAGAACTGCGTTCCATCTACAACCTTTTTGAATTCCCATATATCTCCGGCTCTTTCCATAAATTATACAATTTAATGTTTTTAGTATGTTGCTTTTGCTACTTCAGTAGAGGATAACAAGCTACCCTTAACATAACCTGTCCCACCATTGTAAGAAACAGTTACCCACATGATTGTTTCCATCTTGGCAGGCTCTGCTGGCAGAATTTCTGTGGCTTCCTGTGAGAGAACAGGGGGTTCCGTGGCAGGATCTATGGTAGTTTCTGTTGCGGTGACAGGTGCTTTGTCTTTCGTGTCATTGTTATGTGACGCTACAGTTACGGCTCCTATGGTGATGCCGCCTGCGACTACTACGATTGCGGCTTTTTCTATCTATTATGTCTATTGAGTAATTTTTGTTCTTTTTCTATTTGTTTTATGCTTTTTTCTGGTGTTGGTAATTCTTCCGGCATAGTTCCGCCAAGACGTGAAATGGTATCACGAACTTCTTTACCGACATTATAGTGTGTTTGATTAGCATTTTCCTTACCTTGTATGTTATCACGCTTTAATTTTGCTTCTGTTTGTGTAGCACGGAATAAATTAGCGGCTAACTCTTCATATCCCATGTGATCAAGGATATTTTCATTTTCTTTCAAGCCTTTATGTGCTTTGATGTCTTTGGCTTTCATTCCATTGTAAAGTCCCATATATCCATAATTCTGGAAAATAGCGTAATCAAGAGAGGTTTCTACACCTGCATCTTTGGCAGCGGCTACCAAGAGCAATTACTTTTTTTCTTGGGTCACCGTTTTGCACAATGAGGTAGCATGCATAGCGTGAGAGTTGATAATCTTCAACGGATTTTGTTGCATTTTTAGGCATATTAATCGTTTTGTTGACGTCAACAAAATGTTCAGATGTTATATTTTCACTGCTTTCACACGCAATCTTTGCTTTTTCAATTACTTTATTAAAGTTTCTCCATTCTTTGTATTCTAGGGCAGATTGTAGTTCTCTAGCATACCAAAATTCTTGCCCATATTCATTTACATGTCTAATAGATTCGAAAAGAGATTCTGTATATCCGGTTTCTTCTTCTATAGTTAGAGATTTTGAAAGAACTCTGTTTGAAAATTGTTCTAATTGGTTATTAAAGTCATCCATAATAATCCTCCTTCCAATGCTGCATTGCCCTGATGTTGGTAGCACTGGGCAGTTTTAAAATTTTGTTGCAAAATCCATATGTTTGACATACAATATACTTAACAAGAGAACCGAAAGCTAGATGAAGCCTAGCCGCGGTAAAGATAATTTGTTACAAAAGTAGTGCCTTAGTTTACCAGACCGAGGGCGCTATTTTTTACGTCTGATGTTGACAACAAGAGTAATAACAGCGCAAAGTATAATCACAAATGTGAATAAATCACTATATGTAACCATTGGCATCAGCTCCCTTCAAAATATCCAGCGGCTGACATATCGCCCCTTCGGTTTCCTGGGTAAGTAAATCTTTATACAATATTCCAAAGTAACTTTCTGTATCTCTGTATGCAATATCATCAATTGGAACAGTTCTGAACAATTCCGCGAATAATATAGAAAGCCGTTCGTATTTGGTTAAATAGCCACTTTCTTTGCAATTTAACGAATTTTGCAAATTCTTTGATTTTATCAAGTTCTTCTTCTGTATACTCACCACCATTAAAATGAGCGACAATAGTTTTGGTTTCAGTTGGCTCATCCCACCCCATAAGTTCTTGAGGAGATAAATGCAACGCTTTTCCTTATTATACAAATGATATATTTTGGTGTAAAGTGTATCATTTCACGAAAAAGAGTTGCAAAAAACACGAAGGCTAGTATAATGACGCTTATAGATGGAAAAACTATGCAATAGTCGTCTGCTATTAATATTAAAGAGAAACAGGAGAAAATTTTTGTGGTAAAAATAATATCAGACAGTACATGTGATTTGTCGAAAGAATTAATAAAGCAATACAAGATAGAAATCCTTCCCCTCCATATCCTTTTGGGAGAGGATGAATATCTGGATGGTGTCAATATTACACCGGATGAGATTTATGCCTGGTCGGATGCGAATAAGACGACACCGAAGACTTCGGCGGTTGGGCTGGAAGAGGCAGAGGAGTTGTTCCGGAAGTATCTGGATCAGGAAATGGAGCTTGTTGTTTTCTCAATTTCAGAGGATATGTCTACCACAGCAAATGTGATGAGACTGGCTGTAGAGGATTTGAATGCCTCAGAATGCGTGCATGTGGTGAATTCTGCAAATCTGTCTACGGGAATTGGACTTCTGGTTATTGAGGCGGCAGTGATGGCAGAATCCGGTGCAGATGCACAGACGATTGTCAGCCATATTGAGGAAAGAAAGTCAAAAGTAAGATCCAGCTTTGTGGTGGACACGCTTGTATATCTGTATAGAGGTGGAAGATGCGGTGGACTTACGGCACTGGCAGGTGGTGCCTTAAAGTTGCATCCGAGAATTGATGTCATCGATGGGAAAATGATTCCCGGGAAAAAATACAGGGGCAAAATAGATCGTGTGGTAATGTCTTATGTTCAGGAAATGGAAGAGGAGTTAAAGCATGCCGCAAAGAGCCGGGTGTTTGTAACACACTCCGGTTGTGACAGGGCAATTGTGGAGCAGGTAAAGGAATACTTAAAGAGTCTGAATCATTTTGATGAAATCCTGGAGACGCGGGCCGGTGGAGTAATTTCTTCCCATTGCGGACCGGGTACACTTGGCGTACTGTATATGGAAGAGTAGCAGAAGGGTATTGATAAACGGATTCGAACACGAAAGCATCAACCTTTTACAAGGTCAGCCGTCATTATTCGCAGTAATGGCGGCTATTTTCTTTTCCACATTTTTGACAGAATAAGGTGTGGGTGGCATAATAAAACATACATAAAAAAGGGAAAAGGGCTATAACATGGAACGAATACAGGATGTAAAGATTTTAATCGTAGATGACAATGAAGAGTTGCTTGAAATGTTGGAAAAAATATTGAAAAAAGAAGGATTTCTAAATCTGTTTCCGGCAAAAAGCTGTGAAGAAGCAAGAAAAGTTTATGAAACGGTCCGACCGGATTTTATGATTTTAGATGTGAATCTGCCGGATGGGGACGGGTTTCACTTGTTTATGGAATTTCGGCAGAAGGAAGATATTCCGGCATTATTTTTGTCTGCGCGTGATGAAGACCAGGATCGCTTGTTTGGACTGGGGCTTGGAGCAGATGACTACATTACGAAACCATTTTTGACGCAGGAATTACTGCTTCGAATCCAGCTTATTTTAAAAAGAACCTATGCGGGTGTACTGCAGCAGAAAAAGACAGAAGAAGTAAAAATCGGAAATGCAAGCGTTGATTTTAAAAGCGCGACAGTCAAAAAAGATGGAAAAGAAAGTGTGCTTACGGCAAAAGAACTTGCGATTTTAAAAAAGCTTACCGAAAACAGGGGAAATATCGTGACTTTTGACATGCTGTGTGATGCAGTATGGGGAGATGGTTACTATGGTTACGAAAATACGCTTATGGTGCATATCAGGCATTTACGAGAGAAGATAGAAGAGGATCCGTCGAAGCCAAAGTGGATTTTGACGGTGAGGGGACTGGGCTATAAATTAGTGAAAGAGGCATAAGTTATGAAAAGTTTGTTTAAGATTGTAAGCCGCTATATCGGGGCAGCATTTTTTATCACGTTCTTGATTCTGATTTTGAATATTTTTCTGGATGCTTATTTTATTTTATATTATGGAGAAGCAAGCCAGAATCTGCCGGGCATAGAAAATGTATCAAAAGAAATTACAAAAACAGGAGATGAATTTGAAGTTACAAAAAAAGGAAAAGAAATGCTGGAAAGTTATGAGTGGGCGTTTCTTTTGGATGAAGATGGAACGATTTTATGGAGCGATAAATTACCGGAAGATTTAAACAAAAGCTACAGTTTAACGGAGGTTGCGGGATTTTCCAGATGGTATTTGAAGGATTATCCGGTGAAAGTCTGGACACACCCGGATGGACTTTTGGTACTTGCATCAGAAAAGAATAGTGTCTGGAAACAGCAGCTTGTACTTGATATGGATACAATAAATGAAAGTAATCGGATTGTACTGGTATTTTTATTGGGAAATACATTGCTTATCCTGTTATTGTGCTTATTCTTTGGATACCGCTTTTACCGCTCTTTAAAACCGGTTGCACTTGGAATTGAAACGCTGGCAGAAGAAAAGAGTATCCGGTTGCCGGAAAAAGGAATGACAGCTGAGCTTGCCGGGAAATTGAATCAAACGTCGGAATTATTAGAAAAACAGAAACAATTAATTGAAACGAGAGATACAGCGCGCACGAACTGGATTGCAGGGGTGTCACATGATATTCGTACGCCACTTTCCATGATTATGGGATATTCGGAGCAGTTAGAACAGGCCAAAAATCTGGATGAGGAACAAAAAAAGCAGGTTCAGATCATGAAGGCACAGAGTATAAAGATAAAACGTCTCATAGAAGATTTGAATCTGACTTCGAAATTGCAGTATCAGATGCAACCGCTTCGAAGTGAAAACTATCATCCCGCAAAGCAGTTTCGCCAAATTGTGGCATCTTATTATAATGAAGGATTAAGCGAACAATATGAGATAAATTTAGAAATTGCACCCAAGATAGAACCGTTAGAGCTTAAGGGGGATTTGCAGCTTTTAAACCGGGCTTATGAAAATTTAATCGGAAACAGTATCCGGCATAATGAAGCGGGGTGTAAGATAAGTATTACATTACAAAAGAAGGAGGAGCTGCTTGAAATTCTCTTTTGTGATGATGGCGTTGGAATTCCGGCAGCAGTCAAAGCAGGAGTTTTTGAGGAAGACAGTATGCAAAAAGCATCAGAAGACAAAGAGCTTGGGAATGTGCATATCATGGGACTTCATGTGGTAAAACAGATTATTTTATCCCATGGCGGAAGCATGGAAATTCTTACAGTCGAAAAAGGCGCCACGATCCGGATCTGTCTTCCGGTTATGGGGCACTCTGAAGTGTCCGCATAAAGCGGAAATTAAGATTCTAACATCTCATTCATACGCTCCATCTTTTCTTCTGCTTCGTAAATCAGCTGGCTGCATTCGTAAAGTTCATCGGCGAAATCTGCAGTATCTATAATGTTATTACTGATGGTCTTATATTTAATATCGTGTTCTAAGCTCGCCCATAAATCCATGGCAAGAGTACGGAGCTGTAATTCGACCGGAACAAGCTGCTTTTTGTTCATAAAATAAACCGGAACACGAATCACCATATGAAGACTACGGTAGCCGTTTGATTTTGGATTCTCAATATAATCCTTCATTTCAATAATATGTAAATCATCCTGTGCCAGAAGTCTGTCACGAATTAAATAAACATCTTTGATGTAAGGACAGACGACACGTACGCCTGCGATATCGAAAATGTTGTTGCAGGCACAGCCAAGTGTCAGGTTTAAATCTTTTTTCTGCAATTTTCCAAGAATACTGCCGGCTGATTTTAAGCGGGTATCAATATGATGAATCGGACAGCGCTTCTTTCGAAACTTAAATTCGTCTTTTATGATATCAAGTCTTGCAGTGGTAGCGCACATGGCAGCATTGTACATACGAAGAATCGGCTCCATGGTCTGTGAAAATTCGTCCGTAATATCTGCAATCTTTTCCATACTGTCGTTCATAGTGCGTGGCGCGGGAACAAGTTCGTTGACGCATATCACATCTCCCGGTTCAACGACAACCTGATTGACATGAACTTCATTATTGATTTCTATATTGGTAACATCGGAATGCTTTTTTGTTTTTTTCATTGTTGTAAAACCCCTTTCCGGTAAAAACTATTTCTATTATAGCAAAAACATATAAAAGAAAGTGAAAAGAAGTATTAAAAATTTCTAAAACATAAAAATAGGACCGATAAAACAGCAGTATTTGCAATATATTAAGCATATTTCGTGTATTTGTGGCAAAAACTGTTTTGTATAATAAAAGAAAAAGGAGGGTACGCGATGAAGTTTACAAAAATGAATGGTTGTGGAAATGATTATGTTTATATCAATGGATTTGTGGAAAAAGTAGAAAATCCAAAGGAACTGGCGAAGAAAGTAAGTGACAGACATTTCGGAATTGGTTCAGATGGATTGATTTTAATTGTTCCATCAGACAAAGCAGATTTTTGTATGCGGATGTTTAATGCGGACGGCTCCGAGGGAGAAATGTGCGGAAATGGAATCCGTTGTGTGGCGAAATATGTTTATGATCATAAGATGACGGATAAAACGGAAATTTCAGTTGAAACCAAGGCGGGAATTAAATATCTGGACCTTACGGTAGAAGATGAGAAAGTGACAAAGGTTAAGGTAGATATGGGAGAGCCGATTTTAGAGCCGAAAAAGATTCCGGTGCGAAGTGAGAAAAAAAGAGTGGTAAATGAACCAATTGCAGTGGCAGAAAAAACATGGAACATGACCTGTGTATCTATGGGAAATCCACATGCGGTCGTATTTGTAGAAGATACCGGAAGCCTTGAAATAGAAAAATACGGACCACTATTTGAAAATCATGAACTTTTTCCAAATAGAACGAACACAGAGTTTGTGCAGGTTTTGAATAGAAACGAAATTAATATGCGGGTGTGGGAGCGTGGCTCCGGAGAGACGCTTGCCTGCGGAACGGGAACCTGTGCAAGTGTTGTGGCATGCATTTTAAATGGATATACAGATGAAAAGGTATTGGTACACCTTTTGGGCGGTGATTTAGAGATTGAATATGAGAAAACAACCAACCATGTGTTTATGACAGGACCGGCAGAAACGGTGTTTGAAGGAGAATTGCTATGAAATTAAGTAAATTACTTGAGAAAATCGATTATGAAATACAAAAAGGTGATATAGAAACTGAGGTGACTTCACTTTCCTATGATTCCAGAAAGGTAAAAGAGGATGCGGTTTTTGTATGTCTTAGCGGAAGCCGGATGGATGGGCATGAATTTATTGGAGAGGTCATAAAAAAGGGCGCAAAGGCAGTCATAGTAGAAAAAGATGTTGTGGTAACGGAAGAAGTTACGGTAATAAAGGTAAAAGACAGCCGCTATGCACTTTCTCTTATGTCAGCAGCGTATTTTGATTATCCTGCCACAAAACTTACAACAATCGGAATTACCGGAACAAAAGGAAAAACAACAACAACTTACATGATAAAATCCATTTTGGATGAGGCGGGAATTCCAACGGGGCTGATTGGAACGATTGAAATTATTATGGGGGAAGAACACCAGAGTGCCAAAAATACAACACCGGAATCCTATGATATACAGGAAGCTTTTGCAAAGATGGTAAAAGCCGGAATGAAGGCAGTTGTGATGGAGGTTTCTTCCCAGGGATTAAAAATGCATCGGGTATCCGGAGTGCAGTTTGATTATGGTATTTTTACCAATTTAGAGGAAGACCATATCGGGAAAGATGAGCATAAGGATTTTGCGGAATACATGTACTGTAAGAGTCTTTTGTTTCAGCAGTGTAAACATGGCATTTTTAATGCAGACAGTGAGTATTTAGATGGAATTTTAAAAGGGCATACCTGCGAGGTGGAGACTTATGGTTTTAAAGAGAAAGCGGATCTTTGCGCCAAAAATGTGGAGCTGCTGAGAAAAGACGGAAAAATCGGAGTGAAATACCAGGTAAGCGGGAAAGAAAACGTTACGATTGAAGTAAATGTGCCGGGACGTTTTAGTGTATATAATTCTCTTGCAGCAGTGACACTTTGCCGTCATTTTCATGTGGATTTTGCTACAATGCAAAAAGCATTGTTACAGGTGTCGGTAAAAGGAAGAATTGAGATCATTCCGGTATCGCCGGATTATACCTTAATGATTGATTATGCACATAATGCCATGGCACTGGAAAATCTTCTTGTTACCTTAAAAGAGTATCATCCGAATCGTTTAATCTGTCTGTTCGGTTGTGGCGGGAACCGGGCGAAATCAAGGCGTTACGAGATGGGAGAGGTTTCTGCAAGACTGGCAGATTTTACCGTGGTAACTTCCGATAATCCGCGTTATGAGCAGCCGATAGAGATTATTAATGACATTCTGACCGGAGTAAAAAAAGTCGGCGGAGCATATGTGGCAATTCCAGATCGAAAGGAAGCGATTGCATATTGTATACAACATGCACAAAAGGGAGATGTGATTGTGCTTGCAGGAAAAGGGCATGAGGATTATCAGGAGATTAAAGGGCAAAAATATCATATGGATGAGAGAGAGCTGATTCAGGAGGTTTTGTCCGAAAGAGCACATACAAAAGAGGGAAATGACGGAAAATAACAAAGAAATAGAACTTGAATTGTACAATAATCATCAAAAAAATAGAATAAAAGCCAATAATTGGTAAAATTGAGAAGAAAAACGAAAAAGAAGAATAATTTATAGACAAAACGCACAAAAATGTTATAATAATAGTATGTGAGCTACTTATTACATTTTGTGCGTTTTTTATCGAAGGAAAGGTTGACAGGATAAGAGATGCGTGAAGAGGAGAAACAACTTGAAGGGCAAGAATAAAGTCTATCAATCATTTGCTTTGGTCATGCAGTTTGGCATCAATATGATTGTACCAATAATGTTATGTACATTAGCCGGGGTCTGGATAGGCAACAAGGTAGGCAAGGATTATATCATGATTCCGCTTTTTTTGGTGGGAGTGATAGCCGGATTTCAGAATGTTTATCGAATGGCAAAAAGGATATACGAAGATGATAAACCAAAAGACAAGATAAAGGAAGGCGAGGGTAAGGATGTTAAAAAGAATCAATGATGCATTACCGGGCCTTGTAATGGGAATTCTTTTTTATGGGGTTATAGTAGAAATAATTGGCGTATGGTTTGTCAGTGATAAATGGATGTTTACGAGTGGACTTTTGATTGGACTGGCAGTTGCAGTTGCAATGGCGATTCATATCGCGACGACGCTTTGGGATGCCGTGGATATTGCGGATGCAGAGCATGCGAAGAAGAAGATTATTGCGAAGTCCATGTTGCGCTATGTGTTGGTCATCCTTGCATTTTTGCTTGTGATTGTTTTCCATCTGGGAAATATGATTTCTATGTTTATCGGCGTGATGGGGCTAAAAGTATCCGCTTATTTACAGCCATATCTGATGAAGTGGAAAGAGAAGAAGTTCTCAAATGAAACCTGAATTTGGGAGTAAAAGTGCGAAAGCGCTTTGTTCCATAGATATTATGACAAGGAGAGGTGTTTTTCATCTGCATGAGTGATTAAAGAAGAATGAGGAGGTGAGAACGTGGAAGGGGCAATTTTAATGTCAGCAAGTGCGGACAATGTGGATTTTATGATACATGGGATATTTTCCTATGAATTGTTTGGGCATACGGTATGGATTACGACATCTCATGTATGTATCTTGATTGTCATGCTGGTTATCCTGCTTTTTGCGATTGTTGCAAACCGCAAATTGAAACATGCGACGGAGATTCCGGATGGATTTCAAAATGTCGTAGAGCTTATTGTAGAAAAGCTGGACGGTGTAGTCATGGGAACCATGGGACCGAAAGCGGGACCGAAGTTTGTAAACTACATCAGTACCATATTCATATTTATTTTGATGAGTAATATTTCCGGTTTGTTTGGGTTGAGACCACCGACCGCAGATTATGGTACGACACTTGCACTTGCGCTTATTACATTTGTGTTAATCCACTACACACAGTTTAAGAACTTAAGTCCGAAACAGATCTGGAAGGATATGTGTTCTCCGTTGCCACCGTGGCTGCCAATCTGGTTTCCGATTAACTTAATCAGTGAAATCGCAGTACCGATTTCTTTGTCGCTACGTTTGTTTGCGAATGTGTTATCCGGAACCGTTATGATGGCATTGGTCTACGGATTGTTAAGCAAGATAGCGATTATCTGGCCGGCAGCACTTCATATCTATTTTGATTTGTTCTCCGGAGCAATTCAGACATATGTATTTTGTATGTTGACGATGACTTATATTAGTCAGAACTATGAAGATTAACAAAACAAGAATTTTAAAGGAGGATTTTTATTATGAACATTTCAGGAACAGATTTAATTTTAGCGTGCTCAGCGATTGGCTCAGGTCTTGCAGTTATTGCAGGTATCGGACCTGGTATCGGACAGGGTATCGCAGCAGGTTACGCTGCATCCGCAGTAGGTAGAAATCCGGGAGCCAAAGGAGACATTATGTCAACCATGCTTCTTGGTCAGGCCGTAGCCGAAACAACCGGTCTTTATGGTTTGTTAGTAGCCATGCTGTTAATGTTCGTAAAACCATTAGTACCTTAAGAAGAAACTTCTTTTTAAAAAAGATTTTTCGTAAGAAAACGGAAAGGAGGTTTTACTTCTAGGCTATGGAAAGATTGTTTAACTTGGATTTTCAGTTGCTTCATGACACAGTGCTTTTGGCGATTGCAGTGTTCTTTCTGTTTCTGGCATTGTCTTATCTGTTATTTAATCCGGTAAGAAAGATGCTGGCGGAACGACAAAACCGCATTAAAGCAGATATTGATTCTGCGGCGGCAGATAAAGAAGATGCGAAAGCGTTAAAAGCAGAATATGATGAAAAACTGAAAAATGTTGATAAAGAAGCAGAAGCTATTTTAAGCGAAGCGAGACAAAAAGCACTTCATAATGAAGCAAAGATTATTGATGATGCGAAAAAAGAAGCACAGCGTATTATACAACATGCGAATGAAGAGGCTTTGTTGGAAAAGAAGCGTGTAATGGATGAAGTGAAGCAGGAAATGATTACTGTTGCATCCATGATGGCAGGCAAGGTAGTTGCAGCTTCCATTGATACCAATATTCAGGATTCGCTGGTAGAAGAAACATTAAAGGAAATGGGTGATTCGACATGGCTAAGCTAGTATCCAAAACATATGGGGATGCGTTATTTGAGCTTGCCGTAGAAAGTGACAGGGTGGATGAATTTTTTGAGGAAGCGAAAGGAATTTTATCCATTTTAGAGAGCAATGAGGAATTTGTCAAAATGATGAATCATCCCCAGATTGTAAAAGAAGAAAAAGTAGAAATTTTAGAAAATATCTTTTTGGACCGGATTTCCAGAGAAACCGTCGGATTTATGTGTATGATCGTAGAAAAAGGTCATTTTAAGGATATGAAAAAGGTTTTTCGTTATTTTATTGACCGAGTAAAAGAATATAAAAAAATCGGGGTCGTATATGTTGCGGCAGCGATGGAATTAACTGCGAATCAAAAGCAGGCAATCGAAAAGAAGATTCTTGAAACGACAGAGTATGTGGAATTAGAGATGCATTATTCTGTAGACACGGAGTTGATTGGCGGTTTGGTAATCCGAATTAAAGATCGTGTGGTAGACAGCAGTATTCGTACCAAATTACAGCGTTTAACCAGCGATTTATCTAAAATACAGTTGAAAGCAGGTGAGTGCAATCCATGAATTTAAAACCAGAAGAAATTAGTTCGGTCATTAAAGAACAGATTAAAAGATATGCGTCGCAGTTGGAAGTGTCAGATGTGGGTACGGTTATTCAGGTGGCAGATGGAATCGCACGTATTCATGGACTGGAAAACGCAATGCAGGGTGAACTTCTGGAATTTCCGGGGGAAGTATACGGAATGATACTGAACCTTGAAGAAGATAACGTTGGTGCCGTATTGCTTGGTGATGCGAAAAACATCAACGAAGGAGATACCGTAAAAACAACAGGACGTGTGGTTGAGGTTCCGGTAGGAGATGCCATGTTAGGTCGTGTTGTGAATGCACTTGGACAGCCGATTGACGGAAAGGGACCAATCGAAACCGATAAGTTCCGCCAGATTGAGCGTGTTGCTTCCGGTGTTATTTCCAGAAAGTCAGTTGATACGCCATTACAGACAGGTATCAAGGCGATTGATGCCATGGTTCCAATCGGAAGAGGACAGCGTGAGCTTATTATCGGTGACAGACAGACCGGTAAAACCGCCATTGCGATTGACACCATTATTAACCAGAAGGGTCAGGGCGTAAAATGTATTTATGTAGCAATTGGGCAAAAAGCATCTACTGTTGCATCAATTGTGAAAACTTTAGAAGAGTTTGGTGCGATGTCTTATACGACAGTTGTTGTATCAACAGCCAGTGAGCTTGCACCATTACAGTATATTGCACCGTATGCAGGATGTGCAATCGGTGAGGAATGGATGGAGAATGGTGAGGACGTACTCGTTGTTTATGATGATTTAAGTAAACATGCCACGGCATATCGTACCCTCTCCTTGCTTCTTAGAAGACCGCCAGGTCGTGAGGCATATCCGGGTGATGTATTCTATTTGCATTCCAGACTTTTGGAACGTGCGGCGAGACTTTCCGATAAATTAGGCGGAGGTTCCTTAACGGCGTTACCGATTATTGAAACACAGGCAGGTGATGTTTCTGCCTATATTCCGACGAATGTAATTTCTATTACGGATGGTCAGATTTATCTGGAAACAGAGATGTTTAACTCGGGATTCCGTCCGGCAATTAACGCAGGACTTTCCGTATCCCGTGTAGGTGGTTCTGCACAGATTAAAGCGATTAAGAAGATTGCAGCTCCGATTCGTGTCGAGCTTGCACAGTATCGTGAACTTGCAGCATTCTCCCAGTTTGGTTCCGAATTGGATGCCGATACAAAAGAGAAACTTGCACAGGGCGAACGTATCAAAGAGATTTTAAAACAGCCGCAGTATCAGCCAATGCCGGTTGAAAAACAGGTACTGATTATTTATGCTGCGACGAAAAAATATCTTTTGGATATTAAAGTGGAGGATATTCTTCGATTTGAAGCAGAGTTATTTGATTACGTCGAAACAAAATATCCGGAAATCTTAGAATCCATTCGTGAAACAAAGGAGCTTACAGAGGAAACTGAGCAGAAACTCATTCAGGCGATTGAGGAATGCAAGAAATCCTTCCGATAACGTGTAGAAAAGAAGCAAAGGCGGTGATAAATAATGGCTTCCATGAGAGATATTAAGCGAAGAAAAGGAAGTATACAAAGCACACAGCAGATTACCAAAGCCATGAAGCTTGTTTCTACCGTAAAACTGCAAAAAGCGAAAGGCCGGGCAGAAGAGGTAAATCCGTATTTTAATTATATGTATCATACGGTAACTTCTATGATGGCAAAATCGGGAACAATCAATCATCCGTATTTAAAGGCGGGAGAATCAAAAAAGAAAGCAATCGTGGTGATTACTTCAAATCGAGGACTTGCCGGAGGATACAATTCAAACGTTATAAAGCTGATTACCGGCAGCGACATTCCAAAGGAAGATATTGTTCTTTATACCATAGGAAATAAAGGACGTGAAGTGTTGGAACGTCATGGTTATGAAGTGAAAATGGATGCCTCAGAGGTAATAGAGGCGCCGACTTATGCGGATGCTTCTGCAATCTGTAAGCAGGTGCTTTCGGATTTTACTTCGGGTGAAGTTGGAGAGATTTATCTGGCATATACCCATTTTAAAAATACGGTGGTACATGAACCAAAGCTTATGAAGTTACTTCCGGTTGAATTTAATGAGAAGGAAGAGACAAAGGAGCCGGACAATGTACTTATGAATTATGAACCGAATGAAGAAGAAGCGCTTGATATGATTATCCCGAAATATGTGACCAGTTTATTTTATGGTGCATTGGTAGAAGCAGTTGCCAGTGAAAATGGTGCAAGAATGCAGGCGATGGATTCTGCGACGAGCAATGCAGAAGAAATGATAGATGATTTAACATTAAAATACAACAGAGCCCGTCAGGGTTCGATTACCCAGGAATTAACGGAAATTATTGCGGGTGCGGAAGCATTATCGTAATAAAGTGGGGAATAAAAATAAAAAGACAAGGAGTGATCAAGGAGAATGGCAGAAGCAAATATTGGTAAAATCACTCAGATTATAGGTGCGGTATTAGATATTAAATTTACCGGAGGAAAGCTTCCGGAAATTAATGGAGCAATCAGGATTACGAGAAAAAACGGAGAAATTCTGGTAGTTGAGGTTGCACAGCACTTAGGTGATGATACAGTCAGATGTATTGCCATGGGACCGACAGACGGACTTGTCCGTGGCATGGATGCAGAAGCAACGGGTGCGCCGATTAAAGTTCCGGTTGGGGAAAATACATTGGGACGCATGTTTAATGTTTTAGGTGAGCCGATTGATGAAAAAGAGCCTCCGACCGATGTGGAATATATGCCGATTCACAGAAAGGCACCTGCTTTTGAAGAACAGTCCACAACTGCAGAAATGTTTGAGACCGGTATCAAGGTTATTGACCTTCTCTGCCCGTATCAGAAGGGTGGAAAAATCGGTCTGTTCGGTGGTGCCGGCGTAGGAAAGACCGTATTGATTCAGGAATTGATTCATAATATTGCGAAAGAGCATGGTGGATATTCTGTATTTACCGGTGTTGGTGAGCGTACCAGAGAGGGTAATGATCTTTATTATGAAATGAAAGATTCCGGGGTTATTGATAAGACCTGTATGGTGTTCGGTCAGATGAATGAGCCGCCGGGATCTCGTATGAGAGTGGCACTATCAGGACTTACCATGGCAGAATATTTTAGAGATAAGGGCGGAAAAGATGTACTTTTGTTCATCGATAATATTTTCCGTTTTACACAGGCAGGTTCCGAGGTGTCAGCACTTCTTGGACGTATGCCATCTGCCGTTGGTTATCAGCCGACATTGCAGACAGAAATGGGTGCATTACAAGAGCGTATCACCTCAACAAAAAATGGTTCTATCACATCGGTTCAGGCCGTTTATGTACCTGCCGATGACCTGACGGACCCGGCACCTGCAACGACATTCGCACATTTGGATGCAACGACCGTACTTAGCCGTTCTATCGTAGAACTTGGTATTTATCCGGCAGTTGATCCGTTGGAATCCACGTCAAGAATCTTAGATCCTCGTATTATCGGGGAAGAGCATTTTAAGGTTGCCCGTGGTGTACAGGAAATTTTACAGAAATACAAAGAATTACAGGATATTATCGCAATTCTTGGTATGGATGAGTTATCGGAAGATGATAAGTTAGTCGTAAACCGTGCCAGAAAAGTACAGCGTTTCTTATCCCAGCCGCTTCATGTTGCGGAGCAGTTCAATGGATTTCCGGGACTTTATGTACCGGTATCAGAAACGATTCGAGGCTTCAAAGAAATTCTGGAAGGTAAACTGGATGATGTGCCGGAAAGCTATTTCTTAAATGCAGGAGGCATTGATGATGTACGTGCCCGTATGCAGTAAGGGGTGACGCTATGGCAGATGAAAAAATCTTTCAAGTAGAAATTATTACACCGGATCGTGTGTTTTATACCGGTGATGCGACAATGATTGAGTTTAATACCGTAAATGGTGAAATTGGTGTATATAAGCATCACATTCCGCTTACTACGGTGTTAGCACCGGGTATTGTTACCATTACAAATGGTGATGAAAAGAAGACAGCAGCAGTACATGCCGGATTTGCGGAGATTTTAGGTGAGAAAGTAACACTTCTTGCTGAAGTTGCCGAATGGCCGGATGAAATTGATTTAGCGCGTGCCGAAGCCGCAAAAGAGCGTGCCGAGGAACGTCTTTCAAATAAATCCGCAAATCTTGATGTTGCGAGAGCAGAACTGGCACTTCGCCGTGCACTGGTTCGAATTGATATTAAAAGTTAAGACAGATATTGAGCAAACGCCTCTACGATGGAATCGTAGGGGCGTTTTGCATAGTTTATGCATAGGGGTGTAATCAAATAATTAAATTAGCCTGTCATTAATTTTAGATTAAAAATTGTTTTGTAAAATATCTTTTGCTATAATAAAAAAGAAAAAACGAAGCAATGCTACGAATTTTAGGGGCGAAATTATGTGGAAGGTTGAATTAAAAGTAAATTATCCTAAGTTAAGTAAAAGACAGAAACAAGTAGTAGATTATTTATTACAGCAGGAGAAACAAGCAGGAACAATGACCATCCGTGAATGTGCAAAGGGAGCAGGAGTAGGTCAGCCCACTGTTTTACGAATGCTTGAAAAATGTGGATATAATAGTTGGACTTCTTTTCAGCATGAAGTTTGGAAAAACAGAGGGCAGGATGAAAAAGGGACGGATTGGAAATTAACGGAAAGTTTTCAACGAAACCGGGCAGGTATGAAAGAAAGCAGTGTATTTCAGGTTATTCGGGATGATATTCAGATGATAGCAGATATGGCAGAGCATTTAGATATGAACCAGTTAAATCAGGTAGTGAAAATTATAAAAAAGGCAAAAATTATAGATGTTTATGGAACAGATAATTCCGCGAATGCGGCATCGGAGCTTTCCGGAAGATTGTTGCATTTAGGGCTTACCAGTAGAAATTATTCAGATTTGTTTTTTCAAAAAATCAGTGCTGGGCATTTGGGAGAAAAGGATGTAGCAGTGAGTTTTTCTATTTCGGGCGAGACAATAGCGGTTATTGAAGCATTGAAGGCAGCAAAACAGTGTGGGGCAGTTACGATAGCAGTGACAGGGGATGCAGAATCCACATTGGCAGAATGTGCAGATTATGTTTTTGTAACACCTACGATTTATGTACACAAGGTTAGCAGATGGATTGCATCTCGGATTTCACAGATGGCGTTTGTGGATACTCTTTGTGCAGCCATTATGGAAAGTGATATGGAAAGATTTAGTGAGCAACTTAATAAGTCTACAAAGGAGTTTGAAGAAGATATTTCAGAACGCGCAAAACAAATAAAATGATTAAGATCAAACTTGTTAAAAAACAGGAAAAACGGAGCAACGCTTCGATTTTCCTGTTTTTTTGTTTACTTAAATTTTACTTAGATTTGATTGTTAGAGAAAAAAAAGAGTGCTATGATGCAATGCGTGAAAACAACAGGGACAGAAAGGGATATTCATGCTGAAGAAAATTTTAAAAGATTCCCTGCCGACAATTGTTTCTTTAACTTTATCCGGAATGTATAGTGTGGTGGATGGTCTGTTTATCGGAAAGGCAACCGGAGATACCGGGTTAGCGGCAATCAATATTGCATGGCCGATTACAGCAGTTATTACAGCACTCGGTGCAGGTCTTGGTGCCGGAGGAAGCGTTCTGGTTGCTCATTTTAGAGGACAAGGAAAACAAAAAGAAGGTGAACAAATTACCAATAATACAGTTACGTTGTTGGCTGTGTCAGGCGTAGTGATTACAGTTTTCCTTTTGGGATGTTATACAGGGATTTTAAAGTTTTTAGGAGCACAGAATGCGGTATATCAGGAAGCAAAAAAGTATAGTCAGATTATTATTTGGGGCAGTGTTTTTCAAATAATGGGAAATGGTATGCTTCCTGTTTTGAGGAATCTGGATATGGCAATGGCTGCCATGGCAAGTATGATTACCGGATTGATGGCAAATGTCGGAATTAATTATTATCTATTGTTCGAGAAAGGGCTTGGGATTAGAGGAGCTGCCTATGGAACGGTAGCGGCGCAAGGAATTGTGGCTTGCATCGGAATAGTTCTTTTGCGGAGAAAACAAAAGATAAAATTGTATTTAGAGAAAAAAGTATCCTATCAGACGATAAAAACAGGAATTACAGTTTTTGGGACATCAATTGCACCCTCGGTTACATTGATTTTTACTAATTGGCAGTGTCTTTCTTATGGAGGAGAGGCAGCGGTGGCAACTTATGCGGTGATATCCTATATCACATTTCCGGTTCAATATATGCTTGCGGGGGTGGGGGATGGAACCCAGCCATTAATTAGTTATTACCATGGTGCAAGAAGACAAAGGGAAGTGATGCAGATTCAAAAAATAGCATATGTGCTCATCGGATGCATAGGAGTGACAGCGATGTGTGTAACAATAGGGTTAACTCCTTATATCGGCAGATGGTTTGGCCTATCCGGTGAGGCATTAAATTATTTTGGGACAGGAATGAAAATCAGTGCAGTAGCTTTTATCATAATAGGATTTGTAAAGTTTAATGCAACATATCTGAATGCTATTATGCAAACAAAAAAGGCAGTTTTGCTTACTTTTAGTGAAAGTCTTTTTGTAACCCCGATTTTGCTATATGTATTGCCATATTTTAAAGGACTAAATGGGGTATGGCTTGCTTTCCCGGTAACGGCAGCATGTATGATTTTTATTTATAAATTTATGAATGTTATTACCAGAAAAACGAAAGAAGGATAGAAGAGAAAAATGAAATTAAAATTAAAGAAAATAAACAGCGCATGGTTATTTGTGATACCTGCATTAATACCGTTAATTACATTTTGGATTTATCCCATTTTAAAGTCAATCTATATTAGTTTTACGGATTGGGATTATATGTCTCCGACTTATCATTTCGTATTTTTTGATAACTTTAAGGCATTATTTAGAGATCAACGCTTTTATGATGCGCTTTGGAACACGTTAGTTTTTACTGTGGGAACATTGGTTCCGACGATTGTACTTGGATTATTGTTGGCATTATTATTGCAAAAATCGTTTAAAGGAAGCGGTATTCTTAAGTTCATCCTTTTTTCACCATGGATTACACCAACCGTTGCTGTTTCTATCGTGTGGACCTGGATTTTTGAGCCGGATTCCGGTATTGCCAATGTAATCTTAAATTTCTTTGGGCTGCCGGGACTTCAATGGATTAAAAGCTCTCAAACGGCAATGCTTTCCGTTATTATTGTAACGGTTTGGAAAAGTCTTGGATATGCTATGATATTTTATTTATCCGCCTTGGAAAAAGTGCCAAAAGAACTTTATGAGGCAAGTGGAATGGACGGAGCAAAGAGTTGGCAGAGATTTCGTGATGTGACAATACCGAGTATTTCTCCTACGACTTTTTTCCTGATGATTATTACAATGGTCAATTCTCTTCAGGCATATGACCAGATTCAGATATTGACGCAGGGCGGACCTTCCGGAAGCACCAGAACATTACTTTATATGTACTACCAGCTTGGGTTTGAAGAATTTAACATGGGGCAGGCAACGGCAGTAGCAATTATATTGATAGGGATTACCGTATTGTTGTCTGTGATTCAGTTCACCGGTTCCAAAAAGTGGGTGCATTATTAAAAGAGAGGAAGTAAAAGAATGAAGATAAAAACAGGATTAGCAAAGACCGGGAAAGCATTTTTGCTTCTCATATTCAGTGTGTTTACGGCATTTCCCTTTTTCTGGATGATAGTGAGTGCTTTAAAAACGAAAGCAGAGATTATGGATGTATCAAAGTTTTTTCCGGCAGAGTTTCAGTGGAACAATTTTTATGAAGTAATTTTTCATTCTCCATTATTGAAATATGTGTGGAACAGTCTGTTTGTTTCGGTTATTACCCTTGCAATTCAAATTGTGACAGCAGCAATGATTGCCTATGCCATCGTATTTATGAAATTCAAGGGAAGAAAAGTGTTGTTTGCTATTATTATGGGAACTTATATGCTTCCGACGGCGGCGACCTATATTCCAAGTTATATCATTCTTGCTAACTTAAATTTATTAAATACTTTTACAGGTTTAATAATATCGAACTGTGTCAGCATTTTTGGAATTTTCTTGCTTCGTCAGGCGTTTATGCAAGTACCGTTGGGAGTAATAGAAGCGGCAAGAATCGACGGGGCATCCCAGTGGAAAATTCTGTGGCAGATTGTATGCCCAATGACAAAATCTTCTTTTATTACCTTTGGATTGATGAATTTTATCTCGTGTTATAACAGCTACATGTGGCCTTCTTTGATTACAGATTCTAATGAGAAAATGTTAGTGTCACAGGGACTTCGAAAGTTCTTCATTGAGGGAGGAGCCTATGGAACGGAATGGCCTCTTGTTATGGCTGGAAGTACGTTGATTGTATTACCATTGCTGATTCTGTTTGCATTTACCCAGAAATGGTTTATCAACGGAATTGGCGGAGATACCGGTATGAAGGGGTAAATCCCCCTTTATATATAACAACAAGAAAGAAACAAACATTAAGGAGAAAAAACATGAAAAAAAGATTATTAGCAATGTTGTTAGGAATGACAATGCTTGCCGGAGTGCTTACCGGATGTGGAAACAGCGCTGCGAAGGAAGTAACAAAAACAGCAGATGGAAAGATTCAGATTGATTTCTGGTATTCCGGTGGAAAAACAGCAGTAAATGTGCTTCAAGGTATCGTGGATGATTTTAATGAGTCTCAGGATACCTATGAAATCGTAACAACAACCCAGGCAGATTATACGGAAACTTATGAAAAACTTCAGGCAGGAATTGCCGGAAAAAAAGCACCGGATATGGCACTTTTGGATGTAGATAAATCCAGAAATCTTTCTCAGAAAAATTTGGTGTCAGATATCAGCAAGTTTATAGATGAAGATTCTGATTTTCAGAAGGATGATTATTTAAGTGTATTCTATGATCAGGGTGTAGACGAAAATGGAAAAGTTTTTGCACTGCCTGCGTATGGAACTACCCAGGTACTGTATTACAATATAGCAGCTTTTGAAAATGCAGGAATTGATCCGGATTCAATCAAGACGTGGCAGGATTTGGCAAAAGCAGCAGAAACCATGACCAGCGCAGATGGTTCTTTTGTAGGTTGGGAGCCAATGTGGGGAAGTCCTAATCTGGTAGATGCGGCATTAAGTAATGGTGCATCTCTGTTAAGTGAAGATGGAAAAACAGTTATGATTAATTCAGAGGAATGGGTAGAAGTATGGGAATCCTTCCGTCAGTGGATTCATGACGATAAGATTATGAAAGTAAATTCCGGCGGACAGGGTTGGGAGTACTGGTATACTACTATCGATGATGTGCTTCAGGATAAAGCAGGTGGATATACGGGTTCTTCCGGAGATCAGGCAGATCTTGATTTTAGTCTTGTTGCAGCAATGGAGCAGCCGGGATTTAATGACAATCCTTCCGCACCGACAGCAGATGCGTTACAGCTTGTGATGTTAGATGGTTCAAGCGATGAGGAAAAAGAGGGCGTATATGAATTCATGAAATTCTTTACCTCACCGGAAAACCAGGCAAACTGGTCTATGTCAACCGGATATGTAGCAGTACGTCAGTCCACTTTGGAGGTAGATGATTTTAAGGCATATACCGAAGAAAATCCGCAGGCGTTAGTGCCGATTTCTCAGGCAGCACATGGTACACCGGCTTTGACGGATCCGACCGGAGGTAAGATTTTTGATGCATTGAGTATTGCGGCAGATAAGGTGGAATTGGAAAATGTTCCGGCGAAAGAGGCTTTAGATGAAGCACAAAAAACAGCGCAGGAAGCGTTAGATAGTGTAAACAAATAATCAAGAAGATACGAACTATGAAAAAGATAATTAAATTTGCAATTAATCAGGAAACAGAAAAAATCCATGAGGAATCCTTCGCGATTCCTCATGAATTAGAAACATTATATATTGAAATCAAACGTTCCGAAGAATGTTGTTATAGTTGTTATATGGGCTTTATTCTTTTGTGGGATGAAACAGGAGCAATTCGGCTTCAAAAGTTACTGGGTTATGGGGAACAGAAACTGGCGGTAGGGCTGGATGGAATGCATACGACAATTGGTGGAGTTCCGGGAAAGATTTTGGCAGGAAACTGGAAAATCAGTCTGGGAATATTTGAAGAATATATAAAGCAAAATCTGGAAGGAAAAGAAGCAACCATTGAAGTTGTAATAACGGATGAAATCTCAGAGATAACAGAACCGATAGGAGAACATATCTGGGTAGAAGAAGGACAAGTTAAAATATCTCCTCAAAAATATGATTGGAATAAAGTATATCAGAGAGAAGAAAAGTGGTATAAAGGAGATTTTCATACGCATACCAGATTGTCTGACGGAAAAGAAACGGTAAGACATGCCATGGAAAAGGCAAAAAACATGGATATGAATTTTTATGTTCCAACAGAGCATAATCTGATGCATACCGGATGGTGTGAAACAGATCTTTGTATTTTGCCGGGAATAGAAATTACGACAGATAAGGGGCATTTTAATTTATTTGGGATTACGGAAATGCCGGAAAAGCTTTTGGATATTGTAAAAACAAATGGAACACCTAAGGTAGACGAATATGTGGAAGAAACCATAAAAGAGGCAAATCAAAAGGGGTGGATTGTCAGTTTGAATCATCCGTTCCTTACCATTTGGAAATGGCTGTATGAAAAGACAAGAATCGATGATTTTCAGTGTGTGGAAATTATCAATGATCCTACTTATCAGGATGCGACACCGTCAAATGAAAAGGCAATTCAATTTTTAGATGCGCTTTGGAAAGATGGACATAAAATTTGCGGCATTGGTGGAAGTGACAGCCATAATTTGATAGAAGAACGTTATGCAGGAGCAGATTTGCCTTCCATTGCAGGAGATCCGGGAACTTTTGTATATTGCGAAGAACTTTCACCAAGATCACTTATGGAAAATGTAAGAAAGAGACATGTGTGCGTTACCCGGTTTTGCCGGATTGAGCCTGAAATTAGTATAAATGGCAGACAGTATCTTCCGGGAGATGAAATTACCGAAAAAGAAAACGCTGTACTTATTTATGGAGCAAAGATATTTGATTTAAAAGAGAGACCAGAAGTTTATCTGGTAAAAAACGGAGAAAAACAGAAAATAACGGCACATTCAGAAGAAGGATATTATTACATTTGTGAAGAAGTAGTTATGAATTTGCAGGAGTGGAATTGGGTCAGATTAGAAGTAAGAAAGAAAGATGGAATATTTTTAGGATATGTAAATCCGGTTTATTGTGGATATTGTGATCCAGAATGTAGAACAGTAGAAGAAATATGGGCAAAAATGGAAGATAACTGACATGGTAAAAGGAATATTATTTGATAAAGATGGAACTTTAGTGGATTTTTTTTCTCTGTGGCTTCAGGCGGCAACAGAGGTGATTCCATTTTTTCTAAAAAAGAATAAAATACAGGTTTCGCAGGAACTGATAGAATATCTTCTAAAAACAATCGGTGTGAATCAGGGAGAAATAGATCCAAAAGGCGCATTGGCATATAAGTCTTATGGTGAAATAGCAAAAGATATTTGTGATGCGCTGGAAGAAAGAAAGATATATATTGCGGTAACAAAGGCAAAAGAACAGATAGAGGAATTTTTCAATCAAAGTGTTTCCAGCCGGGAAGCAAACATTCAATTGTTTACAGATATGAACGCATTGATGGAAAATTTAAAATCAAGAAATCTGATTATTGGTCTGGCAACGGCAGACACTAAAATTTCTGCAGAGAATTGTTTAAAGTCAATCGGAATAGAACAATTTTTTGATTATATCGGAGCAGACGATGGAAAACGAAAACCAAAACCGGATAAAGAGATGTTTTTAGAATTTCAAAATCAATTCTTGTTGAAACCGGAAGAAATCGCAGTAGTTGGAGATACCTATAATGATATGCTCTTTGCAAAACAAAACGGAGGAATTGCAATTGGCGTTTTAAGTGGCGTCAGTGAAGAAGAAGATTTTGAAAATGAAGCGGATTATATTATTGCATCTATCCATGAATTACCGGAATTACTGGATAGGATTTGAGACAAGGAGGAAATACTGTGGCAGAAATTCAAATGAAACATATGTATAAAAAATTCGAAGATGGAGTAGTGGCAGTAAAGGATTTTAATCTGGATATTAAGGAGAAAGAATTTGTGATTTTCGTAGGACCATCTGGATGTGGAAAATCTACTACGCTTCGAATGATTGCAGGATTGGAAAAAATTTCAGATGGAGAACTCTGGATTGATGGAAAATGTATGAATGAAGTTCCTTCCTGTGACAGGGATATGGCAATGGTGTTTCAGAATTATGCATTATATCCTCATATGTCTGTTTATGATAATATTGCCTACAGTATGAAACTGAAAAAGGTTCCTAAGAAAGAGATTAAGAAGAGAGTAGAAGAAGTGGCAAAAAAACTTGGACTTTCGGAGGTGTTAGACAGAAAACCGAAAGAACTTTCCGGTGGACAGAAGCAGCGAGTGGCAATGGGCAGAGCTATTGTGAGAGAACCAAAAGTGTTTTTGATGGATGAACCTTTATCCAATTTGGATGCGAAGTTGAGGACTCATATGCGAGGTGAGATTTCAAAACTTTATCAGGAATTGGGCAGTACCTTTATTTATGTGACACATGATCAGGTGGAAGCAATGACACTTGGAACAAAAATTGTGGTATTAAAGGATGGAGAGATTCAGCAGGTAGCAACTCCGCGGGAGCTTTATGAACAGCCGGAAAATTTGTTTGTGGCAGGTTTTATAGGAACACCACCAATGAATCTTTTTGAAGGAGCATGTGTTCCGGTAAACGGTGTGCTGCATATTAAAATAGGAGATGCTTTATTTCCGTTACCGGAACAAACAGCGGAACGACTTAGAAGAAAAGATTATATTAATCAGGAAATTGTAATAGGAATACGTGGAGAGGACATTAGATTAGCAGCAGATGGAGCCATGGAAAGCAAAGTGGAAATATATGAAATGTTGGGAGATCATGTATATTTATACTTTACTTATAACGGACAGAAAGTGTCGGTAAGAGTGCCGGCAGATACTACAGTACAGAGAGAAGACATTGTACGAGTGACGTTTGATATGGAAAAAATACATTTGTTCGATAAATTCCGTGGAAAAAGAATTTAGAATATAAAAAGAGTTTCCGTCTTTATAAACCGGAACCAAAGACGGAAACATCTATATGGAATATAGCAATTTCTATTCCTCATTCATATTCATAAACCGTTCCCATTCCTCGCTGTCACCGCTTCCTTTTACAGTAAGAAGATAGGTGTGGTCGTCCGTATCAATAGAGAAAATATAAAGGTCATCCTTTTTTTCAAGCGAATAAATCATGCAGCCGGAAAGGGTTTCGAAGGTTTCGGCATATTGCTCTGTGGAAACCGGAGTATCATCATATTGGGACTTTAGATTGCCATCTGCATCATAAACTTTGTAGCCTTCTTCTACAAAATTAGTAATCGTTGCATCTTTAATTGTAAGACAAAGACCATTGGTTCTCATTTCGCGAATGTCACGATTTTTCGAATTTTCCGGTAAAATGGTAACATGGTCCAAATAAGCATGAAAGTTGCTTAAGGACAATTCCAAAGAAGCAATATAAGATTCTTTAAAGTTAAAATGTTCAAATTCGTTTACGGTTTTATAGCTCATTTTACAGCCTCCTCTAATTCTTCTAATCCATATAATGCGGCACCAAGTGCGCCGACGATTTCCGGTTCTTCATAGATAAAAAGTTTACTGTTTAGTTCTTTTTCCAGGATGGCAACGACACCCGGATTTTTGGCAACACCGCCGGTCATCATGAAATCACCGGTAAGCCCCACTCTTTTTAATAAAGAAATCGCTTTTTTGGCAATAGCGGTGTGAATACCGTGTGCAATGTCAGCAATTTCTTTATTCTGTGCAATCAAAGAAATGACTTCTGATTCGGCAAAAACACTGCACATACTGCTGATTTCAATATTTTCTGTTGATTTTAAGGAAATGGGACCGAGTTCATCAATACTGATTTCTAAAGTACGTGCCATCATTTCAAGGAAACGTCCTGTTCCGGCGGCACATTTATCATTCATGACGAAATCAACAACTTCTCCATTGTCATTTAAACGAATCCCCTTACTGTCCTGTCCGCCGATATCTAAAATCGTATGAACGGTTGGGAAAAGGAAGTGTGCACCTTTGCCGTGACAACTGATTTCCGTTACGGTCGTGTCGGCAAAAGGAATACTGACTCTTCCGTAACCGGTAGATACAATACGGGTAATGTCATCTTTTTTTAAATTCGCCTTTTTTAAGACATCTTCTAAAACGGCATTGGCACTTTGGGAAGACTTGGCGCCGGTGCGCAGAACAGAAAATGCTTTGATCGTTCGATTTTCATCTAAGATAACAGCGTTGGTCGAAGTAGAACCGCTGTCAATTCCAAGTGTATACATAGGCTGCCCCTTTCGTTTGATATCGATAATTTCTTTGGAAGTAAGACCTTTGGTCGCTTTTCGTTCTTCTAAAAATGCTTCCACACGTGTGCGAATCTGTCCAACGCATTGTCTGGTTGAATCCGTTTCCACAAGCAAGACAGGCAAATCCTGATATTTCTTTAAATCTGCATATTCATAGGAATAAGAATCGCAGAACTTGACGGTGTGATAGATAATGCCGTCCAAACGGTCTGAAAAGCCATCTAATAATGTGGTGCGGTCGGTTGCTTTTAACATGCGAAGACATGGAATCTGATTAAGCAGGGATTGTGCATAGGAAGAAAGTACAAAATCTTCGTTTAGTGCAAAATCTCTTGAGATTCCGGTGCAGGTCAAGTCGAATAAAAGATTGACGCCATGTTCTTCCAAAAGATTTCGGATTTCATGATTACAACGTGCACCCATAATTCCAAGATTTAATGAAGCAGAACCGGATTGAGCTGCGTTAGGAACATGGCTGTGATTCTCTTTTTGTACAAGAGCATGTTTTCCCTGCATCATGGCAAGAAATTTTTTCTCATCAAAGGTGCGACCGGAAAATTCGTTGTAAGCATGGAGCAAATCTTTCATTTGCCGTTCGTAAAGTGTTACGGCAAAGTCATTGACTTTTCTTGGAATATCAATCAGAAAGAAAAATTTGTCCGGAAATTCATTTTTTAAAGTATCGTATAAGCGGCGAATACTGTCGCAGCAGGTAGTTAAAATTACACCTTCGTAGTCATGCTCCATAACATCCTCTAATACGGCTTTGGTGTAAGAGCAGATATTTGCATGCATCAGGGTATCTGCCTGTGTGAAATCCGTTACGGACGGTTCCAAACGTTTCATTTCAACACCCATGGATTCTAATAATTCGATGGGCGTGTATTTACATACATAACCTAACATAGTTACATTCCTTCTATTATTATATCGTTGAATCTAAATTATTAAGAAGCTCCAAAAAGGCTTCTAATCTTGTTTTAATCTGACCATCATGGCTGTTTCTTCGGTCCATTCCATCTCCATCTAAAATAAGGAGCGGAATATTTTCGGTTTTCATAGCCTGTTTTAGCTGGAAAATACCACCGGAAGACTGTTTGCAGCCCCAATGACAAAAATGAATAACACCATCTGCATTCATATCTTTGGCAAGGGAAGCGACAAAATCTGCTTTTTTTGCATAAGGACCATTGTAGAGGTTGCAAAGCATTTTTGTTGCAAGTGCTTCTAAGGGATGTGTTACATCCAGTTCTTCCATATAATCTAAATTAAGATCACATGCCTGAATCTGATAGTGGTCACTCAAATTAAAATAGTGTTTTAAGGTTTCCTGATAAAAAGGAAGCAGATGTACCCAGACGATGCGTTTTCCCTGAAATTCCGGATAGGTCAGGATATCTTCATATAAAGAGCGGAAGAAATCCAGGGTTTCTTTCGAACCAATCTGTAAATGTGTAGCAAATAGCATATATAACTGCAGGGTTAAGGTGGTTGGGTAATAGCGCTTCTTTTTTTCTTCCAAGAATTTCTTATAATATTGTTTGGATTCGTTTTCACGTTGTAATACCAAAGACAACTCGTCCATGTCAAAAACTTTTCCTGTAATGTGTTCCAGTGTGGAAATCATTTCTTTTAATTGTGCTGTGACATAATTGACAGCATCTTTGGAGTATTCATTCGGAATATCCAGATAAAAGGTGTCGATACCATGTTGCTTTTCCAGATGGCGGAACGTATTGATATTTCCGTCGCAGATCATGGAAGTGGTAGTAGAAAAAACCGGTTTTGGAATTACACCGGAATCTGCTGCTCCGATAAAATCCTTGTGATAGGAGCAAAGGGTCGGTGCAATCCCTTCCTGCTCCGCATGGTCAATAAAATAATCTTCACAGGTAAAGCCGGACATAAACGAGGATAAACATTCAATGGAAAGACTGTTTAATCCGAAACATTGTAAAATTTCAACCGGAGTAAAGATGTTGGTCCATGCGGTCTGCTCCGGATGTTCTAAAGCGAATAGAGTGCTTTTTACGGCAAGCGTATTCAGCTTTTGATAAGCTGCCGGCATTCCCTTTGTGGCAAGATGTCTGGTGCGGAACAATTCAAGATGTAATCCGGTCTGAATCAGTTTTCTTGCAGTTTTTGGGTTAGTGTCGGCATATTTTTTGATGATAGTTCCATAAGTTTTAACTAAATTCATAAAAAACCTCATTGATCGTTGATACAAGTAAGATATCTACTCATTATAGCACAATCCCATTTTGTTGCAATGGTTGTAGGCTAGTGCAGCGTTCTCAAAATAACCAGACCCAATACTTGTCTGAATTTTCATCTGCTACGTTGTCGTCAATCGACGTAGCCACCGCTACGCCTCATTCCTCCGTCTTGCATATGGAAAATTCATACTTCGTATTTGGTCTAGTTATTTGAAAACGCTACACTAGCCTTGCGAAAAAGAGGCTGGAATAGTAAAATGAAAAAATAATCCCGAATTATTCACAGCAGCCAAGTGAAAAATTCGGAATAATGGAATAATATCTGGAGGATTTAATAATGAAGCGGCAAACAAAGCAATTCATTGGAAAAGTGTTACTATTTTCCTTGTGTTGCTCTTTTATATTGACAGGAGTAAAAAAAGTGAAGGCAGAGGAAAAACAGACAAAAGTAAGTGTATTATTTACACATGATATGCATTCTCATCTTAATAGTTTTCGTACCATTTTTGATGGAGAAGAAAGAACGGTGGGTGGTTTTTCAAAAATAAAAACCATTATAGAGGAAAAAAAGGCGGAGGATTCGGATGTATTACTGTTAGATGGCGGTGATTTTTCGATGGGGACACTGTTTCAGACGATTTATGACAGTGATGCAGCGGAACTTCGTATGCTTGGTTATATGGGATATGATGCAACGACACTTGGAAATCATGAGTTTGATTTTCGAAGTAAAGGAATCTGTAACATGCTTCGTGCGGCAAAGGTCAGTGGTGATGAGTTGCCACAGATGCTTGTCTGCAATATAGACTGGTCTGAGATGACAAAAGAACAACAGGAAATAAAAGCAGCATTTGATGAGTATGGGGTAAAAAACTATACTATCGTAGAAAAAAATGGTGTAAAAATAGCAATTTTAGGGGTATTTGGAAAGGATGCTCTTTCCTGTGCACCAACCTGTGCCTTAAAATTTAAAGATCCGGTAGAAGCTGTCAGAGAAACAGTAGAAGAGATAAAAGACACAGAAGAGGTCGATTTGATTGTTGCGTTGTCTCATTCCGGAACAAAAGAGAATCCGAAGGATTCTGAGGATGAGATTCTGGCAAAAGAAGTGCCGGAACTGGATTTGATTTTAAGTGCACATACGCATACTGTTTTGGCAGAGCCGATTGTCTATGGAGATACGGCAATTGTTTCTGCCGGAGAATATGGGGAGCGTGTCGGTTCATTTGACTTAGTGCAAAAAGAAAATGGCAGATGGAGTGTGGAAAATTATGAGTTGATTCCGGTAACAGAAGACATAAAAGAAGATATAGGGACACAGGAAAAAATTGATGCTTTTGAACAGGATATTGATAATAATTATCTGTCGCAGTTTGGCTATACCGCAGATCAGGTGCTTGCTCACAGTGATTTTGATTTTTCAACGTTAGAGGACATCTACCAGGTTCATACAGAGCACGGACTTGGAAATTTTATGGCGGATGCGTTTGTGTATGCAGTGGAAAATTCGGATGATTTTGATGGAAATGAGGTAGATATGGCAGTGGCGCCAAGCGGATGCATTCGTGATACCTATGTCAAAGGAGATATTACGGTTTCTGATGTATACAATTCTTACTCGCTTGGTATTGGAACGGATGGAGTTGCGGGATATCCGTTAGTCAGCGTTTATCTGACCGGAAAAGAAATCAAAATGGCAGCAGAAATCGACGCTTCCGTTTCTAATTTCATGACACAGGCTCGCTTATATATGAACGGCGTAGATTTTACCTATAATCCGAATCGAATGATTTTAAATCGTGTTACAGAAGTACACTTATCCGATGATGGAGAAAGAGAGGAAATCGAAGATGATAAGCTGTACCGGGTTGTGTCGGATTTATACAGTGGTCAGATGCTTGGAGCGGTAAATGCTGTTTCTAAGGGATTACTTTCTATAGAATTAAAAAATGCAGACGGAACACCGGTTGAAAATATTGAGGATTGTATTATTTATGAGAATGGGAAAGAAATAAAAGCATGGGCTGCAATTGCAAATTATATGGAATCTTTTCCGAAAAATGAAAATGGAATTTCCCAGATACCGGAATATTATAATGACGCAAGCGGATTGCAGGACAGAAAAGTGGTCGATAACAGCAAAAGTATTATAAAACGGATTAAGAATCCAAATAAATATGCCTTCATGATTATTGGAGTCATTACAGCCGGAATTGTAGCTGTAGTTGGAATAATTTGTTTTATCGTGAAATTATTAAAAAAAGTGCGTAATAAGAAACAAAAAACGGGGGGACGGGAATGAGTACACAGGACAATCTGGAAAAAATTTTAAGACAAATGCATGTGTTGATTTCAAAGGGCGAGTCGTTTGAAAATTCAAAGGATAAAGTAATCATAAAAAAACAGGATATGTTAGATCTTTTGAAGGATTTGAATATTTGTGTTTATCACATGATGGAAGAATATGAGATGACACAGCAAAGTCATGATAAAGCAGAACGGGATATAAAAAAAAGAGGCGAGCAGATTGTGAAAAATGCAGAAAAACAGGCAGAGGATGTTTATGCGGCTTCTGTTATGTATACAAATGAAGCATTAGATCATATTCAAAAAATTATGGAAGATGCAACGGATTCCATGAAAGAAACGTTTCAATTAATGCGTTCTGAGATGGAAAAAAGAAAAGCGACAGTAAAGGAGAATCAGCTTGAGTTAGAAGGACATCTGCATGATTTGGCGGATACCAATAAATATTTACAATTAATTCAAGAGAGAAACAGAGAAATAGAGAAGGAAAGGAGTAAAGAAAAGGTAGGAAAAAGAAAAGCAGGAAAACAGGAGAGTGCTTATCCGAAAGCAGAAATCAAAATCAACGAAGAATATTTTATTCAGAATGGAATTCCGCTAGAGGAAGAAGAAACAGAACCGGTAAAAGAGGAGAATACAAAGAGTACAGAAGCACCGGAGATAAAAGTAAATCTGGATGCAGAGTATTTTAAATGGAAAAAAGAAAGGGAAAAGAACTAACTTTTTCCTTCCTTTTTCGCAACATAGTTGACCAGTTTGTCATGTGTGGCAAGAATCGAAAGATTGCCATCTGCGAGCTGGTCTTTAATGATTTCGGTATAAATTACAGCTTTATTGATTAAGGTTTTGTCACTGCCATTTAAGCAATTGCTTAAATACTCAAAAAGAGGACGACTTTCGGCAAAACGGGAAAGAATGTCGGTAAGAATTTTCTTGCAGGTATTGATATCAGTAACATTTACCGGTTCAATCTGAATGATAAAACCGCAGGAAATTTCCTCGCTGTAAAAATAGGCATCTCCCTTCACGGCATGAATGAAAGGAAGTAAATTGGATTTTTTAACGCTATTTACAACATGAAGCCGGTTCAGTTCCAAAAATAACTGGTAAAAAACAAAAATAACGGAAATTACATATATAACAAAGCAGACCGGAACTGCTTTAAATACAGGAGCATAGGTATAGCCAAGGAATCCGAGCATAACAATCGCAAGGAAAGCAAAACAGGGGCGAAACCAGAGATTCGCCAACAAGGCTTTTCGAAAAGCAATGATGTCAGCATCATTTAATGGAATAAAAGCATAATGTTTTTTCATATAGAACCTCCCTATATTCTATTGTATGATGTTGGAAAAATATTGTCAATAAAGGAGCAGACGTAGTATAATAACGAAACAATTTTAAATTTTTCTTAAGAATTCACACAAGGCAAATTAAGAAAATATTGATAAACTGTAATTATTCGACAATTGAATTGTATTAATGTCGGGAAAGGGTGAAGAAAATGAATATTCTGGTATGTGATGATGATAGGGAAATCGTAGAGGCTATTGAAATATATTTGAAACAGGAAAATTATCAGATTTATAAAGCATATGATGGCGAAGAAGCACTTAAAATATTGAAAGAAGAAGAGATCCATCTTTTGATTATTGATGTGATGATGCCAAAACTGGACGGAATTCGTGCGACGCTAAAAATTCGAGAGGAAAGCAGTATTCCAATTATTATTCTTTCAGCAAAATCAGAAGATACGGATAAAATCTTAGGGCTTAATGTCGGGGCAGACGATTATATCACAAAGCCGTTTAATCCGTTAGAACTGGTTGCGCGTGTGAAATCACAGTTGCGTCGCTATACAAAGTTTGGTAATGTGGCGGAAAACGGAAAGGAAATTTATCAGGTAGGTGGACTTTCCATTAATGATGAATTAAAAGAAGTTACGGTAGATGGAGAACCGGTTAAGCTGACACCGATTGAATATAATATTTTGTTATTGCTGGTAAAGAATCAGGGGAAAGTTTTTTCTATTAATCAAATTTACGAGAATATTTGGAATGAAGATGCAATTGGTGCAGATAATACCGTTGCAGTACATATCAGACATATTCGTGAAAAAATTGAAATTAATCCGAAAGAGCCGCGCTATTTAAAAGTGGTCTGGGGAGTTGGCTATAAAATAGATAAAAATTAGAGAGGATGAAAAACATGAAGAACTCTCGTTATTCAATAGGAATGAAAGCACTGCTTGTTATGTTACAGCAGATTTTCTCTGTACTTTTAGTTGTTTCTATCGTGTTGCTCAGTTCTCTGTTTGGAAGGCAGATGTTAGATACAGATGATATTTTCAATCGTTCTTTTGTAGACTCCGGTTATTATGCAGAAACATTCCAGCATTCGGTCGGGGAACTGATTCAATATGCTTATTTGAAAGAACAATTTGAAGTACAGGGAACTTATAATGAAAATAAAGCAATCGATATTTTTTCCTATGTCAATGCGGATGGTATCATTGAGACACGGAAACAACCGGTGGAGATACCGGAGCAAAAATTCAGATATCGAATAGTGGATTTACTGACCTGGGCAGAGAACGGCTATTCGGAGGATAAAGACGGACTTTTGGTGGAAGCATACACACCGGTGGCAGGTAAAAGCGTTCATCAATGTCTGGAAGAAGGATTGCTTTCTTATGCTGATGCGCAATATGTCTTGCGACGTCTGGAACAGGTGCTTGCTAACATAAAACAGGATATGAACCTGTATCAACGCTATCTGAACAAATATAGTGTGAGTGAGACAAATGTTCATTTTTGGATATCCGGTGGAGATGAGACATCTCGTATTGCGAGCAATATCGGTTATTCAGATATGAGAAAAGAACTTAAGAGTGTAAAGGACGGAAGTGGAAGCTATTTCTATTATGATGCAGAATCACTGCATATGAAGACCAATGTGGATGGAATGGACGACTATTTTTATACTGAGCTGGAGCGTCTTTCGAAAAATATTGGTGCGCATCCGAAAATCATGATTTTTGTGGATACCAATTTTTCGCATCATGATTTTTTTACAGAAGCGAATCGAGAATATCA
This sequence comes from Roseburia hominis, assembly GCF_021531695.1. GTDB lineage: Bacteria > Bacillota > Clostridia > Lachnospirales > Lachnospiraceae > Roseburia_D. The sequence goes on along the minus strand of NZ_JADYUI010000014.1, from coordinate 23,978 downwards.
GAGATATCATCCATGGATTATTGGAGGTATTTTTTTGCTTGCGTTCAGTATGCTGGCATTTATTGTTACGCTGATTCTGTTAACCAATATTTCAGGTCGTGTGGATGGGAAGAGTGATATCATTCGTACCAATTGGATAGACCGGATAAAAACGGAATTTATTTTGGCTGCGATTTTGATTTTGATTGTTGTGACAATAATAGCAGCAGTTCAGATTATGTATGATGATTGGGAAATACCGGGGATGTTAATTATTACCGGAACAATGACCTATGTGTGTGACAGTATATACCAGGTTTTGTATTTAAGCATTGTGCGCCGTATAAAAGCAGGAATCTTATGGAAGAATAGTTTGATCTACTGGGTTTATCATGGAGTTGTCCGGGCGTTTTTGCACTGGAAAGTATCGGTTCGGACCTTAGTTGTTTTTATTGGTGGAAATATTATGTTTTTGTTTACTACATACCAGATGCTTGTAAAACACAGTGTGCTGGCAGCGATTGTCTGGATTGGACTTTTAATTGCGGATGCGATTATTACCATGAAAAAGGCAATTCAGAGAAATAAGATGATGGATGGAGTAGAGGAGATCGCAGGAGGAAATTTAAAATATAAAATTGATACCGAAGGTTTTTATGCGGAAAACAAGATATTGGCAGAAGCAATTAATAATATCGGTGACGGATTGTATCGAGCAGTAGATGAGAATACAAAAAATGAGAGAATGAAAGCGGATTTAATCACCAATGTTTCCCATGACATTAAAACGCCATTGACTTCAATTATAAATTATGTAAACCTAATAAGGATGGAGAAAGTTGAGAATGAAAAAGTAAAGGAGTATGTAAATATTCTGGATTCGAAAGCACAACGCTTAAGGCAGCTCACGGAAGACCTGGTAGAAGCATCAAAAATCAGTTCCGGAAATATAGAGCTTGATATGCAGTGCATAGACTTTGTGGAACTTATTTATCAGACCGGTGGGGAATTTAATGAGAAATTTGAAGCCAAAGATCTTACGACGATTACAAAGCTTCCCGGAGATCCGGTCTATATTATGGCAGATGGCAGACGAATCTGGCGTGTGGTAGAGAACTTATATAATAATGTGGCAAAGTATGCGCTGGCACATACGAGAGTATATGTTACTGTGGAAACTACTGAGGATGAAATGGAATTTTCGGTAAAAAATATTTCCGAACAGGAAATAAAACTGGATACAGAAGAACTTACAGAACGTTTTATCAGAGGAGATACTTCAAGGACGACAGAGGGAAGTGGTCTTGGACTTTCCATAGCGAAAAATCTGACGATTCTTATGAATGGACACTTTTCCGTTGAAATGGATGGAGATTTGTTCAAAGTATCTGTCTGCTTTCCGCTGGTATCCAAAAAAGAAACGGATAATTTAGCGCACTAAAGCACTTGTCAATTAAAAAGACATCATATATAATGTGTTATTAAGGAACATGGTAGTCGACGATGGCATGGTTCATCGTCGACTTTTTGTAAATACATATGTTTTAGGAGGAAAGAAAGATGAAGTTATACGACAATGGCGTGTATCTCTTAAATGGTACGGAACTTGTAGAAGATGGGAAAGATGCGGCAGAGCTTATAAAAAGCAAAACAGGAGAAAGTGTTAGCAGAGAAGAAGCAAAGAAAAATACCATTGCATATGGGATTTTAAAAGAACATAATGTTTCCGGGAATATGGAACAGTTGCAGATTAAGTTTGATAAATTAACATCCCATGATATTACTTTCGTAGGAATTATCCAGACGGCAAGAGCTTCGGGACTGGAAAAATTCCCGATTCCGTATGTACTTACGAATTGTCATAACAGTCTGTGTGCAGTAGGTGGAACGATTAACGAAGATGACCATATGTTTGGACTTACCTGTGCAAAGAAATATGGTGGAATTTATGTACCACCTCATCAGGCAGTCATTCATCAGTTTGCAAGAGAAATGCTTGCAGGCGGTGGAAAGATGATTTTAGGTTCTGACTCCCATACCCGTTATGGAGCACTTGGAACTATGGCAGTCGGAGAAGGCGGACCGGAATTAGTAAAACAGCTTTTAAATAAAACATATGATATTAATATGCCGGGTGTTGTCGGAGTTTATCTTACCGGAAAGCCAAACAAGGGTGTAGGTCCACAGGATATCGCACTTGCGATTATCGGTGAAGTATTCGACAGAGGTTATGTAAAGAATAAAGTTATGGAATTTGTGGGACCTGGTGTTGCAAACTTAAGTGTGGATTATCGTATCGGTGTAGACGTTATGACAACGGAAACCACCTGTCTTTCTTCTATTTGGAAGACTGACGAGAAGGTAAAGGAATTCTATGATATTCATGGAAGAGTCGGCGAATACAAGGAGTTAAATCCGGGCAAAGTAACTTATTATGATGGTATGATTGAAATTGATTTAAGCAAGATTAAGCCGATGATTGCCATGCCGTTCCATCCAAGCAATACGTATACCATTGATGAACTGAATGCAAACCTTATGGACATTCTGGATGATTGTGAGAAGCGTGCTGAGGTAAGCTTTGATGGAGCAGTAAAGCTTGATTTGAAGAGTAAAGTAAGAAATGGAAAATTATATGTCGATCAGGGTATTATTGCAGGCTGTGCAGGTGGTGGATTTGAAAATATCTGTGATGCTGCCGATATCTTAGAGGGAACTTCCATTGGAGCAAATGAGTTTACCTTAAGTGTTTATCCGGCAAGTACTCCGATTTATATGGAACTTGTAAGAAATGGTGCCGTAGCAACACTTCTGGAAACGGGAGCAATCGTAAAAACAGCATTCTGCGGACCATGTTTTGGTGCAGGCGATACGCCGGCAAATAATGCATTCTCTATTCGCCATTCCACCAGAAATTTCCCGAATCGAGAAGGCTCTAAGGTTCAGAATGGTCAGGTTGCCTCTGTTGCACTTATGGATGCCCGTTCTATTGCAGCAACTGCAGCAAATAAAGGAATTTTAACTTCTGCAGAAGATATGGATGTAAATTATACAAAACCGGAATATTTCTTTGATAAAACAATTTACGCAAACCGCGTCTTTGACTCTAAGGGAGTGGCAGATCCGTCCGTAGAGATTCAGTTTGGACCAAACATTAAGGATTGGCCTGCCATGAGTGCTTTACCGGAAAATATGTTACTTAAAGTAGTATCTGAAATCCATGACCCGGTTACGACAACAGATGAACTGATTCCATCCGGAGAGACATCTTCTTTCCGTTCGAATCCGCTCGGACTTGCAGAGTTTGCACTTTCCAGAAAAGATCCGGCTTATGTAGGTCGTGCAAAAGAAGTACAGAAAGCACAGAAAGCAATTGAGGAAGGAAAGAATCCGGAAGAAGGCTTTGCAGAAGTTGCACCGGTTCTTGAAACAATCCGAAAAGAATATACAAATGTGACAAAGGATAATCTTGGTGTTGGAAGTACTATTTTTGCAGTGAAACCGGGCGATGGTTCCGCAAGAGAGCAGGCAGCTTCCTGTCAGAAAGTATTAGGTGGCTGGGCTAATATTGCAAATGAGTATGCAACGAAACGTTATCGCTCCAACTTGATTAACTGGGGTATGCTCCCATTTATTATTCCATCCGGAGATTTACCATTTACAAATGGAGATTATTTATTTATTCCTGATATTAAAAAAGCAATTGAGGATAAAAAGACGGAAATTCCGGCATTTGTTGTAAAAGATGGAACATTGGCTCCATTTACTTTACAGATGGGAGATTTAACGGAAGATGAGAGAACGATTATCCTGAAAGGTTGTCTGATTAACTATTACAGAGGTTAGACGAAAGGGGAACCACTATGGAGGAGCAGGAAAAAAAAGAAACAACGGAAAAAAGAAACGCTGATAAGGTGGACTGGAATATAAAACCGTATCTTGCTATTGGACTTTTGGTGTTTATCGTATTTTGCTGCTGTATATCAGTATTTTTTCTGATTTATCGTTATAACGGATTTGCATCAGGCTGGAAAAAGCTTATGAATGTATTACAGCCGATTATTATCGGTCTTGTAATAGCGTATTTGCTAAATCCAATTATGATGTTTTTTGAACGACATTTAAAGGTATTGTTTGCAAAGAAAGTCAAGAGTGAAAAGAAAATCCGGAAACTTTCAAGAGGAATTGGAACAGCCGGAGCATTGCTTGTTCTTGTGTTAATTGTATATGCACTTTTAATGTTGATTATTCCGCAGCTGGTGCAGAGCATTACGGGAATGATAACAAATTTACCGGAAGAGGTGCAGGCCTTTGTCAACTGGATGAATGACAGCTTTAAGGGAAATAATGAAACAGTATCTTATGTAGGAGATACGTTGACCAAAGCAACAAGCTATCTGGAAAACTGGTTAAAGACAGAGGTACTTCCACAGGCAACCACTTATATTGCATCCATTACCAATGGTGTGATATCGGTAGTGAAGTTATTGTTTAATATGATTATCGGCTTAATAGTGTCGGTTTATGTGATGATTGAAAAGGAACAGTTTGTAGGTCAGGCAAAAAAAGTGATTTATGCTGTTTTTAAGCCGAGACGCGGTAACATCATTGTCACAACCATAAGAAAGAGCAATAAGATTTTTGGTGGATTTATTACAGGAAAAATTCTGGATTCAGCAATTATTGGTGTTATTTGTTATATCTGTCTTGCTATTATGCGGATGCCGTATACAATTTTGGTATCGGTTATCGTCGGTGTGACAAATGTGATTCCGTTTTTTGGACCGTATATCGGAGCAATTCCGAGTTTTATCATTATTGCACTGGCAAATCCGATACAGGGGCTTTATTTCCTGATATTTATTATTGTTTTACAGCAGGTTGATGGAAATATTATTGGACCTAAAATTTTAGGAGATTCTACCGGGTTATCTTCGTTTTGGGTCGTGTTTGCGATTCTGGTCGGCGGAGGAGTATTTGGTGTGCCGGGTATGATACTTGGTGTGCCGACATTTGCAGTTATTTATTATATTATGAAGGAACTTGTGGGGCATTTGCTTAGAAAGCGTAATCTTCCGGATGATACGAAATCATACATTATGATGACGGATGTGGATGTGGCTACAAATGAACTTCGTTATAAGGAGATAAAGCAGGAGTCTTATTTCAAAAAGAAAAAAGATGTTACAGAAGATGAGACGGAGAACAAAAATTCTTAGATAATGAAACAAGGAATCGGAAAATAGTAAAAATCCGATTCCTTTTTTGATAAGAATAACATGCCGAAAAAAATGTCGTTTTGGAGATTGTTGGTTTTGACAGAAAGAGGAGCGTATGGTACACTAAAATCAATAGTCGTGGGAGTAAATCTTGGGTAATATATGAGTTTTGCACCGATGGAATAGCAGAATTTTGAGGTGACATATTTTGGATAAATATGAATACAGATTAAAGTTGGACGAGATGAAAAGTCTGGCAGGAGAGGGAAATTACGAAAAAGCAGAAGAAATTGCAGATACAATCAACTGGAAGAAGGTAAAGAACGTGAATTCCCTGGTACTTGCCAGTGAAATATACAGCAACAGGGAACGTTACGAGGATAGCAGAGATGTACTTTTGATGGCATATGACCGTTCGCCGATTGGTCGTATGATTATTTATCGTTTGGCAGAACTTGCGATTCGCACACACAATTTTGATGAAGCAAAGGATTATTATGACGAGTTTGTGGAAATTGCACCGCATGATAATTTGAAATATGTTTTACGCTATAAGATGAGCAGGGAACAGGGCGAGAACATTGCAGAGCAGATCAAAATATTAGAGGAATTAAAGGAGCAGGAGTATACAGAGAAGTGGGCATATGAGCTGGCACATTTATATCATGAAGCAGGGATGAGTGATAAATGTATCGACGCCTGTGATGAGCTTGTGCTTTGGTTCGGTGACGGTACTTATGTGGAAAAAGCACTTGAATTAAAGATGTTGTATCAGCCGCTCACATCTCAGCAGGAAGAAAAGTATCTTACATTCCAGAGAGAAGAAAGTGAACGGGAAGGTATCGTAAAGGTATATCGCGATGAGGATCTTGCTTCCGGAGAAATTGTTTCTGAGACTGTACAGATTCCTAAGGTGACGATGAATACGGGAATATTTAATACCGTCAATCTGCAGGAAGAATTGGCGAAGAGCATGCAGCAGATTATGGATGCAACGGAGAAAGAAACCGTTTCTGATACGATGGATAATATCAAAAAAATGGTGGAAGATATTCCTTATTTGAAGATGCCGGAACCGGAAGGAGATAAAAAAGAGACTGGTAAGTATGGTCATATTGAAACGGATGAGGAGATAGATGGTTCCTTAAAAATTAATTTTAAGGAGCTTTTAGAGGAAGATAAAGATGGTCAGATGAGCCTTAATGTACCGGAACAGGCAATGATTGAACGCCAGATTACCGGTCAGATGAGTATTTCAGATGTTTTAGAGGAATGGGAGAAAACCAAACGCGCGGCAGAGACAGCGTTGCAGGAAGCAGAACAGCGTCGGTTAGAGTCCGCAAAAGCGAGAGCATTAAAAGAAACAGAAGAGATTATGGAACGCCTTAAGGATGTTGTTCCACAGCTTGAAAATGATTTTACTTCTAATAAAAAAGAACTTGAAAATGAATATAAAAATCAAGAAAATGGTGGGGAAGCAGCGGGCAAGATTGTTGCAAATATGAATCAGATTTTGCAGCAGCAGATTGATAAATTAAGCCGTTCCACAGAAGATTTAGATGAAATTTTAAAGCAGAAAAAAGAAGAGACAAAAGAGTCAAGAGAGCAACGTCTGGCAAGAAAAATGGTGCAGCCGACAAAACGGATTCCGAGTCTGGAAGCGTTTATGAAACGCACATTTTTCCGGGAAGATGACTTGCTTGAAGATGATGCAGAAGATGAATTTGAGGAAGAACCGGTTGTAGAAGATTTGAATCTCGAAGAGGAACCGGAAGAAACAGAAGTCCCGGTTGTAGAAGAAAATACAACACAAGAGGAATATGTGGATGAAGCCAGTGAATATGATGACGATAAAGTATACGATGGTGAGATTGAATATCATGAAGCAGATGATGAGTATGCGGACGGTGCAGACTATGAGGAAGATGAGATAGAATACGCGGACGATGAAGAATACGAAGACGAGTATGACGAAGAGGAAGCCTATGAAGAGGATGAGATAGAATACGCGGACGACGAAGAATACAAAGCTGAATATGACGAAGAAGAGATGGATTATGGGGAAGATGAACCGGAGAGTTCAGACACACCGGAAGAATTATCACAAGAAGAGGAAGAGTTGTTTTCCTACTTTATGCCGGTAAATGGAATGAAAGAGCAGATTTCAGAGGCACTTTCCGGTGCAGCAAAGCATCTGGATGAGAACGCCGGTTTTGGACATATTATGATTCAGGGCATTCATGGAAACGGCAAGACAGTGTTGGCAACCAGTCTGGTAAAAGTATTACAGAAACGAACCGGAAGACCAAATGGTCGTATTGGGAAAATAGAAGGAAAGTCTCTAAATGAAAAAGATATTGCAATGCTGTTTCGCAAGATTGCAGGAGGTTGTCTGATTGTTGAGAAGGCAGGAGACATTTCAAGAGAAACGGCAGTCCGCATGGGACTTTGCTTAGAAACGGATGAGAGTGATATTTTAATCATTCTTGAGGATACGAAAGAGGGTCTTAAAAAAGCACTTGGCAGAGATGAAAAGTTTGCAAAGAAATTTACGGAAAAGATAGAGATTCCTATTTTTACCAGTGACGAATTGGTTGCATTTGCAAAGGCGTATGCCAATGAATCGGGGTATGATATTGATGATATGGCAACGCTTGCACTCTATAATCGTATTAGCAATATTCAAAGACTGGATGAACCAACCAATCTTATCGAGGTAAAAGAGATTGTAGACGAAGCCATTGCAAGAGCAGAAAAAGGCGGACTGAAAAAAATATTTAGTATATTAACTTCCAGAAGATATACGGAAGATGATTATATTGCATTACGAGAAAAGGATTTTGATGAGTAGGAGAAGGGGGTTTTTCTATGGGGAAATTTTCGAATTTGGATATGTACTTATTTGGTCAGGGGACACATTATGACATTTATAAGAAGTTGGGGGCGCATGCGGACAGCGAAAATGGTATAAAGGGCATCCGTTTTCAGGTCTGGGCACCGCATGCAGATAAGGTTTTTGTTATTGGTGAATTCAACAACTGGAATGAAGGCGCAAATGAAATGGAGCGGTTAGAGCCGGAAGAAATGGGAATTTATCATTGCTTTATTCCGGAAGCAAACTGCGGAGATATGTATAAATATCTCATTATTACGCCGGATGGGAAGAAGTTATATAAAGCAGATCCATATGCAAACTATGCAGAGCTTCGTCCGGGAACGGCATCTATTGTAGCTGATATTACAAACTTTAACTGGTCGGATGAGGCGTGGATGAAACAAAGAAAAAATACAAAAGATGTTTATTCCGTGCCGATGACAATTTATGAGGTACATCCGGGTTCCTGGATGCGTCATCCGAGAAATGGAGATGATTCTCTTTATACTTATCGGGAACTTGCACATTCTCTTACGAAATATGTAAAAGAAATGGGGTATACTCATGTAGAATTCATGGGAATTTTAGAGTATCCGTATGATGGTTCCTGGGGGTATCAGGTAACCGGATATTATGCACCGACTTCACGTTATGGAACGCCGGAAGATTTTATGTATCTGGTAAATTATCTGCATAAGAACAAAATAGGCGTGATTCTGGATTGGGTTCCTGCACATTTTCCGAGAGATGCGCATGGTCTGGCAGACTTTGACGGACAGCCATTGTATGAGTATGCGGATCCGAGAAAAGGAGAGCATCCGGATTGGGGAACCAAAATTTTTGATTATGGAAGAACAGAGGTCAAGAATTTCCTGATTGGAAGTGCACTTATGTGGATTGAGCAGTATCATGTAGATGGTCTGCGTGTGGATGCAGTTGCGTCTATGCTTTATCTTGATTACGGAAAACAGGCGGGGCAGTGGGTGCCAAATCAGTATGGAGAGAATAAGAACTTAGAAGCGATTGAATTTTTCCGCCATATCAATACGGTTGTTACCGATAGAAATAACGGAACACTTATGATTGCTGAGGAGTCGACGGCATGGCCGATGGTGACGGGACCGGCAGAAAAAGGAGGATTGGATTTCACCTATAAATGGAATATGGGCTGGATGCATGATTTCCTTGATTATATGAAATTAGATCCTTATTTCAGGAAAGACAATCACAATAAGATGACATTTGCCATGAGTTATAATAGCAGTGAACATTATATCCTGGTGTTATCTCATGATGAGGTAGTTCATCTGAAATGTTCCATGTTAAATAAAATGCCGGGTGAAGAAGAAGATAAGTTCAAAAATCTCATGGCAGGGTATGCGTTTATGATGGGACATCAGGGAAAGAAGCTTTTGTTTATGGGTCAGGAGTTTGGTCAGAGCCGGGAGTGGAGTGAAGAGCGTGAGCTGGATTGGTTCTTACTGGATGATCCAAAACATAAACATTTACAGAATTATGTAAAAGCATTATTGCATTTATACAAGAAGAATCCGTGCATGTATGAAAATGATCATGACTGGGACGGATTTGAATGGATTAATGCGAATGACAGAGAGCGTAGTATTTTTAGTTTCATAAGAAAAAGTAAAGATGGAAAAAACAATCTTTTATTTGTCATTAATTTTACACCGGTTGCAAGGGAAGATTATATGGTTGGTGTGCCGAAAAATAAAACTTACAAACTGGTATTAAATAGTGATGATGCTACATTTGGCGGTAGTGGCGAAAAACGTCCGGTTTCTTATAAAGCAAAGCCAGTCGAATGCGATGGAAGAGAATATTCGATTTCTTATCCATTGCCGGGATTTGGTGTTGCAGTATTTGCTTATTAATAGTGCTAAAGTTTTCTGCTATTTTCTCCGACATAGATAATAGAGAAAAAGCGTGGAGGCTTTACATATGAGAATAGAAAAAGCAAATGTATTGGACGTAACCCAAAAAGAAGGTTTGGAAATGAAGGGAGCGGTTTCAACAGGTGAGACCGCTCCTAAAAATAATAAGGAAATTGTCTGGAAAAATAAGAACAATATTCAGGCAACTTATGAAAATCCAAAAGCGGAAGCAGCCGGGACAATGCAGGATGTCATGGCGCAGGCGAGTGTCATGGATGCGACACTTATGAAGAATGAGATGTTAGTAACCGGCAACTCTGTGACATTGAGCCAGAGTGATGCGATGCGTGAGGACGGATTTTCTCTATGTTCTACGGATGCGAAGACGATTGTTACGGTAACAGATAAAATAAAAATGCAGCTTGCGAAAGCAGGAGTGGATGTCAGTTGCATGGGGGATGGACTGAGTGAGGAAAAAATCGCTGAGATTACTGGTAATGTGGCACTTGCAGTTCAAATTGAGGGAACCTTAGAGCAGGCGGGATTACCAACGACAGAGGAAAATATGGAAGAATCCATAGAAGTCTTAAAGCAGACAGAGAATCTGACAGAACTTTCCGATGGCGCGATGAAATATCTGGTTGATCAGGAATTACCGCCGACGGTAGAAAATATATATAAAGCAGAATATAGTGCAAGTATGGTATATCCGAAAAATACAAATATGGAGATGGACTATACTGCATTAAAAGAGCAGGTTGATGATATCATTGTAAAATCAGGTCTTACCGTGAATGATGCTACAGAAGAATTAAGCTATTTTATGATTCAAAATGATATTGCCTTTACACCGGAAAATTTAAGCTATTATAACGATTTAAAGAATTTAGAACTTCCGGTCAGTCAGGAAGAGGTGCTGACGGCAATTACCGATGCGATTTCAAAGGGAAACCGTCCGAAAGATGCCTTATTATTAGAGGGATATTCTTTGGAAGAAAAAGCGGCACAGGCAGTAGAAATTGTAAAAAATGCCACAGAAAAAGACGTGGACTATGTCGTTTCCAATGGATTGGAACTTACCGTTTCAAACTTAAAGGAGGCATTTCATGTTAACCAGAATCCTGAAGCAGAGAATGTGCAGATTGTTTCAGAGGAAGCCCAGGTTTCCAACAAAGGGCTTGCTTTGCTGACAGCGAAAAGGCAGTTAGAAGAAGCAAGACTTGTTATGACGAAAGAAGCGAATTATGCATTATTAAAACGTGGCATTTCGATTGACACAAAGCCGCTTGAAGATCTGGTAGAAGAGTTAAGAAATGTAGAAAATAATTATTATAAGACATTGCTCGAACAGGGAAACATTGATGCGAGTGAAGAAAATGTAACCCTGTTTTCTGATGCCGTAAATACAGTTTCTGAATTGAAAGTAATGCCGGCATATACGCTTGGAATTCCGAAAGCAGAGATTTCCACACTGAATGGTTTACATAACGAAGCGGCTGCTTTACAAAAAGCAATGGAAAAAGCAGGGGAAAGCTATGAAACGCTGATGACGGTTCCAAGAAAAGATTTGGGAGATTCGATACAGAAAGCATTTCGTAATGTGGATGCGATTCTTACGGATTTAGAGCTTGAAACAAGTGCAGAGAATGAACGTGCTGTTCGTATTCTGGCATATAACAATTTAGAGATTACGGAAGAATCTATTATAGAAATGAAAGCAACGGATGAAACCGTGCAAAGAGTTTTTGAGAACCTGTCGCCGGCAGTGGTTCGTGAGATGATACGAAAAGGGAAAAATCCGCTGGATATGAGTTTAGACGAATTGAACCAGACGGCAGAAGAAATCAACGATGAATTAGATCCTCAGGGTAGTGAGCGTTTTAGTGAATATTTGTGGAAATTAGAACAGAATCATGAAATTTCCGAAGAAGAACGGAATGCCTATATTGGAATCTATCGTCTGCTTCGTCAGATCGAAAAGACAGATGGGGCAGCGATTGGAGCGTTGGTAGAACAGGGTGCGGAAATTACCATGCGGAATTTGCTGATGGAAGTCCGTTCGAAAAAGCACAGTAACATGGATATTTCCATTGATGATTCGTATGGTGTCAGTCAGGAAGTGAAAAGTGAGGGAAAATCCATTACCGAACAAATTGAGAGTGCTTACCAGACCAACTGTGCAAAATCTGCACTGGACATGCTTTCGCCGGAACGTTTGCGTATGGCTGCGAATGAGAACGGGTGGGAAGAAATGACACCGGAAGAATTATTGGAAAAGATGCAGCAGACAGAGACTTCGAAGCAGGAAAATGAAAGTTATGTAAAAGCACAAAGGCAGGATGTAGAAGCCGCAATGACGGCACAGGAAGAAGTCTATCAGTTGCTTATGGATTATGATATGCCGAATACAGTATACAATGTTTTGGCGGCAAAAGAATTTTTATATAACAGAAATGGAGCATATCGTCGTCTCTTTGCGAAAAATACCGATGACATAAAAGATACGGATTTAGAAGAAGCAAAGGCAGAGATGATTGAAAAATACGGGGAAGCCATAAAAACACCGGAAGCAATGAAAGAAGCGCAGGAAAATCTGGAAAAGACAGCAGAGCGTGTTATGGATACCATGTTAGTGGATCATGCCAATGTGACAAGTCTTAAGATTAAGGAAATGAAGTTAATGCATACTCAAATCGAGCTTGCCGGTAAGATGATGGCAAGCGAAGAAAGTTATGTCGTACCGATTCTTATCGAAAATGAGATTACCAGTGTGCATCTTCGTGTTGTGCGTGATGAAGCGGAAAAGGGACTGGTTAACATTACATTTGATACGGATTTGCTCGGAAAGGTGGCGGCGCAGATTAAGGCGTCTTCGCTTGGTGTAACCGGTTATGTTGCATCGGACAGAGAGGATACGGTTTCACTTTTTGAAGCGAAAAAAGAAGAAATTTCGGCAGCAGTAAGTGAGCATGTGCCAACGTTAAAAGAGAGCGGAGCAACAGAAACAAGTCTTAATTTTGTATACAGTAAGTCGCTGGATTTGAATACGTTTGAAAGACAGGAACAGGTGAGACAGAATGGTGAGAAGGAGCTTTCAAAAATTCAGACTGCGACATTATATGATATCGCAAGAAATTTCCTTGAAGTAGTAAAGAATTTGGAAAAATAAACCGATATAGTAATTAGATTGTGACAGGGAAGGTCAGAAAACCGCAAGGATGCGAGACACAGGAAAAGAATGAGGTGCGTATATGAAAGTAAATCAGAATATAGCAGCAGTGATATCAAATACACAGTTACTAAGAACGGAGGATAAGCTTACCGCAGCAATTGAAAGACTTTCTTCCGGACTTCGCATTAATAATGCCAAGGATGATCCGGCAGGACTTGCGATTTCCAATAAGATGAAACAGCAGATTGACGGTATTGAGCAGGCAAGCCGCAATACACAGGATGGTACATCTGCATTAAATACGGCGGATGGAGCATTAAATGAGGTTGTAAGCATTATTCAGAGAATGCATGAACTTGCAGTTCAGGCAGCAAATGATACCAACACAGTAGAAGACAGAGAGGCTTCGCAGCAGGAAATTGTTGCATTGAGAAAAGAAATTGATCGTATTTCCAAAGATACGGAATTTAATACAAAAACCTTATTAGACGGAACTTTGGATGCAAGAGTTTATGCGAAGGGTGTGGACAGAGTATATGTCTCTGACTATGTTCCGACCGGTACTTATAAGGTCAATGTAACATCTATGGCAGAAAAGGCAACATTTACAACAACGAATAATTTAGTAACAGAGATTAAAAATAATCTGGATCAGGATAAAAGTGTTGTACTTAATGTCAATGGTTTTAAGCATGAGATAGTATACAGTGCAGGTCTTACCGAGGAAGATATTAAAGAAAGCATCCGGTATGCCGCAGAAAAAGGAGAAGCTGATGCGACTTTTAATGATGATGGTAATGGTAATCGTAGTGTGACCTTTACTTCCCAAAAATTAGGAAGCGAAGCTGAGTTAAACATTTCATATGCAGTAAAGGAAAAAGATAAAGATGATATAGAAAAATCCATTACGACAACTCCAATAGGGCTTAAGGATGCAGTTGTGACATTGAGGAAGAAACCGGCTGCCACAGATTCTAATTTTGAATCTTCTGCAACGGCAACCACCATTGGAAATCGTGTTACCATTACGGATAAAGGTGGATTTAGCATGGACTTTTCCATTGATTCTGATTTTGACCCAACGGATACGACAAAAAATCCGCTTACATTTGAAGTTACCGATATCGGTACGATGAATATTCAGTCCGGTGCCAATGAAGCACAGCAGATTTCGGTTCGTATTCCGGAAATCAGTTCCGAGAGTCTGTATTTGGATAAAATAGATTTAACTACGATTAATGGTGCAACCCTTGCAATGGATACCTTAGATGCAGCACTTGCAAGAGTATCTGAGGTACGTTCCAGAATCGGAGCTTATTCTAATCGTATGGAGCATGCCAATGCAAGTTTAGGACAGACCGATGAGGATTTGACCGCTGCATTTTCCAGAATCAAGGATATTGATATGGCAACAGAAATGGTAGAATATGCAAATCAGCAGGTATTACAGCAGGCAGCAACTTCGGTGTTGTCCCAGGCAAATGATATTCCACAGCAGGTATTGCAGTTGTTAAATCCTTAAGAGAGTGTGAATTATGCAAAAAGAGAAAATACAGGAATACACAAGACGCATCAGTCAGGATAACAGAAGCGAGCTTGTTGTTACAATGTATGATATTATGTCAACCTATTTTGAGGATGCAAAAGAAGCTTTTCATGCGGAGGAAAACGAAGCATTTAAAGCCAATATCCGTAATATTGATAAGGTATTAATACAGTTGATAGAGTCATTGGATTTTAAATACAAGCCGGCAGATACTTTGTATGCATTGTATGTCTATTGCAGAGAGGAACTGGCAAAGTCCATGATGAAGCATGATCTGGAAGGTATTTCTCATGCAGAGCAGGTCTTAAGTGGACTTAGGGAAGGGTTTGCGGAAGCGGCGAAAAAGGACAATTCCGCACCACTTATGAGTAATACCCAGCAGGTTTATGCCGGTATCACTTACGGGAAAAATGATATTAATGAAAATTATACAGAGTCAGATAATAAAAGAGGATTCTTGGTTTAGAATCCTCTTTTTAGTGTAAAGTATCATATTCTTTTGCGCAGCCTAATAAAAATTTATAACGCATCTGGACGGCTTTTACTTCATAGATAGAGGCGTCAATTAAATCCGGGTCCACTACATTTTCAAAATTAGTATAGGCTTTGTCTAATTCATGTTTGGTGCGAGCCAGATCATCAAGTAAAAGCATGTAACGTTTATCTTTTTTTTGATTTGCGTCAAACAATGGAAACAATTTCATCCCCGCTTTCTTTTGGGAAAAATCCTCTTTTTACTAAGTATAAGCAAAAAAATTTTTTCTATACAAAATAAATGAATAAATTAAAAAAAATCGTATATAGTTTAAGGAAATCGGGAATATGGCAGGAAAATAGATGGAAACAAAGTATGGGATATGGGCAATTCTTGGAATGTGTGTGTTGATTCTTTTTTTGGGAGGAGTAAAGAAAAAATCAGAATATATTTTGAATTTTCTGGTACGTGTTGTGGTTGGACTTGTGTGTATTTATTTTGCAAATGAATTTCTTGCAATGCAGGGAATCTCAGTCAGTGTCGGAATGAATCCCTATACGGCAGGCATATTGGGAGTGCTTGGAACAGGTGGATTTTTCTTATTATATGGAATCTCCTTTTGTCATTACTTTCTTTAAGACAGAATTCTAAAAAAAATATAAAATTTATCAAACTTTCGAGAAACGACATGTACAAATAGAAAAAAAGAAGATATAATGCATTTTATCGAAGCGAGGTGATGAATCAAGGTGTTAAAAAGTCTTACACTGCTTTTGCTGTTGGGAGTAGCAGTGTGGATGGATGTACAAAAGGGAAGGATCAGTAACCGGCTGATTGTATTTGGAATAGGTCTTGGACTTATGTTCCAGATAACTACCTATGGTGTATATGGAGTATTTTTATTTCTAAGGAATATTTCTTTTCCGGTTATCTTATTTTATCTATTATTTCTGATGCATGCACTTGGTGCAGGCGATATCAAACTATTTTCCATGATTGGAAGTTTTTTATCATTAAAAGGATTATGTCATTGTATCGGCTATGCATTTTTTACGGGAGCAGTCTGGTCTTTATTACGATTGCTTCATAAAAAGAAATTAAAAAAGAATCTGATGGCATTTGGCTGTTACATTAAAGGCATAATTTCAGGAAAACAGATTACCCGTTACGGAGAAAACAGAGAAGAACAGGAAGTAATCTGCTTCTCAATTCCGATTTTATGCGGGTATCTGTGTTATTTGTTGGAGGTGATGTATTGAAAAAAATGATTGCAGCAATCGGTGATGAAGAAGAATTGTATTGTAATCAGTTGGTAACGTATTTGCAGAAGTATCAAAGAAAGTATCTGGAAGTACGGGTGTATTCTGAAAAAGTAAAGTTAGAACAGGCGCTGGAAGAAGAAGAGTTAAAAATTGTATTGATGACAGCAGATTTCTTTAGCAGAGAAATTTTAGAACATCCGAAAGTTATTTTTGTATTGCTTTGTGAAGATGAGATTCCAAAAGAATATAGTTCTTATCCCCATATTTATAAATATCAGCAGATTGAGCAGATTTTACGGGAGCTGGAAAAAATAGCAGGGGAAGAACTGGAGGAGGAAGGACAGTTTCGTGCGAGAAAAAGAGGAAAAATAACAGCATTTTTTTCACCCGGGCAGGATATGCTGCAGATGTATACGGCACTGGGATATGCGAAAATCATGGCAGAGACAGAAAAGGTTTTATATATCAATCTCATGGGCTGTGCCGGATTTGAAGAATTATTCAATGAGGAATATAAAGAAAATTTAGGTGATTTTCTGTTTTATCTGAGACAGAAAGAAAAAAATCTAAAACTTCGATTTGAAGGAATGATTTATCAGTTCGGAAAAGTTCATTATATTCCACCGGTTTTCTTTGGAGAAATTTTGTCAGAAGCCAATGAGGAAGATTATAAGATATTGTTCCGGTGGATTTTAGAGGAAACAGAATATGAAAGAATTGTGATTGATTTTGGCAGTATGGTACAAGGATTTTTTCGTTTGTTGCAAGGCTGCGATAAGATTTATTGTTTAAGCAGGGAGGATGTTCTTACAAAAAGCAGAGTAAAACAGTTCATGCAATGCATGAAAGAATACCGGGATGATCATTTTATGGAGAAGCTAGAAATGCTTCCGCTTACACAACAATGTGTTATGGTTGCGACACAACAAAATATGTTACAGGAATTAGAGTGGGGAGAATTTGGAACTTATCTTCGTACACAATTTAAAGGAGAGCAAAGAATTGCAGGAACTGGTAAGTGAAATTCGTAAAAAAGTGCTCGAGCGAATGGATGTCTTAAATAATAGTAGTGATGAAGAGATTCTGGAGCTGATCTGGGAAGAAATAAGGGAATGCGGAAAGATGTATTCTTTAGAGCAAAGAGAGCGTTTATCCAAAAGTGTATTTCATTCTTTGCGAAAATTAGATGTTCTGCAGGAACTGGTGGAAGATAAGGATATCACGGAAATCATGGTGAACGGGCATGAACATATTTTTTATGAAAAAAGCGGCAGAATCTATGAATGGGAAGGAAGGTTCTCATCGAAAGAAAAGTTGGAGGACATTATCCAGCAAATCGTAGCAGGAAATAACCGTATGGTCAACGAATCAAATCCGATTGTAGATACCAGGTTAAGTGATGGTTCCCGTGTCAATATTGTGTTATCCCCGATTGCATTAGATGGTTCTGTTATTTCGATTAGAAAATTTCCGGACGAACCTATGCGTATGGAACAACTGATTCGTTATCAGTCGATTTCGAAAGAAGTAGTGGATTTCCTCGAATTATTAGTCAAATCTGGTTACAACATCTTTATTTCCGGAGGGACAGGCTCCGGTAAAACAACATTCTTAAATGCATTATCTGAATTTATACCAAAAGAGACACGTGTGATTACAATTGAAGATTCGGCGGAGCTTAAAATTACCGGAATTCCCAATCTGGTACGGTTCGAGACCAGAAACGCCAATGTACAGGGTGAAAATGCAGTTACCATGCGAGACCTGATTCGAACAGCATTAAGAGCGAGACCTGATATCATCATTGTTGGTGAATGTCGTGGAGCAGAAGCTTTGGATATGTTACAGGCAATGAATACAGGACATGATGGAAGTTTAAGTACCGGGCATGCAAATTCCTGTGTGGATATGATAAGCCGTCTGGAAACAATGGTTCTTATGGGAATGGAACTACCACTTTCTGCAATTCGCGGGCAAATTGCATCCGGAATCGACATCTTGATTCATCTGGGACGAATGCGGGATCGAAGCAGAAAAGTATTGGCGATTGCGGAAATAGATGGGATGAAAGATGGTGAAGTTTCGTTACATACGTTGTTTCAATTTAAGGAAACCGGGGAGACAGACGGAAAAATCGAAGGCATTTGGGAAAAGACCGGAGAATTGAAGCATACACAGAAATTAAAAGCAGCAGGATTATGGAAGGAGTAGAAGAAAAGTGGATTATAGGAAATATCATTTCAGCAAAAAAGAACTGATGGTATGTTTTTTGAAAACATTTGGTATTTGCATGGTAATCGCTTATCTTTGTTATCGCTCAGTGTTTGCAATGATTTTGTTTCCTTTGCTTTTTTGGGTGTTATTAAAAAAAGAGAGACAACAAAAATTAAATCAAAGAAAAGAGAGACTTTCACTTGAATTTAAGGAGACGATGCAGGCGGTTGCAGGGGCACTCACAGCCGGATATTCCATAGAGAATGCGTTGAAAGAGGCACAAAAGGAAATACATCAGCTTTACGGAGAAACTTCTTATATGGAAGAAGAGCTGGCACAGATCAATGCCAAAATAGAGCTAAATCAACCATTGGAGCAACTTCTCATGGATTTTTCGAATCGAAGTGGTTTAGAAGATGTAGAAAGTTTTTGCCAGGTCTTTGCTTTTGCAAAACGCGGCGGTGGAGATTTTGTGAAAATTATTAAGACGACAGTCGATCAGATTTCGGATAAGTTGGATATCAAGCGTGAAATTGCAACCATGATAGCATCCAGAAAATTAGAACAGAAAATTATGCAGGCGGTGCCGGTATTTATTCTTTTCTACCTGGATTTGACTTCACCGGAATTTTTACAGGTACTTTATCACAATCTGTTTGGAATTTTTATGATGACTGTCTGCTTACTGCTTTATGTGGCAGCAATGCTTCTTGCAGAAAAAATAATAAACATTTCAGTATAGGAAGGAAAAGAAATGATTGTATGTGTTGCGGAGATGATAGTGGGCGGGACTTTTTTGATTTTTGCGATGCGAAAAGGAGCAAAAAAAGAATTAAAGCAGGTCTTTATCACATTATTGCTTTTTGGTTTTCTTGGAATTGCAGTAGCACTTTCCCAGGGGAAAAATCACGTTATTAATGAAAATCAGGAAATTAAAAAGAAAGCTCCCGGAGGTGGCAGCCGGCAGGAGATTGTAGAAGTTGAGATTTCGGATGAGGTAAAATCAGACAATTATAAACTCGAAATAGAAGAAAAAAAGTTGAATGAAAAGGAATTACAGCAGGTTTTAAAAAAAGCCGAGAAAGAAGCGGAAGCATCCTTTTTAGGGGACAATTCTTCGCTGGATGAAGTGACGATGCAGGTGTATTTTCCATCTTCGTTACAGGATGGTCTCGTTTCGGCAGAATGGAATCTGGATAATTATAATGTGGTGAGTCCGGATGGCACCATCAATCAGACGGAAATTGGTGAAGCAGGAGAACTGGTGAAAGCTTCGGTGGAACTGGAGTGCCAGGATATCAGAAAACTTTATGAATTTTATTTTACAGTACAGAGGAAAAAGCAGACCAAAGAAGAAAAACTTTGGAGTGATCTGGCACTTGCCTTGAAACAAAAGAATGAAGGAAAAGAGCAGGACGATTATTATTATCTGCCGGAATCGGTGCAGGGAAAAAGGATTAAATGGAATGAGAAAAAGAGCAATCTTGCGGTACAGTTTGCATTTCTTGGAATGATTGCAGCGGTGGCATTACTGTTTCGGCAAAAAGAACAGGAAAAAAAAGAACGAGAATGTTGGGAAAAAGAAATGCTGCTTTTGTATCCTGAGATGGTGAGTAAATTAACACTATTGTTAGGGGCAGGAATGTCAATGGCTACTGCCTGGGAAAAGGTGGTTCTGACTTATCAAAGACAACGTAAACAGGGGATTGTAGGAGAAAAAGCGGTATATCAGGAAATGTTAATTACGTATCACGAGATGAAAGATGGTGTCGGAGAACAAAAGGCGTATCTGCGCTTTGGCGAACGATGCTATTTACAGCCGTATCGTAAATTTGTATCTTTGCTTACGCAGAATTTGCGAAAGGGACAAAAAGAGCTTACGGTTTTATTGGAAAATGAAGCAAGAGAGGCTTTTGAGATTCGAAAAAATCTTGCAAAAAAAGCAGGAGAAGAAGCAGGAACGAAACTGTTGCTGCCAATGATGATGATGTTACTTTTAGTTATGGTAGTGATTTTAGTTCCGGCATGTATGACATTTCAAATGTAAAAATAAAATCAGGAGGAAAATGTATGAAACAGTGGAATGATTTTTTAAGAGAAGAAGACGGAGTAGGTGTAGTAGAAGTAATTTTGATTCTAGTGGTGCTGATTGGACTGGTATTGATTTTTAAAAATCAGCTGACAACTCTGGTAAATAATATTTTTAAAACAATTACGGATGAATCTCAAAAAATATGAAAGAGAAGAAAGAAAAAGGAAGCTTAAGTATTTTTTCGGCACTTATATTGTTGTTAGTGGCATCTTTATTATTTACGTTTTTAGAATCGGCAAGAATGTATGGTCTGCGTGCAAAATCGCATAGAAATACGATGCTGTGCGCAGAATCGGCACTTGCCGAGTATCAGATAGAATTGCTTGAAAATTATGATGTGTTTTATCTGGATCTTGGTTATGGAGAGAGAAGTATTAATCTTGCAAGGTTAAAGGAGCGTATCATGAACCTAAGCCAGGACAATATTAATCCGAAAAAAGATCGGATGTTTTTTAATGGGGCGAATCTGTACCGTATGAATGTAACACAGTGCATGATAGAAGATTATGAACTTGCAACGGATGATGGAGGTGCAGCATTCATGCGGCAGGCAGTAGCTTCCATGAAAGACAATATTCCGTATGATGTGGCAGAAAGTCTTTTTACTTCGGCAGAAGAGGTAAAAAAGACGGAAAATATGGCAGAAAATCCGGAACAAATGATGGCAGATGCCAAAGCAAAGATAGCGGAAGAACGAGCAAGAAAAACAGAAGAAAACCGGCAAAAGCAGGAAAATGGAGAAGAAATACAGCCATTAGAAGATGTAGAAAATCCGGTGGAGTTTGCAGATTCGTTGAAAACATCAGGTGTTTTGACAAAAGTTGTGGAAAACCCGGGTGATTTATCGGTCAAAGGAATTGATCTTAGTGATTCTATCGAGACTCGAGATAAACAATGTGGAATGAAGCAAAATGTTTCAGAAAGCACACTTTCACAAAAAGCTGTCTATCAGATGTATTTACAACAACATTTTGGATGTTACACGGAAAGTATAGAGAATCGGGTATTAGATTATGAAATGGAGTATTTGATCGCCGGAAAAGCAACGGATCAGGAAAACCTTGAAAGCGTGGTAAAGAGATTATTGGCATTGCGTGAGGCTTCCAATTTAATATCTTTAGTTATGGATCCGGCAAAAACTGCGGATGCAAAGACAGTAGCACTATTGCTGGTCGGA
Organism: Roseburia hominis; assembly: GCF_021531695.1. GTDB lineage: Bacteria > Bacillota > Clostridia > Lachnospirales > Lachnospiraceae > Roseburia_D. The sequence continues at coordinate 2,075 of NZ_JADYUI010000014.1, read as the reverse complement.
TTTACCGGGAATGAAGGTGTCATTGAAGCCGCCAAGTATGGTGTAATGGCGGCATGGGCCTATGTGGAAAGTATTTTGGATGTAAGAACATTGTTAAGTGGTGGAAAAATTGCAATCATGAAAAAATCAAACGAATGGACCACGGACATTTTTCATATTTCAGAATCATTTCAAAATGCAGCCAAAGCAAAAGAAAGTGATAACGGACTGTCTTATGTTGGATATTTGCAAACATTTTTGAGCCTGAAGAACCAGTCAGAATTAAACTATCGAGTGTTAGATCTGATTGAAAAAAATATTCGTATGCTTTCCGGTAATCACAATCTTTGCATGGATTCCATGACACAACAGATGACAGTATCTCTTGCATATGAAGCATATCCGCTATTCTTTCGCATGGTAACGATTGGCAACATCAAAAATGAAGCATATCAATTTGTACAAAAACAGGATGTTTCTTATTTCTAGAGGAAAGAAGGTACAGAAAGGTGTCTCTTGATATGAAAAACAGAAAAACAAAAATAAATAAAAATATAAGAAAAATCTCTCTCTCAAAGGTAAGAAACGTCAATTTAAAACATCTAACTTTTTATCCCCAATCTAAGAAAGAGGCACCTTTCTGTACCTTGCAAAAAGCGTCCTTTACGTTAGAAGCAGCGGTGGTATTACCGCTTCTTGCCGGTTTTTTTGTAAGTGTCCTGTTTTTCTTTCAAGTGCTTATGGTACAGCAGGAAGTAGAAAAAGCATTAGAGTATACGGGCAGAAAAATGGCAGTTCTTGCGTACGGAGAAGAAGAAGGAAAAATGGCAGACCTTGCAAAAGCAGAGCTTATTTTTTCCCAAGAATTAAACGAGAGTAGTTGTCCTTTGCAGTATGTAAAAGGAGATCATATTTATTTAGATATGATTTCATCTTCTGTGAAAGGAAATTATATATGGTTGTATACCAGATATCAGATACAATTACCGATAGGTTTTTTTGGAAAAACAGAAATACCGGTTACGCAATCCGTAAAGACAAGAAAGTGGACCGGGTATAAAGGATGGAATGACGAAGAAAATGCAGATGGTTTTGTTTATGTAACAGACCACGGAAGAGTTTATCACGAAAGTTTAGATTGCGCTTATCTGGATCTTAGCATCCAAAGTGTTTCTGCGAATGAGGTGGGAAATTTGCGTAATAAAAATGGGGCAAAATATTATCCTTGTGCTTCCTGCAAAGGGGGAGACACAGGCAATGTTTATATTACAGATTATGGAACATGTTATCACACATCATTATCGTGCAGTGGCCTGAAACGAACCGTTCATCTGATTCGAAAATCAGAAGCGGGAGGTTATGGTGCATGTTCAAAATGTGCAAATCACTAACGGAGGAAAAGAATGGTTGAATCATGTATGGTATTAGGATTACTTGGCATTTGTTCAATAGAAGATATTAAGTCAAGGGAAATAGGTGTTTATAAAATATATTTATCGGGAATTATTGGAGTACTGCTTCATCTCTTTTTAGGAAGAAAAAGTGTATACAGTATACTGGGAGGCATGCTGATCGGTTTTATCCTTTTAATCGTTGGGAAACTGGCGGGAGAAAGTATAGGTGCGGGAGATGGATTGATTCTTATGGATACCGGAATTTTTCTTGGCAGTGCAGACAATTTCCGGTTGCTTTGTGGAGGGATATTCCTTGCAGGAGTAGCGGCATTAATTTTATTACTTTTTTTCCGGAAAAATAGAAAATATGAGTTGCCGTTTATCCCATTTTTGCTGGTGACATATGTGGGGATGCTAATATGTGGATGAGAAAAAAGGAAAAAGCGGTTTATACAGTAGAGGCGGCACTTATTATGCCATTGGTTCTTCTGGTGGTTCTTTTGGCAGTTCGCGTAGGAGTTGATTTACATACAAAGGTAAAAGATGCTTCCTGCCATTATGAAAAATTAGAACAATACGATGCACCAAAAGAAGTAAAAAAGGAACGACAGATTAAGAAGATCATAGGAGAATAAGTTTGAAATAAATAAGTAGAAGACAGCCAAGAAACAAGGGGCATAACAAATAAACCATCTTATGAGG
>NZ_JADYUI010000147.1 GCF_021531695.1 Roseburia hominis | reverse complement strand
ATTATACCAGATATGAGACAAGATGAAAAACAGAATCAGTGAGGAAGTAAATTGAAAGAAGAAATAAAATTCATGCGTGCGGCGTTAAGGGAGGCAAAAAAGGCCTATGCGTTGCAGGAAGTGCCAATTGGCTCGGGAGTTTGACAGTTGAATAACAGAAAAAGTACTCGCATGTATTGATTTACCTGCATTTTTTGTGTCAACTC
>NZ_JADYUI010000146.1 GCF_021531695.1 Roseburia hominis | reverse complement strand
TAAGTGATGTCGGCAATAAACTTCCGATTCGGTCTGGAAAGCTGTTTTGAAATTTTGTTTGTAAAAAATAAAATTTTTCGTTTCAAAGTGTAGGTTTTTGATGTAGAATTAAGCATAAGGAGTCCTCCGAATTTTTGTTTAGTGAGAATTTTGATTAGGCAACTTAATTTTACTACAAAAAGGAAGAAGATTCCTTATATTTTGGG
>NZ_JADYUI010000145.1 GCF_021531695.1 Roseburia hominis | reverse complement strand
AGACATCGGGGATTCGAACCCCGGACAACTTGATTAAAAGTCAAGTGCTCTACCACCTGAGCTAATATCCCATTTATCTATAATAGATTATACATTTCTGTATAAAACTATCCCAAAATTACTCGACTTTCACCGAGAATGCCTAGTTCCGGAATCGAACCAGAGACACGAGGATTTTCAGTCCTCTGCTCTACCAACTGAGCTAACTAGG
>NZ_JADYUI010000144.1 GCF_021531695.1 Roseburia hominis | reverse complement strand
AAAATTTTAAAACATTAACCCTGGTTGCTCCAGGGCTTTTGTTTTTTTGTGCTTTTTTGCCATGAGGATTAATCTTGAGTTTCCGCAAACTGTAATTCAAAAGTGATTAAATCTTCCAAAAGTACCAATCTGCCATTTTTTTAAAAAATATAGAATGGCAGTCCTGTGATTAGAGGCACTTTAATAAGCCCCGCCGGAACCGGACTTTGGGAGACG
>NZ_JADYUI010000143.1 GCF_021531695.1 Roseburia hominis | reverse complement strand
TGGAAGTACGGTAACGTATGTAGCTGACTGTCACTAATAGGTCGAGGGCTTGACCAAAGGAAGGAACGGATGGGATCTGTGTGAAATTTTGAAAGTATATAAATAATCGAGGGTTTAGCCCTCGTTTTATCTTTCATAGAGTTTTATGGCGAGATAGCTCAGTTGGCTAGAGCATACGGTTCATACCCGTAGTGTCGAGGGTTCAAATCCCCCTCTC
>NZ_JADYUI010000142.1 GCF_021531695.1 Roseburia hominis | reverse complement strand
TTTTATTTTTTACAAACAAAATTTCAAAACAGCTTTCCAGACCGAATCGGAAGTTTATTGCCGACATCACTTATGGTATGCTTGCATCCGGAAGCTGTCTGCTGACTGATGTTGCCGACCAGTTACATGAACCTTCAAAAAAGATCAACATCGTAGACCGGTTATCCAGACATCTCAGTCATGGAACTCCGGCTGCTGCAGCCGCTTCTTATCTTCG
>NZ_JADYUI010000141.1 GCF_021531695.1 Roseburia hominis | reverse complement strand
GTGCCTTTTTAATTGCTTACATTGTTGAATTTTCAAGGTTCATCACACCTTTTGGTGTGGGAAGTTTTAGTTACTATTTATATTATAATCTTGATTTTTTCTTTTTCAATTATATAGAAAAAGTTTTCTTTTCACAAGCTATAAACTACTTGAGTTTCCGCAGAGTTTCCGCAGTTTTATCCACAGAAGCCCAGTTTCATCAGCACCTCAATAAACAAC
>NZ_JADYUI010000140.1 GCF_021531695.1 Roseburia hominis | reverse complement strand
GCAAGAATATATTTCTCACGCTGGAAAATTGAAGAATATTTCCGTTGCAAAAAGCAGATGTTCCGGTTTGAAGATTTTCGGGTAAGAAAGCTTGCTGCAGTCAATGCACTAAATTTTTATATCACCTTATGCATGGCATTTCTGGCTATGGTCTCAATGGAATCCGAAAGCAATGCACTTAAGGTTTCAATTATAAAATCAGCAAATCCGGTAAAGGAAAAAGT
>NZ_JADYUI010000013.1 GCF_021531695.1 Roseburia hominis | reverse complement strand
GTGCAGAACAGACGTCTCCCAGACGTCTTGCACCCTTGAAGAATTTCTGATATGCACTGTCCATATTATAAACCGCATTTGTTAAAGCAAATTTATCTGCGTCTTTCAGCCATTCATATGTTTTCTTTAATTCTCTGTTGCAGTAATTGTTACAATCCGTTTTACTGACAGATTTCTTTTCCTGCTCATACTTAGCTTTTCTATAAGCAAGTGTCTGATTATATACGAAACGGCAACAGCCAAATGTTTTTGCAATCTGCGTTTTCTGTACCTTGTTCGGATATATTCTGTATTTATATGCCTTTAACATTTACTGTCACCTGCCCGTCTTGTCTCCGCTCCGTTCCGGTCGGTTCAGAGCAAACGTCCACTGGACGTTTTTCACCCTTGATTTTCTATATATTTTCTTAGCATTTCTTCTGATACATTCCCTACACTACAAGCGAAATATCCGTCTGTCCAAAAGGTATGTTCTTTCCAGAAATGTTTTCGTAAATAATCCGGATACCTTTTCCAAATATGATATGTTGTATAACTTTTCATTAAATTTACGATTTTACTAACAGACATCGTTGGTTCTGTTTCTATCATGTAATGAATATGGTCTTTATCCGTTTCCATGTTCCCATGATATAAGCATAACACAAACCTTTACTTTTGGCTACCTTAACCCACCGTCTAAAGCCATTGGGATTGCGGTAGCCTTATTTCAAAATATCTGTTTCATCATCTGCAACTAATATTCTCATCTCATTCTCCGCTTCCCTATCTTTTGCAAATACCTGTATGGATTCTCTGCTATCTTCTTATTTTTATATTTTACCATATTTTCCTTTTCGTAACAGGATATTTTCAGCGTTTACGAATGCCTGGAAAAGTATATCCCAGCTTCTTTTGCTCACATGTCTTGATGAAACAGTAGAAGAAACTTTCTGCAAAAGAAGCAGTACATAATTTTGGTTCATCTAATAGAATTACATTTTAAAATTCTTAATATTCTGCTCCAAAACATCCGCCGTTTCCCGCAGATTTTCCGCAGATTGTTTTACCTCTTTAAAATGCTCTGACACATCACTGATAATACTGCTTGTCTCCTGGGTATTTTTCACATTGCTTTCTGCAACATCAGCTAAACCTGTAATTTTGTCAACCACTTCCTGTCTTGCCCGCTCCAGTTCCCGAGTCTTATTTTCTATACTTCTGATATTTTCAATAGAAGAACGGATTTCTCCCATAACCTCTTCCACTGACTCTTCCGTATTTAAAATGTGATGATTCTGCTTTTCTATGACTTCCTGCATCTTTTGCATTGCTTCTACCACATTGCCTGCATCTTCTATTAACGTATTTACAATTTCATCAATGTTGTTACTTGCTTCATTCGACTGCTCTGCCAGTGTTTTTATCTCATCTGCAACAACAGCAAATCCTTTTCCTGCCTCTCCGGCTCTCGCTGCCTCTATACTTGCATTCAAAGAAAGCAGATTCGTCTGTCCTGCAATCTCTGAGATAAATCCTGCCGATTCACGAATTGTCTTCGCCGATTCGTTTGTCTGCTCCGTCAAATCTGCTATCATACTTACGACCTGTCCGACTTCCTCGTTAATCGTCTTTAGTTCATCTATCGTAGCACTGGACTTGTCACTGGAATCCATCATATGATCTGCATTTTGATTTAACGCTGCTGCCTCTTTATCCGTTTCGGTAATCAGATTTCCCATGTATACAATATTATCAGAAGCTGTTTTGGTATCGCTTGCCTGCGATGTTGCCCCCGAAGTAATCGTCTCCACTGAATTCATCACATAATCCATATTGGAAGCTGTCTGTTTTGCTGTCTGCTCCAAAGTATCCGAAGCTGTAAGAAGCATATCCGTACTGTCACTGATTCCACCGATAATCTTTCGTAAATCCGCCTGAAGCTTACCGACTGCTCTCGTCAAATCTCCTATCTCATCTTTCCTGTTTTTATGCTTTTCATTTAAAACAATTGCCAGATTTCCTGTCGCAACTTCCTCCACACAGGCAATTTCCTCATTCAAAGATTTTGATATGGAGCTTGCTACCAGACCGGAAGTGATGATGCCGATAATAGCAATAAGAACTACCAGTACAACCATATAAAATACACTTCTTAACACACTGTTAATCGTCTCATCCTTTTCGATTCCTGCAAAAACCATCCCGATTGGTTCTGTATCATTTCCTTCCTGAAAAACCGGAACATAGTAACCTAAATAATTCTCTCCATTCACCGATACATTCTTACTGAAATATTCATTACCATTTTTCAAAACCTCTTCTTCGATTTTAGCTCCCGCCGGACTGCCAAGGATACGTTCTCCGTTTTCATCCTTAAGAGACGTCATGATGCGTGTGGTACCATAAAAAAAAGTAACATCCATTCCTGATTTTTCCTTAATTGTATCAACCAGTTTTTCCGAAAGAGAAATATTATATCCACCCTTCCAGATATCTCCATTGGCAGAAACTGTATAAGAACCCGAATTCTGTGAATAAGCAGCAAGCGTTGAAGATGCCGTACCTCTTAATGAATTTTCCACCTGATTGATAATAGAACCTCTAAGTAATGTTGCTGCCATCACAACAATAATTACCCCAAGCGTGATAATCGGAACAAACGCACATAAAAGCATCTTTTTTCGAATCGTTAATTTCATATTACATTCCCCCACTTTCTCTTATTCCACAACAACGACATTTTCGTAATACCAATTGATTTTTCCTGTAATCGTTTCATCATCTAATGTTGTACCGGCACTTCCTATCACTTCACCGGTATTTGTCTTTAATTCTCCGTCAAATACATGATTATTACCACTTAAAATTGCACTGGTAGCTTCGTCTACCTTTTCTTGTGTTCCCTCTGCACAAAAATCTGCCAAATCAGTAATTCCAACCAGTCCTTCTTTCATACCTCCAAAATAATTTTCACCATCCCAGGTTCCCTCTATCACAGAATTAACTGCCTGCGTATAATAAGCACTCCAGTTCCAAAGAACACTGCATAAGCATGCATCCGGAACTTCCTTTCTCATATCCGAATTATATCCAATTCCATAAACACCATATTCCTGCGCAAGCGTCAAAGGATATGGTGTATCACAATGCTGTGCCATGACATCACATCCCATATCCAGCAGTTTTCTTGCTGCTGCCTCTTCTTTTTCCGGTGCATACCAGCTATTTGTTACCGAAACATAAATTTTTGCATCCGGATTTACAGACGCAACTCCGATTGCAAAAGCGTCAATTCCGCCTGTCACCTCAGAATTCGTTGTATCCTGCGCTGCCACATATCCAATCTTATTACTCGTTGTATTCATTCCTGCCACAATTCCACTTAAATATCTCGCCTGATAAATTCTTCCGAAATAGTTATTAAAATTTTTCCCATTCGACATATAGCCGGTTCCATGAGAAAAATAGACATCCGGGTATTCTTCTGCCATTTCTGCAGTTGCTTCCATATAGCCCCAGCTTGTAGTAAAAATAATGTTACAACCATCATCAATACATTCCTTTATTGCCGTTTGGGTTGCCTCTTTATCACCATCATCAACAATTTTGCGCTCAATCTGCTCATCCGTCAGTCCAAGATTGCTCTGCATTCCAATGATTCCAAGATCATGGGTATAAGAATATCCACTTCCTTCCGACGGATCAGACAGATACAAGACCCCCACCTTGACATTTTCTTTTCCGATTCCTTCCGACGTATGCACTTCCTTCTCTGTCCCTGTTTCTTCTAATGTCTCATATCCTTCATTGGTCACATAATCATCCGGCTCTTTACTGCTTCCGCAACCGGTTAACCCACCAATCAGTAAAATTCCTGCCATAAGAATTCCTGCTACTTTTCTTTTCATAAACCCCATCCTTTCTCTTTCTCCCAGATTCGCCTTCTACTTAATTCTTCTTTTTGATATTAAAGCCGAATTATTCACAGCAGCAAAATGAAATCTGTAATTCGTGCGTCAAACTTGCTTGTAAGCCAAATTTATAATTTCACTCGCTGGGTGAATAATTCGGCTTAAAGATGCAAAATGTCAGATTTTGTAATTTCTTATATTTTATTGTAGCAATTTAGTCTAAATATGTAAACTATTTAAAAGGACGATTTTTACATGATGCCATGCTGCCAGCTCGAATATGCTTCGCTTCTTCTCGCTGGACGGCATTCGCCGTATTAGATACACCGAGCCATTCATAGCCCTTACGGGCTATTTCATGGTGGGCTGGCGCCCAATAAAATGAGTTATGCCACGCTACCAGCTCGAATACGCTGCGCTTCTTCTCGCTGGACGGCATTCGCCGTATAAAATAGGAAAAGGAGACGCCATTACGAATAAATTCGCATGGCGTCTCCTTTTCCTATTTTGCATGGCTCATTGCTTAGCCAAAATATCTCTTTAATAATCCTTCGAATGCTTTTCCATGTCTTGCTTCGTCTCTTGCCATCTCATGAACGGTATCATGAATTGCATCAAGATTCTGAGCTTTTGCACGTTTTGCAAGATCTGTCTTTCCTGCAGTAGCACCGTTTTCTGCGTCAACACGCATCTCAAGATTCTTCTTGGTGGAATCTGTTACAACTTCGCCTAATAATTCAGCGAATTTTGCTGCATGCTCTGCCTCTTCAAATGCAGCTTTTTCATAGTACATACCGATTTCCGGATAGCCTTCTCTATGAGCAACTCTTGCCATTGCAAGGTACATACCAACTTCCGTACATTCTCCTTCAAAGTTTGCTCTAAGGTCTGCTACGATATCTTCACTCACACCTTTTGCAACACCTACTACATGTTCTGCTGCCCATGTCTTCTCTCCTGTCTGCTCCGTAAACTTCTCAGCCGGTGCATGACATACCGGACATTCTGCCGGAGCACTGTCTCCCTCGTGAACATAACCACATACCTGACATACAAATTTTTTCATGATTCATTTTCCTCCTTTTTTTCATTACAATCATGACACACCCCTATGAATTCAATCATATGATGCAATGTTGATTCCCCGTCTTCTTTTTTCGACAGTTCATCAATATATCCTTGATACGGAACCATACTGTCTCTTACTCCACCGCAAATCGGACACCGGATATGATAATGAGGCTTAATATTTCCATCATAGCGCACATCGCTGTCGGTAATTGCCAGCTTTAAAATAATTCCTTCTTGCGCTGCCTCCGAAAGATTTCGGTACACGGTGGACTTGCTGATGTGACTTCCTTTCTCCAAAAGTCGCTCAAAGACCATATAGGCAGTTGGATGATTCTTCATTTCACACAAAGTTTCTAATATCATTTTTTTTTGATGTGTATTTCTTTTCTCTGCCATATTTGTTCTCCTTATTAGAAATGGTTCTTAATTAGAGTATAGCATAATTTTTGTTTTTGTCAATCGAATATTCTAATTTTTATTCTTTTTTTATATTTTTGTATAATATATCCGTTTTTGTCTGTTATTAGGAATTATTCCTGTTAATGTAAATCTTATATTCTACAACGGAGCAAAGGCTGACATGTTGTATCGAAGACCAAAGTATACGAACTGTGTATAATAAAAACAAAAAACGAATACATCCCTCATAGATATATCCGTTTTCTCTTATTTTTATGCATTTACAATTTTTCCGGTATAAAGTTGATAATATTTTCCCTGTTTTTCTATCAGCTGTTCATGTGTTCCTTTTTCAATAATGTGTCCCTGTTCCAACACCATGATACAATCACTGTTTCTTACGGTAGAAAGACGGTGTGCAATTACAAAGGTCGTCCTGCCATTCATCAAACGATCCATTCCCTCCTGCACAAGTTTTTCCGTTCTGGTATCAATAGAGCTTGTGGCTTCATCTAAAATAAGTACCGGTGGGTCTGCCACTGCTGCCCTTGCAATCGCAAGTAACTGCCTTTGTCCCTGGCTTAAATTCTTTCCATCCCCTAAAAGCATCGTATCATATCCATTTGGTAATCGTTTGATAAATCCATCCGCATTTGCAAGCTTTGCCGCTGCTTTTACCTCTTCATCCGTCGCATCCAATTTTCCATAACGGATATTTTCCATGACCGTTCCGGTAAATAAATGCGTATCCTGCAACACGATTCCAAGTGAACGTCTCAAATCGTTTTTCTTGATTTTATTAATGTTAATCCCATCATAACGAATTTTTCCATCCTGAATATCATAAAAACGATTAATCAGGTTTGTAATTGTTGTTTTTCCGGCTCCGGTAGCACCAACAAATGCAATCTTCTGCCCAGGTCTGGCATAAAGTTCAATATCACTTAACACCATTTTTTCATCCGAATAACCAAAATCAACATGGTCAAAGACAACATCCCCCTCCATCTTCTGATAGGTAATGGTATCATCTGCCTTATGATAATGCTTCCATGCCCACATTCCGGTATGTTCCTTACATTCTGTAATAGTGCCGTCTTCCTTTTCCTTTGCATTTACCAATTCCACATATCCTTCGTCTACCTCCGGTTTTTCATCCAGTAACCGGAAAATACGGTCTGCTCCCGCCAACGCCATAACAATACTGTTCAACTGCTGACTGACCTGATTAATTGGCATATTAAAAGATTTATTAAAGGTCAAAAAACTTGCCAAAGCTCCAAGTGTAAAACCGCCAAAACCATTTATCGCAAGAATCCCACCGAGAATCGCACAGATAACATAGCTGACATTTCCAAGCTGTGCATTAATCGGCATTAAAATATTGGCAAACTTATTTGCCTCATTTGCACTGTGAAACAATTCATCATTTAACTGATTAAAAGCTTCCATACTTTCCTGTTCATGGCAAAAAACCTTTACCACCTTCTGCCCGTTCATCATTTCTTCAATATGTGCATTCACGGAACCAATATCTTTTTGCTGTCTGGCAAAATATTTTCCGCTGAGTCCGGCTAACTTTTTTGTAACCAGAAGCATAAATGCGACCATGACAAACGTTGCAAGTGTAAGCGGTATGTTAAGACGAATCATACAAACAACAACACTTACAATCATAAGCGCACTGTTAATTAGCTGCGGAATACTCTGGCTTATCATCTGACGTAACGTATCAATATCATTCGTATAGCAGGACATGATATCACCATGTGCATGGGTATCAAAATATTTGATTGGAAGACTCTCCATCGTTAAAAACATATCATTACGCAAATTCTTTAATGTTCCCTGTGTCACATTTACCATGATTCTGTTATAAACATAAGTACAAATGACACCGACTGCATAAATTGCTGCCACTTTAAAAATCGCATACATTAATCCGCTAAAATCCGGATTTTCCGCTTTTGTGAGCGGCGTAATATAATCATCGATCAAAGTCTGCATAAACATGGTTCCCTGAATATTGGCAAGTGTTGCCACAATAATTCCAATCACAACAACAATACAGGAAAATTTATAATTTTTAAGAACATATGCCATCACGCGTTTCAATACTTTGCCGGGATTTTCGATTCCTTTTTTTCTTTTTTCCATCTCTTGCCTCCTCATTCGTCAAAATCGCCGCTTCCGGCAGTCTGGGATTCATACACATCACGATAAATCGTATTATTTTCTAATAATTCCTCATGAGTTCCAACGCCACTGATGCAGCCGTCATCCATAACAATAATACGGTCAGAATTCATAAGGCTCGATACGCGTTGTGCAATAATAAATTTCGTGGTATTCGGTATTTCTTTTGCAAATGCTTCCCTGATTTTTGCATCTGTCGCCGTATCTACCGCACTCGTCGAATCATCCAGGATTAAAATTTTTGGTTTTTTCAACAACGCTCTTGCAATACAAAGACGCTGTTTTTGGCCACCGGAAACATTATTTCCGCCCTGCTCGATATGTGTCTCGTATTTTTCCGGCATTTTTTCAATAAATTCATCGGCACAGGCAAGTTCACAGGCGCGTTTACATTCTTCTTCACTCGCATTCTTATTTCCCCAACGTAAATTTTCCAAAATACTTCCGGAAAAAAGTACATTGTTCTGCAATACAACCGATACCTCGTTTCGAAGCGTCTCCAGATCATAATCCCTGACATCTACGCCACCGACCTTTACACTTCCGGTCGATACATCATACAAACGGGTAATCAGATTTACCAGGCTTGATTTTGCACTTCCGGTTCCTCCTAAAATACCAATTGTTTCCCCGGATTGAATGGATAGATTAATGTCTTTTAACACATAACTTTTTGCATCTTTTTTATAACTGAAATTCACATGGTCAAAAATAACACTTCCATCCTTTACTTCCATAACCGGATTTTTAGGATTTTTAATATCCGCTTCTTCATTGATAACCTCTGCAATACGTCTTGCACTCGCCATACTCATGGTAATCATGACAAATACCATGGATAACATCATAAGGCTCATTAATAAATTCATGCAATAGGTCAAAAGACTCATCAACTCTCCGGTCGTAAGTGTGCTTCCTACAATCATTTTTGCACCAAGCCAGCTGATCCCCAGAATACATGCATAGACCGTAAATTGCATTAATGGCGCATTCCATGCCAGGAGCTTTTCGGCTTTTACAAACATCTTGTATACATTTTCACTTGCACGTTTAAATTTCTGTTTTTCATGATCTTCTCTAACGTAGGCTTTTACCACGCGAATTGCCGATACATTTTCCTGCACACTGGCATTTAAATCATCATATTTTTCAAAAACCTGATTAAAATAACGGGTTGCAAAAAAGATGATAATAAAAAGACAAGTACCAAGAAAAAGTACCGCAACAAGATAAATGGAAGCCAGTCTCGCATTGATAATAAAAGCCATAATCATTGCACAAATCAGACTAAAAGGTGCCCTGACACACATACGAAGAATCATCTGATAAGCATTCTGCACATTGGTAACATCCGTCGTAAGTCTTGTAACCAGTCCTGCCGTCGAATATTTGTCAATATTAGAGAAACTAAAAGTCTGAATATTTTCATACATTGCTTTTCGCAAGTTTCTCGCAAATCCGGTGGAAGCTTTTGCACCATATACTCCTCCTAAAACACCGAATATCAGTCCTAATACCGCCATTGCAATCATAATAATCCCAACAATGCAGATATGATGAATATCCCCTTTCCCAACACCATCATCAATAATTGATGCCATAAGAAACGGAATGATCATTTCCATAATGACTTCCATAATCATAAAAACCGGAGTCAGCATCGAATCCTTTTTAAATTCTTTCACCTGCGCTGCTAACGTCTTTAACATACTTTCACTCCTCGTATTTTTTAGTGGTAAGGCGGACATTCAAAGTCCGCTTCGCTACTCTTACAAGCATGTCCCCCTACCTCCACCTACGTTTCTACAACTTAGAGGTGGGGGAGTGCTTGAACGTTTAAAATCGAGAATATTATAGAGGAAATCTCTTATGAATGCAATATTTCCAGAAACCTTTCTTATCGTATAACCAACTCATGCTTCCCACTCATTTCTTAATCTTCTAAAATCTCTGCTTCAGTTGACATTGTACTCTCTACTTCTTCTGTTGTTTCTGCATTTTTTGTCGTTGCCTGTTCTGTCAGATTCTCAGTTCCCTGCTCTGTTGTCTGGATTGGTGTAATAATAATATTTTCAGCTGCCACATTTGTCTTTCTTTTCACAATGTCCTCTACCTGTGCACGTTTTGCATCCGTCACTTCACCCATATTCAGGACAACATCTGCACTGTTATCCGTAATACTTACGACAACATCCGTAAATCCCTTTGCCTCTAAAAGCATTTCTGCTGCTGCCTCACGCTCCGCAATATCTGTCATTGCAATCATCTGGTCAACTGCTGCCTGCTTCTGTGTTTCTGTCAGACTCTCGTTATTAATTACTCCAAGCAACGTTTCTTTATTCTGTGAACGCACCTGTTCCCGGTTCAATTTCATTTCTACTGCGAAATTCACATTAGATGCCTCAGAGCTGGTAAGTACGGCTTCCCCTGGATTATCAATTCCGGTATCCGAGCCTTGTGGCACCTCTGCTGTTTCAGCTCCTGTTACTACTGAAGTTTCCGTAGAATCATCCTCAATATCTGTAAATACATCCCCCTCCAACGCTAAATCTTCATCTGAAATTTCGTATTCCTCTTCCATTGCATCCGCACTTGTTTCTTTTGCCACATCTTTATCTTTTAAATTTCCGTTCGTATAACTCACATAGCCCGCTACTACAATCATAAGTGCAAGCGTCGTTATGATGATTTGATTTTTTTTAAATACATTTTTCACTTGTTTTCCTCCTGCACACTCATCTTAACTACTTTTATCTTATGTGCATCCACAGAGAATAATGCCAGAACTGCATCAGAAATATTTTGCTTTACCACCGTATTGTCTGCTCCTTCTGCCAAAATGAGCACACCTTCTACTTTGGGATTTAATTCTTTTGCTATAAATGGTGTACTGTCTGTCTTTCCATCATATACCGTTTCCTTTTGCGACTGCAACGCAATCTCCGTTCTGCTTGCGCCCTCTTTATCTGTTTCTTCTGTTCTATTGCTTGTATCAGAGGAATCTTTTTCCACTACGCTCTCCCCACCATCTTTTAATGTAATCATTACTTTTACTTTTCCGACACCTTCCATATTTTGCAGCATTTCCGTTAATTCTTCTTCCAGTTCTTCTTTATAATCTCCGCTTTGTCCCCTTCCTGTTTCTGTTTGGTTCTCTTTTTCTCCCATTTTCTGTGTCTTTAATTCTCCACCTGGTGTTTTCTCCTTTTTTTCTGTTGGTATTGCAATTACAAGTAAAAGAACACCGATTAAGCCCAGAATCAACCAGTTATTTTTATCCATTTCTTTTATTTTTTTTAACCACTCAAAAGTCTTTTTTCCCTTCCCCATACCCTGCTCCTTTACTGTACCTTAAGTTCCAGTCTGTTTTCCTCAATTTGATAAAAATTCAGGATTTCTTTTTGAATCAATGAAATATCCTCCTTTTTTTGTTTCTTTTCTGTTTGTTCCAACACCAGCGAAATGTCTTCAATTTCATAAGAAGTATTTAATTTTACCTCTATATTTTTTACTTCATAACCATGTTGAAGAATCAACTGTCTTAAATTTTCTTCTACATTTTTTTCACATTCTTTCAGATAATAAGTATTCTGCTCTTCTTCGAAATGTTCTGCATCTAATTTCATGTTATCCATCTCCTGCCAGAATTCATCATAATGAATTAAATTTTCCAATGCATTTTCTTTAAAAACAGCTTGTAAAAGCGGATACATAATGGCAAGAATAAGCATCATTTCCATAAAAAAACGAATATATTTTTTGTATACATTTCGTGGAATAAAATACAAAAGAGCAGTAAAAACAAAAAACAATAGTACGATTCCTTTCATCCATGTTATGAAATGCTCCATTGCTCTCCCCTCTTTTCAAGTTCTTATTTATCTCCATCTTCTTCCTTTCAACAAAATGCCTCCCTCGCTCTAAAGAGCTCGGTCAATTCGGATTTATACATTAAATGAACTAAGATTATGCACTGCTTCTTTTGCAGAAAGTTTCTTAGAAACACCAGCAGAAAATGCCGCCTGCAAAAAAGACCTGGATCGTCTTCCTTGTTTTTCTAAGAGTCCGCCGGAAAAGCTTCGATTACAGTGCTGCTCCCACAACTCGCCTTGTAGGCAGTGGATTTTTTTATGTTCTTGTGCTCACACATGTGTCCGCAGCATGATTGCTTTCCCGGCTTTCACTCTAAGAAAAACAGCGAAAGACTAGAAGGTCTTTTTTTCAGACGCATTTTCTTCTGGTGTTTCAGTAAGACGTGTGTGCAAAAGAAGCAGGGATATACGTTTCATTGCTTTTCTCATGTCCAAATTGAAACGATATTTTTTTAAGGATGCGAAATGGAAAGTATTTTCTAGGCGTTGCTTGTCATCTTGCATAAAATCATTTCGATCTTTGTGACTGGTGAAGGACATTAGATTTCGTTAATGTTCTGTCGATACCGAGCAATCCGGCAGCCTGGATGCTGACGGAAGGCTGAACCTGAGCCCGGATGGCGAATTTCAGCCGGTTGCGGTCGACTTTCATATAGGATCTCAGAACATTTACAAAATCTTATGTCCGTAACCTCGGAACAAAGAATGAAATGATTTTATGCAAGATGACATTCGTAAACGTTGAAAATTACATTGGTACTATTTCTGCAAATCAGAATTTAATACACAAAACTTGACGAAGCTGCTACCATTGCTATGGTAATAAGAAAAAGTAACATCGAAGTCAGCATAATTTTTGCAAGTAGTACACTCCCCCTGCAAACTCCATTTAATGTACCGGAAATACGCTTGTCCGCAACAGGTTCAATCACTGCCGCTGAAAATTTATAAAAAAAGACCAAAACTCCCATCTTTATAACCGGCAGCAACGTAATTCCCAAAACAATAATCATTGCGGCAACCCCAACACTATTTTTTATTAGTGTCCCTGCTCCAACAATGATTTCGCTCACAGCCTGCACAGAATTTCCGATTCCCGGAATTGCAGATGCCGTTTTTGCAAACATACTTCCTTTCACCCTATCCGCTGCCGGTTGAATCAATCCCTGCACAACATTTAATCCAACAACCGTTCCCGTCACAAATTTTAATACAAAGCGAATGCCGTCTTCCAATAATTCCGTCATCTTAGAGAACCTTTCTCCCTCTACCACTTCATTCAGAAAAACAAACAAAATCATCACCTGTACCAATGGCACCAAAACATATAAGATTATCCACTGTACCAGAGAAATAATCAAAAATGTAACTTCATAAAATCCTGCTGCCGTCGTCGCTCCATTCGAAAATATCATTGACATACAATACACAGGTACCAACGTCTGCATAAATTCCACCGTCGTCTTTAACGTTTCCTTTGCAAGGTTGTCCATAATCAAAAAAGATTTCATCAAAAGGATTACAAGCACACAATAAACCATAACAAAGCAAAGCTCTGAAATATAAGAATTTTCAAATAATCCGGTAAAATTTTTTAAAACTCCAAATGCAATCCCTATGATTAGTATCTGAATTAAAAGTGCTTTATTTTCTCTAAATTCAGCACACAAAGCATTTTTTAACCACTCTCCCATATCTTTTACCTGATAAGTTCCTTCGCCTTTTATAAGGGAATTTACAAGCTCTGTAAAACTAATTTCCGAAACCCCTTCCGTATCTTCCATAAAATCATCAATTTCTTCTATTCCAATCTGTTCCAGCATGTCTGTTTCCATCTCTTCTTCCATTTGCTCTTTTTTTGTATCTGACCAGTCATTTCCAATTTCAGAAGCATCATAAGTCTGACATTTTATCAGACACAAAAACAATATCAGGCAAATACCAATACACCTTTTCATAAAAACTCCCCAATCATTTCCACAAATGCCATGAGTACCGGCATACTGATTAATAAAATAGAAAGTTTTGCAAACAATTCAATCTGCGTTGCAATTGCTCCATATCCGGCATCTTTACATAAACTAGCTGAAAATTCGGAAATATAAGTAATTCCTATCATTTTTAAAATAACTGCTATGTATTTTCCATCAATCGGAAGCAAATTTTTTAGAGAATTCAAGTAATTATAAATTATTTGAATTTTTGAAATAATATACACAAAAATGCAAATACAGACTGCCATGCTCAAAAACATCGCATACTCTGCCTTATGCACCTTTAACGGAATCGCAAGCAGTACCCCGACAATTCCAAGAATTGCAATTTTCATTATATCCATTCTTTTCACCTACAAAGCAAACAATGACTGCATCGTTTCAAACAAATCATAAATATACGGAACAATCCAGAACAAAACGATAATAAGTCCCGCAAGACTGGTCAAAAAAGCATGTTCTTCCCTTCCGCTATGTTTTAGAACCTGACTTAATACCGTCACCAGAATCCCGACCGCTGCTATTTTAAAAATCAAGTTTACACTCATAATCTTTTTCTCCCGTCCCACACTTTTCCGCTTTACAACAACAAAATAATCAAAAAAGCTCCTGTTAAAACACTTCCGTACATTCCGATTCTTTGCTTTTCCTTTAATTCATTCTGCCTTTTTTCAATCATATGCCCAAGCTGCCTTTCATAAAAAGCAAGCTCCTTTTCCTGTGTTTCACGTTCATTCGCATCCAAAAAACTGCCGGCTTTTAAAAAAACTTCAAATTCTTCCTTCGTACAGACAAATTGCGTTTGATATTCTAAAAAACTATCCCGCCAGACATGACTCCCGGATATATACTTACATTCCAAAAGCCTTTTTGAAATCAAGCAAAACACTTCCCCATACAATTCCTGTTTTTCCTCTGCTGCAGCCATAAATGCTTCCGGCAGAGGACGTTTAAAATGTTTTATTTCTCCTTCCAGTAAATACAACATCTCCTGAAGCGATATCAGCTGTTCTAACTGCTTTTTCATTCGAAAACTGTTTGAAATTCCAAATCCACATCCCGCAATCAGGATAAAAACACTTCCTGTCACTTTTAACATAACTGCTTAAAGTCCTTATCATAAATTTCAAAATAGTGTGTACCGCCTTCACTCTTTTTTAATAAAACAAAACGCTCAAAGATATGTGTTTTTAACCAATGACCAAAATAAGGCTTCTGTTCTAATTCTTCCATGTTTTTTGCATGAATTGTTCCAAGAATATGGCTTCCGGAATACAACACTTTTTCAACTGCCCTGTAATCCTCCTCTCCTCCCAGTTCATCCACGGCAATGACCTGTGGTGACATGGAGCGAAGCACCATAAGCATCCCTTTTGCCTTATCACAACCGTCCAATACGTCTGTGCGGATTCCCACATCATTCTGAGGCATTCCAAGATGACAGGCAGCTATTTCAGAACGCTCATCAATTACCGATACCCGAAGTCCTTCCATCAGATTTCCGCCATTGGATAACAGCCTTACCGTATCACGAAGATACGTTGTCTTTCCAACTCCCGGTGGCGATACAAGTAACGTATTATAAATGCTGTCCTGATGTAATATGTACGGAATGATTTTTTTTGCACAATCTTTTTTCTCCTTTGCGACACGAATATTCATAAAATAAATGTAACGCATGCTTTTTACCTGTTCATTTTCCATCACTGCCTGTCCGGCAAGCCCCACACGATGTCCCCCCTCTAACGTCAGATATCCCTGCCGGATTTCGTCTTCATATGCATAAAATGAATAATGACTAAGATAAGAAAACATCTGCTCCAAATCTTCTTTTGTCACAACATAAGCCTGTTCCTTCCTTTTCGTAAGCATTTTCCTTTCCGTATCTAAAAACCATTCTTCATTTCCATAAAAAAACAGCAAGGGTTGCCTGATTCTTAAGCGAATTTCTTCCAGACAGTCTCCATTAACCTGACATGCATTTAAAACATCTCTTAAATGTTTGGGGAAAATTTTTATGATGCTTTCCTGCAAACTATCCCTCCTATTCCAATAAACCATACTCGCGTAAAACAAAAAAGCCATAGAACAAAGTTTGTCCTATGACTTATATATATGTGTATTCTTTTGATTTATGCTTATAATTCCACAATAAATTCTTCTACAAGATTTGAGCAGTGTTTTGCTGCTTCTCTTTCAAATGTCGGATAATCCACTTCCGCCGAATCATCTGCCTTATCTGAAATTGCTCTTAAAATTACAAATGGAATCCCATTTAAATAGGCAGCCTGCCCAATTGCAGCTCCTTCCATCTCTGTACAAAGTCCATGGAAATTCGATACAATTTTTTCTTTTACTGTCTTATCGCAAATAAACTGATCACCACTTACGATTCTTCCGGAAAATGTTTTAATCTCGGAATTTACTTTCTCACATACGCTCTTTGCAAGAGAAGCCATCTTCTCATCGGCCGGGAAGCTTAACATACCAAGCTGTGGAATCTCTCCCAAAGGATAACCGAATCCGGTCGCATCCATATCGTGCTGGCAGACATCTGTAGAAACCACAATATCTCCGATATCAATCGAGGCATCCAAAGAACCCGCTACTCCGGTATTAATAATATTCGTAACCTTAAAAATATCTGCTAAAATCTGGGCACACATACTTGCATTTACTTTACCGACACCACTTCTTACGACAACAACATCAACACCGTTCAAAGTGCCTTCAAAGAATTCCATTTTTGCTTTTGTTGTTGTATTTTTTACATCCATCTTTGCCTTTAAAGTCTCAACTTCCAACTCCATTGCACCGATAATACCGATTTTTTTCATATATTTTCCTCTTTTCCGTTTTTCTTACTTTCCACTTTACTTCAAAATCTTTTTTATTTTATCAAAACAAGTAAGAAAAAACAAGAGCGTAACACTGAAACAAGACAAAGACTACATTATAAAAGCCTTTCTGATTCTGCATTAAACTCTTATTTATCTCTTTATCTCCATCTTCTTGCCCTTCGGACAAGAAGCATCCCTCGCTCTAAAGAGCTCGGTCAATTTGAATTTGCAGAAATAGTACAAATACAATTTTCAACGTTACGAATGTCATCTTGCATAAAATCATTTCATTCTTTGTTCCGAGGTTACGGACATAAGATTTTGTAAATGTTCTGAAAATCTATAGAAAAGTCGACCGCAACCGGCTGAAATTCGCCATCCGGGCTCAGGTTCAGCCTTCCGTCAGCATCCATGCTGCCGGATTGCTTGACACCGACAGAACATTAACGAAATCTAATGTTCTTCACCAGTCACAAAGACCGAAATGATTTTATGCAAGATGACAAGCAACGCCTGGAAAAGTATATCCCTGCTTCTTTTGGGCACATATTTTGATGAAACAGCAGAAGAAAATGCGCCTGTGGAAAAGACCTTTTCGTCTTTCGCTGTTTTTCTTAGAGTGAAAGCCGGGAAAGCAATCATGCTGCGGACACATGTGTGAGCATAAGAACGTACAAAAATCCACTGTCTGCAAGGCGAGTTGTGGGAGCAGCACTGTAATCGAAGCTTTTCCGGCGGACTCTTAGAAAAACAAGGAAGACGGTTCAGGTCTTTTTTACAGGCGGTATTTTCTTCTGCTGTTTCCAAGAAACTTTCTGCAAAAGAAGCAGTACATAATCTTAGTTCATTTAATGTATAAATCAAAATTTCTGAACAACTTTCAGTTAACAAAAAAACTGCCACTCAAATGAGTGGCAGCTTTTTACACAATTAGTTATATTTACGTTTTCTAGCAGCTTCTGATTTCTTTTTACGACGAACACTTGGTTTCTCGTAATGTTCTCTTTTACGAATCTCCTGCTGGATACCTGCTTTTGCACAGTTTCTTTTGAATCTGCGTAAAGCACTATCTAACGTTTCGTTTTCTTTTACGATAACATTTGACATAGTCTCACACCTAACCTCCCTCCAGTTGCGTATTGTGCATATTCAACTGTTTGGGTAATATTTTATTGCACTATCAAATAGTATACCACAAATTGCTTATTCGTCAACTGTTTTTTTATATTTTATTTAATTTGTTGTTCCAAAACAGTTTTTGCTTCTTTTAATGCATCCTTAATTCCTGCCGGATTCTTACCACCGGCCTGTGCCATATTCGGTCGTCCGCCGCCGCCACCGCCGACAAGTGCTGCGATTCCTTTAATTAAGTTTCCGGCATGTGCACCGGCATTCATGGCACCGTCTGTTGCCATTGCGACAAGATTTACCTTGCCATCCACGGCTGAAGCAAGTAAAACAACTCCCTCGCCAAGTTTCGCTTTTAACTGATCCCCTAAGTCGCGCAGACCATTCATGTCCACACCATCGGCTTCTGCTGCTAAAAGCTTCACGCCTTTTACTTCTACAACCTGATCCATAACATCACCAAGTGCTTCTTTTGCAGCTTTGCTCTTTAAGGACTCGTTTTCACTCTGCAATTCTTTTACTTCTGCCATCAGATGTTCCAGACGCTCAAGTAAGTTTGCCGGTGTAGATTTTACCACCTGCGCTGCCTGATTCAGTTCATCCTCAACTGACTTGTAATAAGCAAATACATTATCACCGGTCAAAGCTTCGATACGACGTACACCTGCTGCAACACCGCTTTCCGAGATAATCTTAAATGCTGTGATATCACCGGTATTCTTTACATGCGTACCACCACAGAATTCCTTGGAGAACTCTCCCATGGAAACGACTCTTACGGTCTCGCCGTATTTTTCACCGAACAATGCCATCGCACCGGTCTTCTTTGCCTCATCCACACTCATGACATCGGTACGTACCTCAAGCTTCTCTGCAATCTTTTCATTTACAATCTGTTCTACTTTCTGCAGTTCTTCTGCTGTCATTGCCTGGAAATGCGTAAAGTCAAAACGTGTTCTCTCTCCGTCTTGATAAGAACCTGCCTGCTCTACATGTGTTCCCAATACTTCACGAAGTGCTTTCTGCAGCAAATGTGTTGCGGAATGGTTCTTGCAGGTAGCTGCACGGCGTCTTTCATCTACCACAAGTTCTACCTTATCACCGGTCTTTACCATACCCTTCGTAACTTTTCCGATATGTCCGACCTTTCCGCCTAACATCTTAACCGTATCTTCTACCTTGAACTCAAAGCTTCCGTCCTGGCTTCTAATGATACCGGTATCCGAATTCTGACCACCCATGGTTGCATAAAACGGAGTCTGTTTTACAAAAATAGTACCAATCTCACCATCAGACAATGCTTCCGTAATCTCTGTCTCTGTTGTCATAACAGTAACTTCTGATGAATAAGTTAAATTGTCATAGCCGACAAATTCCGTCGTGACAGACGGATCAATGGATTCATATACCGTAACATCTGCTCCCATATAGTTCGTTACTTTACGGGCATTTCTTGCAGTTGTTCTCTGTACTTCCATGGCTTTTTCAAAACCTTTGCTATCTACGGAAAAGCCCTTTTCTTCTAAGATTTCTTCAGTCAAATCAACCGGGAATCCGTATGTATCGTAAAGCTTAAATGCATTTTCACCGGATAATACTTTTTCCCCTTTTTCTTCCATTTCTTTTTGCATGTCTGCTAAAATGGCAAGTCCCTGATCGATTGTCTTATTGAACTTTTCTTCTTCCTGCGTTAAAACTTTAAAAATAAAGTCTTTCTTTTCTTCTAATTCCGGATAACCATCTTTGCTTTCATTGATGACTGTCTCAGATAATTTTGCCAAAAATGTACCGTCAATTCCAAGCATTCTTCCATGACGTGCCGCACGACGGATCAATCTTCTTAATACATAGCCTCTTCCTTCGTTAGACGGCATAATACCATCCGAAACCATAAAAGTCGAAGAACGAATATGATCCGTAATCAAACGAATGGAAACGTCATCTAAAGCGTCCACCTGATATTTCTTACCGGACAATTCGCAAACTTTATCACGGATTGCTTTCATCGTATCAATATCAAAAACACAGTCAACATCCTGCATTACGACTGCAAGACGCTCTAAGCCCATTCCGGTATCGATATTTTTCTGGGAAAGTTCTTCGTAACCGCCTTTTCCATCGCCTTCGAACTGGGTAAATACGTTATTCCAGATTTCCATGAAACGATCACAGTCACAGCCGACTTTACAATCCGGGCTGCCACAGCCGTATTTCTCTCCACGGTCATAATAAATCTCAGAACATGGTCCGCAAGGTCCTGCGCCGTGCTCCCAGAAGTTATCACATTCTCCCGTTTCCGGGTCTCTGTAAAATCTGGTGATTTTCTCTGCCGGAACACCGATTTCTTTCGTCCAGATATCGAATGCTTCATCATCCTCACCATAAATAGACGGATAAAGCCTGTCCTCCTCAAGACCTAATACCTTGGTCAAAAATTCCCATGACCATGCAATTGCTTCATGCTTAAAATAATCTCCGAAAGAAAAGTTTCCAAGCATCTCAAAAAATGTCAGATGTCTTGCTGTTTTACCGACATTCTCAATATCTCCGGTACGCACACATTTCTGGCAGGTCGTCACACGTTTGCGCGGTGGTATCTCCTGTCCTGTAAAATAAGGTTTCAAAGGTGCCATTCCTGCATTGATCAACAGTAAACTGTTGTCATTGTGCGGTACTAATGAAAAGCTGTCCATTGCAAGATGTCCTTTGCTCTCAAAAAATTCCAGATACATCCGGCGCAGTTCGTTTACTCCATATTTCTGTTTCACAACAAATTTCCTCCAATTTATTTCTCTTCGTGGCTGTCTAAAGCCTGCTTTGCGTCTTTCTTCTGACGCAGCTTTTTCCCAACAAAAATTCCGGCAACTCCGATTGCCGCAAGGATAAGCATAATTATGACATATTGTAAAAACTGTCCCAAAAATAGCATATGAATTCCTCCTTCTGCCTCATTCCTTCTCCCAAAAGCCCATCTATTCTATTCTAAATTGTCCCGGTAAGATACCGAAAACTTAATCACAAATATGACTTTTACGTTTTATTATAGACTAATTTTTTTTATTTTTCAACAAATTCACTTTCCTCAATATCAAATTCTTCGTTTTCCCTTGTAATATCAACGATTCGCTCAATAAAACGAATGTTTTTCGACTGTGCCTTATACCTTGCAATCGCCGAATAATCCCGCCACATATGCATCGGGAAAATAACATCGGCGTTCACATTCTGCATAAAATAATCAAATCCTTCAAACTGATGCACACCGATTCTTGCGTCAAGAACAACAAAGGCAACATCAATATGCTCCCCTTCTAATTCCTTTAACGCACGCCTGTAATCCCGCTTCATTTTACCATTTATGATATCTCCGGCTCCTTCCATGCTCCAGTCATTCAAGTCACCGGCATGATAAATCGTCTGTCCATTGGCTTTTACTAAAAATGCAACTCCCGCATCGGTAGAATTCAATGTCCTAACTTCCAAATCTCCGACCTGATAAGTCGACAGCGGCTTTACAAAAGTAATGTAATTTTTGATATTTTCCGGAATTTCATTTCTTTTTAAATAATTTGCCCCAAGTCTGATATCTTTAGACAAAATAAAGTGCATATTCGGATATTTTTCTATCCATTTTAATGACTGCAAATCAAAATGATCCTGATGCTTGTGACTCGCAAAGAGATAAATTTCCTTGTCTTTTGAAAATTGCGGCATCACACCGCCAAACTCATACCCGGCAATACGATTTTTATCAAACCAGTCAAAAATCAATACTTTATTTTCAATTTCTACCACAAAACAACTGTGCTGCACAAATATTACTTTCATCATCCATCACCCTTTAATCCGGTTAATAATTTCATTTGCCCTTCGATAAATTTCTTCTTCCGAAAATCCAATGGAAAATGCCCCGTTCTCATATAGGATTTTTCCATTTACCATGGTCATTTTAACATTCTGTTTACTTCCCGCATACACGATATTTTTCACAATATTATTTTCCGGCTGCATATTCGGCTTTTTCAAATCCAGCATAATAAGATCTGCTTTTTTCCCGACCGCAAGCCTGTCGCAATCCGGCAATTGCATTGCCTTTGCTCCTCCTGCTGTCGCCATATAAAGCACTTCTTCTGCGCTGACACACGAAGCATCCTCTTCTTTTACTTTGGCAAGTCCGGTCGTTAAGAACATTTCACGAAACATATCAAGACAATTGTTGCTTGCCGGTCCGTCCGTTCCGATTGCAACATTGATTCCATAATCAAGGAATTTTTTCACCGGGCAGATACCACTCGCCAGTTTCAGATTGGAAGCCGGATTGGTAACTACTGTCATATCATGCTTTTGAAAAAGTTCAAAGTCATGCTCCGTAAACCAGATACAATGATATCCGCCGCCACCATACTCGTAAAATCCAAGTGCCTCGGTAAGTTCTGTCGGTGTCATGCCATACCGCGCCTTGCACTCTTCTACTTCTTTTTGGGTTTCCGCATTGTGCATCCACACCGGAGCTTTTAACTCCTGCGCTAATTTTGCCAGTCCTTCCATCAGCTTTTGATTCGTCGTATATTCTGCATGAATTCCGGGAAGAAAACTGGTAAGCGGGCTCATCGCATTGATAACATTATAATCTTCCCTAAGTTCCTCAAGATTACTTACGAAATTATTTAACCCACTGCAAAATACCGTACGGAAACCGGTATCTTTCGACGCTTTTGCAATACTTCTTGGAAAATTATACATATCAAAATTACTGGTAATCCCACTGGTCAGATATTCCATAATTCCAAGAATCGCCAGATAATAAACATCTTCCTTCGTAAGCTTTGCTTCATTCGGAAACACCTGTTTCTCCAGCCATTCCTGAAGTGGCAGATCATCTGCATAGGAACGCAAAAAAGTCATTGCCGTATGGGTATGGGCATCTTTAAATCCGGGCATCAAAAGGTTACCCTCCACATCAATTTCACGATCAAAAATAACGGCATCTTCTTTTTGATTTCTAAGCTCTTTTCCATCTCCAATATAAGAAATACTGTCATTTTCTACCCAAAGTTCACCGTTTAAAATTGAAAATTCTTTATTTTCACCGGTCACTAATATTTTTGCATGATAAAAACGGATATTCATAAAATCCCTCCCGCACCTCTTTACGAAACACTGTTCGTATCACAAGTATTCTGCACAAAATCATAATTCTTTATCAATAGCCAAAATAGACTCTGTTACCAGTTTTTTAAACATTGGTGCAACGCGGTCTGCCACTTCCTGAATCTCTGTATGTGCTAAAGGTGTCGGAGCAATACCACAGGCAAGATTGGAAATACAGGAAATTCCAACAATTTTCATTCCCATATGATTGGCTGCGATTGCCTCACATGCAGTGCTCATTCCAACGGCATCTGCCCCTAAGGTACGCGCCATTGTAATTTCCGCCGGAGATTCATACTGTGGACCGGAAAACTGTAAATACACACCGGATTTTAATGGAATATTATTTAACATTGCTGTTTTTTTCACAATGTTTTGTAAATCTTCATCATAAATATGAGACATATCCGGAAAACGTGTTCCTAGTTCATCAATATTTGCTCCACGCAAAGGAGATGGTACAAAATCGGAAATCTGATCCTCAATCAGCATAAAATCACCCGCCTGAAAGCCCTGTTTAATCCCACCGGAAGCATTGGTCAAAAATAGAACCTCTGCGCCCATCAATTTCATAAGACGCGTTGGCAATACAACATCTGCCATGTCATATCCTTCGTAATAATGAACTCTGCCCTGCATACAGACAACCGGTACCTCTCCCACATATCCGAAAATAAATCTGCCCTTATGACCCGGAACCGTGGAAACCGGAAATCCTTCAATATCATGGTAATCTAAAGTTGCTTCCACCTTGATATCATCTGCATAATTTCCAAGCCCGGAACCTAAGATTAAAGCTACCTTTGGCGCAAAATCAATTTTCTTTTTATAACTGTCATAACATTTTAATAATTTTTCATATACTGGATTCATTTTGGGTCTCCTTTTCTTTTTTCGATTTTTATGCAAATAAGTTTCTACTCACTACAAGTGGTAAGGCATCCTCCCATAAATGGGTCCCTCCTTCGCAAGCGATAAGGCATCCTCCCATAAATGGGTCCCTCCTTATCGCAAGGCCCACCGCATTTTGGTGGAACGGGCTCGGGGATTTTTCATGCATTCTTCTTTGGAAGGTCTTATGACTTCTTTGGAAATATCGGAATATAGTCCTTCATTATAAAAGCGCTTAAAAGATTTTTTTACCAGCCGGTCTTCCCCGGAATGGAAGGTAAGAATTGCCACGCGTCCACCCGGTTTTAATGCCTCCGGCAGCTTTTCCAAGAACATCTCTAAAACTTCAAATTCACTGTTGACATCAATGCGAAGTGCCTGAAATGTCCTCTGACATGATTTCTTCACAAGTTCCTTTTTTTCAGCATCTGGCAGTCTTTTTACTTCAGGCTGTGCCACTACAACATTCTGAATCAACATTCGAAGTTTTGTAGTTGTATCTACCGCATTTCCGCTTTTTATTTCCTTTACCACTGCTCTTGAAATCTCATCCGCATAGGGCTCATCTGCATTTTCTATAAGCATTCCACAAAGTTCATCTCGTGTCAGCTCTTTTAAACGCTCTGCTGCTGAAGTGCCCTTGGTCGGGTCCAGACGTAAATCCAACGGTCCTTCCACCTTATAAGAAAATCCACGATCCGGATTATCAATCTGCATGGAAGAAACACCAAGATCTGCCATAATAAAATCAAAACCGCCTGCTTCTTTTGCTACCTCGTCCACGTTTGCAAAATTAAGGAGTTTCACGGTTAAAATATCTTCCGAAAATCCTGCTTCATGTAACCGCTGTTTCGTCTTTTCCGACTCAATCGGGTCTACATCCAAGGCATATAAATGTCCCTTTCCCTTTAAGCATCCAAGCATTGCCCTGGTATGTCCGCCATACCCTAACGTAGCGTCAAGCCCTGTCTGCCCCGGTTGTATCTGCAAAGAATCCAAAATTTCATTCACCATAATCGAAATATGCATTCCGGCAGGTGTACTTCCCTTACCAATTACCTTTTCTATGGTATCTTTATATTTCTCCGGCTGCAGTTCCTTGTATTTTTCTTCGAATTTCTTCGGATATTTTCCTTTATAACGCACCCGTCTTTTATGGGTATTTTCTGTCTCGCTCATTGATTTCCTCACCTGTTTTTATTGCTGTTTCAGCTTCTTTTTCTATAGTACCATATACCTGATACCATGGTCAAAAAATATTTTGTAGTATAGGAAAAGCAGCCTCCTGTTTCCAGAAAGCTGCCCATTGTTACTCTCACTATTTTACAAATGTTCCAACTAAATGTCCATCTGTCTCATCCATCTTGTAATAAGTCACACCATCTGTAATAAGACCTTTTGCCAATTTTCCATTTGCCTGGAAATATACCGTTCTTCCCATGGTATCTTTCGAGAACTGACTTACCACCAAAGTTCCGTCTGCATTTGCATAACCTATATTGTTCTCCGGGAATTTGAACCAGCCGTTGCGCTCCATAACGCCATTCGTGTTTGCATAATATAGGTTTTTCCCTGCCTGATCATAGGTAAGAACATTCACATACATAAATCCGTATACATTAAAGTAACATAAATCATCCACCGGATTTCCTTTCACATCCTGCTTTACATTTGCAAAAGTATTAAATACTTCATGCCCTTCATCATCAAAATAAATGACATGTCTGCCATCCGGATGATATGCCAGTCGACCTTTCATCGGGGTACCATCAAACTGTAAATAATAAGTATAAGTTCCATCACAAAAGAATGCATCGGTTACCAGTGTGCCATTCGGAAGATAATAATGCGTTCCGTCCCAGGTACCGCCATGCGTTCCAAGATCATAATGATATACAACATGATTGCTACTGTCCGAACCCGAACCAGGCTCTGTGCCGACATTATAAACTTCCCATTTAACCTTTCCACCATAATCCTTAAGCGTATCCTCCGTCCATGTTGAATTTCCATTTGGATAATAAGCTGTAATCTTTAATGGTGTCGTTTTTTTATCCGTTTCACTTAAGATAAAACAGTTATCTTCAAAAGTCGGTGCATTTCCGGTAAATTTAATTTCCTTTAAGGATTCACAACCAACGAAACTCTTTGCTGCAACCCTTGAAATACTCTGTGGCATCTCGACTTTTTCCTTCGT
Source organism: Roseburia hominis (assembly GCF_021531695.1). GTDB lineage: Bacteria > Bacillota > Clostridia > Lachnospirales > Lachnospiraceae > Roseburia_D. Next base: position 39,873 of record NZ_JADYUI010000013.1, on the reverse strand, counting down.
CGGAGAACAGAGTACCAACGTTGTAACCTTCTTATCATATACCACATCATCAATTGCACAAAGGTTCTCATTGTCTTCGGCAACTTTTATTGTTTTCAACTTGTTACAACCCAAAAATGCTGTGCTTGCTAAATCCTTTACCCCTTTGGGAATAGTTACCTCTGTAAATTCTTCCAGCGAAGCAAATGCTCCATCTTCTATTGTTTCCAAAGAATCCGGCAAGGTAAACTGTGGTGCTTTCTTTGTTCCGGCTCCGCAGGCAACAAAGGCATCCTTACCGATTGATTTTAAATTCTGGGAAAATGTAATGTTTTCTACCTGCGCAAACAGCTTTCCAAAAGAAGCATTTCCCACTCTTGTGATATCATCTGCAATTACAATTGTGTTACAGTTCTTTTCAATTTCTGCTTTTGCGTCCGGATCTATCGCCCATGGCGTTTGGTCGTAGGATTCAAAATCCGGTATCTCTACCGGCTTTCCATCATTACTGGAAATTGTAAAGGTCTTAGAATCCAGATTGTAAACCCACTTACAGCCTTCATAAACGCCTTCAATTGCATTCTTTTCATAGGGTTTCCATGTGATGTCACCACCGACATCTTCATTTTCAATACCTTTCCAGCTCTCGTCATCACCCGGATAATAGACGGTGGCTTTTAATCTATAATAAGTGCCAGGTTCTGCACCTTCAAATTTATACATAGAAAAAGCAAGCTTATCAAAGTCCGGTTTTTTCCCGGTAAATGTAATCTTATTTGCCACACATCCACTAAACGCATAGGCATTGACTTTTGATAATGTTTCCGGCAACACGAGACTGGACTGATTCTTTAATGCACAGCACAAGGTTTTTACATCTTTATCATAGACCAAACCATAATCATCAATGACTAAATTTTTTTGAGAATACGGAGGTAATACATCTGTAAAATGTGACTGATGTGCTATGTCTATTTTATCTGCAATAATTTTTCCATCTACATCAAATCCTTCTTGGGTTCCATCAAATACACCCCAGCCAATCGTGGTAAGGCTATCTGGCAAATCAATCCCTGTCAAAGCATAGCAACGTGAAAATGCCCTATTTCCAATTGTTTCTATGGTTGTTGGAAGTTCAACATCCGTTAAATTTTCACAATTAGCAAATGCATACATTCCAATTTCTTTTAATGGGCTAAGAAACTCAACTGTCTCTAAGTTTTTACAATCTATAAAGGCCTTCTCTCCAATAGTAGTAATATCACCATAAATAGTCGCTTCTTTTAATTTTGTACAATCAGCAAAAGCCTTGCTAGCAATAGATGTAACTGTTCCTTTTATTTTCAAATTTTCTACGCTATCTTTCTCCCATGTAATAGCAGAACCACTTGTAGTTTGTGTGTTCACAATCTTATCAATAACTTTCTCCGGTATTTCTATCTCTGGATTCTGATTTGGTGTAGATGGGCTTGTAGAGGCACCAGTAAAAGTAAGTGTTTTAGTTGCATCATCGTATTCCCATTTAATCGTGTTCTGATTTGCATCCGTTATTGTTCCATCTGTTTCACTATTATTTTCGATTGTGGTTGCTCCCACTGTCAAAATATCTTCCTGATTTATTCCTGTATCCATACTTGCAGCAGAAACCGGCATTGCTCCCATCGTCACACAAATAGATACCATCATTGCAGCTGACAGGAGTTTCTGCACTTTTTTCTTCTTCATAAAATTCCTTCCCCCTTGTATCTTACCTTTTCCTCTTATGAATCTTGCCTTTGGCAAGCACTATTTCGTAAAAATCTGACACTATTTTTAAGCATACTTATAATCATATATTCTACACTTTCCGCTCTTATCTGTCAATTTCTATCAATCTTGAATTTTCGCACTTTTATCCACAAGCTTCTGATTTATCAGCACCGTTATGAACAACTTTCAACAAATACCAGGATTGTCACACTTGTAGATACGCCCATCCTGCAAAAACACGCTGTCTCCTTCGTTAATATCAAGTTCATAAAGCCTTTTATCTTTTTCTTCTATTCTTATCTTCGTGCCGTCTGCCTTTTGCAGCACAACATCAACCATTGCCTCCGTCCCATCGGGACGTCCCTCGCAGCCAAAGTCCTGCTCCTCAATGCTCACAACAAGATATGATTTTTCCATTCTGTTTTCCTCTCATTTAAGACAACTTTCCATAATACTTCATCAATTTACCATAAATCTTTTATCATAAACATTGGCATACTGTACCTTTTGATATTCATTTAATTTTCGCTCATTTTCTGCCTCACTTATTTCATGTATCTTTCCCTCTGCATCATAATACCCCAGGGCATTTATCGCCGGATATTGCTTACTACAGTCTAACAGGAATAAATCATAATTACTCAATGGCATCCCTGCCTGTTCCAGTAACATTGCTCTTAAATAATTCGGTGAAGTCAGTACCTCCTGCTTAGAATCAATATCAAAATTTGCCCACATAACAAACGGAACGGTATATAATTTCATTTTTTCTTCCATGGAGGACTGAAGATTGGGATCTAATGTTTCATATACTTCCATGTCAAGTCCCGGCTGATGATCCCCAAACATTAAGATAATCGTATCTTCCTCTTCTTCTGCAAAATAAGATGTCAATTCATAAAATGCCTCATCGGAAGCTTTTACAAGCGAGAGATATTCCATCAGTGAAACAAACTGAAGCTTTTTTTCTACGGGCATTACCGTCAAATCAATCTGACTTTCATTTTCACTATATCCACCATGATTTTGCATGGTAACATTAAATAAAAAGAATGGCTCGTCTTTCTCTCTTTTTTCATAGATATCGATAATGTTTTTCACATCTGCCACATCACTGACATAAGAGCGTAACTGCTCTGTATTGGAAAGCTTATCCTCTATGGAAAGATAAGAATCAAATCCAAGCAGCGGGTATACCTTATGTCTGTTATAGTTTTCCCCTGTATAAGGATGAAAGGCGATTCTTTGATAATCATACTGTCCCAATTCCCACGCAATGGATTGCTGCTTTCTCTTTACACTCTGCATATACGGAACACTCCCGCTCTGAAAAAATGCCATTGAATTGCCCGTTAAGAATTCATACTCTGTATTGGCAGTTGTTCCGCCAAAAACAGATACCAGCATGTCCCCTTTTATCACATTTTCTTCAAGACTGTGAATATAAGGCATACCATCTGTATTCGTTTCAAATCCATAGACTTTAGGCAGGTCTGCAAATGACTCATTCATAATTACAATCACATTTGGCGTTTTACTTCCTTCCTGCTCCTTGTATCTTAAAAGGATGTTCTTTGCATTTTTCAGGGAATAACCTTCCGGTTTTTTATGTTTAAAATCTCTTCTGGCATAGGTAACAAAGGAATTAAGGTAACCATATTCTTTCGCGGTCGCTGCCATATTCCAATAACTGACATCCGGCATATTGATAAAAGCTCCAAGAAAAAGTGCAAACGTAAGAAGCACACTTGCCCTTTTTTCCTTCTTCTCCTGTATCTTTCCTATATCAGCCACCTTCGCTGCAAGAACCATATTCACTTCTGCCAGAATAGCAAAAAGCATCCGGTTGTCAACCAAAAGCTTATAATTTTTCAGTACGGTAACTGCTTCCCCTGCCATTGTAAGATCCGACAGCTCAAACGGATTTCCACGGAACTGGTAAAAATAATGATTTATAATTCCCAGAACAACCATAAGCACATTCATACTGCCTGTTGCAGCTTTTACTTTCCCGGAAAATAACAAAATCAACAGATGTACCAGCACTCCGCATACTACAATGTTAAAGATTCCGGCTTGCATGTTTGTGAAATCATATTCTGTCCCGGATAATATTTCTACGAATCCAATATTAAATAGTACTGACAGAAAAATGTAAAAACTGCGCTTCCAGAATTCACTTTTGAACTTCTTAATTCCCAATATTGCAAGTAACAGATTACACACAAGCAATAGATACATCCATATTTGTAAGGAGCCTTCTACCTTATTCACAAGTATATTGTAACTATATACAACAATTTGAATCACTGCTGCCATGGGTATAAAAAATGTGATATATCGTTTTACCGGCTCCTTGCGCTTTTCATGAAAGACTGCGAACAAAAGCTCCTCAAACAGCAAAAGTATCAGCCATATCCGAAAGAAACATACCACTGTGTCACGCGCCATTCCATATTTCGAATTAAGAATCACATGATCTAATTGAAATTGTACATCCGACATTGAGACAAGATCAAATCTGAAATTTTCCATCTCAAAATCCTGTTTTTCATTTTTATAGGAAAGAAACACCTTTCCGTTTTTCAAATCATAAGAGTGACTTTTCCCCGTATCCATGTCAAAAACTTCACCCCAAAGATCGGTTCTTGTAACATTCGAAAATTCAAGTTCTATCATTCTTATCTTTGTTTTCTCTTTCAGGTGATATTCAACCCACGGATCCGATGATACAGAAATCAGTCCCTCTTTTGTATTTTTAAAATCTTTTAGATTTTGTTCCTCTTTCCCATAAAATTCTGTCAACGGAATTTCCATCTGTGGAAACTTCTGACATAAAGCATGCAGATACAGTCCTGTCAAAATAACCAGAACGATACTGCTAATTACCATAATTCTTCTTTGTTTCTTTCTCACTTCTTTGTTTCTTCCTCATTTTTTCGTTATGTTTCCCCAGTAAAGCGGACATTCGCAATCCGCTTTGCTACTTGCTCATGAACCGTTCCCTCTGCGTTGTCTGAACGTTTCATATAATACCGCAAGCACTCCCAATATAGATACTATTCTACCAATCCAAATCCCCCTTGCCTGATACGTCATCTCTATCTGGTTTTTTCCTTTTTGTAATGGAATCGACATCATACAATTTCCTATCAATTCCGGTTCTATTTCTTTCCCATTCTGCAAAATTGTCCAGCCTTTTTCGTATGGGATTGCCACATAAAGGCTTTCCCCTTCCTTTGCATTTTCTACCAGCATGGAAGCACTTTTATTCTCTATCTTAATATCCTTCGCCTGTTTTTGCTGTATTTCATCTGTGACAGCCTGTAGTTCTTTAAGATCTAAATAATAAAACTGACTATCCGTAATTGCTTTCCCGCAATTTTCTTTTTCAATCCTCACCTCTGCTGTTTCACTATCTGTATTACATGGCACATAAATTACTCTTGGTGCCAGCCACTGATTATATCCACTGATATATACATCATCCACATAAATATCGCCGGAGCCCCATTCCGTCATATCACAATATCCATAAACTGCTGCCTCCTGTCCCGGCAAATGCAGTTGAAAAGATACCGCGTTATCTCCATCTGTTCTTTCATAATCCAGAGGTTTATAGATGGTTACCTTTCTTCCTGTCAATTTGCTATACACTTCATTCTGATATAAAAACGGATTGCTGTTCTCTTCCTTGATTAACCTATCAGAGGCAGGATAGGAAAATGCAAGTGGCAAAACAAATGGATTTTCGTATACCGCTTTTCCATTTTGTGCACCAATTTTGTCTATTTTCTTTAATCCATTTATTTCATAATCCGATAAAATGTATTTTACATTCATAAGGCTGTCAGCACCTATCATACTGGTATTTACAATATTCATATTGTCACCGCAGATATTATAGCCCAACTGATTCAAAAAATCACGTTGAAAATCATCCGGATCCGATGTATATCCACTGACGGAATGATATCCAAATGCCAGTGCTTCATTATAATTAGCGGTCAGATGATTCCTCTCTTCATTTCGTGTTTTTGTCTGATTCACCCTGTAAAAGCTCTGGTCATAAGCTTGCAGGTCTGCAACTAACTTTTCTTCCTGTCTGGTGTATTCTTCATAATCATCTGCATGATCTACCACGTTATTCATAACCTTAGCATTACAAATGAGTTCTCCTGCCGATAACAGAACCAGACACATGGAAAAGAACACTTTTCTTTGCTTTGCATGACATTCCAAAAAATATATGCCGCAAAACAATGCCATTACAAACAACATCACATATAAATGTGACATTGCATTTACCGGATTTGCATACTCCATGGCAAACACAACAAGTGCAAAAAAGACAGCAGCTTTGCATAAAACCTTACTTTTCTCCTCTTCGAAATGATTTGCAAAAAATTCTGCTGCGATAACCAGTAAGGTAAAGATTCCCACATAGGAATAACGATACCAATAACTGCTTACATCTTTTAACAGTCCAAATAATAAAATGAAAACCGGAACATAAAACAATGATATCGTCACAAGCAATAAAATTGCATGGCATATTTTCTCACGTTTCTCTACTTTTTTAGACATAAAATATGCAATTGTTCCCATAACCGGAATACTGCCGCAATATAATGATACCCCGGCATACTCACTCTCTGAACCAAGTACAAGTTTCGGTATAAAAGAAAGAAAATTTCCCCAGTAATAATGCTCTCTCAGACTGGAAAAATCTATCCCGGCTCTTCCACCCATCATTGCAAACACAACAGGAACAAATAAAATGCAGCTTAAAAACACTCCGACTATCATCGCATAAATATAATGCAAAATATGATGCAGGATAATTTTTCTATTTTCCCATGAAAACTGATTTTCCCGCAATACTTCATATACAAACCAGATAACAGAAAACAGACAATCAATTGCTCCGGTATACCAGTTAAAAAGAATTGCCAATCCGACCGTAACCATCAAAGGCAGCTTATCCCCTTTTTGTACCAGCCGGTGTACCGCCAGTAATAGGAACGGCAGCATAATTACTCCATCCAACCACATGGCATTGCAAATCTGTGCCATGTTATACTGCATTAGTCCATACGATAATGCAAAGATAATGACAAAGCTATTTTGCAGTTTCGGATATCTGTTTTTTATAAACACTGCTCCTGCAACTGCTGCCAAACTGAGTTTTAGCGAAACAAGCAATGTATAAAATACTTCTAACTGACTCTTTTCAAAAAGCAATACCAGCAAATTTAAGGGAGAAGAAAGATAATAACCAAATACCGCTATATTATTTCCACCCAGTGTTTTTCCAAAAGTGTATTGTATGGATTGTTTTCCATTTAAAACATCTTTTAAATATGCGAAAAAATCAAGATACTGAATATCAGCATCTCTTGTTGCAAAAGTATTCCCTCCAAATGGTGCCACATGTAAGATTTTGCATATCACTGCCATAATTACCATCATGAATACAAATACCTCTGCATACAACCAAATATTACTTTTCTTTTTCATATCCCGTTCCTTTTCCATTTTCTAATGTCTTACTTCCTATTTCTGCATTGCCGGTGGTAATGGTCGGCTTTTTGCCTCAAATTCTGTCACATCAATCCGGATTACATTTACGATAGAAACTAATTCTTCATTAAATGTAAAGTCTTTTCCGGTCTGTGCTTTCATAAGAAGGGTAAGTGCACGTTTCTTTTCCTCAACATCTGTAATGAGATGTGCCACTCCTTTTCCCATAATACTCGAGTAAATCATCCCATACTGGCATGCCACTTTTCCCTCAAATGGTTCTACTCCACATTCCAAGGCAAATGCTACTTTTGGATTTTTCGCAATTAATTCGTATTTATACCCTTCTGTTGCACCATGCAGATAAAATGTCAGCCTGTCCTCTTCATACACATAACCATAATTCATTGGTACGACATAAGGCTGATCTTTATCGCATAATCCAAGCTGTAAATACTTGCTCTCATCTAAAATTCTTTTTATCTCTTTGGTATCTTCTACTTTTCTCTCTCGTCTTCGCATATTTGCTCCTTCTTTTGCCTGCCATCTACTTTTCGGTTTCATCGGTATCTTTGAATTATACCACAAAGGCATACATGTGAAATACATTTTTTCACAAAAAAAGACCATCTATTCTTATAATAAACGGTCTTTTATGTTTTTCATGCAATCATGAATGTACGTTCTCTACTGCAATATGTATATCCATGTATACAATACCATTTTTTTCATATGTTTTTTCAAAACATGGCAAAATACCTTTCTGACGCTTTTCCTTCATTCCATTTATCTCAATATAATATCCAAGTGTCTTGTATGCATTTGGAATCAATACAAAGGGTGCATCAAATGGTTCCTTAATGGTAATAACTGAGTATAGCTGTTTTTCCTGTTCCATAATTGGCAGTTCCGGTTGCTTCACAGCCTCTGGCAAAATACAAGCTGCCTCATATCCATGCATATGATATACATTAACCTGTTCCTGTGACAAACAGGAAAAATCCCAGCCAATAATTTCCGGATTTTCTATTCCAAAAGCATCCGCCCACGCCTTCATATGATTCATCGCATCCTCTTCTGGTTCCTGGCTGATTACCGCATATTTTATATATCTCAGTGCAGAAACCTCTTCCACTCTGATATCAGTGTAAGCTTCATTATCACAAACCATATCACCCAGCATCAGCTCATCCAGTGAACAGGAAAACAATTGCGAAAGCAAAATAGCTTTTTCCATTTCAGGAAATGCTGCCTCCAGTTCCCACTTTGATATGGTCTGCCTGCTAACCTCCATTTTTTCAGCTAATTCCTCTTGCGTCATCCTGTTTCTCATTTTTCGTAAAAATTGCAAATTTTGTCCAAAACCCATCCGTTTTTTTCTCCTTTCCTTACGCTGAAATCATTTTATCAAATCACTCCATAGGTATCTACCAATTTCAAAGTTCTATTTTTTATCATAATGCAACTTAAAGTTGCCAAATATATTCTTAAGAACAAAGTGGACAAGTCCACTTCAACTCCCTGTATCCCTCACTCATGAGGGACTTGCTCCACTTTGTGCGCCGAGCACAGTCGCTTTGCGACATTTTTCCATTTGTGCGAGTGCGCATTCTTCGCGAAGCGTTTTTATTTGATAGGAAATTCAATGGAATTTCCTATCAAATAAAAAACTGCCCTTGTTCAGACGTTTACAATCTGAAAAAGAGCAGTCTCTGTCTGACACTCCTCCTAGCTAAAGCAAGGGGTTTTTCGACACATTGGATAATTGGGACCAAGCTTCCTATATTTTTATATCTTGACTCATTTACTTTGTAAAGCGAACATTCGCAATCCGCTTCACTACTTGCTCATGAGCAAACTGTCATAAATCTTATCAATATCATACTCCGGTGCTGCAGCTTTTGCCGCCTCATAAAGTGGACGGATGGTGTCCTCATCTTCTTCTAATTCTTCCGCGATCTGTGATAATGATTTATTCTTGGCAAGTTTTTTGCATATTAATTCCAGCAAGTTTTTATACTTACCTTCACTTTTTCCCTCGCTTTTTCCTTTCTCTCTTCCATCCATAACTCCGGCATCGTACTCTGCCTGCCTTAATTTTTTCATTTCCCATTCTTCATCATATTCAAATATACTCACTTCTATCGCCTCCGCCCGACATTTCCGTAAGAACTTTTCCAGGATTCCTTCCTTAATACACTCATTCACGGCACGTTCTACCGCTTCTTTAATGTCCATCTTTCCTGCATAAGTCCGCACTCTTGCCACATACATCGAATATTCTTTTAAGAGTCTGCACTGCTCCATTAATTCTTTATTGTGTCCATAGTTGATATTAAGCATTAATACTTTTAATTCCAGTTCCGGTTCTGCTTCCTGCTTTGCAAATAAATCCGACAGACGCAGTTCCTTTTTTTCTTCCTGTTCCATTATTCCATTATAAAATACCACAAACTTTGGTGTCGGAATCTTTATGGGAACTGAGGTGTAAAGTGATTTCTGTTCCACCAGTTTCTGATACTCCTTTGCCACGTAAAACAAGTTCCGTAGCGGAATATTTGGATTATAAGTGGACTGGTGTTCGTAGAGATTTAAGCAGAAATCCATGAGAAATGCCACATCATTTTTCACATTCATATAGATGGCATTTTCCAGTGTGACGATTTCCACCTCCGTCAAATCATCATAAGATGTTCCGTTTACCGCATTGTAGAGATTAAGCAGCTGCTCTCTGTCATTAAAAATCATACGAAACAGCGTATCCTTGTACTCTCTGTTTGGCTGTGCCAACGTCTTTGTTACTTCTTTATTCAATTTTACCTCCTGCGCAGGAGCCTTCAAAAATTCTCCTGCTTTTTTTGATTGATAAAAAGCATAGAATTTCTGAACGGATAACAGCGAACGCTGCTATGTATAGAATGAAGAAGGCTTTCACCTCAGAATGTCATTTTTTCGACACATCATTGAAATATATGCTTTGCATTAGTGTAGCATGATAATTTCGAATATGCAAGGCGTACCTGCATTTCCATCAGATAATAATGCACACCAGCCCTCCGTTGCTGTCATTCACGATTTTCTGCATGGTATCCTGCAATTTTAGCTGACTCTCGTCATCCATCATGGAAATCTTGCTTCTTATCCCATCTTCCATAAGATCTCCCAAGGTTTTTCCGAAAACATTCGTCTGCCAGACGCCTTCTTTGGTCTTCTCCCCCTCTTTAATATAATTGATTAAATCCTGTGCCTGTTCCTCACTTCCAACGATTGGTGCGATTTCTGTCTCAATATTGGCTCGGATCATATGAATGGACGGAGAAGTTGCCTTTAATTTCACACCAAATTTATTCCCATGTTTAATGATGACCGGTTCTTCCATATTGATGTCACAAAGTTCCGGATTTACCACACCATACCCTTTCATTCTTACTGCCTGCATTGCATCTTTCACTTTTTCATATTCCTGTTTCATCTGCGCTAATTCTTTTACCATGGCAATGAGCTGATACTCTCCCTTTACCTCGATTCCTGTCATCTCACTCATATTTTCGTAATAATATTTTTCTTCCACATCCATGGCAATATTGACACTTCCAACCGAAAGCTGCATTTTTTCTAACTTAAGCTTTGATAAAAACTCTCCCTTCGGCTCAAAAGGATAGGAAAGCACATCTTTCATATAGGTAACATCGTTTAAGATTTTCTTTGCATTTTCGATGATATTTGCCTTGATTTTATTTGTCTTATCTAACATTTCAATCCATTTTGGCATAAAAAAGTTTAATTTTACCACCGGAAATTCATACAAAATTCCGGTTAAAATCCGATTTACATCTTCCTTATGCAGCTGCTCACAATTCATAGGATAAACGGTAACCTGATATTTTTCGTTCATCCGCTCTGCCAGTTTTATTGTCTCCTCACTAAAAGGCTTTTTAGAATTTAGTACCACAATAAAAGGTTTTCCTGCTTTTTGAAACTCACTTATTGTCTGTTCTTCTGCCTTTTCATAACTCTCTCTTGGAATGTCCGAAATCGTACCATCCGTCGTCACTACGATTCCTATCGTTGCATGCTCGGTAATAACTTTTCTTGTGCCAAGCTCTGCTGCCTCCGTAAACGGAATCTCATAATCATACCAGGGGGTCTTTACCATACGCTCCACACCGTTTTCCATATGCCCGTTCGCACCATCCACCATATAACCCACACAGTCAATTAAGCGCACTTTTACACTGTTATCATCGGAAAGTTTAATTGTTGCTGCATCTTTCGGAATAAATTTGGGTTCCGTCGTCATAATCGTCGTTCCCTGTGCTGACTGCGGCATTTCATCAATTGCCCGTTTTTTTTCGTTCTCGTCTTCCATAAAAGGAAGTACCATAAGCTCCATAAACCGCTTAATAAAGGTAGACTTTCCGCTCCTTACTCCCCCAACAACTCCTATGTATATTTCTCCATTTGTCCTTGCACTGATATCCTTATAAATATCAAAGGCTCCCTTATTTGAATTGTCCATAAAAAAATCCTCCTGCATATACTGTTACAATATATGCAGGAGGAAAATCATTATGATTTATTTTAAAATATGCAGTTTTGCGGGTACACAGGAGAACGTCATCTCCTTAACTTCGCCACAATATTCTCCATCCGCATGAAGCACCATGGCATCTTTTAATTTTACAGAATAGTTTCTACAATTTATGATATCAAATCCTTTAATTCCCTCATGTTTCCCCAATACTAAAAAAGGAAGTAAGAAAAATGCTTTTTTTCTTGAAAGTCCATGTACGACGCATACCGATAACAAACCATCCTTGTCATCTGCTTTGGGTGCCATCGGAACACCACCGCCCTCGGTCCGTTCATTCATTCCAACCACAAAAATCATCTTTTCGATTTTTTTTACCGTACCATCCGAAAAACGAATCTCTGCCTCCGTGGTCGGCATACTTTTTAACGCTTTTATGGTAAGTAAAAGGTATGTAAGCTTTCCAAGCCGCAAGCGGTTTAAAAATACTTTTATTTTGGAGATCAATGCCTGTTTACATACATCTGCATCTATTCCCACACCGGAACTAATGGCAAAATAGCGTTTCCGTCTGCCGTAAGTAACCTGCCCGATATCCATCACATAGTCTTCGGTTGCCGATAAAATACGATTTAATGCTGCAAGCGGATCTTTCGGCAAAGAAAGCCCGCGTCCAAAATCATTTCCGGAACCGGTCGGAATATAGCCAAGACGAATCTTGTCAAAATTCACAATCCCATTTAATACCTCATTCACCGTTCCATCCCCACCCAATACAATAAGTTTAAGAACCGGTTCACTAAAATTACTGATTTCTTTCGCAAGCTCTTTTGCATGTCCGGCATACTTAGACTGAAAAGCCATATAGTCAATCTGTTTTTCTTTCAGATATTCCTCCATTTGATTCCAGATTTTCTTTGCTTTCCCTGTCCTTGAGGCTGCATTTACAATAAAATAATACATATTTTCACCCTTATCATATGTTTATTCGTGATAACAGCCACCTATTCTGCCATTTATTTTGTACGTCCATACATCTGCATACAACGTTTTAGCTTTTTCGCAAGTGTTTCTGTCAATTCTCCATCCTTCATACGCCATTTCCAGTTTGTACCAAGCGTAGACGGAGTATTCATTCTTGCCTCACTTCCGAGTCCTAATATATCCTGCATAGTAACAATTGCAAGTTCACTGACACTTGCCCATGCGCCTTTCATCATACCCCAGTTATAACCCTCTGTTTTTGTAAGACGCAGATAATCTTTGGCAAATTCAACACTTTCTTTTGGTGCTGTCTGTAACCACCCTAATATTGTATCATTATCATGTGTTCCTGTATAGACCACACTATGAACCGGATAATTATGTGGAAGGTAATCTCCGTCCTCTCTTGTGTCAAATGCGAACTGAATTAACTTCATTCCAGGGAATCCGGAATCTTTTACCAGCTGAATAACAGAAGGTGTAAGATAACCTAAATCTTCTACAATAATGTTTAATTTTCCAAGTTTTGCCTCTAATGTACGGAATAAATCCATTCCCGGACCTTCTCGCCATTCTCCGTTCCTTGCTGTTTTATCCTTTGCCGGAATCGCATAATAAGAATCAAATCCACGGAAATGATCAATTCTGACTACATCATAAAGTTTTGACATCGCTTTGATTCGCTTTGTCCACCATGTATATCCATCCTTTTTCATAACATCCCAACGAAACAGTGGATTTCCCCATAACTGACCGTCTTCTGAAAAAGCATCCGGAGGACATCCGGCTACATCAATCATGTTTAATTCTTCATCTAAATAAAACTGCTCCGGAGAAGCCCATACATCTGCACTATCTCCTGCCACATAAATCGGAACATCGCCGATAATCTGAATTCCGTTTGTATTGGCATAATCTTTTAATTCCCACCACTGTTTATAAAACAGATATTGAATCATTTTCCAAAAATCAATTTCATCTGCTTTTTCTTTTTTTACTTTTTCCAGTGCTTCCTCTTTGCGGAATTTAAGGTCATCTTCCCAGGTAAACCAGGCTGCCCCGCCATTTGCATCCTTTAACGCCATAAATAAGGCATAGTTATCAAGCCAATCCGCTTCTTCTTTGCAAAATGTAAGATAATCTTTTGGGGTATCTTCCTTAAAACGCGCATATGCCTTTTTCAATAATTGATAGCGATTTTCATATAAAATTCCATAATCTACCTCTGTCTCATTTGCGCCCCAGTCATAGGACTCACATTCCTCTTTCGTCAAAAGACGATCCTGACACAGATAATCTAAATCAATAAAATATGGATTTCCGGCAAAACTGGAAAAGGACTGATATGGAGAATCCCCATAGCTCGTTGGACACACCGGCAACATCTGCCAATAAGTCTGTCCTGCCTCCTTCAAAAAATCTACAAACTTGACTGCCACGTCGCCCATGGTTCCAATACCATAAGGGGATGGCAACGAAGAAATATGCATTAATACTCCGCCACTTCTCATATCTTTTCCTCCTGAATTTTAAATTATATTAAAGACCTTACACTTTCTCCCGCAATCAACGTAAACGGTACAACTTCATGCACTGCCGATTTTTTTAAATCAATTGCATTTAATAATATTTCCACGCTTCGAACTGCCAGTATCTCTGACTGTTGCTTTATCGTGGCAAGCTTCGGATTATAATATTCCGCTAATGTAATTCCGTCAAATCCTATGATGGAAATATCCTCAGGAACACTCATATTCCGATCTTTGATGGCTCGAATTGCACCAATTGCCATTACATCACTCATGGCAAATACCGCCGTTACACCAAGATTTCGATCTAACAGGCGGTTCATTGCCTGATAAGACTTTTCAAATGAGAAACGTGCCTTTTCATAGTAATCTTCCGGTTTTTCAGAAAATCCATGTTTCTTAAAGCTCTTCTCACACCCCAAAAGACGCTGTTCACTGGTATGAGATGATGTTAAATCTCCACCTAAAATTCCGATCTTTTGATGTCCCTTTTCAATCAAAAAGTCTACCGCCGCCTCCGCTGCTTTCACATCATCCGTGGCAACACTGGATAAATTCTGAAAATTCAATTCATTTCCCTGGTTCGTTACCAATACACATGGAATTCGAATCTCTCCAAAACCATCCTCAAAAAACCTTGGATTACCACCTAAGAAAAGTATGCCGATTGGTTTTCTCTCCTGCATCAAAGCAATTGCCTGTGCTACCTCATTTTCATCTTCATCCAGATAATAAATACCAACGGCATACTTTGTCTTCTCGACAGTCTTTTGGATTTCTTCCACAATGCTGGAAAACAACATATTGGAATTACCTTTTACTAAAACCAGTATTGTTTTTGACATGGCTTGTTTTAAATGCTTTGCATTATTATTTGGCACAAAATTATGTGCTGCTACGATTTCATTAATTTTTTTCTTTGCCTCAGGGCTTACATCCCTGCGGTTATTAAGCACTCTTGAAACAGTACTCACAGAATAACCGGATTCTTTTGCTATGTCTTTTATCGTCATGTCTCTCACAACCTTTTTCTATAACTACGTCTGCATTAACCTTTTACGGCTCCTGCTACAACGCCTTCTATTATATACTTTTGACACACAGCATAAAAGATAATAATTGGAATAATTGCCAAAACTAACATTGCCATCATGCTTCCCCAGTCAACAGCACCATATCCGCCTTTTAAATACTGGATAACAATCGGAATTGTTTTATACTTCTTAAGGTCTAATACCAATGATGGTAAAAGATAATCATTCCATATCCACATTGCCTGTAAGATTGCAACGGTAATGCAGGTTGGTTTTAAAATCGGTAATACAACCTGGAAAAATGTCTGAACCGGTGTACATCCATCAATCATTGCTGCTTCTTCGATTTCAAGCGGAATGGATTTTACAAATCCACAGAACATGAAAACCGCCAGACCTGCACCAAACCCTAAATAAATCAGGATAATTCCAACCGGATTTCCAAGGTGTAACATATTAGCAAACTTCGATAATGTAAACATAACCATCTGGAATGGTACAATCATTGCAAATAAGCAAAGATAATAAATACCTTTTGTAAATGCTGTATGTACTCTTGTAATATACCATGCACACATAGAAGTACAAATGATAATTGCAAGAACGGAAAATACCGTAATGAAAGCAGAATATCCAAATGCTTTAAAATAATCAATCTTTTGAATTCCGTTCCTATAGTTGTCAAGTCCGGCAAACGTCTTCGGAGTCGGAAATGCAAACGGATTTTTGTTAATATATGCCTTCTTTTTAAAGGAGTTCATAACAACAACCACGATTGGCATTACGTATATAACAGAAAGTATTGAAAAAATAAGTGTTAAAACCCAACCATGTTTTGCTTTTCTTACACTGCTCATTATTGCTGCACCTCCTTACGTCTGGTAAGTACATTCTGTGTAATCGCAATGACAGCTACTATAATAAAGAAGATAACTGCTTTTGCCTGACCTACACCTTCCCAGCCATTTCTACCATAGAAAGTATTATAAATATTAAGAGCTAACATTTCAGAAGTATTTGCTGGTTCACCTGCTGTAAGTGCCAGGTTCTGGTCAAAGAGTTTAAACGAGTTCGTCAAAGTTAAGAATGTACAAATGGTAATGGATGGCATTACCATAGGAATTGTTACATTTTTCAAAATCTGAGATGGTCTTGCACCATCAATTTTTGCAGCTTCAATTAATTCACCCGGAATATTCTGAATACCTGCAATATAGATAATCATCATATAACCTACCTGCTGCCAGCACATCAAAATAATCAATCCCCAGAAACCATAAGTAGAACTATAAGTAAGAGTTCTCTCAAAATGTGCTAAAATACCATTTAAAATAATCTGCCAGATATAACCCAATACGATACCACCGATCAAATTCGGCATAAAGAATACGGTTCTAAA
Organism: Roseburia hominis; assembly: GCF_021531695.1. GTDB lineage: Bacteria > Bacillota > Clostridia > Lachnospirales > Lachnospiraceae > Roseburia_D. Next base: position 23,145 of record NZ_JADYUI010000013.1, on the reverse strand, counting down.
AAGATTCGTACCTTTAATTCCCTTTGTTAAAAGCATTGCAATCAGGAACGCCAAGATATTTATTGCCAAAACTGATACGATTGTGAACAGAACCGTATACCCAAGTGCATGTGTAAAGGTGTTATCCGTAAAAATTTTTGCATAATTTTTAAGACCCACAAATTTTGCATCTGTTACCGTCGTAAATTCACAAAAAGATAAATAAACGCCCATAACAAAAGGAATTATAAAACCTATCGTAAATGCAATAAGCGTCGGTAATGCAAATATCGGAAAATATTTTTTTATCGATTTTTCCATATCATACCCTTCTTTCTTTATTATGAGAGGATGGAAATCCCACCCTCTCATATTAGTACCTGCAATAGGAATTTTCTTATTCTTCCGTTGCTTCTTCTGCTACTGCATCATCGCCATGTGCTGCTGCGTATTCAGTTGCCCATCCGTCTACGAATGCTGTTTTTACTGCGTTCCACTCATCATCACTCTGAGAGCCCTGTGCATACTGAAGTAATGCAGATCCTACACCATCTTTCCATGTTTCGGAAGGAATGGATGAGAAGTTCCATGATACTGCTGTTTTTCCTGCTTCGATAGATTCATTTGCAGCCTGAATCAATGGGTTGCTTGCCTGATATTTATCATCATTGAAAGTTGTAAACGGAGTTACAAATCCCATCTTGTTTGCCATTGCATCTCTACCTTCATCGCTTTCTACACACCAAGCAAGGAAGTCTAAAGTTGCCTGAATATCTTCTTCGGAAGCTTTGCTGTTTACACACCAGTAGTTTTCAGAACCGGTGCAAAGTCCCTGATTTTCTTCTCCTTCTACACCGATGTAGATTGGCATCATACCCATATCTTCATCAGCTACATCATAATCTTTCACACTGTCGTATGCCCATGTTCCATTCTGATAAAATACTGCTGCTCCTGTTGCGAATTCAGAAGATGCATCATCACCGGTCTTGCTGGATAATAAGCCTGGTGCACAGGTAGAATCTGTTAAATACAAATCCCAGATCTGTCTGTAATTATCTAAGTAAGTTCCTTCGATTGCATCTGTCTCGCCAATTCCTTTATCCTGATATTCATAATAAATCGGAAGGTTAGCAAGGTGTGTCTTAAATCTCCAGTCTGAAGAAGAATCCATACCTGCGGAAGCAAATGCGCCTTCTAAGTTATAACCAAACTGATCATTGATTTCATCTTTTCTTGCCTGAATATCATCTGCAACTGCTTTTAATTTTTCAAAACTATTGATTTCATCAACAGAGGAAACCACTGCGTTATCCATTGTGCAGTAATCATTTAAAATTGCTTTGTTATAAATAAGACCATAAGTCTCAATTACATAAGCAATACCTGCTACAGAATCTCCATCTTTTAATACAAAGTCATCACTGCTTACATCTTTGTAAAGCTGGCTGCCTGATAAATCATAGCAGTAATCTTTCCAGTTTGCAAGTCCTACCGGTCCATTTACCTGGAATAAAGTAGGTGCTTCACTCTTTGCCATTTCAGATTTTAATGTCTGCTCATATGTACCATCAGCTGCTGTAATAACCGTAACCGGTACTCCTGTTGATTTTTCATAATCTGCAGCAAGCTCCTGCCACTGTTCATCCTGTTCCGGTTTAAAGTTCAAATAGTAAACCTGACCATCTCCTGATGCAGCCGGTTTTTCAGCGCTGTCTGCTGTTTCTGTACTTGCTGAGTCTGCTGTTCCTGTTGTAGAAGCTGTGTCATTGCTCTCTGAGCTTCCGCAACCAGCTGCCATAGCTGCCATCATTGATACAACCAACATAAGTGATACGGTTTTTCTTTTCATAGTTTCGTCCTCCTTAAATCCATACACTATAAAGTTATTTCCCCAAAACGCTTTTTAAAATCTATACCGGAAATGTTTCCGGTACTGATTCCGGTAACGTTTTCAGTTCATACTTAAAGTATACAACGATTCTCGGAAATTGCAATACTTCTTTTACATTTTCGTTAATTTGTAGGTGTTTTCACTTTCGTTTTTGTGCATTTTGTCGAAGGTATTCTTATACTCCTTATGATATAAGTTGTTTCATTGTGGCAAAACCGACTGCTGCTCCATCAAATCCTATCTTGTGTGCAGCTGCTTTTTGTGCAAGCTCAAGACAGCGGAGCGGAGTTTCTTTCTTTGTATACATACTCACAAAGGTACTGAATAAGCAATCGCCCGCGCCGACTGTATTCACAATCCTCTCCGGTGCAGCTGCCGGCATTTCATAGAACTTTGCTTCCTCTCTTACATACATAAGAGCACCCTCTTTTCCACAACCAACAACAATAATCTCATTATCATAACGTGCCACAAGTTCCGATACGAATTCTTTTTCTCTTCCAATGATTCCTTCATTACTGAGAAACAATATATCTGCATTTTCCATATATTCTTTATTATATTCATCTTCAATATCTGTAAGTACATGAACATCCGTTGCAATTTTAACGCCAGCCTCTCTTGCCATTTTAAGGAGCGGACGACTGTAGTTAATATTGCAAACAGACACCAAATCATATTCAGACACGTTTATTTTTGAAAAATCATAACTTTTATCCTGAATATCTTTCAGATCACAATAGATTTTTCTTCTGCCGTTTTTATCATATAAGACAACAGAAGATGGCGTCTGTGATAATGAATGAGAAACCATTCTGGCAGTACCCATACTTTCTAATTCATCAAGAACGAGCTTTGCAGAAAAATCATTTCCAACCATTGTCGCTACCTCTACTTCATCCCCTAAAGTTTTCAATGCTTTTACAATATTGTAACCTACTCCTGCAGGTGCAATATTCACACCAAAAAAATTGTAATCAATTGGTTCATACCGAATCGGAAATTCATCCACCTTACAAGTCACTTCCACATTGACTAATCCTGCTACTAAAATTTTACTCATATCATTTCACCTCTTATTCCTTAAATTGTTTTTTCCGCCTTTTTATTTTTAATATAATTCATAAATTCATCCGTCTTACTCCAGTACTTTATCCCCCAGTTTTCGAAATTCCATTCTTCCATATAATCATTGCATTCAAAATCAATGTAATACAGTATCTCATCTCGAACCACAAAATTAGTAGGAAAATAATCAATATTCGTATGAGCCGGATAAAGCAATTTGCACATATCCTTCACTTGATCAATATAACTATTTTTCATTTTATCATTCAGTACAAGATCAAAAATGATATCACCTTCTATGTATTCTTTTAGGATACGCTCGTTTTCCATATCAACATCAATCATTTCCGGCATCAAAATCCCTATTTTTATCAGTCGATTATAATCGTCAATCTCAGACTGGATTTTATTCCCAAATTGATAATAGGAACACGGCTCATGATGAATCTGCTTCAATACATAATTCTTCGTTCCATCTGTTGCAAGATAGGAATATCCACCTTTTCCTTTCCCCAAAAGTCTGATCATCTGATATTCTTTCTTATTTACAATAAGTGTTTCCATAGTAATAACTCCTTTCTCCTATTTTTCATCCCCACTATTGGTATTATATGTCTTTATCGTATACAATGCTTGCAGAAATGTATTAAATTTTAATACAATACTATCATTTTTGTTGGCACCGGAAATTGAAAATATCAGGTTCTGCTATTGTCAAAAAAATTTTTAGATGGTACTATTGGATTGAGGAGATGAATGTTTATGAATGAAAGAATAAAGAAAGCTTTACATGAAAATTTCGACCATGTAATCATATTTTTTAAATGGCTTGTTTTTTCCATGGTTTCCGGCATCTCAATCGGACTTGTCGGAACTTTTTTTTACTATTGCTTAAAATGGGTGACTGACCTTCGTTCCATTTACCCTGCACTGATTTTTGCTCTTCCGCTTGGCGGTCTTTTGATTGTCTTTTTTTACCGCGTTTTGCATAATGAGAATGATACCGGAACCAATCTTGTTTTAAGTGCCATCCATTCGGATGAAAATATTCCGGTTCGCATGGCACCCCTTATTTTTATTTCTACTTTAATTACACATTTATGTGGTGGTTCCGCCGGACGCGAGGGCGCCGCATTACAGCTCGGAGGAAGCATCGGAAACGCACTGGGAAAGCTGTTTCGTTTTGATGAAAAAGACCGCCATATCATGATTATGTGCGGCATGAGCGCAGCATTTTCTGCACTGTTCGGAACACCGATGGCTGCCGCTATTTTTTCCATGGAAGTCGTAAGTGTTGGCATTATGTACTATGCCGCATTGGTACCGTGTGTCATTTCCGCATTGGTTGCGCATGCAATTGCAGGTGCTTTTGGCATTGTTCCTGAATTTTTTATTATAAAAAGTCTTCCTGCTTTTACCATAAAAAATGCCGTTCTTATTGCAATCCTTGCCATTCTCTGTGCACTGGTGAGCATCCTTTTTTGTGTCATGCTTCATACTTCACAAAAACTTTATGCAAAATATTTAAAAAATCCATATTTACGTATTTTTATCGGCGGTATTCTTGTGATTCTTTTAACACTTCTTGTCGGTGACCAGACCTACAATGGTGCCGGCATGAATGTGATTGAACATTGCATGGAAACTGCAACGATTGCTCCGGAGGCATTTTTCTTAAAAATCCTCTTTACCGCTGTGACTTTGGGTGCCGGCTATAAAGGTGGCGAAATCGTTCCGACCTTCTTCATCGGTGCAACTTTTGGTTGTTTTATCGGAAACGTAATGGGATTATCTCCGACACTCTGTGCTGCTGTTGGGATGAGCTGTGTTTTCTGTGGCGTTACCAATGCACCGATTACCTCACTGCTCATAAGTTTTGAGCTGTTTGGTTATGATGCTATGCCATATTATCTGCTTGGCGTCTCTTTAAGTTATATGCTCTCCGGTTATTACGGACTTTATTCCGGACAGAAAATTATATACTCCAAGTTTAAAACAGCCTTTATCAACCGACATACGCACTAAATTTTGTTAGAACAAACGTGTGCTTTGTATACAACAAAAAAGCTCCACTTGCAAGCCTTAACCTGCAAGTGAAGCTTTTTTCTTATACCATCTTTTTTCTCATAGTCTGAATCAATGGCTCTGCCTGCTCCATCATATTTGAAATATCTTCGTACAAAAAGCCTTTCTGTGTCAACATACCTTTCATATTCTCAATGTTATCCATGACTTTTGCATACTGTACCTCGTAGCCTTCCATGTCCGTCTGGATAGAATCTACCATCTGAGAACAATCCTGCACTGCACTTTTTATTTCCTCCTGAACACCTTCCACACTGGAAAGAGACTCATTAATCCGCCCAAAGACCTGCTCTGTATTATCCATCTGTTCTTTTGACACATCAAGAGCTTCATGTGCTCCCTGCAAAGAAATTGTAAGACGCTCTGAGTTATTCTGCAACTCTTCCATACTCTTATTTACCACTCCGGCAAGATCTTTGATTCCAATAGAAAGCTTGGTAACTTCATCAGCTACAACAGCAAAACCTTTTCCATGCTCTCCCGCCCTTGCTGCCTCAATGGATGCATTTAATGCCAAAAGGTTCGTCTGGTTTGCAACACCCACAATATTTTGCATTGCTTCCTGGATTGCAGTAAATCCTTTCTGGAACTCTTCATAAATACTGGCAATCTCATCAAACTGCTCTTCTACTTTTTTGGAGCTGTCTTTTAATTCCTGCATATCCTTCATTGCATTATCTGCCACTTCACTAACCTTTGCAACGACTTCTTTAAATTCTTCTGAAGTATCTCCTACTTTTTCAAATTCCTGTCCGATTGCATTCAAAGAACCACTGATTTTACTATTGTTTTCAATTGCCTGTGTATAAGAATCACGAACTTTTTCCAAGCCATTTACCGTTTTCGTTTCTTCTTCTGCTAATGCATCCTTTTTTTCTATTACAAACTTACTTAAAAAAGATAATGCATGCAACTCATCCTGTAAATCTGATTTTTTATTCTCCGAAGTTTCCTGTGTGCTGTTTGCACTCACTTCACTTTTTTTATTCCAAAACATTTTTCTATCTCCTATTCAAATACTGCACATACCATTGTCTGATTCACATGCTGGTTGTTAAACTGTTCACCGCCACCTACGATTCCGATGTGATTTCCGAATGTTGCCATGTCCTTTACATAAGTGTCAAAATACCCTTCATTTTGATACAAAAGATACCTATAAATACAGTCTATAGACAAAATAAGAGAAACATTTTTCATCTCAGAACGAATCATGCTGCGCATTTCTTCCTCTGAAGCCTTATAATCATCCAGCTCAAGGAAATAAATACAGTCATTTTCATTGATTCGCTTAAAATTTATCAATTCACCATTTGGAGCAAGTTCTTTCATGGAAGAAATAAATACCTGCTCACCGACCGCTCTTCCCATCGGATTATTAAATACGTTTTCAATGATTTTATCCCGCGAAATCCCCAGTTCTTCACTATACACGGTTGCTGCCGGTCTGCCATCCAGTTCGATTAAAGATTTTTTATCCACATTTACTTTTGTTGCAAAATGAGATTTTGCATTATCGCTCTTTTTATAAATATTTTCTTTAAATACCTTGACTTTTCCTGTTGTATTCTTAATCAATGCATAAACACAGGCATCCTGATACAACTTTCCATTATAGGCAACGACTGCTTCTTTCCCATCCGGTACTCCAAATACAGTTCCACCAGCTAACTGAATCCCCTTTTTCTCAAAGCAGGCATTTAAGGTTGTTACCAGTCTCTCTTCATATCCCGTACAAAATTCAATACATACGGTATCTTCTCTCCCCGGTGCCACTTCTGCAATCTTTTTTTCTATCTCATGAACATAAGCTACCGGTGCCGTGCTCAAATGTTTTATCACTCCACAGTTTATCTTTGCATCTTCGAATAATCCAAGAATAACGGTATTGTCATCCCCGGACACTCCTTTTGAAAGAGTTGTTCCAATTGTTCCAATTGATGGAATATTCGGGAATTTTTCACATATGGATGCTGCTGTTTTTTCCACCTTTTCATAAGAAGTCATAAACAGAATCATGCTTGGATTTACCAATCCTTTTGTTGCCTGTTCCAAAGCAGCTTCTGCATTTCCCCGCCCTATACCAATAAAATTCTTCATACGTCCTCCATCTTCCTTCGCAATATTCAAGATTCGCTTCTATTTATTTCCACGAAACGAATATTTTTCATATCATTAGACAAGTATAGCACTTTTTTTCAGATTTTTCCATCTTGATTTTCTCTTTAGAACAAAAGATTCTTTTTTTATATGTAATGTACAAATTTTTTGACGCTCACCGCTGGAATGATTTTTTATCAGGGTTCATTCTGCAAAAATTCCTAAGCTGCAAGAGAACTTTTTTCGATGATTTTTGTTTTTTTAAACTTCGACATCCTTTGTCAAAATGTTCGTCAGAGAAAAGACAATATCGTCTTTTCCTGCCGGACATTTCTCCTTGGATGTCTTCGTGGCAAAAACAAAAAATCAAAAATTCTCTTTTGGCAGCATAAGGAATTTTAAGCATCATGAAATTCAAAAAAATCATTTCCAGCGGTAGAGCTTCCGAAACGTTTTCTCTGTCACGAAAAACTTCGATTACAATGCTGCATTCACAACTCATCTCGCAAACAACGGATTTTTGTATGTTCTTATGGTAAAGTGGACATTTGTAATCCACTTTGTGCTCATGAGCCATTGCCACTTCGTGGCTTATCGGTAGAGACTTTCACGCCTACTGATACAAAATTGTCCATTTTTTACATACAGCATATTTGTTTTTACGCAAAAGTATATCCCTGCTTCTTTTGCGCACATGTTTTGATGAAACACCAGAAAAGAAAATGCCGCCTGCAAAAAAGACCTTCTAGTCTTTCGCTGTTTTTCTTAGAGTGAAAGCCGGGAAAGCAATCATGCTGCAGACATATGTGTGAGCACAAGAACGCTCAAACATCCACTGTCTGCAAGGCGAGTTGTGGGAGCAGCACTGTAATCGAAGCTTTTCCGACGGACTCTTAGAAAAACAAGGAAGACGGTTCAGGTCTTTTTTGCAGGCGGCATTTTCTTTTCTGGTGTTTACCAAGAATTTTTTGCAAAAGAAGCAGTACATAATCTTAGTATGTCAAATCAGAATTAGTACAAAACGCCTTTCCTTATTTATTGGATTCTTCCACTAATTTATCCAACACAGCTTTTGCTTTTCCGGAATCAATAACCTCTGCTGCAAGCTTAATTCCTTCTTTTATGTCTTTTGCAATTCCTCCGACATAAAGTGTTGCCCCGGCATTTAAAAGAACAATATCACGCTTTGGTCCCTTTTCTTCGCCGGATAAAATTGCTTTTGTGATTTTCGCATTTTCTTTTCCGTCACCACCGCGAAGTTCTTCTAAACTGCAGGTCTTTAAACCGACTTCCTCCGGTGTAAACTGAAATGTTTTTACCTCTCCATCTTTAATCTCTGAAATCGTTGTTGTTCCGGTCAAAGTAATTTCATCCATATTGTCAGCACCGCTTACGACAAAAGCACGCTCCACTCCGAGTCTTGCCATTGCTTTTGCAACTACTTCCGTAAGCATCGGAGAATACACACCTACTACCATATTTTTGGCTCTGGACGGATTGGCAAGCGGCCCTAAAATATTAAATACGGTACGAACTCCCATCTCTTTTCTTGCCTGACCAACATATTTCATTGACTTATTAAACAACTGTGCAAACATAAAACCGATGCCTGCCTCATTCACACAGCGCTCAACCGTAGCAGGTTCTGCCATGATATTAACACCCAATTCTTCTAATACATCACCTGCACCGGATTTTGACGAAATAGAACGGTTTCCATGTTTGGCAACCGGAAGCCCAGCCGCTGCAACTGCAAATGCAGACGTTGTTGAAATATTAAAAGTATAAGTACAATCCCCGCCGGTTCCGACTAAATCCACATAATTACCGACTTTTGGTGAAATTGTTTCTGCCTTGTCACGAAGAACGGATGCAAATCCGACCAATTCCTCTAACGTCTCACCTTTCATACGAAGTGCCGTTAAAAAGGAACCAATCTGTGCCTGTGTTGCTTCTCCGCTCAATAAAATCTCCATGCCTTTTTTTGCTTCTTCTTCCGTTAAATCTTTTCCTTCCACTACTTTTGCAATTAATTCTTTCATGGCGTTCTCCTTTCGCTTTCTGTTGTTTTATTCGTATTTATAATGCATTTAATTCTGTTTTAAAAGTCTCACAATACTCTCTTACTACTCCCATATCAAAATTACTTTCTTCAAACAAACGGATAAAATTTGTTCCTACAATGGCTCCGTCAATAATATCCTTCATAGGTGCGACATCCGCTGCCGTACGAATTCCAAAGCCCATCATAACCGGAATCTTTGACTGTTTTTTTACGTCCGATAAATAATTTATAACTTCCTTATGGAACTGTGCTGCCTGACCGGTAACCCCCATAGAAGACACGCAGTAAACAAATCCTCTTGCTCCATCTAAGATTTCCGGAATTCTCTGCTTTGAAACCGGAGAAACAAGCTGCAATAAAATGGTATCATCCTGTCCTTTTAATGCTTCTTTGATTTGATCTTGTTCTTCCATCGGAAGATCCGGAATGATAAGTCCGTCTACACCGACACGCTCACATTCTTTTACAAATGCCTCTACTCCGTAAAACATAATGGTATTATAATAAAGCATAAATACCAGTGGAATTTCCACCTGCTCGGCTCTTAATTCCTCTACAAGCTTAAAGACTTTTTTTAAGGTCGTTCCTCCACAGATGGCACGATAAGAAGCATCCTGAATCACCGGACCGTCTGCCGTCGGATCCGAAAACGGAACACCAAGCTCAATGATATCTGTTCCTGCTTCTTCCTGCACTTTTATAACTTCCTTGGTTCTCTCTAAGTCCGGAAAACCTGCCGTAACATAAGTAATAAATGCCTTTTCATTTTTTTCTTTTAATGTATTTAATTTATTTTCAATTCGATTCATAATAGCCTCCTAATTCAAATAACCTTTGCCTGCCAGATAATCTGAAATTGTATTTACATCTTTATCTCCGCGACCGGACAAACAAATGATGGTAATATCATCTTCTTTTAATTCCTTTGCCAATTTTATTGCATAAGCAACTGCGTGTGCACTTTCAATTGCCGGTATAATTCCTTCGAGTTTACATAACTCCATTAATGCATCCATCGCTTCCACATCGGTAATGGAAACATACTCTGCTCTGCCGGAATCCCTAAGATATGCATGCTCCGGTCCCACACCCGGATAATCCAGTCCTGCAGAAATCGAGTGTGCGAGCTCGATATTTCCGTTTTCATCCTGCAATAAATAAGATTTCATTCCATGTAAGACACCCATTTTTCCAAGTGCCATCGCACTTGCATGCTTTCCGGTTTCAATTCCAAGTCCGGCTGCCTCAACACCGATTAATCTTACATCTTTTTCCTCAATAAAATCTGCAAACATACCAATTGAATTGGAACCACCGCCAACACATGCCATCACAACATCCGGCATTCTTCCTTCTGCCTCTAAAATCTGTTTTTTGGCTTCACGACTTATCACGCTCTGGAATTCCTTTACCATCTTTGGATATGGGTATGGTCCTACTGCAGAGCCAATCACATAGAATGTATCCTCTGCTGTTTTTGCCCAGTTTCTAATCGCCTCGTTCGTTGCATCCTTTAAGGTGTTACTTCCTGATGTTACACTTACTACCTTCGCTCCAAGCATTTCCATCCGCATAACATTGAGTGCCTGACGTTTGATGTCCTCTGCACCCATATAAACCGTACATTCCATATTAAAAAGTGCTGCAACCGTTGCTGTTGCCACGCCGTGCTGTCCGGCACCGGTCTCTGCAATAACTTTTTTCTTGCCCATTCGTTTTGCTAAAAGAATCTGTCCCATGACGTTATTGATCTTGTGCGCACCGGTATGATTTAAATCTTCTCGTTTCAAATAAATCTTTGTTTTATATTTTTCACTTAAACGCTCTGCAAAATAAAGCGGCGTTTCTCTGCCTACATACTGCTTTAAGTAGTAATGATACTCTTTTAAAAATTTTTCATCTTTGATTGCTTCTTCAAATGCCGCATCAATCTCCTGTAGTGTATTCATTAAAGATTCGGAAACAAACTGTCCGCCGAACTCTCCATAATATGTTTTCTTACTCATATGTTCTCACCTTTCTTACAAACTCTAAAATTTTTTCTCTATTTTTTCCGATTCCATTCTCATTTTCCACACCGGAACTCACATCTACGATATCCGGTTTAAAAATTGAAATTCCCTCGGCTACATTGCCTACATTTAACCCGCCGGCAAGAATAAACTGCATCGCCTTAAATTCATTTTGAAGAGAAAGTAACTCCACTTTGTCATTCCAGTCAAATGTTTTTCCGCTTCCGTACTCGGCACCGTCAATCACTATTCCGGATATCCCGCTTTCTTCGTTAAAATCTTCACAAAATAACTGCTTCAGACTTTGCTTTTCCTCACCGAAATTATTTTTTATATTGTAGGCACGCCAGATTGGATGCCTGCTCTTTTTGCAGATTTCCTGCCTCATAGTCCCATGTACCTGAATGATGTCTATCCCGATTTCTTCTGCTTTTTTTATCTCTTCCAAAGTCGGACTTACAAAAACAGCCACCTTTTTGATTTCTTTTTCTAACAGTGGAAAAATCTCACCTGCCGCTTCAAATGAAATATTCCGTTTACTTTTTTCAAAAAATACAAATCCGGCATAGTCTGCTTTTGCTTCATTCAAAAAATCCGCCTCTTCTTTTCTTGTAATTCCGCAAATCTTAATCTGTGGTGTTTTTCTTTTCTGCTCCATACACTGTCCTCAATTACTTTCCATTATTTCGCATCCTGTAAGGTCTTCCAGTGCTTTGCCAGCTCTCTTGGATTGTCGGCTTCCATAAATGCCCTGCCGATTAGAAATGCATCCACCTCTTGTTCTTTTAAAAACAGTACATCTTCATCGCTTACAATTCCGCTTTCTGCAACGAACACCTTATCTTTTCCTACCATTCTGCGCAAACGCTTTGTTGTATCAAGCGAAATCGTGAAATCCTTAAGATTTCTGTTATTTACACCAATAATTCTTGCATCAAGCTTTAACGCCCGTTCCATTTCTTCTTCATCATGCACCTCAACTAAGGCATCCATTTTCAGGCTTCTTGTCAGGGCATAAAATTCTTTTAACTGTTCATCATCCAAAATCGCCGCAATCAGAAGAATTGCATCTGCTCCGATCGCCTTTGCTTCATAAAACTGATATTCATCAATCATAAAGTCTTTTCTTAAAATCGGAAGGTCTGATTTTTCACGAATCTGCTTTAAATACTCCACATTTCCATGAAAATGATCTTCCTCGGTCAGACAGGAAATTGCATCTACCGAAGCATTGTATTCCACAATCCGGTCCAGCAAATCCATTTTCTGTGGAATCTCCCCAAGACTTGGAGAAGCTTTTTTAAATTCTCCTATAATAGAAAGTCCCGGTTTTTTTAATGCTTCATAAAAAGAATGTGTCTTCCCTTTGTATGCCGCTGCCAGCTTTTTCATCTCGTTTTCGCTTATTTTTTCTTTATGCTCCGGCAGACGAACCTTTTTATCTGCTACAATTTCATCTAAAATCATGCGTTTTTCCTTTCTAAATCACGCCGTTAATAAAGTTCTCTATCATACGTTTTCCATGATCCGTATAAATGGATTCCGGATGGAACTGTAAGCCTACTATCGGATAATCCTTATGACGCATCGCCATGATTTCTCCATCTTCTGTCTCGGCAAGAATTTTTAAACAATCCGGTAACCCTTCCTTTTGGACTGCAAGCGAATGATATCTTGCAACTTTTATCGGTGTATCAATTCCGGTAAAAATACTGTCTCCCTTATGAGAAATCACCGACTGTTTTCCATGAAAAATCTTCTTTGCATAAGTAACGTTTGCTCCAAACGCCTCTCCGATACACTGATGTCCCAGACAAATACCAAGGATTGGAAGCTTGTCATAAAATTCTTTTATCACAGCAATACAGATACCTGCCTCTTTTGGACTTTTCGGTCCCGGTGATAAAACAATACGATCCGGTGCCAGTTCTTTTATTTCCTCAATCGTAATCTTATCATTTCTTACTACTTTAATATCATCTTCAAAAATTCCCATATACTGATACAGGTTATAGGTAAATGAATCATAATTATCAATCAGTAAAATCATAAGTTCTCCTCCTCCATCAATGTTTTTGCCAATGCCATTACTTTGTTACAGCACTCATTGTATTCATTTTCCGGTATGGAGTCAGCTACGATTCCTGCTCCTGCCTGCAAATAAACTTTATCCTGCTTCTTAATCATGGTTCGTATCGTAATACAAAAATCCATATCACCGGAAAAATCAATGTATCCGGTCGCTCCACCATAAAGTCCTCTTCTTACCGTTTCTAACTCATCAATGATTTCCATCGCACGAATCTTTGGTGCCCCGCTTAACGTTCCTGCCGGTAAGAAAGAAGAAACCAAATCGAGCGGATGATACGTTCCCTTCTTTTGTCCCTCTACCATAGAAACGATGTGCATGACATGGGAATAATTCTGTACATGCATGAACTGGGTTACCTTTACCGTTCCAAACTCTGAAATACGTCCCATATCATTTCTCGCGAGATCTACTAACATAACATGTTCTGCTTTTTCCTTTTCATCATTTAACAAATCAACTCTTAAGCGTTCATCTTCTTCTGCATCTTTTCCCCTTTTTCTGGTTCCTGCAATCGGACAGGTATAAATATGATTTTCTCTTTGCTTTACCAACATCTCCGGCGAACTTCCGATTATCTCAAATTCTCCGAAATTGAAATAATAAAGATAAGGAGAAGGATTCAATACACGAAGCGCTTTGTATAATTCAAATCCATCCTGCTTTGTCGTCAATGCCCAACGCTGCGATAACACCGTCTGGAAAATATGACCTTCTTTGATGTATTCTTTGATTTTATTGACTTTCTCGCTATACTCTTCTAAGGTATCGGACTTCTTTACGATAACACCGTCTTTGACATAAGATTTTTCCGGTTCGTTTCGTTTTTCTCTGGCTTTTTTTATCATTTCTTCTGCTGTTTTAAGTGCCCGTTTCTTTCCTTCGACACTATCCTCTTCCAAAACGATTCCTGTTAAAGTTTCTGCCACATGGTCTACCATGATAAATCTTGTCATAAGCATCATCTGAATCGTTTCAATTCCGATTTCGTCCGGGTTATCATCCGGTATCACTTCACTGTAACGCACGAAATCATAACCAAAGTTTCCTACCAGTCCACCGGAAAATGCGAGTTCTTCATTTTCTTTTATGATGTCAAACTCATCATAATAAGCTTTTAGTAATTCTAATGGGTTTCCTTCTCTTACCTCTTTCGTTCCATCATTTTTTTGAATAACAAGGGAATTTCCCTTTGAGGTAATGATTTCCTCCGGATCATCCCCAAAGAATGTATAGCGATCATAATTCTTATCATAACTCTCTAATAAAAACCCTTTTTTCTTTCCCACCAGATTTTCATACATTCCGGTTGCTGTTTCATTTACGATACTGACTGTCTTTTTATAAACCTTTAATCTTCTTTTCATAAAAAATCCTCTCCCTATCCTCGGACAAAAGTGTGTAAAGCACACTCTCGCATTTCACGAAACTATTTCCTATACAATAAAAATGTCCCTGACCTAAGCCATGCTTAAGTCAGGGACGAATTCTCGTGGTGCCACCCATTTTCATGATAACTTTTAGCAATTGCAAATGCGCTTACTCTGCTCTGCAAGCTGCGCATCCTGCACAAAATACTTTTGCTGTATCGGACTTTTAAAATTTCCTTTACAACTAAAAAGCGTGTATTCTCCGAATCGGAAAATACACGCCACCTATCTGCTATCATCTCATTGAATACAGAATCAAGTTCTATATTCTACCCCTGTAACGTGGGGAAACGGCATCCGCTACTACTGTTTCACTTCGCATCTCACAAATCCATTCCCGTCTGCAATTACTGCTAAGTACTATCTTACTGTCTCACACCAACCGACAGCTCTCTGAAAGCATCGTACCCGGTACTACTTTTGCTCATAGACTTTTCTTCTTTAAATTAATATTAGATTAACACAACCCTATTATTCTGTCAATGCTTTTTTTAACTTTTCAAACTTTCCAAGCTTCTGCTATTTGAGTATTGCGACTGAATATGGTGGAAGAGATAACTGACCGTTCTCCAGCTCAACCTGATCATGGGTAGTTACAAGTACCCCGCCAAGTTCCATTTCATCAGCACTATGATCATTTACCGCCTCTGCGGATAAATCCACAGTTGCCGTCTTTTCTGAAATATTATAAACCATCAAAAGCTCGGTATCCTCATACTTCTTTTTGATTGCGCAAATATCAGCATTGGAAATTTCATCCTCGAAAGATACGGTTCCTCTGGCAATTGCCGGATACTCATTGCGAAGTCTGATAGCCTCATGATAAAAATGATAAACAGAATCAGGATCCTCTTTTTGTTCTTCCAGACTTCCATATTTCATCTTTACCGTATCCATATTTTCCGGTCCCTTACACATACTTTCGTCCTTTGGATCGTCGCTCCAATACATCGGTGCCCGTTTGTTTTCATCTTTTCCGGAACCTTTCATTCCGAGTTCTTCCCCATAATACAAAAAAGTATTTCCACTCATAAATAAATTCATGGCACCGGATAACTTCGTCATATTCTCACTATAGTCACCGGAATAGTAACCTGCACTTCTTGCCATATCATGATTGGTATAAAATGGTGCATCAATATAATTTTCATTGTACTCGGCGAATTTACTCTGCACATTTTCCAATGCCTTTCCATAGGAAGATGCATCATACCCGGAAGCCTTCTTTACACTACTTGCAATAATTCCATTCGCATTACCAAACGTAAAATCAAAACAACTGTCAATCCCACTGGCATAATATTGGGAATAAGTATCCAAATCCTGCCATACTTCTGCCACAATATAGGCATCGTCGTCTTTTTCCTTTACCATAGAATTAAACCATGTAAGTATTTCTACATTTTTTGTGTTCTGTCCTGTCTCATATTCTCCGGCCGCATCCAGTCGAAAACCATCCACTCCCTGATCTAACCAAAAAGAAGTGATTGTATCAAACTCATTTCTCACCTTTTCGTTGGACAGATTCAAATCCGGCATTTCACTCCAAAACTGGGCTTCATAATACCAACCGGTGTCTCCTACTTCGTAATAGACATCTCCCTTTGGTTCCCTGGTAAAATGATAATAACCAAAATAAGGACACTCCTCTTCGGAAGGCTCTGCGCCATTTAAACTTTTAATATAATCACACGCTGCCTGAAACCATGGATGCTCTGAAGAAGTATGATTCATTACCAGATCAATAATTAAATTTATACCTCTTGCATGGCATTCTTCCACCAGTTCCTTAAAATCATCAAGCGTTCCATATTGTGCGTCGATATTTTGATAATCCAAAACATCATATTTATGATAGGTCGTAGATGGCATAATCGGCATCAGCCAGATTCCGTTACAGCCAAGATCTGTATCCGTCTCATCATCCCCATCATTGATATAGTCCAATTTATCAATTAAACCGCGAATGTCTCCGATTCCATCTCCATCACTATCCGAAAAGCTGTACAAAAATACTTCATAAAATGTTCTGTATTTATCATCAATTACCTCAGCTTTCCCTTTATTTATTGATGTCATATAAGCAAGTGTATTCTGCGTATCGGCAGAAGCTTCCATCTCTGTTACACCTTCTGCTTCTGTCCCGGTTTGGGAGTAAGATGTCTTTTTCTCCCCACAACCACCAAATAGTCCCGTCGTCAGCAAACTACACATTACTAAAAGTATCTGCCATCTCTTTTTTTTATTTGTCATTTTCTTCTCCATCCCCTCACCCATTTGCTTTACTCTGCTGTCAAAATTCTGTCATTGTCAAGTGCCTTACCGGCATTCTCTTTAAACTTCTCAAGTAATTCCTCTACGGTAAGCTTTGCTTTTTCTTCTCCTTCTATATCAAGAATGATATGCCCCTGATCCATCATTAAAATGCGATTGCCGAGCTCAATTGCCTGATGCATATTGTGTGTAACCATAAGTGCTGTGATATTACGCTCTTTGATAATGCTTTTTGTAAGCTCTAACACCTTTTCTGCCGTTGCCGGATCTAAAGCTGCCGTATGTTCATCCAACAACAAAATTTTTGGTGTTACCATCGTTGCCATAAGAAGCGTTAATGCCTGACGCTGTCCACCGGAAAGAAGTCCGACCGGCTGTTTCATCCGGTCTTCCAATCCCATATTTAAAAGTGCCAGCTGTTCTCTGAATTTTTCTTTATCTTCTTTTCTGATTCGGCTGAAATAATCATGTCTGGCGGTTTTTGCCCGAAGATATGCCAATGCCATATTTTCTTCAATCGTCATTCCCGGTGCCGTTCCGCGAAGCGGATCCTGAAACAAATGTCCGATATCGCGGCTTCTTATATGCTCTTTCTTATAGGTAATATCCTCATCATCTAAAATAATCTCACCGCAATCCACATAAAAAGCACCTGTAATAGCGTTGAACATCGTAGATTTTCCTGCTCCATTGCTTCCGACAATCGTTGCAAAATCACCGTCTTTTAAATCAAGATTTAAATTTCGAAGGGCTTTTTTTTCATTTACTGTTCCGGCATTAAACGTTTTGCTGATATTTTTCAATTGTAACATTTATTTGCCCTCCCTTCTTTTTTTCATTGCAGCTGATTTTTGCTTTTCAAATGCCACCTGCTTTTTTATGTACGGTAAAGCGATTGCAACTGCGACGATAATGGCAGATACTAATTTTAAAGCTTCCGCCGGGACATTTAACCGTAACGCAATCGCCACGATAAAACGATACAGACAACTTCCCAGTACCACACCAAAAATTCTTCGAAGAACAGAACCTTTTCCAATCAACGATTCTCCGATAATCAGACTGGCAAGTGCAATCGTCACCATTCCGGTACCAAGATTGATATCGCAGGACTTCTGATACTGTGCCAGCAATGCCCCGGAAAGCCCTGTTAACGCATTTGCCACACAAAGTCCTACCGTAATCATAAAACCAGGGTTGATACTGGATGCCTTTACCATATCCGGATTATTTCCGGTCGCACGAATTGATAATCCAAGCCTTGTTCCAAGAAACCATGCAAGAAAAATTGCAATCAGAATCACGATAACCAAGGCTACAATAATTTTTGAAAAACTGCCGCCGATTTTATCCTTTGCCAAGGAGAATAGCGTATCAAAGTTAAATAAATTGACGGTAGATGAACCTGCCATCACTGCAATATTTATCGTATAAAGTCCGGTATTTACAATAATTCCCGCAAGAATGGATTCTATTCCTAATTTTGTCTGCAAAAAAGCAGTGATGTAACCGGAGCAAACTCCGGCAAACATCGCTGCAAATAATGCTAATACCGGATGTCCGGCAAGTGTCACCATGGCACCTACCGCACACCCTAAGGTAAAACATCCGTCTGTCGACAAATCTGCAATATTCAAAATAGAAAATGATATAAACAATGCAAGTGCAACCAGAGAATAGATAAGTCCAAGCTCTAATGCACTCTGCACAATAGATAATGTAAAAATGGAAGACATGATGCCCTACCCCCGTTTAATTTATTCCTAACAGTTATGGCTGAACTGTTACCTTTATTCAAATTCTTCTGCTGTTTTCGTTTCTACCACTGCCTCACACATACCGGAAAAAGAACTGTAATCCAATCCGATTGCTTCTGCTGTCTCTGTATTTACAGTTGCAATTCCGTTATCCAAAGTCTGCACCGGAACTTCTGCCGGATTCTTTCCGTTTACTAAAATATCAACAACCATATCCGCAGTCTTTGTACCAAGTTCTTCGTAGTTCACACCATAACCCAAGAATGCACCATTTAAAGCAAAAGAATCTGCGCCTGCATAATGTGGAATCTTAGCATCCGTAAACTTCTCATAAATTCCAAGTTCTGCTGTCATTACCGTATTGTCTGTCGGTGTAAATACAGCATCCACACCTGCTGCTACCAACGCATCTGCTGCACTGCTTACTTCTGCATTGTTTGTTCCGGTCTTTTCTACGACCTCAACACCTTTTTCCTCTAAATATGCTTTTGCCTCTGCAATCGGATTTTTAGAAGAATCCTCACTCTTATTATATAAAAGTCCGACTGACTTGATATCCGGATTAGCCGCAAACATCAAATCCATAATGGCTTTCGTATCCAACGCATCCGAAGTACCTGTAATATTGGCTCCCGGTGCATCGTTACTTGCTACTAATCCTGCACTCTCCGGATCAGATACCGCGGAAAATACAACCGGAATCTGATTGTCTTCCGTTGCATTCTGCATGATCATGGCAGTTGGCGTTGCAATCGGAACAATCACGTCCACCTCATCTGCTACCAGTTCGCTTGCAATCTGGTTTAAAGTCGTAGAATCTGCCTGACCATTAAAAGCATAGTCTGCATAATCAAATGTCACACCAAGTTCTTCCCCTTTGGCATCCAATTCAGCTTCAATCGCAGCTTCAATCTGATTTAAAGAAGCATCATCCACATACTGTACAATACCGACTTTATAAGTAGTGCCGGCTTCTTTTGTTTCTGCATTTTCTGCTTCATCCTTTGTTTCTGTACTCGCGGTACTTTCCTTTGCAGTTGATACAGCATTATCACTTGTTGCTTCTTCTTTGCTTCCACAGCCGGCAAATGCAGTCATTGCCATAGCTGCCACAAGCATGGTGGTCAAAATTTTCTTTTTCATAATATTTCCTCTCCTTTTCCTCTATGTCATCATGAGAAATAAACCAGTTCATCCTCCGGCTTTTCTGCCGGTTCAATGGAAATCGGATAAAGAACCGGTCCTTTTCCCCGATACTCTTTTGCAAATTCTACTCTTACCTCTGCAGTAATCGTAATCCATGATTTATGTGGAATTTCCTTTGCATTCGGATATTTACACTTAAATCCCACAAACTGAATATCTGCCTCGCAACAAGTCATTGCAAATCTTCCCGGCACAAAAATGCCTTTTTTCTGCATTTTTTCCGGGTTGTATACCAATGCCAAAAACTTTATCTTCTTGCCATTATAACGATTTGGATTATCCGTCGCATCCAGATACCAGAGTCCATAATCCGCATCACTCAACTCTATAATCGGTGCATTGATATCAAAAGGAAGCTCCTCATTATCTCCTTCATCAATTTTTCCATCCGCACGCTCATAAACAATCTGCGCCTTTCGATTTAAAGCCTTTACGGAACGACGGAACTTGCCCTTCGGTGTATTATCATCGCAACGATTAAAAATAACCACATCTGCCTGAAACAGCTGTTCCATAATCATGGCACGCATATTATTTAAATACATCTCATACGTCGTTGCATCCGCTGTTGCAAGAGACTGCACAATAACCCAGCCATCCGGCAGATTCATCTCAAGCAGCTTTGCCATCTCCCAGGTTCCGTTATATTCAATAAAAACCTGCTCCGGTAAATACTGTAAATTAATATTATGCAACAAATCCTCCGTAAAATCCTCCTCATTTTCAATCTGAAAAAGTTTTGCATTAATCTTCTTTAATTTATCCTCATCATACTCTACCTCACCATCTTCACAGGCAATAATCAAAGTCTTTGCTCCATTTCCAAACTCCTGATCAAACAATGTCTCCTGAATCAGTGTTGTTTTTCCACTGTCCATAAAACCGGTAAACAAATATACTGGTGTCTCTTCCAAGGGAAATCCTCCTTATCTACACATTATCCTTCTATGCAAGTTCAAATAATTCTTCCAGTTCATGTTCCTTCAAATCTGTTCCGATTACGCAAAGTCTGCCGGTATAATCCGGTTCTCCTTCACGGATTTCATATTCACCGGAAACCATATCAAAGTAAATCCAGGAACCGTCTTTTGCTTCGACCATACCTTTTGCACGTAAAATCACACCATATTCTGTGGTATCCACAAATTTCTTTAATGCATTTTCAATCACTGCCTTGTCGTATTTATGCGGAGTTTCCTTACCCCAGCTTGTAAATACATCATCTGCATGATGATGGTGATGATGCTCATGGTCATGACAGCCACAGGTACAGTGCTCATCATGTTCTTCGTGATCGTGTTCATGATGATGTTCATGCTCGTGTTCTTCATGGTCATGATCGTGATGATGCTCATGCTCGTGTTCTTCATGGTCATGATCGTGATGATGCTCATGTTCGTGTTCATGGTCATGATGATGTTCATGCTCATGTTCTTCTGCTTCTTTTTCATGACGTTCATTTGCCAGAAGTTTCATTTCCAAAGAATCCTGTCCCTCGATTACCTTTAAGATCTGTTCTCCGGAAATCTTATCCCAATCCGTTGTAATCACTGCTGCTTTCGGGTTTAACTCCTGAATCTGTTTTACACAAAATTCCAGCTGCTCAGGTTTTGCATTCTGTGTTCTGCTTAAAATAACAGTAGTTGCAAATTCAATCTGATTGTTAAAGAATTCACCAAATGCCTTCATCTGCTTGGATGCTTTTAAAGAATTTACCACAGTAACCAGCGCATTTAACTTAACATCCTGCTCTTTTTCGATATCAATGACTGATTTCATGACATCAGAAAGCTTACCAACACCGGATGGCTCAATTAAAATACGGTCCGGATGATATTTTGTAATGACTTCATTCAGATTCTTTCCAAAATCTCCTACCAGGGAACAACAGATACAGCCCGAATTCATCTCTGTAATCTGAATGCCGTAATCTTTTAAAAATCCGCCATCAATGCCAACTTCCCCAAACTCATTTTCAATCAGAACAACCTGCTGTCCCTTAAATGCTTCTTCCAACATTTTCTTAATGAAAGTCGTCTTTCCGGCTCCGAGAAATCCTGAAATAATATCAATCTTTGTCATTTTATCAATCTCCTTTTTCTGACTAATACCAGTCAGCCTTTATTTAAAGCGGCGCATCATACGCCGCTTTATACTTTTATCTTTTTTCAAGATAATTATACTAAATGAAATCATAAGCCTAACTGGCATTTCTGTCAAGTTTCCATCGAAGAAAACTTCCCTCTATAACAAAAGAGGACTTCCGGTTGGCAGTCCGAAAGTCCCTTAAGGGGAAAGCATCGCATGAACCATTAAGCAGCCCATGTATAGCATAAATAATCACTCTTTTTTCACCTCATAAATACCTACTTTTCGACAGTGTTTTTAGGAAACCGCATAAAATCAATCCATACATTCTCCTATATTTTGTAAATACGAGTCAAAAGCATGACCCTCCCCAATCAATACACCGTGGCTAGAACTCATTTTTACCACATTGAGAATCCAACATTCTCTATACAGAATTATAATTCTTCCATCTTTTCTTTGCAACAAAATTCGACTTATTTTTTATATGTTTTTCATTTAATACACGGAATTTTTATTTGCTATCTCTGTATATTTATGCTATATTTTCATACTTCTCCCATATTTTCTTTTACTTTTCATTCTCTTCCTGGCAAATGGAAAAAAATTGTCGAAAAATGTCAAACTTTCGCGAAACGACATGGTGTTTTCATTAATAGCATGATATAATTCTAGAAAAGCACATCTTTTAAATATAGAGACATTTATAACTTCTATATTCTTCTATCCGTAAGGTTATCTTCTATAATAGGAAAATATCTGTTTTCTATTTTAAATTCTATTTTGAAACAACAGATATTTTCTTATTATCACTTCTAATTAATCATATGATATAAACTTCATTTTGTTTCTTATCCAAACCACTATATATCATTTCAGCAAAACAAACATTCGCAATCCGCTTCGCTACTTGCTCATGAATTGTTACCTCTTTTTATCTTATTAAATTAAAAATCACAGATTCCAAAATTTTCTTTACAATAAAAAAGCTATGGAATCCAAACATCCATAACTTTTTCCAATAATAGCGAGAGGGGGATTTGAACCCTCGACACTACGGGTATGAACCGTATGCTCTAGCCAACTGAGCTATCTCGC
>NZ_JADYUI010000139.1 GCF_021531695.1 Roseburia hominis | reverse complement strand
TAGATTTGCGCATGGATGAGATAAAAGAGTGTGTAATCGAAAATCCCATCATACTGGGAGAAGACATTGACGACAAGACCTGTATTCTGGATGTGAAGATTTTGCTGAACAACGATAAACGTCTGAATATCGAATTACAGACAACGGATTACGGGAACTGGCAGGACCGGTCATTATTCTATTTGTGCCGGGCATTTAATGAGCTGGGAAAGGGAAAAGATTATACAAATT
>NZ_JADYUI010000138.1 GCF_021531695.1 Roseburia hominis | reverse complement strand
CGGATGTCTTGATATCTGAAGTATTCCTACTTCTCTTCATCAATTCTTTCTGTGTGAAATTTTCAAGGTACATTTCCGGCTGATTCTTTTATCAGCCATCCGGCTGCTCAGTCTCCTGAACTTCCGGATCACTGGTAAAATCCGGCTCTTTTTTCTTTTTTTAATCTGGCAGCCACCTGCTCTCCCATGCCGTCTCCAGCATAGTACCATCGGCCGCTTACGTCTTAACCTT
>NZ_JADYUI010000137.1 GCF_021531695.1 Roseburia hominis | reverse complement strand
CGAGTGGCCAAAGGGGACAGACTGTAAATCTGCTGCAAATTGCTTCGGTGGTTCGAATCCACCTCCATCCATTCAATATTATCGCGGGATGGAGCAGTCTGGAAGCTCGTCGGGCTCATAACCCGAAGGTCATAGGTTCAAATCCTATTCCCGCAACTCTAATTTGCCTAGTTAGCTCAGTTGGTAGAGCAGAGGACTGAAAATCCTCGTGTCTCTGGTTCGATTCCGGAACTAGGC
>NZ_JADYUI010000136.1 GCF_021531695.1 Roseburia hominis | reverse complement strand
GACCCAAGCGGGACTCGAACCCGCGACCTCCGCCGTGACAGGGCGGCGCTCTAACCAACTGAGCCATTAGGCCAAATATATTCTCGGACTGGACCTTCGGGGACTCGAACCCAGGACCGACCGGTTATGAGCCGGTTGCTCTAACCAACTGAGCTAAAGGTCCAAAAAGCCGATGATCGGACTCGAACCGATAACCTGCTGATTACAAATCAGCTGCTCTGCCAATTGAGCCACATCG
>NZ_JADYUI010000135.1 GCF_021531695.1 Roseburia hominis | reverse complement strand
CTTCAAACCGGAACATCTGCTTTTTGCAACGGAAATATTCTTCAATTTTCCAGCGTGAGAAATATATTCTTGCTACCCTGATTACATCGTCTCTGGATTTGATTTCTTTATTGGTGGCAAGCATCATCGGGTGTTCGGTAATACCATAAACAAGTACCAGATAAATATCTTTTCTGAAGGCGGTTATCTGTACTTTGACGTGCGAAAGATAAGCGTCATGGTTCCTGCCCCTGTAAAATACACTGGTTTT
>NZ_JADYUI010000134.1 GCF_021531695.1 Roseburia hominis | reverse complement strand
GACAGCCTTTTTGCCGGAGACGTTTTACCCAGTTATAGAAGGTTCCGGGCTTTATGTCATGATTCATGCACCATTGCTGGTCTGACAGGCCGCTTCTTCGGCATTCCATAATTAATCGGTATTGATCTTCTGCATTAACTCTTGGTGCTCGCATAGCAATTCCTCCAGTAATAAATAAAGTGAAATGCCTGCATCTGTCAAATCTAACAAATGAAATGAGAGTGAAGTGCTTGCATTTCCTAGCAATCATTATGGATGAGAATTTAGGCTG
>NZ_JADYUI010000133.1 GCF_021531695.1 Roseburia hominis | reverse complement strand
TACCCTTTTTTACCACCGATAGAGAATAAGAATTTACAGCTAATTTATGCTTGACTTTTCATAGCTGGTCTCCATTCAGTATTTGCAAAATTGCCTGTATTTTCAGTTAAAATCAGCATAGCATATTTGGGGCATATGTCAATAATGTGGAATATTGCAAGTACATTTAAAACTTTAATCCAATATAGAGCCAGTGAACCACCCATTGTCTAAAAGCCAATGGGCTTCCTGCTTCGCAGACCTCGTAACCTACTATCTCCACAGGCGTTAATT
>NZ_JADYUI010000132.1 GCF_021531695.1 Roseburia hominis | reverse complement strand
ATTGGGCGAAACTTTTTCAGAGCAGAAGTTGGGAGGAGATTACCATGTTAGCAGAAAAAAACGAAGCAATCCGTGAAGCAGCGGCAACCATCAAAAAGCTCAATGCAGATGAGAAAATCAAGATGCAGTGCGAAGCAAGGGAACAGCTGGAACATGACATGGCATCAGCCTACCATCATGGAGTTGATGTGGGTGAAAAACGTGGTGAGGAACGTGGCAGAAAGGCAGGAATCAGAGCATTAGAGCGCACCAATGAGTTATACAGACGTTTGGCAG
>NZ_JADYUI010000131.1 GCF_021531695.1 Roseburia hominis | reverse complement strand
CCGTCCACATCCCGAACACGAAGGTTAAGACGTAAGCGGCCGATGGTACTATGCTGGAGACGGCATGGGAGAGTAGGTGGCTGCCAGATTAAAAAAGAAAAGAATTACCAAACGGGGGCGTAGCTCAGTTGGGAGAGCACCTGCCTTGCAAGCAGGGGGTCAAGAGTTCGAATCTCTCCGTCTCCATCGTCAGAGAAATCTGACCTATGTACCTTGAAAATTTCACACAGAAAGAATTGATGAAGAGAAGTAGGAATACTTCAGATATCAAGACATCCG
>NZ_JADYUI010000130.1 GCF_021531695.1 Roseburia hominis | reverse complement strand
TGTCACTAATAGGTCGAGGGCTTGACCAAAGGAAGGAACGGATGGAATCTGTGTGAAATTTTGAAAGTATATAAATAATCCTCGATAGCTCAATGGTAGAGCGCACGGCTGTTAACCGTGATGTTGTAGGTTCGAGCCCTACTCGGGGAGCTTTTTTTTTCCGGGAAGGAAGAAAAGAAGAGATGAGGCTCCATGGTCAAGCGGTTAAGACATCGCCCTTTCACGGCGGTAACACGGGTTCGATTCCCGTTGGAGTCATTGCAGGTTTTTTCGTATTGACGTATAAATCCTGATTTGATAGAATA
>NZ_JADYUI010000012.1 GCF_021531695.1 Roseburia hominis | reverse complement strand
TCTCCAATTTGGAGATGCAACATTCTCCAATTCTCATTTGCAACTTTCGGTAATTATATTTTACAACAAACACTTATCTCTGTTCTTACGTTCCAATGCCTCTTTATCTTCAATCAACTTATTATACTTATCAGCCAAGTTATTATATTCCTTAACCATTTCATCAAGTTTCTTGTTTAGTTCCCTGCTTTCTTCTTCCATTTGCTTTTTATATTCTTTTGCACTTAAACCACCAGTTCTACGGTTTTCGGTTTCTTCATAGCTTTCTACATTAAAACCGTGATTTCTTAATATCATAGGCATTAGTCTATGTATTGATGTTATAAAATCCCTTGTTATCAAAGTCTTACTTGATAATTTCCCATTATCTATCGGTATTATGTCTAAATGTAGGTGTGGAACACCTGCCTCGTCTTGCACATGACAACAAGCCATTACTATATTATCAGCCCAAAGCCTTGCACCCATATATTTAATAACTAAATCATTATATTCATCAAGTCTTTCTATCGGTAATTCCTCAGGATATGAAAAGATACATTCACATATCCAGTTTGAAGCCTTTGTAACTCTGCCACCATTAGCAATTACCTTTTTATTTATAATGTCCTTACAATCTTTATAAAGTGATTGCTTCGGTGCAATATAAATACGATTTTCTTTGCTTCGTTCCAAGTCTATATCAGGATTACTGATATAGTTCTTGTTTAATCGTCTGTTATGTTTGTCAATTCCTCCAAGTTGCCCTGCCTTATAGCATTGACAATGAAAACTAAACTTCGCCATAAAATCCCTCCTCTCAAACACCAGTAGCAAGACCGCCTATGCTTCTAAATCTTGCTCCAAGGTGTAAGCCCCTATACCTTGACAAGCAAGGTGGGGCTCTTTTTATCTTTCCTCCGTTGTCTTTCTTTCGTATGGTTCTACTTTTACAAAATCATCATCTGTATCTTCCGAACCTTCCTTTTGACACTCTTCAATTCCCTCTTGTGCTAATGCTTGAATTAGAAAATCAATAGAAGCATTATAAAAAGTGTCATCATCACATTCTATTATCTTTCCCATTTCGTTCCACCTCCCTTATAAAAAGTGTGATTTTTGATAAATCTCGCCCAATCCAGTACCGACACTATCCCCCTCACATCTCGCAAACCCTTATAAATAAAGGATTTTGCAAAATCAATTTTTTATAATCCTCCAAAAAATATCAAAAATTGAAATTTTTTAAATGAAAAAGGCTATACAGAAAGAACACAACCGATTTCTAACTTGCATGCTACTTATGAAACAACAATGTAGTACGTAGTAAAACCATTCAAAAGCTTGAAAAATAGCCGAACAGTGGGCTTGTCTGTTCGGCGTAGTTTTACTGCCGTATGTAGTAAAATTATAGGAGGTATGTATATGCAAGTTAGATTATGTGAAATCGTATCAGATGTGGAACACATCAACATTGAAGAAATCTTAAAGGTATTAGACAATCAAAAACCATTCAAAGATTATGCTTATATCTTGCACGACAAAGATACTTATAATGAAGCTGATGAAACTAAAAATTCCGACCATAAGGCAGGAACACCTAAAAAGGCTCATTATCATATTGCAATTAGACTGGAATATGGAACGGATACCAAGTATATTGCTAACTGGTTAGGTATCAAAGAAAACTTTATAAATAAGGTAAAGGGCAAATGGGTTGATATGTTAAAATATCTTACCCACGAAAATGCACCAACTAAATACCAATACACCGAAGACGAAGTAACCAGTAATTATAACTGGAAAGTAGAAAAGACCAAAGCAATCAACAAATCTAATAGTGAAACAAGAAAATTTCAAATTATAAATGACATTGTAAGTGGTGTTATTCGTGAATTTAACTATCACGAACATATAACCATTGACGAATACGACAGATATAAGAAATCTATCGACAATGCATTTAAATACAGAACCGACATTATAAAGGGGGCAAAAAGAAATATGGAATGTGTTTATATTACTGGCAAAAGTGGAACTGGCAAAAGTACATATGCAAAAATGATGTGCGAAGATAAAGGTTATAGTGTATTCGTATCAAGTGGCTCTAATGATGTACTTGACGGATATGCAGGCCAAGATTGTATTATTCTTGATGATTTAAGACCAAGTTGTATGGGATTAAGCGACTTATTGAAAATGTTAGACAATAATACGGCTTCTACTGTTAAAAGCCGATACAAAAACAAGGTTTTAGAATGCAAACTAATCATAGTGACATCAGTATTAAAGATTGGTGAATTTTTCAATGGTGTATTTAAGGAACAAAAAGAACCAATCGTTCAGTTAAAACGAAGATGTAAATTACATTTGCGTTTTGAACAAGACCATTACTATGCAAGCCTCTTTGATGACAAAAAAGGTGATTAATCCGAAGAATACAAATATGTTAATCCAGTTGCAACAATGTACCCAAAGATAGAACTTACAGACGAACAAAAACTTAATTATATCAATACTTTATTAGTTACTGGGGCTGAACTAACTGGCAAGGCTGAAGCCCCTGCCGAAGAAGATAAAGACCCACTAACAGCCAAAGAACGCTCATTACAAAACAAGGTTGATATGTTGTACCGACACAATGACATACTTATGAATGAAATAGACAAAAAGTGTGGCTAATATGTGGCTATGGTGTGGCTATGACTTTTTTTTAGATACTAAACACGCAATTTTTCAAAATTTCAAGGCATAAGAAAAAGCCCCAAAAATCGGGGCTTTTTCGGTATTCTTCAAAAAAATCAATTTTCTTCTTATTATCTCTTTGTTAACGTTTTGATATCCTGAAAAGCCCGGAAATAGGGAATTTGTAGTTGGTAGTGTTGCATATGTGTTGTATGCTGAGGACTGCCCACACATTCCCTGAACTACTCATAACTTTAACAAAGAAAGGACAATCATTATGAAAATACATTTTGCTTATTACAACCAATACAAGAACGGAATCGACATTGCTTTTGCAGACAATACGCTACTCTTTCTCTCATGTGCAGAAGCTGAAAAGAATCTTCACACTACGCCAAATTCTCAAAGGCTTATTGATAATCTTGCAATTGATGATCCACTCAAATATGCTGCACTGGCTCTTGACGGAGAGTTGCAGGCATGGGCTGATGCTATGGATGAGGATTGGAGTCCGTAAATCCACACCAAATGCTTAAACGACTTTTTAAATGGTATAAACATATATATTCAACTATTTTGCTCTATAGGATAGAACCAATTGAATAATTACCTCCAAAAATGCATTATTCAAACTATATAACTTTTGCTCGGCAATTTCATCTAATATGTACATTCTATGCACCATTAGACAACGAACTTGATATAAGTTGTCCTCCATATTCGCATACACTTTACAATTAGTGTAATTGAGAATATCCTTACACCTATCATTTAAACATTCTTTGAAATATGTATCTATCGAACAATATTCGTTACATAATTTCCTGACCCTCCATTTTTCATTCGACATCTGTCCTAAATCTTCTCTTTTATCAAATAACTTTTCTGTTGCTTCTCTCAAGTCATCAATAAATTTTGAAAACTCCTCATCAAAAACTTTCGAAATGAGAATTTCTATAACCTGATAATATAAGTAAAATCTACTAATATCATTAGTTTCCCTTGGAATTTGTTTTTTAAATAATTCAATAAGATACGGGATGTCATCTAGTTCCTTTGATTGCCGTTGTATGTTAAGCCTAATATTGGTTTCAATAACATCAGTGAACAAATTGCCCTTACCTGTTAAAGAATATCCTTTTTGAAATAATCCTATAATATATTTATCAAACTCAAAATCATCCACCTCTTCACAGTTATCTTTATCTAATATTAGAAGACTAATTCCATCATTATACAGTTTGAATACGTCAAATTCATTCATTGATTCTACTTCCACATTCAAATGTTCCAAAAGTAAACACCACGCGATATATGCGTATTTTAGGAAAAACTTATTTTCTGCATAACTATGTTCATTAGAATGAATGGCTTGAATTGGAAAAATCCATCCTATACGTTGCTTCCCAACATACACTTGAAAAATACTTTCCTCCGTACAATCCTTTCTTTCATTATATAAAATCATCATCTCAAAATTACTGACTTTATATTCCGCATCCAATTTCATTTCTGGTATTATATCACTAACAATGCTACCATCATCATCTAATAAATAAAAACAATCTTCTGATATCTCATACCTAAATTTTGTATAAATTTTATTTTCACTTTTGTCAATAATTTGCATTATTTCATACCTGACTATAATATTTCTGATATCCGTTATTTACTGCCGCATAAAGATTCAAATACGAATCACTCTCTTTATTAAACAATTCTCTAAAGAAGTATTGAATAAACATTCTTTGTCCATTACCTATTTTTTTAGAAGTTTGTTTAATTTTATCAAACTTAACAAGCATTTCCAAAAACCATTCATTGGTATTGTCTTCTAGTTTTTCTAACATTTTTTCTATTTCATCAATTTCTTTTATAGTACCATTATCTTTCATTCTTCCAATAGCTGCACCAAACCCCGTCATCGCCTGCGATGTTGAAAACACCTTACTTACACTTTTTCCGAATGGAGAATCACTTATCTCATACGTATTTTTATCATCATCTGTTAAATAATAATTATTGCTTACGTTACATAACTTATTGAACACTTTTACATATATGCCTAGGAATTCTTCAAATATGTCATTTGCAACATCTTCATCTGACATATTCTCTAACATTTGAATATTTTCCAACAATTCTTGTCTCTCTATAGGTAGTTCATTTCTATTCATATAGGAATTAAATCCATCTATTACATTCTTAAAAATAAATTCATTATCCTCAGGATCAGCTTTCCCTTGAACATCTGTTATTAATTTTACACCCTCAATGCTTGTATTTAATTTATCGCGATATAACATTTCTAATTGATGTCTTGCAGCCATAGGTGTCTGACCTGTATTTAATGTCAACATCCTATACAAAACGCCAAATTTATTAATATCAACATATATTTCAAGTCGTAACTTATGATTTAAAAATTTCTGATAATCTTCTGGACTTTCTTGCTCCATCTCTGCGCTTGCATCTATTAGTGTATACGTACGCTGTAATCCATCCAATATCAAAATATCTTTACAATCATTTTTTATTTTGTTAATTATATCTTCAGCTATTTTGTCATTTTCCTTTTCTAGATTGATATCTTTATTACCTGCAATTGCTAAAACTAGAGGTGGCATAACACACCCTCGCTTCAAATCATTTTTTAAAAGTGAGTATACGGATTTTGAAGCTCGTACTCTCTTTCTTTGAAGTTCATTATTCTTAATAATGTTTCTTGCAAAACTTAAATATTCTCCAAATGTTGTCTCAACATATAAATTACAACTGTTTATTCTATTATCATAAATTTTTGACATTACTACCATCCTGCAAACCTCTTTTCCATATATTTTATCCATTTTTATCCATATTATTCTCTCTTTAATTATCTATACAAATATATCCGCCATAACTCCTTTTTCCATATCATCAATACTATAGATAGTATCCATAACTTCAAATGTCTCTCTTAGATTACCTCTGGCACTCTTCCAGCCAATTCCATCTGTAAACCAAACAAATGTAAATCCATCAATAGTATCCGCTTCCTGTGAAAGCATTTTATAACTCCTTGCAGTCTCGTTAAGTTTAGAACCTCCACCGCCATAGAAGTTTGTTTCAATACCATAAATCATCTCGTCTGTTTTAATTACAAAATCAAATCTCTTTGCAGCTTTGCCCCGATTTGAAAGTGCGGATAAATCAATACTCCATTTAGCTTCAATGTCCTTCAAATACATTTCTTTGAAGTAATTCACATTCTTCTTAAATCCTGCTGCCACAATATACTTTTCAACCAAATCTTCCATTTGGTGTCCACCTCGATTTTTACGTCCATTAGAATCCAATCCTGTTTCAATTCCCAATGCATAATCAACTAAGTTATTCACAAGATGATTTGCAATCATATCAAACAAACCTGTTTTACGCATAAAAACCTTATATTGCTCTACATCATAATTCATAGTTTTGAAATTATATAAAAATGCACCATCTTCATCCTGTGCATAAATTTCATTACCACGAACTGCAAGCAATAATGGAATACATTTTAATGTTTCCGGATACTTGTTTACTATCGCTTCAAATTCTTCTTCAATGTTCTTGGAACCAATAAGTGAATTTAATATATTCAATTCCACCTTGATTTCTTCAACATTCTTAACAACCTTCTCAAAATCTATGTAATAATCGTAACTAGAGATACTAACACGAAACTTACTAAGCCATTCATCAAAATCTCTCATCTATCAATGCTCCTTTATAGTAATATCTATTTTATCTTCAGAAAATTTCCAAATTGCCTTACATGGATTATACGAACCATCCTCAGCAATTAATCCAGATTCCTTATACAAATCTGTTACGCCTGCAAGATATCCTCTATTCTTTGCTACCGTTAATTCTTTAGGTGACAGTCCATTAAATATCACCTTAACTTTATGTGCGTCTTCAGATAACAGATTTGTAATAGCTTTTGGTAATCTTAATATTCTTGCTCGAATGTCTTTAGCTGAAATCTGCTTATCTACAACCAGCTTAACCCCTTCATTTGTTTCATCTATTGTTCCATCTTCTTTTACCAAATCATCTGTTTCATCCTTTAATGCATCCATTGCATTTTTACTGAATACAGGTGTAAATACAAAACCAATCTCGTTATCAATGCAGCTTTCAACAAGTGATTTTCCATCTATAAGAATTATCGGACGTGACAGGTCTGCGTCTACAAATTCTTCTGTCTTTTTTGAATAATTTGCAGTTGTAATAAATATCCCCTTACTGCCCGAAGGCATCACGCCTCTAAGTGCCCTGACTTTTTCAATAGGAATTGTCGTTCCTGGTTTATTTCTCTTTGCCTGAACAAAATAATCAACAGCATCTGCCCCAGCAAAACCGCCAACACCATATCTTACAGCCTCCAAGTCAATTCCTCCATCCGAAGAACGCTGTGTGACAACAACCTCATCAAGACCAATTTTTTCAAGATACACTTTTAAAAATTCCTCAAATGCATATCCACTTTCAAAATATCCATAAAACTGTTCCAAAAACTCACTTATCTTCTCATCAGATATTTCAATATTCTTTCGCATCTCCGTAAACCTTCTCCAATCTCCTCTTGGATATCTCCAAGTATTCTTCGCTCACATCTATTCCAATAAACTTCCGCCCAAATCGTACCGCCTCTACTCCGGTAGTTCCTGATCCACAAAAAGGATCCAAGATAACTTGTCCTTCCTCAGTCGATGCCAGTACAATTTTTTCAAGCAAATATTCCGGTTTCTGCGTAGGGTGCTTACCTTCTGTTTTCTCCGAAGGTTTCGTCAACGCTCCTGTCCACACATCCTTCATCTGCTTTCCACCATTCATTTCTTTCATTTTCTGATAATCAAAAAAATGCCGAGACTTCTTATCATTCTTCTTTGCCCATAAAATGGTTTCCGTAGAATGTGTGAAGCATCGACATGCTAAGTTTGGCGGTGGATTTGTTTTCTGCCATGTTATGTTATTGATTATCTTGAAGCCTTCCTGCTCCAATGCCATACCAATCGAATATATATTGTGTAGTGTTCCTGATATCCAAATTGTGCCATTCGGCTTTAGTACTTTCTTACATAACTTAATCCACTTTCTGTTAAACTTGTGTTTTTCTTCGACGCTGGTTCCACTTTCCGAAAGTTTATCCCATGAGCCTTTATTTACTGAAACCATCTTTCCACCCTGACAGGTAATGCCGTCATTACTTAAAAAATACGGCGGATCTGCAAATATCATATCAACAGATTCCGGTTTCATTTTTGTTAGAATTTTAAATGAATCACCTAGTATTAACTGCGATTCTTCAGTCTCAAAATATAATGGCACTTTTTTTGTAAAAAAAGCATTCATAATATTTGTCCTTTGTTAAATTACCTTTTTATTTGTGCTACTATATCATATAAATTTCCTACATCATTCCAATTCTTAGGAATATAATTCGCTTTTGCTCTAAGTATTGCTTCTTTTAATGAATGATTACTGTATATCTTACAATAAATCGCTTCTAAATATCTATAAAAGCACATTTTTCTTCCTTGGTAATATCTCTCTGGATAATTTATGTCTTCTTGTATTGCTATATAAAACATCAAATCTGTCAACTGTTCAAAAGAAAAACCTCTATCAAAAGTTGGCTCTAAACTATTTTCAATCTCAACATTTCTGCCTATTCGGGCAACATCTTCAACATATTTTTTCATATGTTCAAAGTTTTGCATCGTTGTTTTATCATATAAATCATTCATAATCTCAACATGTGAAATAGGATGTTCCCCTCTTCTATCAACCAAGCATACACAATAGTCACATTTTGTTTGTGTTGTTTTATATCCTGGATATCTTATTCCAAGTTTAGTCATATCAGCATATATCTCTAATTCCTGGTAATATGCTTTTTCATTATCTTTATTTGGTGTTAATTCAATTATCATACCATCGTTAGTGACATAATCAATTATTCTCTGTTTTTCATCAGAATATCCCATTGCTTTATCTCCTTAATAGTTGCATATAATTACTTCTTCACCAACCCTATTGGATGCATCTGAATTAATCATACGTTTTACACTTACAACATCTATTTTATAGCCTTTGTTACCATACAGCTCATTTATCAAGTCTGTATTATGGTTTGTGAGCATACAATAGCAACCTCTATCTGTCAATTCATCATAAAGCTTTGCTAATCGCTTGTGACTTTCTATATCAAATCCCTCTTTTGTATATGACTCGAACGAAGTAGGATTCAATGGAGCATATGGACTATCCAGAAATATAAAATCTCCCTTCTTTGCATCCTTACAAGCAAATTCAAAATCACCATCTATAATGGTTACTCCCTGCAAATACTTTGAAGTAGCCATAATAACCTCTTCATCTACTGAAGCCCTACGACTATTGTTATACGGAACATTAAATAATCCTTTGCCATTTACCCGATACAAACCATTAAAACAATGCTTATTGATAAATACAAACAATGCAGCCAACTCCACATCATACTCTGCTTTCATCAACTTGTCATTGTAATGCTCTCTGAGAGAATAATAATATTCCTTGCCATCTTCCCACATTTCTGTATCAAGCTTGCTCACAGCCTTCAGAAATGCTTCCGGTGCGTTACATATTTGCTTGTAAGCATTTATCAACGCTTTGTTTATATCATTTATCAGAGCATTTGTAGGTAGCAATTCGAATGTGACTGCACCGCCACCCACAAATGGCTCATAATAATTATTATACTTTTCAGGCATTCTCTCCTTTATCTGTGGAATTAACTGACGCTTACCGCCAGCCCATTTCACAAATGGAGCTACACTTGAATTACTCATTTTGATTCCTCTTCTCTATGTCCGCAAAGGACAATCTTTTACATATCTATTATACTTGCAAACATACAAAATAACAACCAAAACTTTCACTCTTTGTGAATTATCTTACTTCTGAAATACAAATATATACTCATGTGCCAGAAGTAGAAAATTGTTGTTTTGTTTCTCCCAATAATCAGTCGAACGACAATTATGCTGTTCTTTAATTATAATTTCTTTATTCGTAAATCCTGCCTGTAAAAAGCATTCCATCATACGAAATCCTAATGGAATGACCTTTCCATATTTTCTTACATCCCCAATCATTACAGCACACATTTTTCCTTTTTTCAAAACACGATATGCTTCATTTGCCACCTTCTTCATCTCATCTAAAAATGCTTCCACACCTAACAAAGAAATGTCCCCTTCTATCCCTTTGCTGTATTTGATGATATTGGCATATGGCGGATGCGTACAAATAAAGTCAATACGACTATCTTTGATAAAATGCAAATCAGTAGCATTTCCATTTCGTGTAAAGATTTTTGAATTTGTTTCACATTGGAATTGTAAATTCGTTTCAGAGATTGAAACAGATTGCGGATTGATGTCAACACCTACCGCATTGCGACCAAGTAGCTTTGCCTCTACTAAGGTTGTTCCACTACCCATAAATTGATCTAAGACCCAATCACCGGGATTAGAATAACGAAGTATCAGATTTCTTGGTACATATGGAGACCAATTTCCTCGATACTTTCCTAAATGCGTTGCCCAACTTCCTCTGTCTGGAAACGACCAAACTGTTGTTGGTTCAAGCTTAAAATTATTTGGTTGTAAACTTATAAGCCATGCCTCCTTCTTTTTTATTGATTTATACATTGTAACTCAATTTCATACAAAAATCCACAGTAATTTTCTTTCACTATAAGTGAATTTATCTGTTATACATCTCATGAGATAATATTCACAAATAGTGAAAGAGGTATTGATATGCATTTTGAAAATGATACAGACCTATATCGTGTTATAGGCGCTAATATAAAACAATACAGAGAACAAGCTAAATTAACACAGGTACAACTTGCTGAGCAAGCTAAAATCAGCATCAGCTATCTCTCCAAAATCGAAGCTGCTGGATGTGATAAGAGTTTGTCTATTTCGGTACTTAATCAGATTGCAAATGTACTCGGTGTTGAGATCAGCGAATTTTTTAAGGAGGTAGATACCAAATGACCTATGATGAAATGAGAGAAATTGTTTTAGACCTTCCTTTTGATACTATGACCGAAATCTATAACAACGGAGCACAAGCAATTCTAATTTATCGTCCCAGCACATTATCTGAACGATTTAAAAATTATGATGTTAATACAAATTTTCAAATTTTTCTTAGGATAGGTGATGACAAGCCATTTCGTCCTAATCACTTACGCCTGCTTATTGATTTAAAATTGCGTGCAAGAGAACTTCCACAAGCCAAAGAAGAGCTTCTCGTCGCTTTTGACAAAATCTTTTATGGAGAGGAACCTTTAGATGCAATCAAGCCATTAACCCATATTCGTTTTACACAATATATTAATCCGATTGATATTACGGCTATATTGGCTCAATTATTCATAATTGAGCAAGATATCGGATATGGTGGCAAAAGTACATTTGACCCACCATCGTTATATATACATGGTTGGATTCGCACATTTATTGACTCTGACCAAGAAATAGACCAAGTAGTATATCGCATCTGCAGAAATACGCCTCCTGCAGTAAAATATACATGCCAAGATAACAAAAACCATTCTAAATACAATCCAAATGCACCATTTTTATGGTATATCGATTGAACACCTGGTAAGATGTTTACTTCAAACATCTTACCACTTTTTTTACCTCCCCTCATACACATCCCACAATCTTTTCTGTTCCGAACTCAGCCTCAATATCTCCTGCAAATCTCTTGCCATCGCCTCAATATTTGCATCCATCTGCTCGACAGTCCCTATTCGATTGTGCGCCTTAATCTCCCATTGCATTGTCTCCTTCGAATAGTATTCCTTAGTCTCCACATTCATATATCCATACACCGAATATGAATATCCACTACTTTTCTCGATAAACACTGGTGCTACCTCTCCCTTGGAAGTTTTCCATCTCATAAGCCTTGGAAACCAACACAATCCCTCTTTTATCAGTTCTTTAAATGCCTCCAGCAGTTTTCCGATTTCATACAAGATTCCACGAAATGAATTCCCGGCATCAATTGTTTTATCTGCTTCCACCTGATTAGCATATTCTTCAATGGTAGGTGCAAATAATCTGAATGATGATACAAACGCTTTGATTCTATCAAGCAACACCACTGCTTCTTTTGCCTTATCTGTAGTATATTCAATCTCTTGATTTACGGATCGAAGTTCTAACCGTTTTCCTTCCAATTCATTGGATATACGCTGCGATTCTCTCTTATCCATATCCGACAATGACTTCTCAATATTCCTCTTACTCTCAAGATATGAAATCTCGCATTCCAGCTTTTCCTTCTTATCCGTATATTCTTGTTCCATAGCCTCATTTTTCTTAACAATGGCATCTGTTTTCTCATTTAGTTCCTTAGTCTGTCTACGCTCCAATTCCTTATAAGCAATCTGTGAAGCAAGCAACTCAATATCTGCATCATGCACCTGTTCCTGTATCTGCTCCAGATGCTCTGTTTCTTTTGCTACTTTATATTCTGTTACGGATAAATCATGATTTCTTCCAAGACTTTTTTCTGATAAATCTTCATGTGTATGATATCTGAAGCACATCCCAGCTTCCTCTCGTAATTTATCCTGTAAAATTACTGATAGTGTTTCCGGCGTAAATACATTTCTCTTCGAAACCTTCTTCCTAAGACCTCTCTTAGCACCTTCCCACACTGGGACTCCAACCACATGAACATGTGGACTGGCTTCATCAAAATGAATTACTGCATTTGCAATTTTAAATTCCGGCAACAGTTCCTCCAGCTTTCCAATCAGAAAACTATATACATAATACATTTTGTCCTTAACATCATCATGTGCCTGCCAAAACTCTTTATCTCCACATTGGAAAATGATTTCAACAGCCATATCCTGTTCAAGCCCTGCAACATGCTCGAAATAATCTTCAATCTTTCTGTCCGCTCTTTTCTGCTTGTCATTATATTCCTTCACAGCCTCATCAAATTCCTGATGATAAACATTCTTTACATCTTGAAGCAAATCATCTGTTCCTCGCAAAACTATAATATTATCTTTACTATAATCATCTGATTTGTACTTTCTTAAATTGTGTTTTGCCACTCCAAGCAATTTACTCTTACTTGTAATAGCACTTTTCTTGTTGCTAATGTGTGCTGTATACGACGTATTTCCCATAAGCAAATCTCCTCTCTTATCTGTAAAAATTTTTCTCGGAGCATATGCTTATCATCTTGGCTCTGCCACAGATGATAACCCCCTAGCAGTTTTGGCAAGCCAAATCTGCGGTGGCTCTCCGAGGGTTTCAATATTAACTGTTACAACTACAAAGAGTTTAATAATCTGTTCTTTTAAGAAATACAGACTCTAAACTCTTATAAGAATTTAGAATCTGCTTTTCCAAACATTCGGATTGTTAAACTCTTTCATCTGGCATAATCCATGTCCAAAAACTTGTTCCATCATCTAACTTACTTTTTCCTGAAGTAATTCCCAGTGTCTTCTTAGCAGATAAAAGAGTATTTCTTTTAATTCCTCTTTTCGCTGCTTCCTGTAAAATATCATTAGATGCAATCTCCTTCGATAAGCCAAAGAACTCTTTGATAAAATTCTCTGCAATATCCAGTTTCTTTTTACCTCGACCTTCATTTCCCATTAACAGTTCATCAATGGTAATGTCATACGGGCCGATACAAGTCATCCCTCTATCTTCTGTCATTTCAAATCCTATGGCATCTCCTGTTGGAGCTAATGACGATTTATCGTGCGCCATGATTCGAATGTTTGGTTTATCCCGAAGCCTTGCTACTAATAACACGCTTCTTGCTGTTGCCTGAATATCAATGGAGCCTAATCCTCGGTAAGTTGATTTGCTACCAGATGCTTTATTCATATGACCGATAAGGATAACTGCACAATTATATTTTTCTGCAATCATTCCTAAGTGCTTTAATACCGGTCGTATTTCATTGGCTCTGTGCATATCAACCTTGGCTCCGATATAAGCCTGTATTGGATCAAGAATAATCAATCTTGCTCCTGTTTCAACGATTGCTTTCTCAAGCCGGTCATCTGTCATACACAACTCTTTTTCCGTTTCATCAATGACACGTATCATGGAACAATCTGCTCCCGCTTTCTCTAATCTTGGTTTTACCGTATCATCAATTCCATCCTCTGCAGTCTGATAAATAATATGAATCGGCTCATACTCTTTATCATCATCGCAGGGAAGTGGCAAGCCCCTGCTAAGGGCTGCCGCCAACATCAATACAAGTGTTGTCTTTCCTTCTCCCGGATCTCCTTCAATTATGGTTATCTTTCCATAAGGTATATATGGATACCATAACCACTCCACTTCTTTTGAAACCACATCCTCCATATGGATAAGTTTCAATTCTACATTCTGCTGTTCATTCATAATCTTCCTCCTTGTTAAACTGCTTCTTCATTAAAGTAACCTGTTTCTTCCCAAACCCGTTTATCCGGGCAATAATAGCTATATTCATTTGAACTTCCCACTTTTATTGCTGTTCCGAATTTGAGTATTCCTTGTTGTAATCCCAGCCTTACATACTGTGCATCCTTCCCTATTGCACTTGCAATTTCCTTTATTGGTACATTTCTTCCTGTAAAGGCTGGTAAATCAACCTTGTAAATAACTTCTGGCATCTCTACCACCTCCTCTTTTTTATAGAGCATTTCTTGCTCTGTTATATTTTGTATTATACAGACCTTTATTTGCTCTGTCAATAGTTTATAATTTAATGTTGACTAATAGATATTAGTATGTTAAATTTACAATTACAGGAGGTTGATGCAATGAATACAGGTAAAAAGATTAAGTTAATTCGAACATTTCGTGGATTAACTCAGAAAGAACTTGGCGAAGCTTGCGGAATACATGAGGTTGCAATCCGTAAGTATGAACTTGGAAAAAACATTCCTAAACCAGAACAACTAAGAAAGATAGCAGAAGCACTAAATGTCAATGTAAATTCATTGGTAGAATTTGATATTGAAGCTGATGGAGACGTATTACCATTACTTTTTGCGATTGATGAAGTGTTTGATGTGTCTATTAGAGACATTGATGGAAAACCCGGAATGTTCTTTTCCAACAAAAGTCTCATTCAGTTTCTAAAAGACTGGCAGGCAATGAAAGAATTACTTGCTTCTGGCAGCCAGACTCAAGACAATTATGAGATTTGGAAAACAATTCGCCCAAGTGTAACAAAGGTAACCCACGAATAATAATCATTTTATCCGCTTGCTATCAGCTTTCTAGTAAATAGCGAAAGGATGGTGCTTATGAAGTTACCCAACGGATACGGAAGCGTTGTTAAACTTTCCGGCAAAAGAAGAAGACCTTATCAAGTGCGAAAAACGATAGGCTGGCACTATGATAAGGAAAAAGACAAACAGGTTCAGGATATGATTACAATTGGATATGCAGCTACAAAAGCAGAAGCCTTGCAGATGCTTGCAGAATACAATAATAATCCATTTGACACCAAGGCTGCAAAGATGACCTTTTCAGATGTATATGAAGAATGGTCAAAGCGTAAGTTTCCAACTATTTCTGAATCTAATGTAAAAGGATACTCTGCATCTTATAAGGCATGTGAATCCCTTTACAGCAAAGTATTCAAGGATATTAAGCTAGTCGATTTACAAACTGTCATTGATACATGTGGCAAGAATTTCCCAACACTAAAGAAAATCAAAGTGTTATTCAATCAGCTATATGACTATGCCTTGAAGAATGATATTTGCAACAAAGACTATTCCAGCTACGTGGATGTCACTCAGTATAAGGATCGTAATCCTAACAAATACGACAGAAACAAGTTTGAAAAGAACGAAATTGATATGATTTGGGAGCAAAAAGAAGATAAATATTATCAGATTGTATTAATGCTTCTATACAGTGGAGTTCGAGTTTCAGAATTGCTGGATTTAAAAAAAGAAAATGTTCATTTGGAAGAACAGTATTTTGATGTTATCTGTAGTAAAACAGAAAATGGTATTCGAAAGGTTCCAATAGCAGATAAGCTTCTGCCATACTACAAAAACTGGTATGAATCCTGTCCGGAATGTGAATATCTACTTCACACAGAGGACGGAAATCATTTCCTATACCGAAACTACTACGATAGCTATTTCAAACCTTTAATGGAACAGCTAAATATTAATCGTACACCGCACTGTTGTAGGCATACCTGCATTTCAATGTTAGCGGAAGCCGGTGTGAATCAGACAATTATCAAGAAGATTGTGGGGCACTCTGGTGCTATGACATTAACTGAGAAAGTATACACACACTTTGATATAAAGGAGCTTGTAGATGCGATTAATAAGATTTAAATTAAGAAAGGACATTCCCCAGTATTTCTACTGAAAAATGTCCTATACATATCATTATCTTTGTTGCATACCTGTTGCATATGTGTTGCATTCGATGTAAATTCCAACACATCTGACAACTTTCCACAACTTCTGTAACCCTTGTAAAATGGGCTTTTCTTGATATCTTCGTTTCCGAAAGATTATCTCTTTGAAAACTGTGGTGCACGACGTGCAGCTTTGAGACCATATTTCTTTCTTTCTTTCATACGTGGATCTCTTGTTAAGAATCCGGCTTTCTTTAATACTGGTCTGTAATCAGCGTCTACAGTTAATAATGCTCTTGCAACACCATGACGGATTGCTCCTGCCTGTCCTGTATATCCGCCACCTTTTACGTTTACTAAAACGTCAAATTTGTCAGTTGTTTCTGTAGCTGCAAGCGGCTGACGAACGATAACTTTCAATGTTTCAAGTCCGAAATAATCGTCAATATCTCTTTTATTTATTGTGATTTTACCTGTTCCAGGTACTAAATATACTCTTGCAATAGATGATTTTCTTCTACCTGTTCCGTAATACTTTGTATTAGCCAATGTAATCTGCCTCCTTTTCTCTGATTAAAATGTTAAAACTTCTGGTTTCTGAGCTGCATGTTTGTGATCCGGTCCAGCGTAAACAAATAATTTTGTATACATCTGTCTTCCTAAAGGTCCTTTTGGAAGCATACCTTTTACTGCATGTTCGATAACTCTTTCCGGATGTTTTGCTAACATTTCTTTTAATGTAGTTTCTTTCAAACCACCAACATAATCAGAGTGGCTGTAGTATACTTTCTGATCTAATTTCTTACCAGATACTACGATTTTCTCTGCATTTACAACGATTACATAATCACCTGTATCAACATGTGGTGTAAATGTTGGTTTATTCTTTCCTCTTAATACTTTAGCAACTTCTGATGCTAAACGTCCTAATGTCATTCCCTCAGCATCTACTACATACCATTTTCTATCTGTTGTAGCAGCACTAGCCATAAATGTTTTCATGGGTTTTCCTCCTTCATTCTACTTAAAGTGACCCGGAACACACAGGTTCCTTTTTCTAATGATGAAACATACCGCTTCATCTTGTCAAAATACAGCAGTAAAACCTGAGAAATGCTTTACTGTATCAAAGTCTTGTGATGTACCGGCACAATCCCTCGTCTGTATCTTGTTTCTATAGTGTAAATGACCTGCCGGGGCTTTGGCAAGACATCTCTATACTATGTCAGACTTACATATTATAGTACACGTTTCCGCGCGTGTCAATTGTTTTTCAAAATTATTTGACGTTTGTTTTTCAAAATTATTTGATGTTTGAAATCCCAATCATCGTAAGTCCGCACGCCGGAGCCGTAGGACCCGCTGCTGTACGGTCACACGCTGCAAGAATTCGCTCCATATCCTCCGGTTCTCTCTCATGAATCCCGACTGAAATCAAAGTTCCTGCAAGAATGCGCACCATATTATAAAGAAAGCCATTTCCGGTAACGCGGATTTTTATTAAATCTTCTTCTCTGGTTACTGTTAGCGCATAAATCGTTCGCACCGTAGTTTCCACCTGTGCCCCTACCGTACAAAAACTTTTAAAATCATGCTCACCAACCAGATATTCTGCCGCCTTTTGCATTGCGGTAACATCCAACGGCCGGTAATAAAAATACGTATCTTTTCGCATTGTTGGAATCGGGAATTTCCGATTTAAAATCCGGTATTCATATGTTTTTCTGCTGTCACAAAATCTTGGGTGAAAATCTGCTGCCACTTCTGCCGACTCCTGTACCACAATATCCTCCGGCAGCCTTTGATTTAGTGCATACGAAATCTTATCCGCCGGAATCCTTGTTGTGGTATCAAAAACAGCGACATTCCCAAGCGAATGTACTCCGGCATCCGTCCTGCTTGCTCCTGTCACTGTAATTTTTTCTCCCAAAAGCTCTGTTAATTTTTCATTTAAAACGCCCTCAATGGTCACTGCATTTGGCTGTACCTGCCAGCCATGATACGCAGTTCCATCATACGCGACTACCAATTTAATCCGTTTTTTCATACTATATATTTCACCCATACAAAGCGAAGCACAAGCATCAGTGCGAAATAAGAAATCAAAGTAACATAAGCTATTTTATCTGTCTTATCATAATGCAGTGGTTTCATCTTCGTTCTTCCGCTTCCTCCATGATAACAACGTGCTTCCATCGCCATTGCCAAATCATTCGCACGACGGAAAGCAGATACAAAAAGAGGCACCAAAAGCGGCACCATTGCTTTTGCTTTTTTCAGAAGATTTCCATTTTCAAAATCGGCGCCACGTGCCATCTGTGCTTTCATAATTTTGTCTGTTTCTTCAATTAAAATCGGAATAAAACGCAGTGCAATTGACATCATCATTGCAATTTCATGCACCGGAAGCTTAATTTTTGAAAATGGCATTAATGCCTTTTCCAGTCCATCGGTTAATTGATTCGGTGTTGTTGTAAGCGTCATAACAGATGTTCCGATGATAAGATACATCAGACGAACCACCATAAGAACCGCACTACTTATTCCTTCATAAGTAATTTTAAAAATTCCAAATTTAACCAACACCTCACCCGGCGTTAAAAACAGATTAAACAAACCTGTAATGATCATTAATACCACAATTGATTTTAGCCCTTTTACCATATAGGAAAATGGTACTTTTGAAATATGAATTACCCAGATTAAAAATATGGTTGCCAGCACAAATGCCGGAATTCC
This sequence comes from Roseburia hominis, assembly GCF_021531695.1. Lineage (GTDB taxonomy): Bacteria > Bacillota > Clostridia > Lachnospirales > Lachnospiraceae > Roseburia_D. Next base: position 59,009 of record NZ_JADYUI010000012.1, on the reverse strand, counting down.
ACGAAAAGAAAAAAGCGAAATAATAAATAACATCGTTCCAAATAATTTCACGCGCGGATCCAGCTGGTGTATCACAGATTTTGCCGGATAGTATTGTCCTAATGTAATATCTTTTAACATGTCTTTTTCCCTAACACCTTCATAATCTCACTCTTGGCTTCTTCTATTGTTGTTGCATTCACATCTACCGGCAGCCCTTTTTCTCTTAATTCATGCATGAGATAGGTAACTTGCGGAGCTGCAAGCGAAATTTTTTCCAATTCCTTGTAATGCCGGAATACTTCATGCGGAACATCATCAAACATAACCTGTCCATGATTCATTACAATAATCCGCTCTACATATTCCGCTACATCTTCCATGCTGTGAGAAACCAGAATAATCGTAATCTTTCGTTCTTTATGCATCTTAGAAATCAAAGCAAGGATTTCATCCCTTCCCTTAGGATCAAGTCCTGCCGTCGGTTCGTCTAAAATCAGTACCTCCGGGCGCATGGCAAGTACTCCTGCAATTGCCACACGACGTTTCTGCCCTCCTGATAAATCAAATGGCGACTGATAATACAACTCTTCTTTTAGACCAACACTTTTTAATGCCTCAAATGCCCGAAGCCCCGCCTCATCCTTACTAAGTCCCTGATTCTTTGGTCCATAACAGACATCATCAAAAATCGTAGTTTCAAATAACTGGTGCTCCGGATACTGAAATACCAATCCTACTTTACTTCGTAGACTTCGCATATCATAATCTTGTGCATAAATGTCTTCTCCATTATAATAAATATTTCCGGAAGTTGCCCGAATCAAACCATTCATATGCTGAATTAAAGTAGATTTTCCAGAACCGGTATGGCCGATAATTCCGATAAACTGCCCATCTTCTATTGTAAGATTAATGTCACGAAGCGCATGTACTTCATAGGCACTTCCGACACTATAGGAATAATTTATTTTATCTAACTGAATTGCCATCTATTTCACCTGCTGTTCTAATATTTTTACTAATTCCTCTCTGGTCAAAATCCCATCCGGAATTGGCAGTCCTTCTTTTTTTAGTTCGTATGCAAGCAGCGTAATCTGCGGTACATCCAGACGATATTTTTTTAACTGTTCCACATCTGAAAAGATCTTTTTTGGCGTTCCCTGCATCACAATATGCCCTTCATCCATCACAAAGATCTGATCCGCATCTACAACTTCCTCCATATAATGCGTAATCAATATAATCGTCACACCACACTTACGATTTAACTCATGTACCGCACGAAGTACTTCCTTACGCCCACAGGGATCCAGCATGGCTGTCGGCTCGTCCAGAACAATACATTTAGGCTGCATTGCCATAACACCTGCAATGGCGACTCTCTGCTTTTGACCACCGGAAAGTTTATTTGGAGAATGCGCCCGATACTCCCACATGCCAACAGAACGGAGACTCTTTTCTACTCTCTGCCAGATTTCTTCTGTCGGAACCCCAATATTTTCAGGTCCAAATCCGACATCTTCTTCCACAACACTCGCAATAATCTGATTATCCGGATTTTGAAATACCATTCCCGCTGTCTGTCTCACATCCCAGATATTTTTTTCATCCTTCGTATCTTTTCCATCCACATAAAGCGTACCTTCATTTGGCATAAGTAACGCATTAATATGCTTCGCCAAAGTAGATTTTCCGGAGCCATTATGTCCTAAAATTGCGATAAACTGTCCGGGCTCAACATGTAAATCCACATGATCCAATGCCGTCTGTATGGATTCAACATTTCCTTCCTCGTCACGCCTGATATATTCATGTACCAATTGTTTTGCTTCAATAATGCTCATTATACTTCCTCGTATCCTCAAAAAAATGCCATACCTGTCTGTTAAAACTTAGTACCTCGAACAATAAAGACTAGTCATCCCAGCTTAGCCGATGCAAATCTCCCTCTAACCTCATATGATCAAAATTGTTCTGTCGAAGCGCCTCATATAATACAATTGCAACCGAATTAGAAAGATTCAAAGAACGTGTCTCACCAATCATCGGTATTCTGACACAGGTATCCGGGTGTTTCACCAGAATTTCTTCCGGTATCCCGGCACTTTCCTTTCCAAACATAATATAACAATCCGGTTCGTAGGAAACCTCTGTATAGGTCTGTTTACTTTTTGTTGTCGCCATATAGATTTTGGCGCCTTTATTCTTTTCTAAAAATTCTTCATAGTTTACATAAGTTGTAACATCCAGGTCTTGCCAGTAATCCATGCCGGCACGCTTAATTGCTTTTTCATTCAATCGGAAACCAAGCGGTTCGATTAAATGTAATCTTGTTCCGGTCGCCACACAGGTACGACCGATATTTCCCGTATTTGCCGGAATTTCCGGCTCAAATAGTACAATATTCAACTTCGCCATAATTATTTATCCTGATTTCTTAACTTTATTACAAACTTTTCCATTCGATCCAATGCTGTTTTTAAACTTTCCAGAGAATAAGCATAAGAAATACGCAAAAATCCCTCTCCACATGCGCCAAAAGCAGTTCCTGGGACAACTGCAATCTTTTGATCCTGCAAAAGTTTCGTTGCAAATTCATCACTGGTCATCCCAAACTCTTTGATACATGGGAATATATAGAAAGCTCCAAGCGGTTCGAAACAAGGTAATCCCATATCTTCTAACCGCTTCATAACATAACGTCTTCTACCATCATATTGTTCGCGCATTCTCTCAATGTCCTCGTCACCATGCCGCAATGCCTCTACTGCTGCATACTGACTGGTAGTCGGCGCACACATAATGGCAAACTGATGGATTTTTAACATCTGATCTAAGATAACCCTGGGACCACAGGCATACCCAAGACGCCAGCCTGTCATGGCATGTGACTTTGAAAAGCCATTAATCGTTATCGTTCTCTCCCACATTCCCGGCAAAGAAGCAAACGAAGTATGTGCCTCCTCACCATAAGTAAGTTCCGAATAAATCTCATCGCTGATAACAAATAAATCATGCTTTTCTACCACCTCAGCAATCGCTTCCAAATCCTTTTTACGCATTACAGCCCCTGTCGGGTTATTTGGAAACGGAAGTACTAAAAGCTTTGTCTTTGGTGTCACCGCCTCTTCCAGTTCTTCCTTCGTCAGGCGAAATTCATTCTCTGCTTTCAGTTCAATCGGCACCGGCACACCATTTGCCAGAACCGCACACGGAAGATAAGAAACATAACTCGGCTGAGGAATCAAAACCTCATCACCGGGATCTAACATGGCACGCATCGCAATATCGATTGCTTCACTTCCACCTACCGTCACTAATACTTCATGTTTATAATCGTAATTCAGATTGTATTTTCTTGAAAGAAATTTAGAAATTTCAATCTTTAATTCCTTTAATCCGGCATTGGATGTATAAAAAGTTCTTCCACGTTCCAACGAATAAATACCTTCATCCCTGATATGCCATGGAGTATCAAAATCCGGTTCTCCAACACCAAGAGAAATTGCATCATCCATCTCGCTTACAATATCAAAAAACTTTCGAATACCGGAAGGTTCTATCGTTACAATTGTTTTGGATAATGGATTTCTCATGGTGTCACCAACTCTCTTTCGTCCTTTTTCTGTTCTGCCATTACAGTTCCATGATCTTTATATTTTTTTAAGATAAAGTTTGTCTTTGTACTCAGCACCGATTCAAGCGTAGAAAGTTTATCCGAGACAAACTGTGATACTTCACGCAACGTTTTTCCTTCAATGGTTACCATAAAATCAAAACTTCCGGAAATCAAATAAACGGAATTTACTTCCGGATAATTATAGATACGCTCTGCCACTTTATCAAATCCCATATCACGCTGCGGTGTTACACGCACTTCAATCAATGCCGTAACCTTTTCAATTCCGGTCTTATCCCAGTCAATCAAAGTATGATATCCGCAAATAATATGCTCATTCTCCATTGCTTCTAATTCATTAACTACAGTTGCCTCATCAACACCCAGTACAATTGCAAGTTCATTCAAATCAATTCTGCTGTTTTTTTCTATAAAAGTTAAAATTTTTTCACGCATTTCTTTTCCTCCGAGAGATTTTATTTATATTACTTTATATAATTCATCCGTTTTCGGTGGCTCTAAAAATCTTGTTTCTTCTTCGTTTAGCAGGATACGGTTGTTCCCTTCCGTTGCTTTTCCAATTACAACCGCCGGAATTCCTTCCTTTTCTAATTCTCTTACCAGATGATTTCCATCAGAAGCTGCCATAAGCATACAGCCCGACGAAATTAGTTCATATGGATTTAATCCGAAAAATTCACAGATTTCTATTGTCTCCTGTCGAATCGGAATCTTCTTTAAATCAATCTCAAGTCCGACGCCAGATGCCTCTGCCATTTCCCAGAGTGCGCCAAAAATCCCGCCCTCCGTGACGTCATGCATTGCACTAACGCCAGACCTGGCGGCGACTGCGGCCTCCGACAAAACACAAATATAGGCATCCAGATCCTTTGCCCTGTCAATAAAGGTCGTAGAATAACGTTCTAACAATTCTTTCTCTCTTTCTCTTGCAAGAATTACCGTTCCTTCTATTCCGACCCACTTCGTGGCAATAATATCCATTCCCGGTCTTGCACCTGCCGTAGAAACAAGTCTGTCTTTTTTTGCCTTTCCGATTCCGGTCACTGAAAATATCGGTCGCGTCACGGCATCTGTCACTTCTGTGTGTCCGCCCAACACCTGAATGTGAAATTTTTCACATTCTGCTTCCACCTGCTGCACCATTACTTTCAATTCCTTTTCTTCGCTTTGCTCCGGCAACAATATGGTCAGCATAATTCCAAGCGGTTCTGCTCCGGCACTTGCCAAATCATTAACAGTCACAATAACTGCCAATTCTCCCATATTCTTAGATGCTCCGGTAATCGGATCGGTGGAAACCACAAAAGCTTCATCCTCACCCAGCACTATTCCGGCACAGTCTTCCCCTACTCCGGCTCCTAAAAGCACTTCATTTCGCTTTGTATGAAATTGTCTTAATACGGAACGTTTTAACACGTTTTCCGGAATTTTCCCTATTTTCATATGAAGTTGCTATCTTCTCCTGTATTTTTGAACATTATAACAATCATTTCCAAACTTCGCAAGTATATAAACAAAGAGCCCGATATCGGACTCTTTATTTTCATTATTGCACTGGTGTCGTTCCTGCTGCCGGATCGGTTGTAACCGGTGCTTCCGGTGTAGCTCCTGCTGCCGGGTCAGTTGTAGCCGGTGCTTCCGGTGTAACTCCTGCTGCCGGATCAGTTGTAGCCGGTGCTTCCGGTGTAGCTCCTGCTGCCGGATCGGTTGTAGCCGGTGCTGCCGGTGCTGCTCCTGCTGCACACTGCGCTGCAACAGCCCTGACCGTCGCTTCATCCTGCGTTGCAATTGCCGCATTAATTGCTGCACAGGCATTTGGATCATCTGACACATTTCCTACCGCGATAATCTTCGGAGAAGAGGAATACTTACTGGTATTTACAACTTCTCTCTCCTGCTCTACACCATCTATCGTCACAACCTTCCATAATTTTGCAGACTGTCCCACATTCGGTTTCTGTGTAACTGCCACATAACCTACCGGTGCTGCCGCAGCAGCAATCTGAACTGGTGGTGTGTCCTGGCTGACTGTTTCCGACTGATATTCTACTTTCCGGTTGGAAAGTCTTGTTTCCTCTCCATAAATCGTAAAATAAACAATACCTCCACTTGTATAACCTTCAATATAAATTGGTGCATCCGTGGAATTCTGGAATTTGAGATCCTTATATGTACCGGCAATTGCCGCATCACGACTCGGATCTACATAATGAACCAGCATCGAATGATTGGAACGCTGTGTAACATTCAATTCTGCATACAAAATAGCATTATAGAGAGTCGTTGAAACCTGACACACTCCTCCTCCATAAGACTGCACAGTGGTACCATTCTCATATGCCCCTGCCAATTCATAGCCATTCTCTGCATCCAATGGCGCAATTGCTTCATAAACGGAAAATTCTTCTCCCGGATAAAGCACGGTGCCATCAATCTTATCTACTGCATTCTTAATATTAATCACACGTTCTGCCGTAGAAGAACTAAAATCCGTATGATAAGTACCAAGTACATCTTTCACACGAGACAGGGATTCTTTATTCCCTTCCGGTTCTTCCACATCTGCCACAAGCTCAATTTCCGGTGCCTTAGCATCCCAGCCATTATTAAAATAAGAAACCACGGACTGAACAGAACCCTCTATGTTCATTACAATCCCCTGTTTTCCATCTTCATAAATAAATGCACCATTTTCACGCTTTAAACTGGCATTTACCGCTTTTTGATTCAACTCGGCTGACTTTTCCGTTAAAACAGCTCTTGTCTTTTCTTCATCTACTGTATATACAATGTCATATATTTTATTTTCATTTTCCAAATCTTTTTGATCTTTATAGCGTTTAATTAAATTACCGGATTTTCCAATGTTTGCTGCTTCCTCTGCAACTTTTGTGTTTCCCCAGGTCAGACCTAACTCGTCTGCCTTTACCGTCACACTTTTTTCTCCTGCTTTTAATACCACATCAACATCTGTAATATCTTTCACATAATCTGCTACTGCTTCTTTCGCTTCCTCTACCGTCATTCCCCCGACAGCTACTTCGCCAATATAAACATTCCCGGGGATTAGCGTATCATCTTTTTCCTTTGCGAAAACAGAATTACCTGTCCCCAAAAGTACTGCTGCAAAAATAATTCCTACAGCCACCAAAAAAATACCAATCGATTGCCTTTTTTTCATTTTTATCCTCTTTCAATTTAAAATGACTCTTCCCACTCCGCTTAAGTTCCTCTGCTATTTTAACACAATCACTTTGTTTTTCAATGTGCATAACCACAAATATATTTGACAGAAAGACTTCTTTTTGTGTATATTATGAACATGGAAAAGATTTGACAATATTTTTAAATTGCCACGGTGATAACAAGCGATAACAGCATGGATAAACATAAAACAACAACAATAACTGCTGCAAAAATCCTGTTTCTTTTTGAATTATGAAAATTCATCATAGAATCACCTCTTTCTCAAAGTTTTATTATAATGATAAAGGAAGGTCTTTTATTATGCTATTTCCATTTTTAGCAATTTTTCTCATATTTTTACTGGTTTTAAATCTATTACGTGCCAAAGCCTTACGCGCAGAAGAAGAACAGGAAGCATCGTTCTGGGAACGTGAATCCCTTGCAAACCAGACCAGGAAAAAAGACATTTCCAATCTTCCCTATGTAACACTTCCTCTTAATGACCTCCCATTTGGTGTCTGTAAACTGGAGGAATGTCAGGAAATCGAAGAAAAACTCATCTCTTTATCCAACGATAAAATCTTAAAGTTAAGTAATTTATCAAATACAGATATCAAATTAAAATATGGTGCTGCCAATTTACCATTACTTAGTAAATACGATGCCAACTTTACAGAACTCTCCAACCTTATTTTTCGTTATGGAGAACTGTTAAACGAAAATGGTTTTACAAAAGAAGCCATTCAAGTATTAGAATATGGCGTATCTATAAAAACTGACATGAGCAAACTTTTCTTATTATTAGCTAAACTCTATTGTGATACTGGCCAATCTGAAAAAATAACTGCTCTCATTGAACAAACTTCCTGCTTAAGCCCACTTTTGCAGGATTCTACCACCCAACAATTAAAAGCTATGTTATGAGGGGATTTTTCCATGTGTACTTAAAATTTTATCCGTCAGTCTCGATGCTTCGCTCCTGGTTAAATGTTCAAAATCAACATCACTGCTTATTTTATGATAATCTAACAATTCTTTCAAGTGCTGCAGTTGATTTTTTGTTGCAGGAGTCTGGCGCTTTGCCTTATAAAAAAGCGCCTTGGGCTGAAATAATTCGAAGAATTCTCTACTGTACTCCTTTTTTAATATTTCAAACAATTCTGCTGTTGCAACTGCATCACATAAGGCGCGATGTCCATTTTCCCTCGAAATTTTATAATATCCACATAAATACTCCAGGGTGCGATGTTCCAGATTCGGAAGTACCTTCCTTGCAATTTTTAATGTATCAACTCCCTGTTTTTCAAATGGAATCTTTTCATTAATTGCTTCCTGTTTCAAAAAACTATAATCAAAAATCAAATTATGTCCAAGCAAAACATCTTCACCCAAAAATGAAATCACTTCCCCAAAAATGTCTTTGATTTCCGGTGCATCTTTTATCATTTCATCCGTAATTCCCGTAATCTCTGTCACTTTTCCCGGGATTTTCATTGTCGGGCATACAAATGTTTCATATGTCTCTTTCACAACCCCGTTTTTTATTCGTGCCGCTCCAATTTCTATGATTTGATCTCGCTTCGGATTCAATCCTGTCATTTCCAAATCCAGAGCCACATATTGTTCTAACATTTTCCTTCCCTACGCTTTCGTATCAATTTCACATACCATTGCTCTGTGATTTAATGCATCTTTCTTTTCGTAATCAAACAGTAAATAGTATGACTCCTTCTGCTTCTTTGGCAATTCTTTCACGGTTTCTTCTTCCGGCATCCTATAGTCAAATTTTTCTAAATGTGTCAGTTTTCCCTTTTTACAAAACTTTCGCGTTAATTCCTTAAATTCATTCAAATCACTTGCAAACATTGGACGACTTTTGGCATTCTCCCTGCTGTAAATATCGTAAGTAGCTGCCTGCTTAAAAAGCTCTAGATGTTCTGCATCTATCGTTTCCACAAATTCCAGCAAAATCTGAAGTCGTCCGATTCTTGTATGATTAAGTCCTGCATACCCCTTTTCCTCATAATACTTCCCAAGCGACTCAAACATCACATAGGCACTGTCAAACTCTGTTTCTAACAGTTTTATGCTCATTGGATATTGTCTGCTGTTATAATAAACCTCTAACATTTCCTCTGCCAGCTTTATCCGAAGCACTTTTTCATACGGAAGCCATTTGGTTTCCAACACTTCATAAGGCGGATTACTTTCATAAATAACCTGATATTCTTCTTTATGTTCAAACATATAGGAACCTTTTAAAACCTTTAAAAATCCAAGCTGCAGTTGTTCCGGCTTTAGTGCATAAATCTCATCAAAGGATTTCTGAAATGTTTCATAGTCTTCAAATGGTAAACCTGCAATCAAATCCAAATGCTCATGAATATTTTCTTTCGCTTTGATTTGCTGCACCACATGTTTTAATCTTTCCAAATCCATTCTCCGGTGAATTTCATGAATTGTTTTCGGATTTGTTGTCTGCACTCCAATTTCAAGCTGCACCAGTCCCGGACGCAACGTACCTAAAAACGCAATTTCTTCGTCCGTCAAAAGATCTGCCGCGATTTCAAAATGAAAATTTGTAATTCCCCGGTCATTCTCCTTGATAAAACGCCAGATTTCCATTGCATGATGATGATCACAGTTAAAAGTGCGATCCACAAATTTGACCTGTGGAACTTCTTTTTCTATAAAAAAGGCAAGTTCTTTCTTTACCAGTTCCAGATTTCGAAAACGCAGTGCTTTATCAATGGAAGAAAGACAATAACTGCATCGAAACGGACATCCCCGGCTGGATTCGTAATAAATAATTTTATTTTTAAAATCTTCCATATCATCATAACAAAATGGTATTTCGCTCAAATCCATCGGCATTTCCGGTTCCTTACACACCATATGCCCGTCCGCATCTAAAAATGCCAATCCTTTGATATTTTCCAATCCATGTCCGTCTTGGTTTACATAACAATCGCATACATACCGAAAGATTTTTTCACCCTCTCCTACCATGACACCCGTAATAAAACGATTCTTTTTTAAAAAATCTTCTACTTCATAGGAAACCTCCGGTCCACCTACCCAGATTGGCACTTTCGGACATATTTTGTGAAACTCCTCCGCAACTTCCAATACAAAACGAATATTCCAGATATAACAGGAAAAGCAAAGGACATCCGGCTTCTTTTTAAAAATTTCACTTAAAATATATTCCGTGCGCTGATTAATTGTAAATTCAGCAAGCTCAATCTGATCTTTATATTCCTCTGCATAAGCCCGTAGGCTATAGATTGCAAGATTAGAATGAATATATTTCGCATTAATTGCAGTTAATAATATTTTCATAATGCCTCTCCAAAATTCATATTTTTAATATAATATTCTTCAAATTCCGGCAATTCTGCAAGATTAAGAACCGTCGTATTTCTTATGATTCCTTCCATATCATCCCTTGGCTGTTTTCCCGCATCTTTTGCCTGCACATAAGCTGCCGCCCCAAGCAAAGAGGTATTTCCCATGGCTGTCGTCTTTTTTTCCAGCTTTTTTGGAATAAGACCAATTGTTACTGCCTTATGCACATTTAACTTTTGTCCAAAGCTACCTGCCAGATAGACTTGATCCACTTCATCTGCCGTAATACCATAATGCTTTAACAACAATTCTATACCGCTTCTAATTGCTGATTTTGCAAGCTGCACCATACGAACATCCTGTGCTGTGAAATAAATCATACTTCCATCTTGCCTTTTTGCAAGCGGAAAGCCTTTTTCACGGTATGTTTCTTCCAGAATACCCTCTTTTGTAAGAATGCCTGCTCGATAAAGTTCACACACCGTTTCCAGTACTCCGGTTCCGCAAACACCGACCGGCGCTTTTCCTCCAAGCGTTACTGTCTGAACCCGTTTTCCCAAGAAATTCACCCTCGCAATTGCCCCTGAAATCCCTGGCATTCCTGAAGAAATCCCTGCTCCTTCCAATGCCGGACCTGCCGAAACTGCAGTCGCAATCATATGACTCTTTGTCCCAAGTACCATTTCTCCGTTTGTTCCAAGGTCAATCAACAACGTGATTTTCTCGCGTTTTTGCATTGAAATTGCATATAAACCGGAAACAATATCCGCTCCGACAAATGCGGAAATCCCCGGTAATATCGTTACTTTTGTCTGCATTTCTTTTGCAAGCTTACGAAACGTTTCATTTGAATCAGATATCACATCTTTAAGATCTTTTTCTACACATGCCAGATTCACCGGATGAAACGGAGCCTGACCTAATCCTTCGCAGGAGTCCCCTATCAGCAGATGCTCCATAACCGTATTTCCGGAAATCACGATATGTGATATTGTCTTCACATTCAGGGATTCACATAATCTCTCAATATCTTTCCAGATAAGTTCACGCAATCCTTTCTCATTTCCCTCATTTGCCGCCTTGATTCTGCTGATCACATCACTTCCGTAAACACGCTGACTATTTGCCGCTGTAACCGTTTTTATTAGTTTTCCATCACTTTTTCTTACTAAGGATGCTGCAAGCGTAGTTGTTCCGATATCAATCACAATCGTGTCTGAATCTAGCGGTTCTTTGTTCCCATTTCTTTCGTTTTTCTCTCTTTCCAAACAAGATTCTTCCACCCAGATCTTGCAATCCTTTTCTATCTTATGGCAACAGGCAAGACGCCAGCCTTTCTCTCGCCCTTCTTTCGATAAAATAATATCTTCTGCTTCCACTTCCGGTATTCCATCCATAAAAAGAACGGCACATTTTCCACAAGTTTTGTTCCCGCCACAGGAGTTTTCCACGAAGACACCGATACGGCGCATAAAGAAAAGCAGGTTTTCCCCTTGTTTGGCCTGTGTATTGATTTCTTTCTTATTTTTTCCGTAAACTATAATTACCTGTGGCATATTTTTCCTTTCTATCCTGATAAAACAAAGACCGTAGCGAATGCTACGGCTCTCTTCATAATATCCATTTTACCGGCTCGCAGAATACCCTATTAGTATACCACATATCGTAAAATAGCATCAATGCCACCAATTACCAATAAAATTCCACCTATACTATATGCTTTTGTCTTCTGTTCAAATCCAAGCCGATATCCGGTATAAAAACCGGAAATTACAACCAAAACTGTAAAGCATATAATCATAATCACAAGCAGCTTTACACTTGTACCAAGAAATCCAAATGCTGCTCCTGCTAAAAGTGTATAGATTGCAGTCATTTTTGCCAAATTCCAAAATTTACGAAAATCTATTTTTTCTTCCTTGTGCTCTACAATATTCTCATTTTTCCATGCTTTCCATATCATTCGAATACCAAGGCAGATAAAAATAATCGCGGACAGAATGTAAATCGTTCTAATCTGCTTATTTTTAATATCATAACGCACAAGAAGACTTGCGCCAAAATTACCCACATATAAAGCCACTAACTGTGAAAATGCAACGATAGCGCATCCGATCGCAAGGGATTTTTTATCAATCTTTGCCACCTGTGCTCCCTGACATGCCACCACTCCAAATATATCTAATGAGATACCTAATGTAATAAATAATATCTCAATCCAATTCATTTCCCGTCTTCCTCCTGCATTCATGGTAATCTCATGTTATCTTCTTTTATCATAAAAAAAAGAATTTCTTCTGCAAATATTCAATTCTTCTTGTCTGTATCACACCAATATACATTTGCACCATTTTGTAATTACAAATATACATATTCTCTCATTTGTATCAATTCTATTCCATATCTTGTATGATTTCCTCCAAAGAGTGACCCATCATATAAACATAAATCTCTGCCAATTCTGTCGGTGGTACAACCATCCCATCCTGAATCCATGTCATTATCATATAACACATTGAATTTGCATAATACCTGGCGACTCCTTCTGTATCTATCCATTTATATTTTGTGGATTTTGTAACTCCCAAACTTTTCAATAGTTGTTGCAAAATTTCTCCCAACGAATTTCTTACTATGCTTTCAAAAGAATTCTGTCCTTCCAGTTTGCTTGCTTTTGTATAAAATGTTTTACTGCGTTCCATACTGGTAAGCATGAGCACTAATGCCTGTTCTATCATTTCATGCTGAAGTAAGGGAATCATCGGTTCTAATGCTTCCTTTTTAACAATCCATTCCAATAATTCATATTTATCCTGAAAATGATTATAAAAAGTCGGACGTATCACCCCCGCTTTATCAGTAATTTCCTTAATTGTAATCTTCTCTATGGGATGTTTTTCCGTCAACTCTTTCAAGCTGTCTGCCAACAGAGTATCTACCGCATTTTTTCCCTGATTTGTCATACACACCTCTCTGTCTAATACATCGTCCTTCTAATTCTGCATTCCAACAATTGTAAGATGTCGCGCATCCACATCTGTCTTAAGATCAATTACCTCCCCACTGTCAAGTACACGAATTACCGGGCGTAAAACAAAATCCGGTGTATTTTTCTCAACAATGGCTCTTCTTCCATCTGATAATTTTACCTCACAACCTACCGGATATACCGCAATCCATTTCACAAATATTTTTACTGTCTCCGGGTCAAATTCTGTCTCATTCATTGACATAATATATTCTACCGCATCTGCAGGACATAGTTCTTTGTGATATGGTCTTTTTGATGTCATAGCATCATATACATCCGCAATCTTTATAATACGTGCGTAAATCGAAATATCCTCACCAGACTTATGTAATGGATACCCTTCTCCATTATTCCATTCGTGATGTTCCAACACACCCTCACATACGGACGGATCAAAGTCAAAATTCCGTTTTAAAAATTCATAACCAAGTTTAGGATGTTTACGCACAATCTTTTGTTCTTCTTTGGTCAATGCACGTTTTGCATTCAATACTTCTATTTTCAAAAACTTCTTACCGATATCATGTAAAAGTGCTGCTGTCACAAGTATTTTCAACTCTTCTTCGCTCATATGATAATGCGCACCAATCAGTGCTGCTATCATTCCTACATTCAGGGAATGAAAATAAGTATAATCATCATAAGCTTTAAGATTCATCAGATTATACATGACATCTCCATCATTTAAGATTTCATTCACAATTTTATTGACGACTTCTTCTATTTCCTGCTCCCTTCCGTTCAATTCAGTATCATCTGAAAGGAAGAAATCATGAACCATCTTCAAAGTATGACATCTGATTTCCGGACTTAAGACTTGTTCAATCTCTATTCCGACAGTAAATTCATCATCAATATACACTCCGGGAAAACCATATTTTCCAAGTGCATCAATATATTTCCTATTTAATATGAAATGTCGTTTTAACAACATTTTTCCTTCGCCATTAAAAATATCCTGACCCAAAACCATACCTGGTTTTAATTTCACTATTGGAAGATATCGCATACTGCTCTCCTATCTCCCCAAAACTTCCCCTAAATTATTTTATACCAAAATAGTTGGTTTTTCAATCTTTTGTGCCTTAATTCTCCATACCTACCAAATTTCTATCATTTTTTTGCATTTTTCCATGCTTTTTCCATGACAAAAACGACAAAAATATTTTTATACAGAAAAAATCCCCGGAAAACCCAGGGATCTTTTCTGTTGATGTATATACTACTAAGGGGATTAGATATTACTAATCTAATCGAATTAGATTAGTATCATTTAAACTTCAAAGAGCAAATCTCCATAAGATGGCATTGGCCAAACATCTTTATCGACAATCATCTCTAATTTATCAACCGGTGCTCTCAATGCATCCATTGCTGTCTTAACTTCATCTCTATAAAATACAGCCTGCTCTTTTCCTTCTTCCATCGCAGCACCTTTTGTTGTAACTTCTTCCAGTTTTGTTAAGGCTGCTTTGGTTTCTGCTAATAATGCTGATACTTCTTTCAGCAAATCTGTCTGTACACTGATATCTGCATCACACACAGATTTGACTGCATTTGCAGATTCTGCAAGCTCTGTTGTATATTTAATAATTGCAGGAATAATCTGCTTTCCGGCAATATCAATCATCGCTCTTGCTTCGATATTGATTTCTTTTGCATAGGTCTCATATTCAATTTCTACACGAGATTCCAACTCTGCCTTGGTAAATACGCCAAACTTTTCAAACAAAGTAACTGCCTTATCCGTTGCAAGTGCAGGAATTGCATCAACCATAGATTTGATATTTGGCAATCCACGTTTTTCTGCCTCTGCAACCCATTCATCTGAATATCCGTTTCCATTAAATACAATTCTCTGATGCTCTGTTGCATATTTCTTAATCAAATCATGAACAGCCATATCGAAATCATCCGCTTTTTCAAGTACGTCACATGCTTCTGCGAACGCTTCTGCAGTAATTGTATTTAATACAATATTTGGCTGTGCGATAGAATCCTGGGAACCAACCATACGGAACTCGAATTTGTTTCCTGTAAACGCAAATGGTGAAGTTCTGTTTCTATCTGTTGCATCTTTCATAAAGTCAGGAAGTGTTTTTACACCTGTCTCTAATTTCTTGCCAGCCAGACTGTGTGTAGCTTCTCCTGTACTGATTAACTGTGATAATACATCCTCTAACTGCTCTCCAAGATAAATAGAAATGATTGCTGGAGGTGCCTCATTTGCTCCTAATCTGTGATCATTTCCAACATCAGCTGCGGCCTCACGAAGTAAGTCTGCATGTGTATCAACTGCTTTTAAGATACAAGTAAGAACCAACAGGAACTGTACATTTTCATGAGGTGTTTTACCAGGATCTAATAAGTTGATGCCATCATCTGTGGTAAGAGACCAGTTATTATGCTTACCTGATCCATTCACACCGGCAAATGGTTTCTCATGAAGTAAGCACTGAAGGCCATGACGACCTGCAACTTTTTTCAATGTTTCCATTACTAACTGGTTATGATCTACTGCAATATTAGCTTCTGCATAAATAGGAGCCAGCTCATGCTGTGCAGGAGCAACTTCATTATGCTGTGTCTTAGCAGATACCCCAAGTTTCCAGAGTTCTTTATTTACATCTTTCATGTAAGCCGCAATTCTTTCACGGATTGCTCCAAAGTAATGATCCTCCATCTCCTGTCCTTTTGGAGGCATTGCGCCAAACAAAGTACGTCCGGTGAAAATCAAATCTTTTCTCTGCAAATATTTTTCTCTGTCAACAATAAAATATTCCTGTTCCGGTCCGACAGACGGAGTAACTTTCTTAGAAGTTGTATTTCCGAATAATCTCAAAAGACGAAGTGCCTGTTCATTTACTGCTTCCATAGAGCGAAGCAATGGTGTTTTCTTATCCAAAGCTTCTCCTGTATAAGAGCAGAATGCAGTCGGAATACATAATGTTGCACCTGCAGCATCCTGTCTGACAAACGCCGGTGAAGTACAATCCCATGCGGTATATCCTCTTGCTTCAAACGTAGCTCTAAGACCACCAGATGGGAAAGATGATGCATCCGGCTCACCTTTAATCAACTCTTTTCCAGAAAAGCTCATCAAAACTTTTCCGTTTGGCATTGGAGCGGAAATGAAAGAATCATGTTTCTCTGCGGTAACACCGGTAAGTGGCTGGAACCAATGTGTATAATGTGTTGCTCCTTTTTCAATTGCCCACTCTTTCATCTCATGCGCAATCACATCTGCAGTGGCAAGATCTAATTCTTCGCCATTTTCAATTACTTCTCTTAATTTTTTGTAAACTTTCTTTGGCAAACGTTCCTGCATAACAGCATCATTGAATACGTTTTCTCCAAAGATGTCAGCTACATTGAAATACTCATTTTGAACTTCACTCATAACTTAAATACATCCTTTCTGCTTTTTTAACAAGCACAATCCCCTATGCATTGTTTTCATAATTATTTTGCACTTTTTCGTGCCAAATTGAAGTTTTATGTAAACTTGCAAAAAAGGGCATTCCAACCATTGGAACACCCTTGTTCTTTTACGCTCACATATTCGCTTCTGTAATTACAATATCTCATTCACAGACAAATTGCAAGCATATTTTTAATTATTTTTGCTTTTCACTATTTTTCACAAACAATTTTTATTTCTTGCCTGTTTTTTACGCACATTGTCTATTCTGCTTTTCCAACAGAACCAAATAATTCCATTTTTTCTTTTACGGTAGCTTTGATTGCTTCAGCACCAGGAGCAAGTAATTTACGAGGGTCAAATCCTTTTCCTTCTAAATCCTTACCTGCTTCGATATATTTACGTGTAGCATCAGCAAAAGATAACTGGCACTCTGTATTAACATTAATCTTAGCAACACCTAAGGAAATTGCTTTCTTGATCATATCTTCAGGAATACCTGTACCTCCATGAAGAACTAACGGCATAACACCGGTCTTCTGCTGAACAGCATCCAATGTTTCAAAACTTAATCCTGCCCAGTTTTCCGGATATTTTCCGTGAATGTTTCCGATACCTGCTGCAAGCATATCTACACCAAGATCTGCAATTGCTTTACATTCATCCGGATCTGCACACTCGCCCATACCTACAACACCATCTTCTTCTCCACCGATAGAACCTACTTCTGCTTCGATAGACATTCCCATTGCATGAGCAACATTTACTAATTCTTTTGTTTTAGCAACGTTTTCATCAATTGCATAATGAGAACCATCGAACATGATAGATGTAAATCCTGCTTTGATGCATTTATAACATCCTTCATAAGTACCATGGTCTAAGTGTAATGCAACCGGAACTGTGATTCCAAGCTCTTTATCCATAGCTTTTACCATAGCTGCAACAGTACCAAAACCTGTCATGTATTTTCCTGCACCCTCAGAAACGCCTAAGATAACCGGGGATTTCAATTCTTCTGCTGTTAAAAGAATAGATTTTGTCCATTCAAGGTTGTTAATGTTGAACTGGCCTACTGCATAATGACCAGCTTTTGCTTTTTTTAACATTTCAGTTGCTGATACTAACATATTTTTTCCTCCGTTATTATAAAATAAATTTATTATATACGCTTGAAATGCATAGCATATCAGCGCATGTAAGGTATCTGAATCATTGGGCAGATGCTATATTTGCCGCAACAGATTTATCATACCATGTTTTTCACAAAAAATAAAGTTAAAAAAATAACAAAGTCACTTTCCTATTTGTTTTCTTTGTTTTTCACCATAATCTCCAATGCTTTGTGCACATTTTTTACGATTACATTCTTATGGTCACCGCCAAATTCTCCATCCAGCGTCCATGGAATTACCTCTTCCGGGAAAAACTTCACGCAGTCCGTCTTAAAATTGTAGATAAGATCTGTATCCTCCGTCAAATTTGTCAGACTTGCAATGATTCGGTTAAATTCCAGTGGATTCTTTGGCATTCTGATTAATGTCACCTCAAAAAGTCCGTCATCAAGAAGTACATTCTTCCCTGTCATATTTTTAAAACCGCCGACCGAGACAGAATTGGTAATCATGCCATATGCAAATTCATCTTCGATTACCTGATCTTCATATTCTACTCTGATTTTATAAGAAGGGATATTATGTAGTCTTTTCGCACCTTCCAAAATATATGCAGCATGTCCCAAAAGATTTTTGATTTCCTGGCTTGTTTGATAGGAAACATCCGTAAACAACCCAAACGCTGCAATATAGATAAAGGAATCTCCATTAAAATATCCGACATCTACCGGAAATTTTCTTCCCTCCACTGCCACATGAGCGGCCTTTAGCATATCCTTTGGTATTTTTAAGGAATTGGCAAAATCATTGGTACTCCCTGCCGGAATATAACCAAGCGGTACTTTTCTTTCACTCTGCATCATTCCGGTCACTGCTTCATCTAAAGTTCCATCCCCGCCACTGCAGACTACCAAATCAAATTTACCGGCCTCTTTTTGCACCATCTCCTTGGCATCCTCTCTTTCCTGCGTAGGATGTACCGTCACTTCGTACCCGGCTTTCACCATGATATCAATTATGCTCATCAGTTTGCTTTTAATCTGCCCTTTTCCGGAACAAGGATTAAAAATAAATAACAACTTTTTTTTCATTTCTATCTTCTTCCCTTATCTTCTATTTCCCGGAAATAAAACGTTCTATTTCGGCAATAGCATTTTCTTCATCTTCTCCGTCCACTTCCACCATAATACTGTCGCCATTCAAAAGTCCAAGAGACATAAGCCCCATAATACTTTTTGCATTTACTCTTTTATTTTCTGTTGTCAGATATATGGAACTGGAAAATTTGGTTGCAGTCTGCACCAGTAAGGCAATCGGTGTCGCCTCAAGACCATTTGCCAAGCCAATAACCACTGATTTCTTTGTCATAATATTTCCTCCTCTAAACCTCTTACATCTCGTCTCTTAGTTTATCTGCTAATTCACCTAATTTTCTAAGTCTATGATTTACACCGGACTTTCCTACCGGTGGTTGTAAATAGGTTCCCAATTCCTTAAGTGGTGCCTCCGGATATTCCAAACGCACTTCTGCCATTTCCCGTAAAGAAACCGGCAATTTCATAAGTCCTATTTTTTCTTCTATAAAACGGATATCTTCAATTTGCTTTACTGCTGCATTTACCGTTTTATTGATATTGGCAGTTTCACAATTGACTTTACGGTTTACAGAATTGCGCATCTCTTTTAAAATTCTGACATTTTCGAAATTCATTAATGCTACATGTGCTTCCATAATATTTAGCATGTCTACAATCTGTGCACCTTCTTTTATGTATACCACATAATTTTTCTTTCTCGCCACAATCTTAGCATCAATGTCAAAATCATGAATCATTTCCTGTAATTGCTCTGCTTTCTTTAATGCAGAGCAGACAATCTCAAAATGGTATGCTTTGCCCGGATCGCTCATAGAGCCGGCAGAAAGGAATGCTCCTCGCACAAAAGCTCGTTTGCAGCATATATTCTGTACCAGCAGCCCATTCACCAATTCATCTTCTAAGGAAGGGCACAACACAGCTTCTTTCATTTTTAATGCCGTCAGAATTTTATCAATTTCATCTTCCTGATTCGTTGAAATAACATAAATATGACTGTGATTTACTCCATTTCCATCCTTTTTCCGGATATCCGTACTTATATTAAAAGTTTTCTTTATTAAAGTAAAGCACTTTCTTGCTAATGACGCATTTTCCGTCGTAATTTCCAAAATATTTTTTCCGTCTTTTTGTTCTATTTTTCCATCAAAAGCAAAAATAGCTGCCAATTCTGCGATTCTGCAATGCCTGCCTTTTCCTATCTGCTTTGCCAGTTCTTCTTTTACTTCACTCGAAAATGACATATAACTCCTTATTTCCGTTTTGCATCTTTATCAATATCTCTGTGCTCAATCTTAATTCCATATTCTTTATTTTTTTCCAACCGCTTGTACAATTCATTCGCAAGCGTTACAGAACGATGCTTTCCACCGGTACATCCCACACTTATCACCAGCCGGTTTTTTCCTTCTATAATATAATTAGGAATCAGGAACTGCAACATATCCTCTAATTTGTCCAAAAATTCATGTGCCTCTTTGTACTGCAGGACATAATCCTGTATTTCCTTATCATTCCCGTTTTTATAACGAAGTCCTTCAACATAATACGGGTTCGGTAAAAAACGAACATCAAACACCAAATCGGAATCTACCGGTATTCCATATTTAAATCCAAAAGAAAGAATCGTAATAAATAAATTTTTGTAGTCCTGGTTTTTTTCAAATATTTTACTGATTTCAGCTTTTAATTCCCTGGTCAAAAGCTGACTGGTATCAATAATATAGTCTGCTCTTTCTTTTAAAAATGCAAGCTGCTCCCGCTCCATTTCAATTCCTTTTTCAATACGTTCTCCGCCGGAAAGTGGATGATTTCTTCTTGTTTCCTTATATCGCTTTACCAGAACAGAATCCTCTGCATCTAAAAAAAGAATTTCAAAACTTTTCCCTTCGTTCTTCAGATGTTCCAGTACCTCATCCAGTTCTTCTAATGCCTGTCCATTTCGGATATCAATCCCTACGGCTACCTTTTGTAATTCTGAGTTATGAAGATCTGCCAGTTCCACAAATTTTTCTACCAATGCAATCGGAAGATTATCCACACAATAATAGCCGATATCTTCCATCATCTTTATTGCTGTACTTTTTCCTGCGCCTGACATTCCCGTTAAAATAACAAACTTCATACTTACTCCTTTCCATTAGAATTCGCCAACTTTTTTTACTTCCGGCTCTAATGTGACCTGGTATTTTTCTTGTACAATTTGTATAATTTTATCTATTAGTTCACAAATATCTGTTGCCGTGGCATTTCCCTTATTTATCACAAATCCACAATGTTTTGCAGATACTGCTGCATCTCCTACTGAAAATCCTCTTAATCCGGCATCCATAATAAGTTTTCCTGCAAAATACCCTTTGGGACGTTTAAATGTACTGCCTGCGCTTGGATATTCCAATGGCTGCTTTTCCAATCTTTTTGCCCTAAGCTCTTCCATATATGCCAAAATTGTGTCGGGTTCTTTCTTATTTAACTGTAAAACCCCGGACAAAACAAGATATTTCTGCTCCAATATATTACTATGCCGATAGGATAACTCTAACTCTTGTGCAGAAAGTTGTCTGACCTGTCCTTCTTTATCCAAAACATTTACTGACACAAGGATATCTTTTATTTCTCCACCATAAGCTCCTGCATTCATCACTACCGCACCGCCAAAAGTTCCCGGTATGCCAGATGCAAACTCCATGCCTGAAAGCCCGGCCTTGGCTGCCACCATAGCAGCAGCCGCAAGCGTCGTTCCGGCTTCGATTTTTAAAGTATCACCTTCTATTTCAACATTCCGCATGTTTTTCCCGACATTTACCACCACGCCACGAATTCCCTTGTCTCCTACCAAAAGGTTACTTCCGTTTCCTACTATCGTGACCTGTTCTCCAAATCTTTTGCAAACTTTTATAACATCTGCGATCTCAGAAGCTTTTGGAATTACAAAAATATCTGCATTTCCACCAACCCGAAACGTAGTATGCTTTTGCATCGGTTCTTCCGTCATTAACTGATCTTTATCCAGAATTTCTCCTAGTTTCCTTAATACATCCTGATTCACGTCTTTTCTCCATTATGCTTCTTTCAAAAATGCAATGTAACCCTTATATGCTTCATATAAATCTGCTTTACTGATAATTTCCCATGGTGCATGCATATTAATAACCGGAATTCCTCCATCAATGACCTGCATACCATATCGTGCAAAGATACGTGCAATTGTACCTCCACCACCCTGGTCAACCTTTCCAAGTTCAGCAGTCTGATAAAACACATGGTTTTCTTCCATTATACGCCTTATCTCTCCTATATATTCTGCATTTGTATCGTTGGAATCCCTTTTTCCTCTTACCCCGCTATATTTGTTAAATACAAGACCCTTGCCAAAATATGCTGCATTCTTTGTCTCTAAAACCGTCGGATAATTTGGATCAAAGGCTGCACTGACATCAGAAGATATCATCTTTGAATTCTGCAATGCACGTCGCAATAAAAGATCCGAATAATCTCCGGACAAATTCAAAAGCTCTGCCACTGCATTTTCAAAATAAAGAGAACGCGCACTGCTGGCACCCTCATTTCCAATTTCTTCTTTATCAACCAATAAGCATACACTGGTAACTTCCGGTTCCTTCATTTCTGACAACGCTACAAAAGAAGGATATGCGCAGACTCTGTCGTCATGCCCATAGCCCATTATCATACTACGGTCAAACCCATAATCTCTCGCCTCTCCCGCCGGAACCACTTCAATCTCCGCTGAAAGAAAATCTTCCTCCTTAATTTGATATGTTTTTTCAATAATCTGAAGAATATTGGCTTTTACGGCTTCTTTTTCTGTCGCATTTTTTAACGGCATGCTGCCAATCATGACATTCATGCTTTCACCATCAATTACCTTTGCCGCCTTTTTATCCATCTGTTCCGTTGCAAGATGTACCAAGAGGTCACTGATTCCAAACACCGGATCTTCCGGTTTATCGCCTATCGAAATATTTACCACGGTACCATCCGTTTTTGCAACTACACCATGCAATGCCATAGGAATGGTTACCCATTGATATTTTTTTATTCCGCCATAATAATGTGTATCAAGCATGGCAAGACCGCTTTCTTCGTAAAAAGGATTCTGTTTCAAATCGATACGGGGAGAATCAATGTGTGCCCCCAAAATATTCATGCCGGCTTCCAGACTCTTTTTTCCTATTACAAATGCTGCAAACCATTTGTTCATTCGGTTTACATAAATTCTATCTCCAACTTTCAGTTTCTGCTGCTTTTCCATGGCTTCTTCCAGACTTACAAACCCTGCTGCTTCTGCCTGCTCGACAAACCATGCTACGCATTCACGTTCTGTCTTACAATTTGTGAGAAATGCGCGATATTTTTCTGAAAAATCAAATATTTTATTTATTTCTTTCTCATTGTAACTATCCCATGCCAGTTCACGTTCCATATGTCAAAACCTCTTTTACTCTTCTTCTTCGCTTTCGCCATCTTTATTTATATTTGCCTGCACACGACGATATAATTCCTGTGCAGCATTATAACCCATTTTTTTCTGTCTGTGATTTACTGCTGCGGTTTCACAAATTACTGCAAGGTTACGTCCCGGACGGATTGGCAATGAATGACAAGCCACTTTATTTCCTAAAATCTCCGTATACTCCTCTTCCAGACCAAGTCTGTCGTAATCATTATCTTTTTTCCAGTCTTCCAGCTTAATCACAAGATCAATGCTCTGCTTTTCTTTTACACATTCCACACCAAACAAGGTCTTTACATCAATGATACCGATTCCACGCAACTCAATAAAATATCTTGTAATATCCGGTGATGTTCCGACCAACGTATGTTCATTAATTTTACGGATTTCCACCACATCATCCGTAACCAGACGATGCCCTCTTCGAATCAATTCCAAAGCGGCTTCGCTTTTCCCGATACCGCTCTCTCCCATGATAAGAAGACCTTCTCCATAAACATCTACCAAAACACCATGAATCGTAATGCATGGTGCAAGCTGCTCACTTAAAATATAAATAAGTTCTGCCATAAACTCGGAAGTAGAACGATTTGTTCCAAGTACCGGCACACCATTTTCTTTCGCAATACGAAGGAAATCCTCATCCGGCTGCAAATCCCTGCAGAAAATTACACATGGAATTTCATACTTTAAAAATTCATTATAAATTTCAATTTTTCGTTCCTGCTCCAGCTGTTGTAAATACGTATATTCAACATTCCCAATAATCTGTACACGTTTTTCCTCAAAATGATTAAAATAACCACTCAGCTGCAATGCCGGGCGATTCACATCTGACAAAAGAATCCGGTGTCCTTTCAAGTCCATATCGTTTGTCCAATTTTTTAATCCCATTCTTTTTACAATCTTTCCAATTGCTACTCCTTGCATAATACCCTCTCCTTTATCTCTGTACAAACTTATTTTTTCAACCTTCTAATGTGTTTAGTGTAGCATAGAACTCATACTGCTTCAACTTCAAACTTATTTTCTGCACTAAAGTTGTAATAATTCAGCTGCCTGGTACATCGTTTTTCTCTGCATTTATATGAAAGAAATGATATACCGCCTGAGCTGCTCTTTCATTCATAGATTCTGTTTCTTTCAATTCTTCTATGGTTGCCTGCTTTATATTTTCAATTGACTGGAAACGCCGCATTAACGCTTTTCTTCTTGTCGAACCGATTCCATCGATATCATCCAATACAGAATGTACCTGTCCCTTGCTCCGCAAAGAGCGGTGATATTCAATTGCAAACCGATGTGCCTCATCCTGTATTCTGGTTATCAGCTTAAATCCTTCACTGTTTCGGTCTATCGGAATCTCAACGTTATTATAGTATAATCCTCTCGTCCTGTGGTTATCATCTTTCACCATTCCACATACCGGAATATCCAGATGTAATTCCGCTAAAACTTTCAATGCAATATTTACCTGTCCACGGCCACCATCCATCATGATAAGATCCGGGAATCTGGTAAAACTACCATAAACGTCCGACATATTTTTTTCTTGCAGTTCCTTTTTTTCTTCCATTCCATGTAAAAAACGTCTGGTGAGAACTTCATGCATGGAAGCATAATCATCCGGTCCCTGAATTGTCTTTAATCGAAACTTTCTATAATCACTGCGGCATGGCTTTCCTTTTTCGTACACAATCATAGAACCCACTGTCTGAAAACCACTAATGTTAGAAATATCAAATGCCTCAATTCGATTGAGTTTCTCCATATCAAGTAATTTCTCAATTTCTTTTAAGGCTCCTATTGTTCTTCCTTCTTCTCTCTTGATACGCTCTTTATCCTGACTCAATACCAGTTCTGCATTTTTCTTTGCTAACTCTACTAATTTTTCCTTCATTCCCCGCCTTGGAATACGTAAATAAACCTTGGAACCACGCTTTTTTTCCAACCACTCCTCTATTATGTCCTGATCTTCAATCTCCGCTGAAAGCATAATTTCCCGTGGCAAAAATGGGGTTCCCGAATAGAACTGTTTCACAAACGTAGTAAGAATCTGACTCTCTGTATCTTCTGTCGCAATTTTAATATAAAAATGTTCTCTCCCAATTAGTTTTCCACCACGAACAAAAAATACCTGTACCACCGCATCTCTCTCATCACCGGCAAGGGCTATCACATCTTTATCTTCTCCGTCAAAACTGGTGATTTTCTGTTTTTGTGCAATCTGTTTTACACTGTTTAAAAGTTCTCTGTATTCAATCGCCCTTTCAAATTCCAGACTGTCTGACGCTGCCATCATTTTTTTCTCTAAATCTTTTATAATTGGCTGATAATTTCCATTTAAAAAAGACAGTACCATTTCAATTGATTTATGATACTCTTCTTTACTAATATACCCCTGACACGGTGCATTACATTTTTTAATATGATAATTCAAACAGGGTCTTTCTTTTCCGATATCCCTTGGTAAATTTCGATTACAAGTTCTGATCTGGTACATCTTTTGAATCAACTCTATCGTATCTTTTACCGCTCCGGCACTTGTATATGGTCCAAAATATTTTGATTTATCTTTTTTCATCTGACGTGAAAAGAGGACCCTTGGGAAATCTTCCCCAAGAGTCACCCTGATATACGGATATGTTTTGTCATCCCGCAGCATAGTATTATATTTTGGCCGATGTTCTTTGATCAGATTGCATTCTAACACCAGCGCTTCCAGTTCAGAATCCGTAATAATATACTCAAAACGGCGAATCTGTTCTACCATCTTCGCCTTTTTGATTCCTTCATCATGACTTGGTCTAAAATACTGTCTGACACGATTTTTTAAATTCACTGCTTTTCCTACATAGATGATATCATCTTTCTCATCATGCATGATATATACTCCCGGTCTATCCGGCAGTTTTTTTAATTCTTCTTCAATCTCAAACATCACTATCTTCATCCACGAACATATTCTCGGTTGTTTTCTCAACTGCTTCTGATGTTGTCGAACCGGCATCTTCCCCTTCGTTCTCCTTCTTATCCTCATCCGGATCAGGCAGACCTTTTAATTCACGGAATATCTTCATAAATTCTTTACCGGTGATTGTTTCATGTTCATATAAATAGTCCGCAATATGATCTAAAATTTCACGATTCTCTGTAAGTAAGCGAATGGCTTCCGCATAACTGTCCTGAATCATCTTCAATACTTCTTTATCAATCTCTGCTGCAGTTGCCTCACCGCAATTCAAAGAAGCACGACCTTCCAGATATTGATTTTCTACACTGGCAAGGCTCATCATTCCGAACTTCTCAGACATACCAAATTGAGTAATCATTGCTCTTGCAATCTTGGTTGCCTGTTCAATATCATTTGCTGCACCACTGGTAATTGAATGAAATACAATCTCTTCTGCCGCACGACCACCCATATAAGTAACGATTTTGGCTTCCAATTCTTCCTTGGTCTGTAAATATTTCTCTTCTTCCGGTGTTTGTAAGGTATAACCAAGTGCTCCCATTGTTCTTGGTACAATCGTAATTTTCTGTACCGGCTCCGTGTTTTTCTGTAAAGCTGTTACCATCGCATGACCGACTTCATGATACGATACAATCTTTCTCTCTTTCTTACTCATGGCACGGTCTTTCTTTTCTTTACCACCAACGGCCACAATTTCAAAGGCTTCAAACAGATCTGCCTGCGTAACAAATTTTCTTCCCTGCTTTACTGCATTAATGGCAGCCTCATTAATCATATTGGCAAGATCAGAACCAACCAGACCCGCAGATGCCAATGCAAGCGCTTCCAAATCTACATCATCTGCCATAAGCACATCCTTGGAATGTACTTTTAAAGTCTCCAATCTGCCTTTTAAATCCGGCTTATCTACAATAATTCTACGGTCAAATCGTCCCGGACGAAGCAATGCCTTATCTAATACTTCCGGACGGTTCGTTGCTGCCAGAATCAAAAGTCCCTTTGAAGTATCAAAACCATCCATTTCTGCAAGAAGCTGATTCAACGTCTGTTCACGTTCATCATTACCACCGCCATATCTGCTGTCACGGCTCTTACCAATCGCATCAATCTCGTCAATGAAAATAATACAAGGTGCCTGTTTTTGTGCTTCTTTAAACAAATCTCTGACTCTGGAAGCACCAACACCTACGAACATTTCAACGAAATCAGAACCTGCCAGTGAGAAAAACGGTACTCCTGCTTCTCCCGCTACTGCCTTTGCCAATAACGTTTTACCGGTTCCCGGAGGTCCAACTAAAAGAGCGCCCTTTGGCAGCTTCGCACCAATGTCCGTATATTTTTTCGGATTATGCAGAAAATCTACAACTTCCTGTAAAGATTCTTTTGCTTCATCCTGTCCTGCAACATCCTTAAAGGTAACTCCCGTCGTCTTTTCCACATAGACCTTGGCATTGCTCTTTCCGACACCCATCATGCCACCACCGCCCATGCGCTTCATCAAAAATCCAAGCAAAATCCATACAAGCACAAGTGGTATTACAAAACTCAAAATATTATATACCCAGGTTGAAGTATTATCCGGTATGGTTGCCTTTACCTCAATCTCCTTGTCCATAAGAAGCGGCAGTAAAGAATCATCCCGAATGTACCCGGTATAATATGTGATAAATGACACACCCTTGTCCGTTTTCGGAGTAATATTAATCTGCTGTGAATCGAACTCAACGCTTTGTACTTTATCATCATTGATCATCTGAACAAACTCAGTATAAGAAATCTCCTGCGCTGTCATGGAAGTTTCCCATCTGCTGATCAGACTCATAATAAATAATGCAATGAGTGTTACAACAATGAACATCAAAAGCATCTGTCCATTTTTATCATTCTTATTATTGTTTTGATTATTATTTCCGTTATTCTGATTATCCATTTTGTCCTCCGCAAAAGAAAATTTCTTTTCTTTGTATAATATCTTCTTTATTATATGTTTAAACCCTCATAAAAGCAATATATAGTTCATGAACTTTTTCCCTTTTTTCTTAAATTTTTCTAAACTCTTATAAAGATACTCTAAATCATGAGCAAAACTTTTTTCAAAAAAAGCTGGTATTTTTTCTTTGCAGGTTATATAATATATTGGTTATTTTATAAACTTAGGTCAACGGCATATGATACACTGTTGACCTTTCAACGTTCATAAATCATTTATTATAAGGAGGATTAATCTATGCCTGTAAAATACGTCTTTGTCACCGGTGGTGTTGTTTCGGGACTCGGAAAAGGAATTACCGCTGCTTCTTTAGGACGTCTTTTAAAAGCCCGCGGCTACAAGGTGACCATGCAGAAATTTGACCCATATATCAATATTGATCCGGGAACTATGAACCCGATTCAGCATGGTGAAGTTTTTGTAACTGATGATGGAGCTGAAACTGATCTTGACTTAGGTCATTACGAAAGATTTATCGATGAAAGTTTAACCAAAAATTCTAACGTAACTACCGGAAAAGTATACTGGTCTGTTCTTCAAAAAGAACGCCGCGGCGATTTCGGTGGTGGTACCGTACAGGTTATTCCTCACATCACAAATGAAATTAAAAGTCGTTTTTACCGCAATTTTTCTGATGAAAAAGATACACACATTGCTATCATTGAAGTTGGTGGTACGGTAGGTGACATTGAAAGTCAGCCATTCCTTGAATCCATCCGTCAGTTTCAACATGAAGTAGGACATGAAAATGCTATCTTGATCCATGTTACTCTGATTCCTTATATTAAAGCCTCCGGCGAATTAAAAACAAAACCTACGCAGGCAAGTGTAAAAGAACTTCAGGGGATGGGCATTCAGCCTGATATCATCGTATGTCGTTCCGAACAGCCACTGGATCAGGGATTAAAAGACAAAATTGCTTTATTCTGTAATGTTCCGAATGGACATGTTTTGCAGAACCTTGATGTAGAATATTTATATGAAGCTCCGCTTGCCATGGAAGCGGAAAACCTTGCAAAAGTTGCCTGTGAAAGCCTTCATTTAGATTGTCCGGAACCGGATCTTGCTGACTGGATTGAAATGGTAGACGCCTTAAAACATCCTATCCAGGACGTAAATATTGCTTTAGTAGGGAAATATACCCAGCTCCACGATGCCTACATCTCTGTTGTTGAAGCCTTAAAACACGGTGGTATCGCAGAACGTGCTACTGTTAATATTAAATGGGTAGATTCTGAAACCTTAAATGATGAAAATGCAAAAGAAATTTTAGGTGATGTTACCGGCATCATTATACCTGGCGGTTTTGGAAACCGTGGTGTAGAGGGAATGATTTCTGCTGCAAAATATGCAAGGGAAAATAAAATTCCTTACCTTGGTCTCTGCCTTGGTATGCAGGTTTCCATTATTGAATATGCCCGCCATGTCTGTGAATTGCACGACGCACACAGTATCGAGTTAGACCCGAATACCACACATCCTGTTATTGCACTAATGCCTGATCAGAATGGTGTCGAAGATATCGGAGGTACGTTAAGACTTGGTTCTTATCCTTGTGTATTAAAAAAGGATTCAAAATCATACACACTTTATGGCGAGGAAACCATTCATGAAAGACATCGTCACAGATATGAGGTAAATAATGATTTCCGTAATATTTTGACGAAGAATGGTATGGAGTTATGCGGACTTTCTCCTGATGGACGAATTGTCGAAATGATTGAAATTCCTTCACATCCTTGGTTTATTGCAACCCAGGCTCATCCGGAATTAAAGTCCAGACCAAATCGTCCTCATCCATTATTTAAAGGCTTTGTGAAAGCAGCCATTGATTGTAAAAACGCAAAATAATTATCAAAAAATGCACTTTGAATAGTTCAAAGTGCATTTTTCTTATTGCTCTGTATAATCATCCACAGTTTCAAGATAACGAAGCCTTCCCTGCGACTCTTCGGTCGGAACTCCTTTTACCGCATAACCCTTATGCTGATTATTTAATTCTTTTAAGCACTTCTGGCACAAAGTTCCAAACGTAACTTTCGCACCACAACGCTGACAAAAAGAACTCATAACTGTCTTCGCTCCCCGCTCCTTATACTCAATACGCCCTTCTTTGATCCATTGCTGCACCATCCCGACAGGAATATCAAAATGTTTTGCAACATCATACTCATTCACTTCTTCACTTCTGATATATTCTCTCACATCATCAAAAATCAGCTGTGTTTCACAAACACTGCACAAATCTCTTGCATAATCTTCAAATAAAATTTTTCCGCAATTTTTACAATATCTTGCATTCGAAAATAATGGTTTTGCCTGCATAACTTTCATCTCCTATCCTATGTCATATTTTTGTATAATTTCCTTTAAATATTCCCTGTATGCATTCGCCACTCTTTCCGGTGACTGAATCTTGACTTTTATCCCAAGTCCGGCAAGCCACCCAAAAAACTGTCCGCTCACCGCTACTTTAATTCGCAAAAGAAAAGTACTATCATCCTTTTTTCTGATGCTGACCTCCTGTCCAAACCGATCAATCATAACTCCAATCAACGAATTATCGCAAAGTAATGTAACTATCTCTTCCTCACCGGCAAACATTCCAAACGTTTTTTTTGAATATTCTCCCACATCAAAATGCTGAAATAATTCCAAGCCATCACGCTTTTCCTGTGTTATGAAAATATCAAGCATTTTGTCTACCCTGAAATGTTTAATAAAACCGGCTTTTGCATCATAAGCAATCAAATAGTAATTCTCATCATCCCAGGAAAGCAAAAATGGACTGACCTCATAGAAATCTCCATTGTTTTTTAATTCCATTGTTTTTTCAACCGTCCAGGCAAAATAATGAAAACGAATCTTAACTCCACCTGCAAGTGCCATATATATCATATCTACATTATAATATATCTTTTCATTTACCGCCTTGCTTCTTCCTGTTACTACAACCTGACGATTTAACTGTTTTGCATTTTCTTTGCTTGTCAGGCTTTCTAACTTATGAATCAATTCCCTGGACTTTTTCGTTGTAATAAACTTAGATGCCTGAACCGCATCAACCAAAAGCTTCAACTCAGCCAGCTCAAAATTTCGTTCACCAATATAGTAACCCCCAGGTTTTTCAGAAACCTGAATAACATCAATCCCAAAATCATTTAATGCTGCAATATCATCATAAATGCTTTTACGTTCTGCCGATAAACCATATGCTTCTAATTCCTGAATGAGTTGCTTTGTTGTAATTGGATGACTCTCATCGGATTTTTCCATTAAAACCTTCAATATGTAAAGAATTTTCAGCTTCTGCCCAGAGGATTTTGCCATATCGCCACCTCAACTTATGCCTTACCTATTCATTATTTTGCTTCTTTTTCTTTCATTACCAGTTTTAAGAGAATCGGTGTAATCAATGTAGTCACAATAACTACTACAACAATAGGGGCAAACAGAATATCATCCAGCATACCGCAAGCATGCCCTTTTTGTGCCACAATCAACGCAACTTCTCCACGCGATATCATTCCGACTCCAATCTGTAATGCCTCTTTATTCGTATATTTGCAAAGCTTTGCTCCCAAACCGCATCCTAAAATTTTAGTCAAAATCGCTACTGCAAGTAAAATGAAACAGAATCCTAATAACCTCAAATCCATATGCTTTAATTGTGTCTTAATTCCGATACTTGCAAAAAATACCGGAGAGAAAATTAAATAAGACGGAACTCCGACTCTCTCCTCAATATAATGACCAACTTTCATATTACATAACATCAGACCGGCAAAATATGCTCCGGTAATATCTGCAATTCCAAAGAATTTTTCTGAAATGTAAGAAAGTAAAAAGCAAAATGCAATCGCAAAAATCGTTATTCTGCGCTTTTCACCCGGTCCCTCTATTATTTTCTTACATTTCACCAGAATGACTGCCACTACTGCTATCATTACAAAATATAAGATAATCTTAAGTAATACACTACTTGGCTTTACAGACTTATCTTGTATGCTGGTTACCACGGTAAGCACAATAATCCCCATAATATCATCAATTACCGCAGCTCCAAGAATCGTTGTGCCGACACGCCCCTTTAATTTTCCCATCTCGCGCAATGTTTCTACCGTAATACTTACTGAAGTTGCAGTCAATACAACTCCGACAAAAACTGCTTTTAATACTTCTGCAAAGTCATTAAAATTCGTATGGAAATAAAATGCATAAGATACAAAACCTCCAAGTAATGGAACAATGACACCTATTAACGCAATCACAAAGGAAGCGATTCCATTTTTCCTAAGCTCTGTCAAATCCGTTCCAAGACCGGCTGAAAACATCAACAAAATAACACCAATCTCTGCTGTAATCTCCAGGTAACTTCCGCTTGTTCCCGTAAAGTCAATCCAATTTAAAACAGATGGTCCTAAAATAATCCCGGCAATCAATGCTCCTACTACCTGTGGCATATTAAACTTTCTGGAAAACAAACCGCACATCTTTGTTGCAAACAGTATAACCGCCAAAAACAATAAAAACTCATAAGACTCCATAATCATTAACGCCCCTTTTCTATTATGTCTTCTCTTTCAGATTTTGCACAAGTCTTTATTTTCATTCTATTTTGCATAACTTTTTTGTATATTTTACACCATTTTCGTAGAAAATTCAATTCTTTCCTCTCTGCGAACTACACATCTTGGCATGAAATACTTTTTATTATATAGAAAATTTTGAAAATTTCCTATAAAGTGAAAAAGCAGCCAAATGGCTGCTTTTTCGAGGAGTTTAGTTATGAAAATGTTACATCTATTAAAAAGGAAATTATTGCCTAGTCGAAGCTGACGGCTCAAGATCTCGGAACCCCAATACCGTCAACCTCATTTGATATCTTAAGTATAATCTTAAATTGTGACTAAATTATGTCATAATTATAAAAGGATTATAAAATAATATTCTCTTTTCTTTAGACTTCCTTAAGAAATTAATTATTTACATTTAAGTATCTCTAACACATATTCCCATACACGTTTTGCAGAAGAGATGCTTAAACGTTCTTCTGTTGTATGAATGTCAAACATATCAGGTCCGGTCGAAACACAATCGAAATCTTCTATTTTGCTTGCTAATATTCCACACTCTAAACCGGCGTGAATCGCCTCAATGACGGGTTCTTCTCCATACATTCTTTTATAGACTGCAATCGCCTGATTCCGAAATGCTGAATCCTGTTTATATTCCCATGCAGGATAATCTCCACGTATGGAAATACTACCACCCACAAATTCTAACATAGACTTTAATTTTGCAACTAAAAATTCTTTTTGTGATTTTAAAGAGCTTCGTACCGAAAAAGTCATTGACACTTCCTTCTCTTTTGTAGATAAAATTCCCATATTAAGAGAAGTCTCTACTAATCCTTTAATATCCATACTCATGCGTTGAATGCCACCCGGAAGATGTACCAGTAAGAATACAACTTTTCTGCTATCCTCCAAAGACATTGCTTCTGCGTTTGTATCTTTTAACAATTCTCCTTCTATCCTGATTTCCGGATCGCTGACCTGATATTCTTTTTTTACTATCTCCTGAAATTTTTCAATTTCTTCCAGAAAAGCTTTTGCATTTTCTTTTGCAATCATAAGTTCTGCGTTGGTTTCACGCGGAATTGCATTATCTTTTGCACCACCATTTACTTTTACAATCTGAATATCCATTCTGTTTTGCAAATTACACAAGAAACGCCCCATCAATTGATTGGAATTTCCCCTTTGCTTGTCTATCTCATTCCCGGAATGTCCACCCAGAAGTCCTGAAATTTTTACAGATACCATCTGACCATTCGCCTGCACAAAACTTACCGGTAACGTACAAATTGTTGTACAACCACCGGCACAACTTACTAACATCTTTCCCTCTTCTTCCGAGTCAAGATTCAGGACACGCTTTCCTGTTATCATAGAAGTATCCAGTGCTGTAGCACCATCCATACCTACTTCTTCACATACAGTAATAATCACTTCCAGTCTCGGATGCTCTATCTTATCGGAATCAAGAATAGCAAGTGCATAAGCAACGGCAATTCCATCATCTCCTCCAAGTGTTGTTCCTTTTGCTGAAAGATAGTCCCCCTCTACCTGTAACGTCAGGCCTTCCTTTTCCATATCTATGTCATAACCCGGTTCCTTTTCACAAACCATATCCATATGCCCCTGGATAATGATTGGCTCTACATTTTCGTATCCTTTTGTAGCCTCTTTTATAATTACAACATTCTTTATTTCATCCTGATAAACGGTAAGATTTCTATCCTGTGCAAATTTCACCAAATAATCACTGATTTTTCCTTCTTTGTAGGAAGGACGTGGTATTTGACTAATCTCCTCAAAATAATGAAATACTTCTTTTGGTTCTAAATTTTCTAATCTACTCATTGTCTGCTCCTTTTTATAATTTCCAAAAATTGCTGTGTTCTTTTATCCCAGCTATGCTTTGCTTTAAACTCTTCATAGGCATTTTCCGCAATTTGTCGCTGTTTGGTTTTATTTATAAGCAATTCTTCCGCAAGATTCGAAAGTTCTGTCTTATCTTTTACCGAAAATAGCATAACATTTTCTTTCTCTTTAAAATGCTTCTTCATATAACGATTTTGCTCTGTGATACAGGCTGTCCGATTTGCCATTGCCGCAAATACCCTGTCATGAACTCCGGCTCGAAACAATGGTGATACATTAAGCAGCACTTGATATTCTGCTATTTTTTGAAAGGAAACTGAAAAATCCACAGGTGAGATTCTTTTAAAGTACTTATTCTCATCCTGCGCAAACTGATCCCAGTCACCGCCCATAACTGTCACGGGAATTCGATGTGCAATTAATGCTCTGACTGCCTCTTCTCTATAATAATTACGAAGATACAGATCTGCATGATACATCTCATTCATACGAACCGCAAATTGTGCATCTGTAAGTTCTTCCCCACGTTCCTGTAAAATCAAACGTAGTGCTTCTTCCTGCGACATTTCTTCATTTGCCTGCAAAAGCTCAATCATCTTTTTCGTATCTTGTTCCCGCTCTTTCGGCAATTCACAAATTTGCTTATAAATTTCTTCCTTATTGCGATAGGTTCCCGGAAATAATATCGCTTCTTTCTTTTTTTCATTCTCAATTGGTAACAACGCCTCATTCGCAGCAAGCGGAAGCATCGAAACACTTTTTATATGCTCATAATAATGTTGTACATACGCTACATGCTTTTCATCTACACATAAGACATGATAATTCTTTAGTTTTGGAATAAGTCCCGGATGATGATACATTGGATGGTCTACCAGATAATTAAAAAAGGGACCATCTAAATGATCTACATACGCACTATCATCCTCTAATAAAAAATGTGGCAAAAGAGAATTAAAATCAACAATTGCCTCGTAACTTTTCCCTTCATACGGTGCTAACTGTTTTTCAATATCCTTTTTCAAATCCAACACACAGACTTCTACCGGATATCCGCATTTTTCAAAAGATTCTGCTAATTGTGCTGCAAAAAACTGTGAAGAATAGTAGCATATTTCTCTACTACTAAAAAAAAGAACCGGCTTTTTCATCTTTTTATACCTACTATAATTCCTATTTATGAAACCTTATTTATTCTAACACCTTTTTGCTATTTTAACAATTGCCAACTGCTTTTTGTTTTTTTATAATAGATATAATATTTCTTTAGATTTGGGGGATTTTATTATGTGTGGATTTTGCGGTTTCTCCGGTGAATCAAACAATGAACTTCTTGAGAAAATGGGAAATACCATAAAGCATCGTGGGCCAGATGATTTTGGTTATTATAGTGATGGAAAAATGAACCTTTGTGCCAGACGTCTTTCCATTGTTGATTTAAAAGAAGGATTTCAACCTGCCCATAATGAAGATTCTTCTATTATTGTTGTATTTAATGGAGAAATTTATAACTATAAAGAATTAATTGCTGAATTAAAAGAACGTGGACACAACTTTTACTCCGATCACTCTGATTCCGAACTTCTTACCCACCTTTATGAGGAATATGACGTTCATTTTGTCAATAAACTAAATGGCATGTTTGCAATTGCTCTTTGGGATTACAAAAAGGAACGACTTCTCTTAGTTCGTGATCGCATGGGGGTAAAACCGCTTTTTTATCATTATAATGGAAGTCAGATTATCTTTTCTTCTGAAATTAAAAGTATCTTAAAGCACCCGGCTTATCATAAAAAAATCAATCCGTCTGCTCTTTATGCCTACTTTTCGTTTCAACAAATTTGTTCCCCAAATACGGCTTTTCATGAAATTTTTTCCCTGCGTCCCGGAAATATACTGATTTTTGAACACCAAACATTACGCTTGTCCAGTTATTTTCATCTTTCTTTTGGAAAAATATGTACAGATTCCATGG
Organism: Roseburia hominis; assembly: GCF_021531695.1. Lineage (GTDB taxonomy): Bacteria > Bacillota > Clostridia > Lachnospirales > Lachnospiraceae > Roseburia_D. The sequence goes on along the minus strand of NZ_JADYUI010000012.1, from coordinate 22,330 downwards.
ACACTGCAATTCAAAAAATTCGCTTTCTCTTAACCGATGCAATAAAAATCCGATTAAACGCAGATGTAGAAATCGGTGCTTTTTTAAGCGGTGGTTTGGACTCCGGCATTATCTGTGCACTTGCTTCTCCTTTCAGTAAGCAACCGCTTCGCACCTATTCCCTTTTGCACGAAAGCAAAAATCCGAGAAATCTTTACCACAAAAAGGATGATTTTTATTGGGCCAATATGGTTTCAGAACAATATCATACTCATCATACCAATATTTCCATGACTGCCCATGATTTAGCAGACCAGTTAGATGCAATATTGCAGGCCTTTGATCAACCTTTTGCGGGTTCTGTTTCTACTTACTTTTTGTCGAAAGAAGTAAGAAAAGACGTAAAAGTTGTTCTTTCCGGAGATGGTGCAGATGAATTATTTGGAAGCTATCTTCCACAACAACTTGCTTTTCCAATGCAAAATTTTGCAAAAATGAAACGAAATGACATGGCTCTTTATGATATGCCCGATTCGCTTTTGCAACCGTTTGAGACCCAAAAAGAATTTTTAGAGCACCTATATGAATTTACAACCGGAAATGAAACTTTACTACATTATCGTATGCTAAATATGACCGATGAAGAAAAGTCTCTCTTTTTGTCCGATTCCTACTTTGGTGCTTACAGCAAAGACAAGACCACTTTAAAACAACTTCGTGAAATTTTTGCTTGTCTGGATGCCGAAGATGCTTTAAATCGTTCGCTGCAATACTACTGGAATACCTTTTTGCCAGATCAGGTTTTAAGCTATACCGATGCTCTTTCCATGGCACATGGTCTTGAAATACGTTCTCCTTTTTTAGATTACCGTCTGGTAAATTATGTTGCCTCTTTACCTGGCTCCTACAAAATTTATCATGGAAAAAGCAAATATCTTTTAAAACAGACAGCGAAAAATCTTTTACCCGAGCATTTAATTGAACGAAAAAAGGAAGGTTTTATTCCGCCTATCCATGACTGGCTTGCACTGGAATTAAAGGAATACGTTACTGACATTTTAACTCCATCCGCAATTTCGAAGTATCCTTTTTTGAATGCTGACAGTATTTTATTCCTGCTTCACAAATACTATGCCGACCCATTAAAAAATGACCGTCTTGCCGACCTTATCTGGAACTTTTTATGTTTTCAAAAATGGTGTGAACAATACGTTTAACTATCTTTGCCAAACAATATATGATATAATGTGCGTAGGCAATGAGCAGTGTCGAAATCCAATAATGTTAATTTGCCTGCTTGCTGGCATAATTTGCATTTTGGATTTCGTTAGGGCGAATGCCCGGTCAACGAGGAAAATTTATATTTTCCGAGTGCCACTGCGGATTTGATACGTTATGCATCCACAATGAGCAGTGTCGAAATCATATAATGCTAATTTGGCTGCTTGCAGACATAATTTGCTTTATAGATTTCGTTAGGGCGAACGCCCGGTCAACGAGGAAAATTCATATTTTCCGAGTGCCACTGCGGATTTGATACATTATGCAACAGCAATAAGGGAATTTACAAAGGAGATTTTATTATGATAAGTCCTGAAGCATTAAATGCAAAACTAGATGATATGTTAAAAGATACCAAAAATAAGCGTTTAAAATGGAGATTAGAAATTGAAACCTCCGAATATGAACCGGAAGATAAAAAGATTGTCATAAAAGAAGGCAACAAAGAATGGTTAATGAACGAATGTTATACCTGTTTTTCCTGTAACTTCCATGGCGAAGATTTTGTAATGATTACTTACGAAGATATTGAAACCTATGAAAAAGAAACCCGCTCTTTAACAATGGTATTTCTTCCACCGGTTGCAATGCGCTTGTTTGACGTCAATACACTTGCTCCTTATTGTATCTCTACAAATGCAGTTTTAACTTCAAAGATTCATACTCTTTATGAAACATTACTTGCTCTATATAAAGAAGACAAAAACAATGTAACTATTATTATGGATCCATGGGTACCAAATAAGGGAATTGAGCAATAAACAGAAAATGAAAGATTTTTTGCCACAACAAAACGCCCCCAAAGTCATTTCATAACTTTAGGGGCGTTAAATGTCATACCGATTATACTAACTCAAGAAGAACTTCTAAAGCTCCGTCACCTTTACGTTGACCAATTTTCACAATTCTGGTATAACCACCATTACGATCTACATATTTTGGAGCAATTTCATCAAATAATTTAGCTGGTAAATCAATCTGTTTTGTATTTTTCTTTCTTCCAGCACCTTCCGTTGGAACTTCTTTTACCGGATAAAGAACTTTTAACATTTCACGTCTTGCATGAAGACGAGATGGTTTATCTTTTTTGATTGTCTTATCAACTTCATCGTATACAGTAACTTTTTTACCATCTACAACTTCTTTTACTCTTTTTCCATCTTTGTCTTTGCGAGCAACTTTAGCCTTTACCGTCACTTCTTCAAAGTTATCTTTTTCTCTAACAGCCAATGCAATCAATCCTTCAGCTACTTTACGGATTTCTTTTGCTTTTGCTTCTGTTGTAACAATTTTACCATTGTATAATAAAGCTGTTACCTGACCTCTGATCAATGCTTTTCTCTGATCTGATGTTCTTCCTAATTTTCTATACTTTGCCATTTTTATAATCCTCCATTGTGGAACATCCGGCCACGCCTTTTGGTCTTACTTACCGAATGCAATTTTTAATTTGTTCACCCACTCATGAGATGACTTCATCATGCCTTTTGGTCTTACTGATTCTGCCATATGAGTCTTAATCTTCGCCCTGATTCAATTGAAGTCCAAGTTCCTTCAACTTTGCAAGGACTTCTTCTAAAGACTTACGTCCAAGATTACGAACTTTCATCATATCTTCCGGTGTTCTATTCGTTAATTCCTCAACCGTATTGATTCCTGCTCTCTTCAAACAATTATAAGAACGAACAGACAATTCCAGTTCATCAATATTCATTTCAAGGACTTTAGCTTGCGCATTGTCTTCTTTCTCTATCATAACATCTGCCTGCTGTGCAGCTTCTGATAAATCAATGAAAAGACTCAAATGCTCACTCAACACTTTTGCAGCCAAGCTTACTGCTTCATCCGGCTCTAATGTGCCATTTGTATATACATCTAAAGTAAGCTTATCATAATCGGTAATCTGACCAACACGGGTATTTTCAATTGTAAGATTTACACGCTCTACCGGAGTATAAATAGAATCAATTGCAATTACACCAATTGGCAAATCACTACTTTTATTTTTCTCTGCATTTACATAGCCTCTACCTTTTGTAATGGTAAGTTCCATGTATAATTTCGAATCTACTCCACCATTCAGATGTGCAATCACTAAATCCGGATTCAAAATCTCAATATCCTGATCTACCTGAATATCTCCTGCAGTTACTACACCTTCTCCTTCAAATTCGATATAAGCAATTTTCGGTTCGTTTGTAGAACTATTATTCTTGATCGCAAGATTCTTAATGTTCATAATAATTTCAGTTACGTCTTCCTTTACTCCCGGAATAGAACTGAACTCGTGTAATACACCATCAATCTTGACCTGACTTACTGCAGCCCCCGGTAAAGATGAAAGCATAATTCTTCTCAAAGAATTACCAAGAGTTGTACCATAACCTCTTTCCAAAGGCTCTACGACAAATCTGCCATATCTTTTGTCATCTGAAATTTCTGCAATTTCAATCTTAGGTTTTTCAAAATCAAACACGCTTAAAGTCCCTCCTTTTCGGGTATCCATGCATATAATAGTATCAATGCATACAATAGCATCAATATAAAATTGATGCTATTCTGCGCTATTATTTTGAATATAACTCGACAATTAACATTTCGTCAACTGGTACGTCGATCATTTCTCTGGAAGGTAATTCCTTAACAGTTCCCTGCAATTTTTCAGCATCAACGTCAAGCCATTCCGGTACTAATCTACCACCGGCAACTTCAACGATATCTTTCATTCTCTGGCAATTTTTATGTTTTTCATTAATTTCGATAACATCACCAGCTTTTACTAAGTAAGAAGGAATATTTACAGATTTTCCATTTACTGTTACAAACTTATGATCAACAATCTGTCTTGCTTCGCGTCTGGTTCTTGCAAAGCCAAGACGGAAAATAACATTGTCTAATCTGCTTTCCAAAATGGTCATTAAGTTTGTACCAGTCATTCCCTTCATCATATCTGCCTTTTCATAATAATTATGGAAAGGTTTTTCTAATACACCATAAATGAATTTTGCTTTCTGTTTCTCTCTAAGCTGAAGACCGTACTCAGACATCTTCTTGTTTGCTCTTTTTAATTCTCTATTGGATTTCTTGTCATATCCTAAATAACTTGGTTCTAAACCAAGAGATCTGCATCTTTTCAGAACAGGAACTTTATTTACTGCCATCTTAAATCATACCTCCTAATTAGACTCTTCTGCGTTTTGGTGGACGACATCCATTATGAGGTACAGGAGTTACGTCTCTAATTGAAACAACTTCAAGACCGCATGCCTGAAGTGCACGAATTGCTGCTTCTCTACCGGAACCTGGTCCTTTTACCATAACGTCAACTGTTTTTAAACCATGTACTAAAGCTGCTTTTGTAGCTGTTTCAGCTGCCATCTGTGCAGCATATGGAGTAGATTTCTTTGAACCTTTAAATCCGAGACCACCAGCACTTGCCCATGATAAAGCGTTTCCTTCAGCATCTGTAATGGTTACGATAGTATTATTAAAAGATGACTGAATATGTGCCTGTCCGTGTTCAACGTTTTTTCTAACACGCTTTTTTGTCACTTTTTTGGTAACTTTATTAGCCATATCTAAACTAACCTACTTTCTTCTATTAAATAAATACTCTGATTAACTGATTATTTCTTCTTGTTTGCAACGGTTCTCTTAGGACCTTTTCTGGTTCTTGCATTTGTCTTTGTCTTCTGACCGCGAACCGGAAGTCCTTTTCTGTGACGGATACCACGATAGCATCCAATCTCCTGCAATCTCTTAATATTAAGAGCTATTTCTCTTCTCAAATCACCTTCTACTGTCTGTGATTCGTCAATAACAGCACTGATTCTTTTTACTTCATCGTCTGTTAAGTCCTTGCAACGAGTGCTAGGATCTACTTTTGCTTCTGCAAGAATACGATTGGAACTTACTCTGCCGATTCCGTAGATATAAGTTAAGCCAATCTCAACACGTTTTTCTCTTGGTAAATCTACACCTGCGATACGAGCCATGTGTGTTTACACCTCCATATAGAATTCTTAGTTGTTTTAGAACGAAACAAACCCATGCAGCTCCGGTCACCCGGCCTGAAATGTGTGCATACACCTGTTCATCCTATCGTTGATATAAAACAATTTCCATCAACACCCTCGGTATCAAAGTGTGACAGAACATCAGCAGTCTCCTGCTGTTTATTATGAATCAGTGAATTCTTCACTGACAGCCGCACATAATGAATTCGGTACAATCGTACCACAATAATAAACAAAGAATATGGGAATTAACCCTGTCTCTGTTTATGCTTTGGGTTTTCGCAGATAATTCTGACACTGCCCTTTCTTTTAATTACTTTGCATTTTTCGCAAATAGGTTTGACTGATGATCTTACCTTCACAGCAAATCCTCCTTTCTATAAATGCCCTTTATTCAATCTATTCAACTAATTGCAAGGGCTTTCTAAAAAGCGTCCAGCTAACATATTAGCATATCTTCTTATAAAGTGCAAGATATTTTTGGACTATTTTCTATTTATCTCTCCAAATGATTCTTCCTTTCGTCAAATCATATGGTGACATTTCAATTGTTACTTTATCGCCTGGTAAAATGCGAATAAAATTCATGCGTAACTTTCCACTGATATGTGCAAGTACCTGATGACCATTTTCCAGTTCTACCTGAAACATAGCGTTCGGCAATTTTTCAACAACGGTTCCTTCTACTTCAATCACATCTGCTTTTGACATTTTTAATCCTCCTGATTTCTATTTTTTCTGGTTTTATTGATGATTTCGTATTCCTGTAATGCTTTTGCTGTCATACTATCCGAAATTTCAGTTTCTTCTAAAAAATGTTTTGTTATCTGATCCGGGAGATGTTTTATTATCTGAACATGCTTTTTTGCTTTTTTTCTTGGATTTATCAAACATTTTGTTTTTCCATTAACAAGGAAAACATATTCTCCCATTTCTTCTTTTATCATATAAATATGGTTCTTGTCATGTCCGGCTTTTACTTTTGCAAATCTAACTTCCATGCACAACCTCCCTTTTAAGGATTTTCCCAGATACCTTCTTGTATTTCTTCTTCGGTAAGTGTTAAAATCTCCGGTCTGCCTTTTGTGATTACAATTGTATTCTCATAATGCGCAGACAAAGAGCCGTCTTCTGTTACAACTGTCCATTCATCATCCAGCCATTCCACTTCCGGTTTTCCCTCATTAATCATGGGTTCTACTGCAAATGTCATGCCACTTCTCAATTTTAATCCACGTCGTAACTTTCTGAAATTTGGTATCTCAGGCTCTTCATGCATATGAGTGCCAATTCCATGTCCTACCAAATCATATACAACACCATACCCAAAACTCTCCGCATAATCACCAATTGCTCCTGATATATCATTCAGGTGGTTTCCACTTCTTGCAAATTTCATTCCTTCAAAAAAACTCTGTCTGGTGCGTTCTATTAACTTTGCCGCATTTTCACCGATTGTCCCTACCGCATGTGTCCTTGCTGCATCAGAATGATAACCCTTGTAGATAAGCCCTATATCAAGACTTACGATATCTCCTTCTTTTATGATATGATCCGCTCTTGGTATCCCGTGAACTACTTCGTTATTTACAGAAACACATACGGATGCCGGATATCCCTCATAATTCAAAAAAGAAGGAATGCATCCATAACTTCGAATCATTTCTTCACCAAGGGAATCAATCTCTTTGGTCGACATTCCGGGTTTCAATGCATGACCCAGATCTTCATGAACTTTTGCCAATATCTTTCCTGCTACCCGCATCAATTCAATTTCATTTGCGGTCTTTATTGTCACCGGCATAAACTATGCTCCTAAAATAGCTGTAATATCAGAGAACACAGCTTTCATATCTTTGGTTCCATCTACTGTTTTTAAGATACCCTGTTTATTATAGTACTCAATTAATGGCTGTGTCTGCTCATGATAAACATTCAATCGTTTTTGTACCGTTTCCGGCTTATCATCATCTCTTAATACTACAGGACTTCCACATCTGTCACAGATTCCTTCCACTTTTGTAGGAATCGAAACAATATGATAGGTAGCTCCACAGTTTAAGCACGCTCTTCTTCCACTCATACGATTGACAATATTTTCATCTGGAACATCTACATTAATTGCATAATCCATTTTCTCATTTATTTTATCAAGTGCTGCCGTAAGTGCTTCTGCCTGTGGAATCGTTCTTGGAAAACCATCCAGTATAAAGCCATCTTTGCAGTCATCCTGTTTTATTCGATCCATAACCAGATCACAAGTCAGTTCATCCGGAACTAACAAGCCCTGATCCATATACTGTTTTGCTTTTTTTCCTAACTCAGTACCATTCTTAATGTTTGCACGAAAAATATCTCCGGTCGAAATATGTGGTATTTTATATTGGTCTGCAATCTGTTTTGCCTGCGTTCCTTTTCCTGCACCTGGTGCGCCTAACATTATTATCTTCATCTTAGAAGATCCTCCTCTTTTTCACAATGACACTATGTATTGCTCCATAAACAACTATAGTGCACCACGAAGGTGCGGAAATCCGCACCCATTTATGGTACACATTAATCATTTAAAAATCCTTTATAGTAACGAACTAACATCTGTGATTCAATATTCTTGATTGTCTCAATAACTACACCTACAACAATAATGATGGAAGTTCCACCGAAGGACACATTTGCATTGAAAATACCATTAAAGAAAATTGGCATAATTCCGACAATTGTCAATCCTGCGGCACCTATAAATATAATGTAATTCAAAATTTTATTCAAATAATCACTGGTTGGTTTACCCGGTCTGATACCCGGAATAAACCCACCTGCTTTCTTCATATTATTTGCAACTTCTAACGGATTAAAAGTAATTGATGTGTAGAAATATGCAAATGCAATAATTAAAACGATATATACAGCTAAACCTATACTGTATATCGGCTCTTTCGGATTACACCAGTTTGACTGGGACAATCCTTTTAAGATCTTACTTCCAATTCCCGTTCCATTGCCCTTTCCTAAAAGAGAAGCAATAACAACCGGAAACTGCATTAAAGACTGCGCGAAAATAATCGGGATTACACCGCCGGTATTTACCTTAAGCGGAATATGGCTTGACTGACCGCCAACCTGTCTTCTTCCCTGAATTTTCTGCGAATACTGCACAGGAATTCTTCTTTCAGCTCCCTGCAGAAGAACTACAAAGACAACTGTTAACAAAAGGACTGCTAAAATAATCACTACTGCTAAAACTCCCTTTGCAACGCTCTTTCCTGCTACAAACTGCTCAAACAGTGATGCAAAATCACTTGGTATACGTGAAATGATATTAATAACAAGTACAATAGAAATACCATTTCCCACACCTTTTTCCGTAATTCTTTCACCAATCCACATAAGAACAGCTGAACCGGCAGTTAATGTAACAACTACCATAATTACATTCATTGCATCAAATTTTGTCAAATAACCGTTCTTTCCAAATCCGACTGCCATCGCAATGGACTCAATCAGTGCAAGTGCAATGGTGAGATAACGAGTTATCTCTGCGATCTTCTTTCTTCCATCTTCGCCGTCACGTTGCATTTCCTCTAATTTAGGAATTGCAATCGTGAGCAACTGCATAATAATGGAAGATGTGATATACGGTGTAATATTCAAAGCAAATACAGACATCTGCAAAAATGAACCACCAGTTACAGCATCAAAGAAACTAAATGCATCACTATTTTGATTTGCGAACCACTGCGCAAATACATTTTGATCTACACCCGGAATAGGTAATTGAGATCCGATTCTTATGACAATCAGCATTAAAAATGTAAAAATGATTCTATGTCTAATATCTTTAATTTTAAATGCATTTTTGACTGTCTCGAACATTAAATCACCTCAGCTTTTCCACCAAGAGCCTCAATTTTTTCTTTTGCGCTTTCGCTGAATGCATTTACCTGTACATTAAGCTTTTTGGTGAGTTCACCACCACCAAGAATCTTAACGCCATCACGTGGGTTTTTCACGATACCTTTTTCAATTAAAGTATCTACTGTTACTACTGTATCATTATCAAATACTTCAAGAGCAGACATGTTGATACCTACGATTGTCTTAGAGTTTCTGCATTTGAAACCTCTCTTTGGCAATCTTCTGTATAAAGGCATCTGTCCACCTTCAAATCCCGGTCTAGGAGCTCCTGAACGAGCTTTCTGTCCTTTATGTCCCTTTCCGGCTGTTTTACCGTTTCCTGAACCATGTCCACGGCCTCTTCTGAAATTATCGCTCTGAACTGAACCTGCTGCAGGTTTTAAATTGGATAAGTCCATTTTGGTCCCTCCTTATCTGATTTTAAACTTCTTCTACTTTAACGTAAGGTGCAACCATACGAAGCATTCCCTGTGTTGAAGCATTATCCGGTAATTCTACTGTTTTATGCATCTTTCTTAAGCCAAGTGCTTCAATTGTTTTTTTGTTCTTTGGAACTGCACCGATTGTTGATTTCACAAGTGTTACTTTTAACATTTTCTCTGCCATTTTAAGTTCCTCCTTAACCTACTACTTCTTCAACGGATTTTCCGCGAAGTTTCGCTACTTCTTCTGGGGACTTTAACTGAGCCAAAGCAGAAATTGTAGCAAGAACTACGTTCTGCTTATTGTTTGATCCTAATGATTTTGTACGGATATTTTTGATACCTGCTAATTCACAAACATTACGTGCAGGACCACCAGCAATAATACCAGTACCTTCCGGTGCTCTCTTAAGTAATACGGAAGCACCTGTATGTTTTCCTGTTGTATCATGTGTAATACTGTTGTTTTCATCTAATTTAACGGTAATCAGCTTTTTAATAGCGTCTTCTTTTCCTTTACGGATAGCTTCCGGAATTTCAGTAGCCTTACCTAAGCCGGCGCCCACGTGACCATTGCCATCGCCTACAACGACAAGAGCTGTGAAACGCATATTACGTCCGCCTTTAACAACCTTTGTTACACGTTTGATTGATACCACTTTTTCGTTTAATTCTAATTGACTAGCATCAATGATTGTACGTTTCATGTAATTCGTTTCCTCCTTTTAGAATTCTAAACCAGCTTCACGTGCTGCTTCGGCTAATGCTTTTACTTTTCCTGCATATAAGAAACCGCCTCTGTCAAAGACAACAGTTGTAATACCTTTTTCTAAAGCCTTTTTAGCAATTGCAGTACCAACCTGTGCTGCTGCATCTACGTTATTAGTCTTTTCACAAGCTGCCTTTACATCTTTATCTAATGTAGAAGCTGCTACAAGTGTATTTCCAACTGTATCGTCAATAATCTGAGCGTACATATGATTATTACTTCTGAATACTGCTAAACGAGGTTTTGTAGCTGTGCCAGAAAGATTGTTGCGCATTCTTCTATGCTTATTTTCACGAACTTCTGTTCTTGATTTCTTACTAACCATCTTTGTCTCACTCCTTTAATTATTTCTTACCAGTCTTACCAACTTTACGTCTAATAACTTCATCAGCATATTTGATACCTTTTCCTTTGTATGGTTCAGGTCTTCTCTTATCTCTGATTTCAGCTGCGTATTGGCCAACTTTTTCTTTATCGATACCTGAGATGATAATTTTGTTACCATCAACTTTGGATTCTACACCTTCCGGATCTTCCATCTCTACCGGATGAGAATATCCTAAGTTCAATGTAAGAACTTTACCTGCTTTGGCAGCTCTGTAACCTACACCGTTCACTTCTAATTCTTTGGTAAATCCATTGGTAACACCCACTACCATGTTATTTACTAATGTTCTTGTCAAACCATGTAAGGATTTCATTTTCTTCAAATCATTTGGTCTTGAAACAACAACTTCAGAACCTTCTAATTTAATTTCCATTTCTGCTGGAAGTGTTCTTTCCAGAGTTCCCTTAGGACCTTTTACAGTCACATGATTATTTTCTGCAATTGTAACGGTTACACCGTCCGGAATTGCGATTGGCATTCTTCCTATACGTGACATGCCCGTACCTCCTATAATTATTATAACAAATCTCTTGTTTCATTTATCATAAAACCGACCTGAAAGCCGATTTATTCTACCATACAAATGCTAATACTTCTCCGCCAACCTGAAGCTTTCTTGCTTCTTTATCTGTTACGATACCCTGGTTTGTAGAAAGAATAGCAATTCCAAGTCCACCAAGAACCTTTGGAATATCATCTTTTCCTGCATACACACGAAGACCTGGTTTAGAAATTCTCTTAAGACCTGTAATGATTTTTTCATTTTTATCCGCACCGTATTTAAGTGTAACACGGATCGTCTTGAAGTTTCCATCTTCAACCATTTCATACTTTGTGATATATCCTTCTTTTTCAAGGATATCAGCAATAGCAATTTTCATTTTAGATGCCGGAATATCTACTGTATCATGTTTAGCAGTATTTGCATTACGAATTCTTGTAAGCATATCTGCGATTGGATCACTCATTGTCATGATGTGTATTTCCTCCTTATATTCTGTTATATGAGTGGTATTGATTCTCATCAACCTGCTCAAATGGAATGTTTTAATCTTACCAGCTTGCTTTTCTTACGCCCGGGATTTCACCCTTATATGCCATTTCACGAAAACATACTCTGCAAATGCCATATTTTCTTAAAACGGAATGTGGACGTCCACAAACTCTGCAACGTGTATATGCTCTTGTTGAGAACTTAGGTTTACGCTGCTGTTTCACTTTCATTGAAGTCTTTGCCATTGAAATTCCCTCCTGTTATTTTGCAAATGGCATATTGAACTGCGCCAATAATTCACGAGCTTCTTCATCAGTCTTTGCTGTTGTAACAAAGATAATATCCATACCTCTTACTTTATCGACCTTATCAAATTCGATTTCCGGGAAAATGATCTGCTCTTTGATACCAAGTGCATAGTTTCCTCTTCCATCAAATGCATTCGGATTGATACCTCTAAAGTCACGCACACGAGGTAATGCCAAGTTTACAAGACGATCCAAAAAGTCATACATTTTGTCTCCTCTTAAAGTAACTTTACATCCGATTGGCATTCCTTCTCTTAATTTGAAGTTTGCAATAGAATTTTTTGCTTTTGTAGCAACCGGTTTCTGGCCTGCAATTGCCTGCATATCGCTCATAGCTGCTTCTAATACCTTAGCATTTTCTTTTGCTTCACCAACGCCCATATTAATAACGATCTTATCAAGCTTTGGCACTTCCATAATATTTTTATAGCCGAATTTTTTAATTAATGCATCAACAATTTCATTCTGATACTGTTCTTTCAGTCTGTTCACCTGTCTGGACCTCCTCTCTTAAATTAATCAATAATATCGCCTGTTGATTTTGCATAACGTACTTTTTTATCCCCATCCATTTTAAAACCAACTCTTGTAGCTTTTCCTTTGTGGACATACATTACGTTAGAAGCATCAATAGGTCCTTCCTGGTTTACAATACCACCCTGCTGGTTTGCCATGCTTGGTTTGGTATGTTTGGTAACCATATGAATGCCTTCAACAAGGAGAGTACCATCTTTTTTATTTACGGCAATAACTTTGCCTTCTTTATCTTTATCTCTACCAGCGATTACTTTAACGGTATCGCCTTTTTTAATTTTCATAGATGCCATCTTTAATACCTCCTATAAAACTTCCGGAGCTAAAGAAACAATTTTCATAAACTGTTTATCACGAAGCTCTCTTGCTACTGGTCCAAAGATACGAGTTCCTCTTGGAGTTTTGTCATCTTTAATAATAACTGCAGCATTCTCGTCAAATTTAATATAAGAACCATCTTTACGACGTGCACCCTTTACTGTACGAACAACTACTGCTTTTACAACATCGCCTTTTTTAACAACGCCACCTGGTGTTGCATCTTTAACAGTAGCAGTAATGACATCGCCGATGTTTGCATATCTTCTGGTAGATCCACCCATAACACGGATACATAATAATTCTTTTGCTCCGGTGTTATCAGCAACCTTCAGTCTGGTTTCCTGTTGTACCATGTCAGTAAGCCTCCTTCTATTATTTTGCTCTTTCCATGATTTCTACAAGTCTCCATCTCTTGTCTTTAGAGAGAGGTCTTGTTTCCATAACTCTGACGGTATCACCGATTTTGCATTCGTTGTTTTCATCATGAGCTTTTAATTTATAAGTTTTCTTAACGATCTTGTTGTACAAAGCATGTCTTTCGTTGTTCTTTACTGCAACAACGATAGTTTTATCCATTTTATCGCTTACAACAACACCAACACGTGTTTTTCTAAGATTTCTTTCTTCCACGATTGTTCTCCTTTCAAGGTTTATGAGAAACTTTAAGAGTCTGCCTATTCTGCAGCGTTTGCCTTTTCAGTAATGATTGTCTGAATTCTGGCAATATTCTTTCTAACTTCTTTGATTCTGCTTGTATTATCTAACTGATTTGTAGCATTCTGGAATCTCAAATTGAAAAGTTCTTTTTTAGCATCAACCAACTGTGTCTGTAACTCTGCTGGAGACTGTGTTTTTAATTCTTCTAAATATTTACTAGTTTTCATTTGATTCACCGCCTTCTAAGTCTGCACGTGAAACTACTTTACATTTACAAGGTAATTTGTGTGTAGCAAGACGTAAAGCCTCTTTTGCAATTTCTTCCGATACACCGGAGATTTCAAACATTACACGACCTGGTCTTACTACGGCTACCCAATATTCCAGGTTACCTTTACCTTTACCCATTCGAGTTTCTGCTGGCTGTGCAGTTACTGGTTTGTCAGGGAAAATTTTAATCCAAACTTTACCGCCACGCTTAATGTAACGTGTCATAGCAATACGGGCTGCTTCGATCTGATTAGAACGAATCCAGCATGGCTCTAGAGCCACAATACCATATTCACCGTTTGTAATTTTATTACCTCTCATCGCTTTTCCGGTTAAGGAACCACGGAACTGTTTACGATGTTTTACTCTTTTTGGCATTAACATTATTTATCGCTCCCTTCCTTATTTCCTTTAGTCGGAAGTACCTCGCCTTTGTAAATCCATACTTTTACGCCGACTTTACCATAGGTAGTATCTGCTTCTGCGAATCCGTAATCAATATCTGCTCTGATTGTCTGAAGCGGAATTGTTCCTTCGCTGTAGAACTCAGTACGAGCCATATCAGCACCACCTAAACGTCCGGAACAGCTTGCTTTGATTCCTAAAGCTCCTGCTTTCATACTTCTCTGCATGCAGGACTTCATTGCTCTACGGAAAGAGATACGATTCTCTAACTGTAATGCGATGTTCTCTGCAACTAACTGTGCGTCTTTATCCGGTCTCTTTACTTCTTTGATATCTACGATTAATTTCTTATCAGTGAACTGCTGAAGTTCTCCTTTAATCTTTTCGATTTCAGCTCCGCCTTTTCCGATTACTACACCTGGTTTTGCTGTATAAAGAATAACTTTCACACGATCAGATGCTCTTTCGATCTCGATTTTAGAAACACCTGCACTGTACAATTTTTTCTTAAGATATGTTCTGATTTTGTGATCTTCGATCAAAAGATCTGCAAAATCTCCTTCTGCATACCACTTAGAGTCCCAATCTTTAATAACACCGACTCTTAAGCCATGAGGATTTACTTTCTGTCCCATGTCTGCCCTCCTTATTTTTCATCAAGCACGATTGTAATATGGCTCATTCTCTTTTCGATTCTGTAAGCTCTACCCTGTGCCCTTGGTCTAACGCGTTTCATTGTAGGTCCTTTGTTTGCATAACACTCTGCAATATAAAGGTTTTCTGTATTCATACCATTATTATTCTCAGCATTTGCAATTGCAGATTTTAACAATTTTTCTATCACGCTTGATGCATATCTTGGATTGTAAGCCAAAATACCAAGTGCTGTCTCAACGTCTTTTCCGCGGATAGCGTCTAATACGAAACAAGCTTTCTGAACTGACATTCTAGCAAAAGATAACTTTGCTGAAGGTCTTGTATCTTTCTGTGCATTTCTCTCTCTTTTAATTCTGGATCTATGTCCCTTAGCCATGACCGGAACCTCCTTTCAAAAATAGTGTTTATTTAACGCCTGATTTCTTTTCGTCTTTACCATGGCCTCTGTAAGTTCTTGTTGCTACGAACTCACCGAGCTTATGTCCAACCATATCCTCTGTAATATATACAGGAACATGTTTTCTTCCATCATGAACTGCAATTGTGTGTCCAACGAAAGATGGGAAAATTGTAGAACGACGTGACCATGTCTTTATAACAGTTTTATCGCCAGATGCATTCATAGCGTCTACTTTCTTAAGTAAGCTTTCGTCTGCAAATGGTCCTTTTTTCAGTGATCTTGCCATTGTCTTTCCTCCTAATTATTTGATAGCTTTACCGTCTCTTCTTCTTACGATCATCTTGTTAGAAGCTTTCTTCTTCTTACGAGTCTTAAGACCAAGAGCAGGTTTACCCCAAGGTGTACATGGACCCGGACGTCCAACAGGTGCTTTTCCTTCACCACCACCGTGTGGATGGTCATTCGGGTTCATAACAGAACCACGAAC
The DNA here is from genome assembly GCF_021531695.1 of Roseburia hominis. Lineage (GTDB taxonomy): Bacteria > Bacillota > Clostridia > Lachnospirales > Lachnospiraceae > Roseburia_D. Next base: position 6,527 of record NZ_JADYUI010000012.1, on the reverse strand, counting down.
TGTAGGTCTGATGCCCATATGACGTTTACGTCCTGCTTTACCAAGATTTACGAGGTTGTGATCTCCATTTCCAATCACACCGATTGTTGCTCTACAATTCAACGGAACCATACGCATCTCACCAGATGGAAGTCTGAGTGTTGCATATTTTCCTTCTTTTGCCATAAGCTGTGCGCTCATACCAGCAGAACGAACTAACTGTCCACCTTTTCCTGCATATAATTCAATGTTGTGTACCTGAGTACCTACCGGAATATTCTCAAGCGGTAAGCAGTTACCAACTCTTACTTCTGCTTCCGGTCCATTCATTACCTGCATACCGTCTGTCAATCCTTCCGGAGCAAGAATGTATGATTTCTGTCCATCTGCATAGCAAATCAAAGCGATATTAGCTGTTCTGTTTGGATCGTATTCGATACCGATAACCTTTGCAGGAATACCATCTTTGCTATTTCTCTTAAAATCGATAATTCTGTATTTCTGCCTATTTCCACCACCATGGTGTCTAACCGTAATTTTACCCTGATTGTTACGACCAGCATTTTTCTTTAACGAAACTGTTAATGATTTCTCAGGTGTCTTTTTTGTAATTTCAGAGAAATCAGAACCGGTCATATTTCTTCTGGAAGGTGTATATGGGTTATATGTCTTAATTCCCATTTTATTTCTCCTTTCGAATCTGATTTATTGTCGTACTTTTCTGTACTTACTTGTCACAAAACTTCTTACAGTCCAGCGAAGATTTCAATATCTGCACTGTCTTCTGTTAACTGAACGATAGCTTTTTTTGTTTTTGCAGTTCTTCCTACTGTTGTACCACGTCTTTTTGCTTTTCCGTCCATATTCATGGTATTTACACGTGCAACTTTTGTTCCTTCGAACATTTTTTCAACTGCTTCTTTAATCATTGTTTTATTTGCTTCCGGATGAACAAGAAATGTATATTTCTTTTCAGCCATAGCAGCCATACTCTTTTCGGTTACTACCGGTTTGAGGATTACATCATAATACTGTACGTTTGCCATTATGCATACACCTCCTCTAAAGATTCAACAGCAGCTTTTGTCAATACAACAGTATTGTATTTTAATACATCATATACGTTGATTGTGTTAACCTGAGCTGTTTTAACTGTTGGGATGTTCTTTGCAGACATAACAACATTCTGGTCATTCTCATTTAATACTACAAGAGCTTTGTCCAAGTTGAGGTTCTTAAGAACTTCTGCAAATTTCTTTGTTTTAATTTCATCAAATTTAAGTTCATCCAAAACAACAAGTTTGTTTTCCTGAACTCTGGATGTCAAAGCAGATTTTAATGCTGCTCTTTTTTCTTTTCTATTTAATTTGAAAGAATAGTCTCTTGGAACCGGAGCGAATACCATTCCGCCACCTGTCCACTGTGGAGCTCTTGTTGATCCCTGTCTTGCATGACCGGTTCCTTTCTGTCTCCATGGTTTTCTACCGCCGCCGCGAACTTCAGAACGAGTTTTTGCTTTCTGTGTTCCCTGACGATTGTTTGCAAGCTGCTGGACAACTGCCATGTGTACTAAATGTTCATTTACTTCAACACCGAATACAGCATCGTTAAGTTCCATACTGCCTACTTCTTTGCCTTCCATATTATAAACAGATACATTAGCCATCTGTAAGTTCCTCCTTTCCTATCAAGCACTAGTTAGCGACTTTAACGCTCTCTCTAATTGTTACTAAAGATTTTTTCGGTCCTGGTACAGCACCTTTTACTAAAAGTAAGTTGTTTTCAGCATCTACTCTTACGATTTCAAGATTCTGAACTGTAACTTTTACACTACCCATGTGTCCCGGCATTCCTTTTCCTTTAAATACACGGCTAGGTGTAGAGCAGGAACCATTGGAACCCTGATGACGATGGAATTTAGAACCATGAGCCATAGGTCCTCTGTGCTGACCATGTCTCTTAATAGCGCCCTGGAAACCTTTACCTTTTGATATTGCAGTTGCATCAATCTTATCGCCTTCTGCAAAGATATCAGCTTTGATTTCATCTGCCAATTTATAATCAGCAGCGTTATCAAGTTTAAACTCTTTTACGAATCTCTTTCCAGAAACTCCGGCTTTGTCAAAGTGACCTTTTAACGCTTTGTTTACACCATGTCTGTTTCTGATTTCTTTTTTACCATTGGCATCTTTATTGACAACTTTTTCTTTCTTGTCAACAAAACCAACCTGTACAGCACTGTAACCGTCATTTTCTACGGTTTTAATCTGTGTTACCACACAAGGACCAGCCTGTAATACAGTTACCGGAACGATAACTCCATCTGCATTGAAGATCTGGGTCATTCCGACTTTTGTAGCTAAGATAGCTTTCTTCATTCTTTTTACCTCCTGTTTTCTCTACAGCGGAACGCTTCGTATTTCTCCGAATTTCTTCGGTACCAAACGTTCATCCTAGAACAGTCATATAAGTGGAACACTATGAATTCGTTTCGAATATGTTGATTCCTTTAGAATGTTGTGTTGCTTCTATATTAACCCTTCAGGATTGTTGCCTCATTCATTTTACTTTTCTTTCATTTTGATATCAATGTAAACACCAGCCGGCATTTCCAATCTGGATAATGCATCTACTGTCTTCTGTGTTGGTGCAATGATATCGATAAGTCTCTTATGAGTTCTCTGTTCGAACTGTTCTCTGGAATCTTTGTACTTGTGTACAGCTCTAAGAATTGTAACTACCTCTTTCTTAGTTGGAAGTGGCACTGGTCCACTCACCTGTGATCCGTTTTTCTTTACAGTCTCGATGATTTTTTTAGCTGATGAATCTACTAATTCGTGATCATAAGCCTTGAGAGTGATTCTCATTACTTGACTTGCCATAAAAAAAGTCGCCTCCTTTTCGCACTTTTACTTCAGTACGACAAGCGGTGACTGTACACTTCTCCGTGTGTGTCCTACAACTTTACACACGTTGTTTCTACATTCTAGTAGACATATCTGATTCGTACAGTGACTTGTCGCCAGTTTCCTAACTTGACATTCGCTCCACGGAAAACCTATCTTACGATAGCAACCTCACGCTTCAACGCTATCAATGTCACAGCAATTGCTAGTATACATGATATTTTCATTGTTTGCAATAGCTTTTTCAAAAAAATTGCATTTTTTTATGTGCAATCCGGATTTTGATTTATTCAGCAACACTTTTGGAAAATTATAATATGGGTTTCTTCCTATTATAATATACCATGAAATATACTTCTATCGCACTTTCTTCTTGACGCTCTCTGTGCCTCTCGCTATAATAGCATAGAAACCAATGTATTACCAACTGTGTATAACACAGTTTTGACTGAACTTATATAGAATGAGGAAAAGGAAATGTGGATTGCAGACCAATGGAAAGATTATGAAGTCATAGATTGTTCAAACGGAGAAAAAGTCGAGCGCTGGGGTAAATATATTCTGGTTCGCCCGGATCCGCAGGTCATCTGGGATACTCCCAAAAGCAACAAAGCCTGGCGCAACATGAATGCCCACTACCATCGCAGCAAAAAAGGCGGTGGCGAATGGGAATTCTTTGATTTGCCGGAACAATGGAGTATCCATTATAAAAATCTCACTTTCCAGCTAAAACCTTTTAGTTTCAAACACACCGGACTTTTTCCGGAGCAGGCAGTAAACTGGGACTGGTTCTCCAGCAAAATCAAAAATGCCGGCAGACCCATCAAAGTTCTAAACCTGTTTGCCTACACCGGAGGCGCCACAATTGCCGCCGCTGCTTCCGGTGCAAGCGTCACACATGTAGATGCTTCGAAAGGAATGGTTACCTGGGCGAAAGAAAATGCCATTTCTTCCGGTTTGAAAGACGCACCAATTCGCTGGATTGTAGATGACTGTGTTAAATTTGTAGAACGTGAAATTCGCCGTGGCAATCATTATGACGCAATTATTATGGATCCCCCTTCTTATGGCAGAGGAACCAAAGGCGAAATATGGAAAATAGAAGATTGTGTTTATCCATTAATTCAGCTTTGTACAAAGCTTTTATCTGACAAGCCACTGTTCTTTTTAATCAGTTCGTATACCACCGGATTACAACCGGCGGTTTTATCTTACATGCTGGGAACTGCTTTAAAAAATTTTAACGGAACCATAAATTCCAGTGAAATCGGTCTTCCGGTTTCTTCAAACGGTCTGGTACTTCCCTGTGGTGCTTCCGGACGCTGGGAGTCCAAATAGCACAAACGCATGTCGCTTAAACCGCGACATACGTTTTTTCTACATTGATGGTAATCCTCCCATTCCCATAGCATACACGATCAAATATAAAATCAAAAGATGTGCAGGATAAAAAATATAGAAGAAATATTTGATATTCCATCCACGTTTTCCATTGTAAAATCCGATCGGGATAAAAGCTAACGGTGCTGTTAATTCCCATGAAAAAGCAATACAACCGGTAATAATCTGCTGTGCTTTATTCTTCCTTGTAAGATAAAGGCAGGCAATACATAAAACTCCAATCCACGAGTAATCTGTCTTCATAAATTCAGCCAGCACCATCCCAAGTACCAAGACTGCAATCCTAAAAAGAACTTTTAAAAATGCATTGAACTTTTCACTATTTTCTATCTGGCGAAATACCATCATAACCAACAATCCTATCAGTAGTGTAAAAAATACATTCTGATATTCCTTATAAAAAAATTTACCACTAAAAGCTAAGTCAAATGGTATCTCTGAAATCAGTGCAAATGCAAATAAACGCAATGCATATTTTGTTACATTTCTTGTATGTTCAAAACCTTCAATCAATAAAAAGCAAAAAATTGGGAATCCGAGTCTTCCTATCATACGCATAACCCAGTAAAGCATAAACAACTTCATTTCCGCATCCGGCAATTGCCCCGTCATCATAAGTTGCATATCAGAAGCAGCAAATCCTTGTTCCTGAATCAAACGCCCCACAACTGCTGCTCCAATATGATCAATCAGCATCGATATAATTGCTATCATTTTTATCGTACTTCCGCTGATTCCTTTCTTCCGTCCTACTTCTAATTCACTTCTGGCATAAGAATCCATTTTTACTCCATTCCTTTTTCTCGTTCTATGATACTCTTCTATTTTCCAAAAATCATAATGTTTTTGCAACCTCTTTTTTTCGAAGTTTTTTGGCTTCATATAATTGCTCGTCCGCTTTCACAAGCGTTTCTTCCAGTGTCATGCCCTGTGTTGCTTTTACCGCCACTATGCCAACCGACACCGTAATATTATATTCCTTACTACTGGTTTTATTATAGGAATCAAAAGAAGCATAAATCTGATCTTTTAATTTTTCTGCATAGTCTTCACCCTCACAATACATCGCCCCGGCAAATTCATCGCCGCCGATACGTCCCACAATTCCATTTTTTGACACATTTTTCTTAAGCAGACGTGCAATCAATTTTAGGGAAAAATCTCCCTCTTCATGTCCATACCTGTCATTAATAATCTTTAAATTATTCATATCTGCATAAAACACCAACACGCATTCCTTCTGCTGCTGTGCATCATACAGCATTTTTTCTCCTCCAAGATAAAATCCCCGACGATTCAAGATACCGGTAAGACCATCTGATTTTGAAAGAGTATCTAACACAATATTATTCTCACGCATTGTTTCATAGCTTTCCTCAAGCTGTCTCTGAATCTCTTCATTCATTTTCAATAAGCTGATAATGCGCATCGCAGAACTCATCTGATTTACTAAAAATTCACCATTTACAAAAACTTCATTTGTTAAATCGCAAACCAATATTCCGTACAACATTTCATTAGAAAATAAAGGAAAGCTCACCATATAATTGTAATGATCCATATGTACATAATGATTATCAAAAATTTTACTGATAAAAACTTTTTGTTCCAACGAAGGAATCGCAGAAACCACGCCTTCTTTTTGTACTGCTTTTAAATACAGGTAATGTGGTACCTCAAACTTTTCTTTATATAAATGTATCATTGGCTTTTCAAATGCATAGACAAACGCATTTTTAATATGCAACCACTCCAGATTATTCAGAATACAGGTATAGCTCCTGTCATCACCATGTTCAAACTGTAACATATCACGTACAAACAGTTTCAATGAATAGCTATCTGCCTCCTGCATATCTTTTTGCTGACCATTCTGATAATCCATTGCCTGGATGATTTTCTGATAAAACAAAGAAATCTGTGTATAAACCATGTTTTCTTTCTCTGGATACCGTTCTCGCATAATTTTTTGCATTTTGCTCAGAAGTCCAATCATATTTTCAATATCCGCATACTGCATTGCTCCAAGATTAATAAAATGATTGATACTTTCCTCTAACTCTTTTATAGCGGTTTTATAGTTTTGTTTGCTTTCCAACATTTCTCCCATTGTGGTAAGTACAGTTTTAAAAGCATTCCTCAACTCATCCATACTTCCTTCAAAATCTTCATGGTTATTTCCCGTCTTTCTGCGAAAGACACCAATGCGGCATGAAACAAGTGCACTGGCTTTTCGCTATC
>NZ_JADYUI010000129.1 GCF_021531695.1 Roseburia hominis | reverse complement strand
CATTCTCATCTGAAACTGCTGTCTCAAGTAAAGTACCTGCTTCTATGATAACTTTTCCATCAACATTCCTGATATCTTCATCTGCATAAAGACCAAATACTGCACCGCTGATTGGTTCATCTGTCTCGGAATCTTTCTTTCCAACAGATAAAGATAACTTCTGTCTGTCATTTGTAAATGTTGCTGTTTCATAAATAACCGGTGTATGGTCATCCACATAAGCAAATGTTACATACTGTGCATCCTGATTCAGAACATATCCGTAAGGAGCTTCTACTTCCACAACCTTGTATTTTCCTAATGGAAGATTCTTAA
>NZ_JADYUI010000128.1 GCF_021531695.1 Roseburia hominis | reverse complement strand
AAAAGCTCAATGCAGACGAGAGAATCAAGATGCAGTGTGAGGCAAGAGAACAGCTGGAACATGACATGGCATCTGCTTACCATCATGGAATCAGACAGGGTCGAGAGGAAGGAATCAGCGCATTCGTGGAAACCTGCAAAGAACTTGGAATCCCAGAGCAGGAGATGAAAGAAAAATTGCAGGATAAATTCAAACTTTCAGAACAAGAAGTAAAAAGATATATAGAAAAATATTAAAAAAGTATGATTGGGCGAAACTTTTTCAGAGCAGAAGTTGGGAGGAGATTACCATGTTAGCAGAAAAAAACGAAGCAATCCG
>NZ_JADYUI010000127.1 GCF_021531695.1 Roseburia hominis | reverse complement strand
TCTTCCACATAATCATCTGTGGAATGTTCCAGATAACCGAGAAGGTTTACCAACTGCGTTGGTACATCCCCGGCATTCTTTCCTTTCGTATTCAGGAATATCCTGTAGGCTCCGTCTTCCAATGGTTCCCCTGTTTCCTTACAACACATCTCGTATGTGTAACGATATAACTGATGTCCAAACGGATCGAAAGTGCAAAGAAATATGACATAATTCGGTTTCAGGTTTCGATAAGTCTCGTTCGGTTTCAGGCGGGCAATGTCCATCTGTGCCTGATAATACCGGCTCCGTTTCGGAAGATTTTTCTCATCTTCGTTCT
>NZ_JADYUI010000126.1 GCF_021531695.1 Roseburia hominis | reverse complement strand
GTAGTGACATGCTATGACTTATACTCTCTACATATTTTCCCAGTTCTCCATGTCTGTTTTTCTCTGACTGGATCATCTCTGTACTGCTCAAAACATCATATGCTGCACCTACAGCTTTGGGCAGGTTTCGTTTTTGATACCTTACCAGCTCCAGCATATCTCCTCCATTCAGTTCATATGCTCTTAGCTTTGCCATTTTTGTAGCGCCTTTTATGCTCCACCCCATTGGTCTTGAACTCATTCTGCTCGATAATACATGACTTACATGACCTTCTGTGCTGCTTCCTTTTACACCATCCTGATGTCTGAGACGTAGTTTTGCCGCCGTCCAGTTTGAGAGAATGTATTCTT
>NZ_JADYUI010000125.1 GCF_021531695.1 Roseburia hominis | reverse complement strand
CGAGTTGTGGGAGCAGCACTGTAATCGAAGCTTTTCCGGCGAACTCTTAGAAAAACAAGGAAGACGGTCCAGGGCTTTTTTACAGGTGCATTTTCTTCTGTTGTTTCTAAGAAACTTTCTGTAAAAGAAGCAGTACATGATCTTAGTTCATTTAATGTATAAATCCAAATTTAAAAATTTTTATGAGAACATCTGTGGAGGTCATTGCAGCTGTGGAGGCTCTTTTCTTTTGCAGGTAAAAGTGTTAAGATATTTAGAAGTAAATCATAAATTACAATACAGAGCAAAAGAGGAGAAAAAGTTTGAAACAAAGAGGTAGTGGATAAAGAATAAATTTGAGTATCACAAATAAGCCATCTTTCGGTGGCTG
>NZ_JADYUI010000124.1 GCF_021531695.1 Roseburia hominis | reverse complement strand
TAAAAGAGTGTGTAATCGAAAATCCCATCATACTGGGAGAAGACATTGACGATAAGACCTGTATTCTGGATGTGAAGATTTTACTGAACAACGATAAACGTCTGAATATTGAAATGCAGACGACGGATTACGGGAACTGGCAGGACCGCTCATTATTCTATCTGTGCCGGGCATTTAATGAGCTGGGGAGAGGAGAAGATTATACAAATTTAAAGACCACGATACATATCGGGATTCTGGATTTTACACTATTCCCAGATGCACCGGAATTTTATTCGGAATACCTATTGATGAACACGAAAACGCATAAAATTTTCAATAGAAAATTTGCCCTGCGTGTGTTAGACTTAACTCAACTGGAGAAAGTATCGG
>NZ_JADYUI010000123.1 GCF_021531695.1 Roseburia hominis | reverse complement strand
ACACACAGAAAAACCGGAGAATAAAAAAGAAGTAGAGTATCTTTACATCGAGGCGGATGAAGATCATGCGTCCTTGCAGTTCCATGAGAAAAAGGGTGATTTAGAGGAAAACGAGAATCATCAGAAAAACAATTGTCTGATAACAAAGCTTGTGTATGTTCATGAAGGAATTGAAAAGGAAGCACCAAAAAGTAAGAGACATAAGCTGATAAATCCGTATTATTTTTGTGGAACCAGCTATGGGGAAGAAAACACCACGTTCTGGGATGAGGTTTATGAGTACATCAGTAATCATTATGATATAGACAAAGTGAAAAAAATTTATTTGAACGCAGATGGAGGCGCCTGGATTAAATCCGGGATGAGGAGGATTGC
>NZ_JADYUI010000122.1 GCF_021531695.1 Roseburia hominis | reverse complement strand
AGATGTTTCTGAAACTGGATGAACTGGGACAGGATTATATAATCCGTCTCAAATCCAACCGCAAACTTTTATACCACAACAAATGGACAACGGCTGCAGAGCTGCGTGACCGTCGGAAAGGCAAAATCAAAACCAGTGTATTTTACAGGGGCAGGAACCATGACGCTTATCTTTCGCACGTCAAAGTACAGATAACCGCCTCCAGAAAAGATATTTATCTGGTACTTGTTTATGGGATTACCGAACACCCGATGATGCTTGCCACCAATAAAGAAATCAAATCCAGAGACGATGTAATCCGGGTGGCAAGAATATATTTCTCACGCTGGAAAATTGAAGAATATTTCCGTTGCAAAAAGCAGATGTTCCGGTTTGAAG
>NZ_JADYUI010000121.1 GCF_021531695.1 Roseburia hominis | reverse complement strand
CCTTCCGGCTGCTGAATTCTTCTCTTACGAATCTTTCAAGGTTATTTCACTGTTTAATTTTCAAGGTTCTTAATTCTTTACTTTGTTGTTCAGCGACAACCTCTATATACTATCATGTTTCAGAAGCTCTGTCAAGAACTTTTTTTATTTTCTTTTGTCCTGTCTTTTGCAGAGCGATATACATCATATCATGTCCCGACATCTCTGTCAATACATTTTTTGATGTTTTTTGTCGCTCACCAAGCGGTCAGCTTGTATATATTATCATCTTATTTGCATGATGTCAACTGCTTTTTTCGGTATTTTTTAAGAAAGTATAAGCCAAATATGATAATGTCCTATTAGACCACAAATGAAAATGTCCCAAATGTGGTATGATATACTCCTA
>NZ_JADYUI010000120.1 GCF_021531695.1 Roseburia hominis | reverse complement strand
AAAAGATGGCTGTGTATTTTATTTGGGATACCATATGAGGCTGAATATCAAGGAGAGGGAACTGGTTCTGCGCTCCATATATTTAATGAGGAAGGGGAAGAAGTTCTTACATACACTCAAGGGGTAGGGTGGCATGAGAAAGAAACAAAAGCAGAAACGGGAGTACATTCAGCGTTAAAATTAGCATATTATGAGGCATATCATGATGCAAGAAAAGCGCTGAACACTGGAACAAATGTGGAAATCACAAATGAAAATGTTGTGGTGCAAAGTAATTTCGATATGAAAGCATAAAACAATTAACAGGAAAATTTCAATGAGCTTTTTAAGTAGAATTTTGTTATCAGATTGGAAGTGATTGTATGGGAAAATGCTAGTTCTGACATTTGA
>NZ_JADYUI010000011.1 GCF_021531695.1 Roseburia hominis | reverse complement strand
ATCTGTTGATGCATTCTTCTTCAAAATATTTTATACTGTTAATCATAGAGGACACCTTCCTTTGTGTGTATTTGGGTCGTGCTTAATACTTTATCACAAAGTGGTGTCCTCTTTTTGTTATTTTTAATTTTCCGAGTAAAATTTTACGCTAGCTTCGCAATCCGCTTCATTTGCTCATAAATCATTGCCAACTCTACAAAATATTTAATGCCTAATTTCAATGATAAAGCACGTCTTGCGCACAATTTAGATATTTATAAATACCGACAGTGAAGAACTCTCTGCCGGTATAATTTTAAGATAACATGCTATCCTTTGTTATTCAATTTATTTTTCTTCCAGCACAACATCTACCAGATATGTTTTATATAAAATATGCCTTTTTCTTTTTATTTCCTAACTAATATCGTAAAATCATATATTTCATAATCATGCAGCAATGCAACATTGCGCGAAAAATGTGTCTTACAATAATCAAAGAAGAAGCATGGGTCTGCATAATACAAATAATCCTTCATATGATCCACATCTGAATATTTGGTAAGACAGTTAAAGGCAAATCCTTTATTCGAATGCTTATTAAACTCCTCTAACACTCCAATTACATATTGAGTCCATTCCTCATTGCTGATTTCTTGACGAATATTAAAAATTCCGCTTTCAACAATATAGTCGTATTCCCCGGCAATCTCTGAGCCCACTACAAATTCCGTTTCTTCTTCTCCATAAATTTTCTTTGCTTCTTCAATCATTCCAGTTACTACATCTATACCTGTATACTGACAGTGATAGCCTCTTTCTTTCAGATATCCAAAATAATAGCCATATCCACATCCATAATCACAAATAGAAAAATCTTTTTCCGACGTCTCTACTGATAGGATTTTACTCAATTGATCATAACGTACCCGTTGAGCTTCTTCAGAATTCCAATCTACTCCTCTGTTGTTAGAACCAAACTGTTTTATTTTATTACAAAAGTAATCTATCTGCTGCAATATCTCTTTCTTCATCTTCCATTTCTCCTCTATGGCAAATATTTCTCCAGTTCTTCAAAACTTTCAGCCCACATTAGATAGTAGCCAAATCTAGTAGAACTGTCTGTAACATTTCCCTTCATGTTTTTCGGAATATTTTCACGCACGATATATTCCGGATGTTCTTTTTTTAATTTAGCATGAATTTGCACATCTTCTGCGGACAACACATAACGAATTGCCGCCGCATGTTCCTCAATCTCTCGGACTAATTGGGGTTCTTCTCCAAGTGCTATCTGAATTACTGCCCGCACAAAGTCTATTCCAGTGGACAATCGAACCAAATCGCTTCCAATAAAGTCACCACCCATACGCGCTCCAATTTCAATTATTTTAACGCTTCCATCAGATGCAATTTTTATTTCACTATGCGATGCACCATTCATAATTCCCAATCCATCCAATGCATGAAAAATGATTTTTTTTACTTTATCAAGTGTTTGAAGTTCTACCGGTGCTGGTTCTAAATGCCCCGTTTCAATAAAATGAGGTTCATCTGTCGTATACTTTTTGGTCATTGCCAAAAAATAATGTTTCCCCCTCCAAGAAATACATTCCACACTATATTCCTGTCCCTCTGCAAATTCCTCAACCAAAGCGCTGTGAGCAAATCCCTGACTTTTTGCATATTCAATTGCATTCATCAATTCTTCTTGAGACCATACTTTCGTAATTCCCCGACTTCCAGAACGGTCTATCGGTTTCACAATAACAGGGAAATTAATTTTGACAGTATCAACATCTCCTATCTCCTGAACCAAGATACTTTTTGGCGATGGATCTCCATTTGTTTCAAAACATCTGCGCATACAATACTTATTTGTCGCATTACGCGTAGAATCCATTGAATTCCCAACCAGCCCCATCTCCGTCGCAACGTAATTTACAGCTATCACTGCAAGATCTGATGCTATGCTACATATTCCATCAATTCCAATCTCTTTGCACTTTTCTAATATTTTTTCTTTTTCCACAATACTGATCGGATAAAAAAAATCTGCCTTCTTCTCTCCTACATCATTGGCCGCCCACGCAAAAACATGGGTCTCAATTCCCATAGCTTTCGCCCTCTCAATTAAAGGTTCTTGTAAATATGATGCTCCAATAATTGCTAATTTTTTCATAAATCCTACCCTAATATACTATTGGTAAAAATTTTTAATCTGTTCTGCTACATATCTCACTTTATCATCTTCTAACGCAAAAAACATTGGTAACCGAACCAGACGTTCACTTTCTTTGGTCGTATAACGATCTTCACCAATAAACTGTCCATACTTACGTCCTGCGATAGAAGTATGTAACGGCACATAGTGGAATACCGCATTGACACCATGTTCATCCAAATAATTAATTAATTTGGTTCGCTCTTCCAAATCTTTTGTTTTTATATAGAACATATGTGCATTATGCTGGCACTCCTTCGGAATAAAAGGCAGCTCAATCCGTTCGCTCTTCTCTAAGTCCTTTAATTCTTCATAATATAAATTCCACAAATGAAGCCGTTTATTGTTAATTTCATCTGCAATCTCAAGCTGCGGTAAAAGATAAGCTGCATTTAATTCACTAGGCAAATAGGAAGATCCCTCATCCACCCAGCTATATTTATCTATCTCTCCTCTGAAATATTGGGCACGGTTTGTCCCTTTCTCTCTGATAATTTCTGCTCTATGTACATATTCATCTCGATTTACAAATATCAGTCCACCTTCACCCATTGTATAATTCTTTGTTTCATGAAAGCTATATGCCCCAAAATCACCAATGGTTCCCAGATATTTGTCTTTATAAGTTGACATCATTCCCTGTGCCGCATCCTCTATCACAAACAAATGATGCCTTTTGGCAATATCCATGATTGTATCCATCTCACACCCAACCCCTGCATAATGAACAGGAACAATCGCCTTCGTTTTTTCTGTAATAGCCTCCTCGATTAATGTTTCATCTATATTTAAAGTATCTTTACGAATATCCACAAACTTAATTTTTGCACCACGCAACACAAACGCATCCGCTGTCGAAACAAACGTAAATGCCGGCATGATGACTTCATCCCCCGGTTTAATATCTGCCAGCAAAGATGCCATCTCTAAGGCATGTGTACAAGATGTTGTCAATAAAACCTTAGAACCAAATCTTTCTTCCAACCATTTCGTACATCTTGCGGTAAAAACCCCATCTCCATTTAATCTTTGATACTTTAGAATGGCTTCTGTAATATATCCGATTCCTTTTTCCACATAAGTAGGCTCATTAAATGATATCATGCTTTTCTCTCCATAATTTCCGAAATATTTTCTAACATCTTACTTACATAATCTGTCAACTTTTCTTCTGAATTCTTAGTCGCCATCTGTATCGCCATTTTTTTCTTTTGGGCATAAAATTCTTCATCCTCTATATATTTACAAACTGTATGTATCATATCCTCATAATCCTGTACTAAAAAATCCTTTCCTACATTATATGCAACATCACATTCCGGAAGCGTCACAACCGGCAACCCTGCTGCCTGTGCAAACAGACCACTATATCCTCCTCCCAATCTTTTAGGATTTAGATATAAATCCAATGCCCCATAAGTTTTCATTAATTCATCTGAATAACCAAGATAATATATGTGTCCCTCAAAAATTTTCTTCGACATATGTTCCAAAAATTCCTGTCCCGTCCCGATAAATACAAAGCTTACATTCTGTTCTATTTTCAAAATCTGCTCAAGAACCTGTATAAACTCGTCATTTACTTCAATGTCCAAACGATTGCCAACAATTGCAATCAAAAAATCTTTTTGTGGAAGTTTTAATTCTTCTCTTGTAAATGACTTTTCTGGTCTTTCAATAAGTGCTGGCATTTCTTCATTCATAAAAATCTGTACTTGCCCGCTTTTAGAAATCTCTTTTTGATATTCTTCTTCTTTTGATTCATCCATTCTGGTAAAACGTATCATAATCTCTGCTTCAGATATCGGACATTCTATTGACATCTCCATAACCGCTAACGTAGTAAATTTTCTTACCAAATCTATAACCGGATTACATACTCCCAATCCAAGTACAAACCATGGATTCCAACTATGTATTATTTCTAACATCATGCTGTACTCTTTCTGCCCCGAAGGATACATATTAATCTGATATCCTTCAAATTCCACTCCACGATATTCTATCGTCAGCTTATTGTTTCGAAAATACTCTGCTGACTTCATTATGTGAGAGCGATACCATAGTTCCTTTTCCAGTCCCCGATCCGTTGGACACGCAAAAAATATCACTTCATAACCAAGGTTCTTTTGTAATATATACATCAAATTTAATGCTACCAAAGATGGTGCATGATATGTAGATAATAACTGTTCCGTCATGACTACAATCCTTTTTCTGTTTCTTTTTTGAACCGGAATATATGTATACTTAATATTTATTTCCTTATCATATTTCTCTACATTTTGCCTATGCAATTCTCTCTTTAAAGCATAATATCCCTCTATTCGAATTTTTGTCTGAAGTTCTAGCATACTTCCCCTATAACAATCGAATTTTCCTCTTTCAATGTATGAAAAAATATCCTTTTTGAAGTCTTCAACATTCATATAATAAATAAAATACGATAAAAGATATAGGACATCACGTGTTTCAAACTGCGTCCTTAAAAGATTCCGAATCCCATCTCGTTCCTCCATAGACATTACGAAATATTCTTCTTCCAATTTTCGGAACTGCTCCCTCTTTGATTCATCCTCTTTTACATTGGGCCCCTGATCTTCCGTACATAGCCCAATCGCCCTTTTTATCCACTCTATCTGTAGATTCATTAATTACTTTCTCCTTTTTTTACTACTAGCACATCTATTTGTATTATCACAACACACCAACTGTCTGCCCCGAAAGATTTTCAAACAGCTTTGCACACTGTTTTACCAATTCCATATACTGAATACCCTCTCGTGCTATCTCCATTCCTTCCTCTCCAAAAGAGGCATATTCCCGGTATTGTCCCGTTTTAATAATTTGGTCTGCCAGCACCATAGTTTCTTCTATAAACTGATAAACAATGCTGCTCTCTATTTTTTTATTAATCTTCTTTATTTTTCTTAATAATTTTTCATAACCTGCAGAATCCATATTTTTTGCGCTGCACATTTTTTTCAGCTTCCTATATAGCTTTTCTCCCTCCTCTGCCATACCAAAAACTTTTCGAAACTCATTTGGTGTCTCATGAAAAAATTGCAATATTCTCTCTTGTTCCTCTTTATCAAAAACAGGTCCTAATTGTTCAAAACAGCTTTGAATATCAACCTGCTTTGTGCACTCTCTTTCAATCGCATCTTTTAACGCCAATATCTCTGTTCCCTCTATTTTTGCCCCGCCTTCTGTTGCATTAATAACAGCTATCTCTCTGCCATTCTCTCTCCAGTGTTTGATAAACTCCTCAAACCATACTCGATAGTCATTTAATACTATATCTGTCGGAACCTCCTTCTCATAGTTTCCCTCTACCATTTTGTATTTTGAAGTATCAAGTGTATCCATTATTTCTTTGAAAGTTCCGTCCGCATGACTTTTGTTATTGGTATAAGCAAAATCCTGTCCTACCAGAATAATCGTCTGAAATCCAACATAGCAACTTAAAGCCAAAGCCAATGTTGCGACGGAACCTCCAACCACCATTCCCGCATATATTTTATTATTCATACTGTATAGATGATTGATATATCTTCTTCCTTGATTATAAAAGAATTTCTTCCCAGTATGATATTCCAACACTGCCTTTGCCGCATCATCCGTTGTGATTAACGGAATTTCCTTACACGCTTCCAACTCTACAAGATTTAACGGCTTTAGCCCATCTACGATTGCAAACATATCCGGAATAATTCCTTCTTTCAAAAGTGGTCTGATTGCCGTATCTACTGCAATAATAAAAGCTCTATTTTTTGCTTTTTTTAACTCATGTATATTTTTATTCAGGGATGGTCCCGCTGAAACTACAATTGCCGGTACATCAAGTGGAAGCACATCCGACAATTGTATCGCCTGATATCCTGTTCGTATATAATTAACATTATGAAAAATATTATCCGCTTTTACTGTGGTATATCGAAGAATGGTGTTTACTTCCATCCTATATTCCTTTACCAGCTTGTCCAAACACTTAATAAACGCACATACCTGTTCCAAAAAAAGCACTTCATAATTCGGCAATATGAAATTCTGCATAACCGCCACACGGTCACCACGCAACATCTGCATGATAATTTTTTCATACCCTTCTGCATTGATGCCTTCTACACAAAGTACAATCATTCTATCCTGAAACATTTTCTCTATATCTACCTGTTCCAATACCTTATAAAAGATACTAAAGGATGGTTCATATATCATAATGACTGCATTTTTATCTGCTACCTTAACTAATTCTTCCAGATAGTGGATATTTCCCAAACCTATCATAAAAACAGGTGCCGTCGCTTCTATTTTCCCCAGTAAACCAATCTGATTTTTCGCTGGTCCAGCGGGATCTCTTCGTCCCGCCAAATATAAAACACGCCCGTCCTTTTTTACCTTTAGTATTGTTTCTCCGTTTAATGCAACATCTTCCTCTATCTTAACCTGCTCTTTTTTTTGCAGTTCCTCTTTTCGTTCTTCAATTAATTTTTTTATTCCCGGATATAAGCGATCCAGTATTTCAAGATTTTTCTTTTTTTGATTAATCTGCATCTCACTTATTCCTTTCTTCAATATAATTCTCAGGCAAAAACATCTTTAAATACTCTGCCACTCCATATTCTAATGCGTCCAATAATAATACCCGATCTTCCTGTTGAAAAGCCTCTATACAGTCCTTTAAAATATCAAACATATTATTTTTTAATGCCTGATATAAAGTATCCTCTATCCCAAATTGATTTTTTTCTGTAAACCATGTCACAAATTCCTGTATGTCCGGAATTAGCGACTTTGCTCTTTTTACGTAATCATTCTTTTTCCCATATACACAACAATAGCCAATATAATTAATATCCTCATATAACTGAATAATTTTTTCTTCCATAGTTTCAATCTCCTGTTAAAGAAAAGAACCAGCCTTAAGCTGGTTCTTTCTTTTAGTTTTAATAACCGTGTAAGATTACTGTAACAGTGATAATACACCCTGATTAATCTGATTAGCCTGTGCAAGCATAGACTGACCTGCCTGAGCAAGAATATTATTCTTGCTGTAGTCAACCATTTCATCAGCCATATCTGTATCACGGATACGAGATTCTGCTGCAGAAGTATTCTCAGATACAGTATCCAAGTTAGCAATTGTATGCTCTAATCTGTTCTGTAAAGCGCCAAGAGCAGAACGCTGAGTAGATACTTTATTGATAGCTGCCTGAACTGCATTCAAAGTAGCATTAGCCTGATCGTAGCTGGATACATCCGGTTTTGTTAATGTATGAGAAGTACCAAACGCACCTACTGTCTGTGTAGATCTTGCTGCTGCTGTTTTAATCGCAGACCAGTTAGTACTAATATCTTTAGAATATTTCTCGCCAAGAGATTTCTTTCCAGCTGCTGCTGCTGCTGACCTTGTAGTCTGATCAACATTAGATCCAACAAAGTATTTTCCATCTGTGGAAAGACCTACCATACCATCCTGGAATGCTGCTTCTCCAGTAGCTTTTGCAGCTGCCATCATGGCATCTTTATTAGCACCTTCACTCTTAGATGCATCCCAGTTATAAATTGTTCCGTTATAAGAAAGCTGGCCATAAATGTGAGATGACTGTCCATCATAATATTTAATGTCTCTTAATCCAAGAGATGTAGCATTCATCTTATCAATATCGATACCGATGTTCTGTCCACCATTCGCGCCAACTTGAAGCTTTTTATTAGTGAATGTACCATCTAATAAGTTCTGTTTGTTAAACTGAGTTGTCTGAGAAATTCTATCCAACTCATCTGTTAATGCTTCCAGCTCCTGATTGATAGCATCACGGTCGATAGACTGGTTTGTATCGTTAGCACCCTGAACAGCCAACTCATTCATTCTCTGAAGAATAGAGTGAGATTCATTTAAAGCACCTTCAGCAGACTGGATTAAGGAGATACCATCCTGAGCGTTTGTAGAAGCTTTGTCTAAGCCTCTGATCTGGCTTCTCATTTTTTCAGAAATTGTTAATCCAGCAGCGTCATCGCCTGCACGGTTGATTCTGTAACCAGATGATAATTTCTCAGACGATTTAGCCTGAGCGCTAGTTGTGATACCTAACTGTCTGTTCGCATTCATTGCGGTAAGATTGTGCTGTACTACCATAATAATTTTCCTCCTTGAATTTGCTGCAGCGTCCATGCTGCATGATTTGTTTTATATTGAAACAGTTACCTGCTTCATACTATGGTTATTGTGACTTTTATCTCTCTGGCCGTACGCTCCTTCGAAATATCTGTCACCAAGTAATCCGGTAATGCAAAGCATTACTTTGTTTACTTGTTATATATATCGGATACTTTTTCCGATACTTTATAGCAAAAAGTGAAAAAAATCACTTTTTTCTATCTAAAAATTGTGCTTCCATGACATTGCGGTTCATCATATTCCGATAATAGGTATTCACCGCCTTCTGGCTGGACTTCACTTCACGAATTTGTTTCTTTATGGACGAAAATTTATTTTCCACCAACTGTTTATTGCGAAGCTCTTCCGTCTGAATCGCCACGGTCTTGTCTGTAATCTTTTGAATCTCTTCCTGCATCATGCGAATCTTATCTGCATAATGCTCCATATGTTCCTGAATCTCCGGACGAACCTTCTCATACAACTGTTGAAATCCTTCATCCATCTGATTCAGCTCATCAATCAAAGCTGCCTTTTTATCCAGCGTCTTTTCAAACATCTCCGGTGTCAAATTTTCATCCGAAAGAATCTGCTTCTGTTCCTGATTCAATTTCCGAATCTCATCTAAAATATGATTCTTTTTCACCAGGCTCTCTGCCAAAATATCTATGTAATCTTCGCCGGACATAAAAACTCCCTTTCTACTTTCCTACTTTTGCCCCATTATTGGTTGTTTCCATGACTTCTTTCCACGTATCACGCATGGTACGCAAATGTTTTAAAACTTCTTCCAGGATTTCTTTATCCTTCTTCATATTTGCCTGAATCAGCCTCTCTTGCAAATAAGAATATACATTATCAAAATCTTTTGCCACCGGATATTTATGATCCAAAGTTGCCTGAAATTCTCCAATAATATTTTCTACCTTTCGAATATTATTGTGTGCTTTTTCAATATCTCCTTTTTCGATTGCAGCAATTGCAATATTGCAGAACTTAATTGCCCCATCATATAGCATCAAGGTCAACTCAGCCGGAGAAGCCGTCAATACTTTGCTGTTTGCATAGGCTGCGTACCCATTATTTAATGCCATTTCGTACCTCCATGTAACATCTATCTTTTATTTTTGTTCTATTTTGCTTTTGTTTAACTTAACAGACTGGTCAAAGAAGAAGACTGGCTCTGCAAACTGGCAAGTGCAGATTCCATAGCAGCAAATTTCTTATAATAAGAATCTTCCATATCCTCCACCTTTTCTTCCCACTTCTTAATAGTTTCTGTGTAATCACTGTATTCCTGTGCCATCTCGATATCGTTGTAAATCGTATAAGCACTGCTCAAGCCCTTCACAGATTTCATCTTGCCATCAATAGCGGAATACAGGTCACTTACCATCTGCTTCATAAATCCGGTTACCGTATCCGGATCCGAATTCAGCATATTCATTAACACATCCGTATTATTCTTACTCACACTATCATCGGAATCACCATCAATATGATAAGAATTTTTCGTATTACTAGATGTCATACTTGCATATGCTTCGGTCTTAATTCCAAAACTGGATAAACTGTATTTCTTGACTCCATTGGCATTTGCCCAGGAACTCAAGGCACTTTGTGATGTAATATAAGCTCCATTCGAATCCTTTAATGCTTCTCCATTACACTTATAATAGTTATTTTTCGAATCGTAAGTAACTGCTCCACCATTATACACATAATAAGTAGATGTCAAAGAATTCTTCATAACTGACATAATACCATCTAACGTATCATCCCTGCGAAGTAATGCATTCTTAATCTTCTTCTCCCATTCCTCTACTTCCGTATCAGTCATGGCATCTTTTTCTTCACTGGTCAGCGGTTCATATCCCTTGGCAGAGTCTGCATTATACAGTTTTGTCATTTCCTGCATTAAAGAATTATACTGTGAAATAACGTCTTTAATCTGATCATACAATGCCTGTGTATCTGTTGATGTCGTAACGCTAATCTCAGAATTCCCGGTTTCTGCCAGACAATCAATGGAAAGCCCATTAATGGAATATTTATTTGTGCCGGAAGTAAAGGTTGCTCCATCTAATTCAATTTCCGAATCCTGTGCCGTAACAAACCTCGCTCCTCCATCTGCTGATAAGCCAAGTGCTTTTAAAGCCTCTGCGCTTCCATCTAAAGAAAACGCATTCTTTGTTCCGGTTTCGTTTGCAGAAACAAAGATTCTCTGATTTGCCGCATCAAAAGAAGCTTTCACATTACCTGCACCATTTAATTCCGAAACCACATCTGTTATCTTGGTGCTTTCAGATACATTAATCGTTTTTACTACTGCCCCGGTACTGTCTTTTATCTGGATACTTTCTCCACTTCCGGAATACCCAAGCTCAGCCAGAGTTGTAGCTGATGTTACTTTTTCTCCTGCCTGTGCATTACTCAGCTGTAACTCACCACTGGTAATATAGGTTCCCTTCGCCAGTTGTTTTACCTTCAGCATATGTGTGCCATTTACAGCATTTCCGCTCGCCGTAATGGTTGCTTTGGTCGCATCGGAAACCGTCGTCTTCTTTGCCGTCCAGGCTGATGAAAAGCGAAGATTGGAAATATTGTCATATAAACCTTTGACCTTGGTATTTAATTCTTTCCATGCATCCTGCTTCCAGGAAAGCTTTTTCTGTGCTTTTTCGTACTTCTGTTCCTTCGCGCGATATGCAGAAACCAGTTCTGATACGAGTGCTTCTGTATCAAGACCTGAATTCAAACCTGTGATTCTAATCGGCATAACTATCCCCTCCTATCGTTTTTCATCTACCAGAATACCTGCTAATTCCCATACCTTTGCAATCATATCCAACGTTTCTTCCGGCGGATATTCGCGAACAACTTCTTTGGATTCCTTATCCACAATTTTAATCGTAACACGATTTGTTGCATCATGAAATCCAAAAATTGCCTCCGTGTTCGTGCGCTGATTAATCTCATTTACTGCTTTTTTAAGTGTCTCATTGCTCTGTATGCTGACTACCGGTTCTTCGACATTCTGTTCTTTTTCTTCTGTCTTTTCCGTCACTACGTCTAAGGTATCTTCTTTTACCTGAGATGTCACATCATTTTTCGTATAAGTTACCTTATTGTCAATTTGCGGCGTACTTCCCTGATACGCCATACCTGTACCTATCTGCATTTTTCCACCTCCATGTGATGCTTTTCCCTAAATGCTTTTATAATTATATCGGTTTTTCTCTCAAATAATTTAGAGCTATAGCAGATTTTTTAATGCTTCTAATCCTTCTACACTGGAAGCTGCCGTATTTTCGTCCTGAATTTGTGTATATACTTCCTTCCGGTAAATCGGAACCTCTTTTGGTGCTGAGATTCCAATCTTTACCTGTTCTCCGCGTACCTCTAATACTGTGATTTCCACATTATTATTTATCACGAGTGATTCACCCTTTTTTCTCGTCAATGCCAGCACAAGTTTCACCCGCCTTTTCTTTCAAGATATCATATATTTTGTATTTCACCGGAAAATCGTTTTCCGTAATCACCTGGACTGCTTTTCTCGTTTGCGTATTGATAATAATGGGCGCCTTTAAATTCACAGAAATATCTTCTTTTTTACTGGTAGCTGTAACCGTTACTAAAACATAAGTATTTTCTTCTTTCAGTTCACCCAATGTTTTTAAAATTTCTTCATCAATATCCGGTGCATAATCCGACCTTATTAACAATGGATCAATCACCGGAAGTGCAAATTGCCCATCCTCTAAGGACTGTAACCATGAAATTCCTCTTTTTTCCGGCTTATCAGCATCAAAAATCAATGCATATCTGGTGTAATCCGGGAACCCGATCAGTCCGCTCTCAAAACAGATTTCTTTGTCTTTTTCAATATTTATCTCGCCAAACAATCTTGTGTTCATGTAAAAACCCCTTTATTACTTCTGTTTTATTTTAAATATAATCTAATAAGGTCTGCTCCTGCAGCTTACCTGCTGCCTGAAGCGCTGCCTGATATGCGGTATAAGCAGCGGTATAATTGATCACTGCATCTGAAATTTCAATATCTTCGTTGGAAGATTTTAATTCTTTTACCGTCATCTCCTGACTCTCTAAACGGTTCTTGACCAAATCAAGACGCTGTCCCTTACTTCCGAGGTCTGTCGTTGCCAAATCGACTTTGGACTGATATTCCGCAAAAGTGGTAAGCTTGGAGCCATACAGTTTCTCCATGTTTTCCTGTGCATAGTCAAACTGCTTCTCTGCTGCTTCCAACCATTTACTAAGTGTCGCCTGATCTGTATCGTTTGCATACTGTTCCGATGACTGCATCTTTTTGATTTTTTCTACCGCATCATAAGAGCTGATTGCAAACTGTACCGCATCGGCGAGCTCATCAACATCTCTGTAAATAGAAGCATCAAAGGTATCTGCTGCCAGAGTATTTACCGTGATGGTCTGATTATTTCCGACATAGTAATTGATATCTTCGTAGATTCTATTACCATCCTTATCATAATTTACAAACTCAACCGGATTTCCCTGTTCCGGCGTTTTGGTACAGTTAAAATAATGCTCCGGTTTGATTTCGCCGGCTTTGAAACCGGTTTTATCATAATTAACAGAAATTTCTGCCTTGTTTTGCTTTAATGCCTTTGCGACATCATCACTAAGAATCAACTCTCCGGTAGATTTACAATAGACAATGTCATACTTTGTACCATCTTGGCTAGTTAGTCCGGAACTTATATCTTGTTCTGTATGATCTACTGTTATTAACTTATATTCACCTACATCGCCAATCTTCACCGTCCCGGCACCATTATTATCAATTGTACTTGTTATTAACTTTTTGTTCCCATTTTCATCTACATAAGAACCCTCAATGCTTTTTAAATTTTTCAAATTGTTATAGGACAAACGAATTCTCTGATTGACATTCTCTTCAATGTCTGGCACTGGATCGTTTTGTGCTGGTACTTCTGTCAAAATATCATGTGTTCCTGTGTAATATCTCTTTTCCTCAATATCTTCAAAAGATAACTGCTCTGTAATATTATAGGTATCTGTTGAATCCGTCTGGAATGTCAGTGTCGTATTGGTCTTATATCCGGTAAAAATCGTTCTTCCTGCGTAATCCGAATCCCCTTCATGGCAAATCTGATCACGGAATGCTTTAATCGTAGTAAGAATGGTATTGCGGTCTTCCTGTGTCTTGGTGCCATTTGATGCATCATTACAAAGTGTACGCATATCTTCCAAGATACCACTGACTGTGGTTAATGCAGACTGTGTCACATCAAGCCAGGCTTCTGCATCCGCCACATTGGTATTTAAAAACTGGTCAATCTCATTTAGGTTACTTCTAAGGCGAAGAGAACGCACTGCGATAACCGGATCATCCGATGGCACATCAATCTTTTTCTGGGTAGACATCTGTGTATTTCTCTGACTTACCGTCTGTTTATTCCGATTAATGTTGGATTTGGTTGTATTCATAATCATATTATTTGTAATTCGCATGATTTATCCTCCTTATACACCTGTCTGCAAAATCAGCTGATCGTACATTTCCGTCATAACCTGTACCATCTGGGATGCAAGATTATAAGCATTCTGGAATTTTACCAGATCCAGTGCTTCTTCATCTTCATCTACACCGGAAATGGACAGGCGCTGTGCTTCTATCATTTGTTCTATATTGGAATAATTCTTCTGGAACACATCAGCTTCCTGCTTATCTACCGAAATATCAGATAAAATACATTTCAAGAAATCGGAAGAGCCGCGACCACGGAACAACTTTACCTCGCTTTTTAACTTCAACAAATCCTCTGTGATATCCTGCTGATCAATACCCTGATTAATACCACCTGCCGGGTTTGGATCCGGTGTCTTTTCAATCGTTGCAAAACGCTGTGGATCTCTCTGGCACTCCTCTGCTACTGCAAAAGTAGATGAGGTCAGCCAGTAATAGGTGTCGGCTGTTTGATTGTCGGTGGTAATATTATATGTATAATTTGGTTGTAAATTTTTATCATTAAAATCTTTTATGGCCTGATCAACAGTACCAAATTTTTTTTCGCCATCCGCCGTATCTGCCACAAAAAATGTTCTCATCGGATCTCCATTTAAGTCCACACCCTGCAATTCTATGTTATTGAATTTATAAGAAAAGCTTCTTACAAATGTTGTCATCTGATTCAGATAATAGCTGACACCAAGGGCATCTATACTGGTTCCGATTCTTGCCGAAGTACCTGTCTGAACCCCGCTTTGTGTCGGATCTTCTTTTAAATTAAAGGTATAAGAAGTAATCTTTTCCGTTCCATCTTCGTTCATTTCTGTAGTATAAGAAAAACCATCATAAGCAAACTCTCTATAACCAAGGGTAATCACACCCTCACTTGGCATATTCATATTGAATACAGAAGTAATATTACTATCATCAATTGTAATTGTTTTATTTGCAGAATCTATAGATTTAACTGTTCCCTGAAAATTTTCCTCATTATTTCCATCACGCATTTCAAATAAAGCTTTTAACTGTCCGGTCATACTTGGACTGCTTACCTCAAAACGCATTCCGGTATCTGTCCAGCGTAAATCATACAGACCCTCTACATCTGCCTGATTCGCTCTGTACTCTCTCGGTACACACTCCAAAGTCTTATAATCATATCCATCTACGATTGCCTGTCCACCGACCATAACCCGGTAATAGTTAAGTCCGGTTACACGCTCTGCATTATTCGTATCTTTAATTGGAGCTTCTGTCACTTCTACCGGAACGATCTGTGATAATTCGTCAATTAAAAGCGCTCTCTGGTCGCGTAATTCATTTGCCTTTCCGCCCTTTACCTCCAACTGGTCAATCTGTCTGTTTAAAGTTGCAATTTTGGAAGCAAGATTATTCATCTTTCCAACCGTAGTCTGAATCTCGACATTACAACTGGACTGTAAATCCTGCAATTCTTTGGAAACCTCGGTGAAATATCCTGTAAGACTCTGTGCCGAACCAATAAACTGCTTTCTGGTATTGATATCTCCGGATTTTCCATGTAATGTATCAAGATCACTGAACATGGTATCTAAGATAGTGGAAAATCCCTTCTGGTAGTTCTTATCATCATCAATAAAGTAAGTCTCGATTTGCTTCATATAATACTGTTTTCTGTCATAATAACCAAGGCTTGCATTATTTTCCCAATATTTTACATCGTAGTAAAAATCACGCATCTGGGTAATGGATTCCGTGGTCACACCGGAACCTGCTGTTCCGTACTTCTGATGCACACGCAATGCCTCGGATGCGACACGGTTCGCTGTCTGTCTGCTGTAACCATCGGTACGCACATTTGAAATATTATTCGCTGTTGTATTAATTGCCGCCTGAAAGGCACTAAGACCGGAACCGGCAATTGTCAATCCAAAAAATGTTGATGGCATATCTATTCCTCCCCTAACGTGTACAATTTAGTAATGTATCTATCATTTCAGCAACTACATTGATGTAACGGCTGGCTGCATTATAAGCGTTCTGATATTTAATCATGTTGGTAAGTTCCTCATCCGTAGAAACACCGATAATCTGCTGTCTCTTATTATCTGCGGCAAGCAAAGATCCCTCCATGGTCTCTGAAGTTGTCTTGTAAATGCTTCCGAGAGAACCTACTTCACTGACTAATTTATTATAGAAATCATTGAACGTACATGGCTCTGTATCATGCGGATTCAGTTGCATGATATTCTCATCCCAAAGACCGATTAACTTCTCTCCCATCTTCTGGGCAACTCCGGTAATCTGTCCGGCACTTTGTGTCATATGCGGCAGCTTCGTCTCTGTCTTCAGTAAGTCCCCGTTGATTGTAACGCTTGGTATGCTGTATAATGTAGAAGGATCTTTGATATCTTCGTTATTATACATCCAAACCTTCACATCTGCCCCATTTGCATCCTTCAACGTATACTCCGTATAACGTTCACAGCCTACTCTCGTAAACAATTCTTCCGGTGGAAGTTTTCCATCTGCTCCTACCGGTGTTGTGTTGACATCCAAGAACTTTGTATCAGCTTCAACTTTTATTTTATCGCCATTGGCATCTGTATATGCCACTCCATTTGCATCGGCAAGATAAGTATCCGCACCAATTGTCACCGTAGTATAAAGGATATTTCCATTGGCGTCTTTATAGACTTTTGCATTATGAGCTGTCCCGGCTGCATCTGTATAAGAACCGTCTTCCATCTCCACATTCGGGCAAAACAGATCATTAATTGCCGTCATCATGCCATGTGCAAGTTCATCAAATTCCGCCTGTGTATTTTCCATCACTGACATTGAGATTCCATCCAGATACTCTTCTTCTGTCATTTTCTCCCACTTAGCAAATCCGTCGTCATCATAACCGGTGACATGGTGAAACAAATCATAATAGGTCGCATTCTTCTCGCCTCTTGCAAGCACCAGTGCTTTTAAGGAACCCATATCGGTATTAAGCTCGGAAGAAATATCAATGTCAAAATTATATACATAATCGTAATCATTATTTGCTGTATCGGAAGTATTCGGCCAATATGGAGTAATAAAGTCATTGACCTTATTCACCTTCTTGCCCATCTCATATACCTTGGCATTATCTACCAGATCATGGCACTCAAAACGGACACTTACGACGCCGTCCGTGTCTTCACTATATTCGATTCTTCCGTAAGCACTGAGCTGATCCAATGCATAATCTCTGGCATCTCTTAAGTCCATTGCTGTCTCAAGCTTGCCTGATTCAATCTTTTGAATCTCAAGGTTCAGGTCATAAATGGTCTTTGCCAGATTATTAATGGTATCAATCTGCTCGGAAATCTGTGTATTAATATTGTTCTGATAGGATTTTAAGCCCGAATAAACTGCCTGGGAACGGCTCAAGAACAGGCTGGCTTTTTGTATGATAACACTCTGTGCAGTCGTATCGGAAGGATTGATTCCAAAATCATTCATCGCATTATAGAAATCCTTTAATGCCTCCTGGAACTGCTTTCCTTCCATCTCCTGAAAATATGTCTGCACTTCATAAGTTGCTTCATAGCAACTGGAATAAAACGCACTTCTTGAGGAAGTGTCGCGGTATAATTTATCTAAAAACATCTCTCTCGCATGAACCACGTCTCCAATCGAAACGCCAAGTCCATACTGCTGCGGGCTGATTGCCGCATTTGCAAATTTTACATAATTTTCATCCTGAAATAATACCTGCTGACGCACATAACCTGGTGTCTCGACATTCGTCAGGTTATTTGCAGTCGTATGCATGGCATTCTGTTGATTCCTCAATGAGGAACTTCCAATATATAAACTCCCAAATGAATTCGCCACAGTAAAATCTCCCTTCTCCTATTCTCTACTGCTTGGCATCAAAGCCAGCGCTTCCCAGTATATCTCCTGTATTATAGGCATTCTTGTCATAATTTGCCGTCTCAGGAGCCTGCCGCAAGCTTTTGAACAAGGTCAGGTCAAAATTTACCATATCCAATGCCTGTTCCAGTAAGACGCGGTTACGTTCATTGACTTTTGTCATCTCGTCTAATGTCCTGTGCAGACTATCTCTTCGCTCTGCTAACTTCTTCTGCTCCTCTGGCTGATTTTCCAAAAGATGAATCATCTCTTGTACCGTAAGTTCTTCTGCATCCTGATGCAAAACCACTGCCATGTCATTTAATACTGACTGGCGCTTTGTCTCAAGATTCTTAAGCACACTGGTCTCATCCTGCTCCAGATTCGTGATATCTTCCAATTTACGAATGTCAGCTTTTACGATTGCATCCGTCTTCTCGGTCGAATATCCGATCAACTTGCGGTAATGATTTTCTTCCTGTTCAATTACATCCAAAAGTTCGTCCATTAAACTGGCCACTGTCGTATCCTCGTTCCTTACTTATTTAATGCATTGTATTGTTCTAACAATTTGCTTGCAAAATCTCCTGCATCTACAGAATATTTGTTTGATGCAATTTGTTCTTTTAACTGAGAAACTTTATCTTCCCTGATATCCGAAGCTTCCGCAACTGCCTGTTTTGCAATCTGATAATCATATCCGGTCTGGGAAATGCTTAACTGATCGCGGTCAGACACTGCTGTACTGTATACGTTACGTTTTGCCGTGACTTTATCGGTTTTGTAAGTAGCTGCCACTTTACTAATAAGTTCTACACGCATAACAGCATCTCCTTTCTTCCTTGAATCTAAAAGTCTCAATGAACTTTATACATTATTTATCGGACGAATTCCAAATAACATTAGCTTATTTTTGTAATTCCTGCATAATTTCTGCTACCACTTCTCTCTCATCAAAGTGATATTTTACGCCTTTGATTTCCTGATAATCCTCATGTCCTTTGCCCAGCAGAACAATCATATCCCCTTCTTTTGCATTGGTAATACAATAACGAATTGCGTCTTTTCTGTCATCGATTTCCACATACTTTCCATTACTTTTTGCCAATCCAACTTTAATATCATGATTGATATCTTTAATTTCCTCGTCTCTTGGATTATCACAGGTGAGTACACACAAATCCGCCAGTTCCCCGGTCACTTCGCCCATGTCATACCGGCGCAGTTTCGAACGGTTTCCACCACCGCCATAGACACAGATCAGACGTTTGGGATGATATTCTAACAAGGTAGTCAGTACACTTCTGGTACTTACTTCATTGTGTGCATAATCAATAATCAGGCTGAATTTGTCTGAAACCGGAAGCATTTCCACACGCCCTTTGACCTGGACTTTTTCCAGTGCCTTTAAAATTGCCTCATCCCCAATTCCTGCCAGATGGCACACTAACATAGTCACTAACGCATTGTATACAGAAAATCTTCCCGGAATATGAACTTTTACCTCGTCTGTCATGCAGCCGCTTACCGAAAAATGCATGCCAAGTTTTCCGTTTTCCTTAATAAAGCCGATATGATCTGCCTTTAAATCCGCATCTTTTAAGGTAGAAAATGTTTTTACTTCGCAGGTATGGTTTTTTAAAATTCCCTCGACATGTTCATCATCGATATTGACAATGCCACATTTACATTGGCGGAATAACAGACTCTTACATTCCATATATTCCTCAAAAGATGCATGTTCTGCCGGTCCGATATGATCCGGAGAGAGATTGGTAAATACGCCATAATCAAATTCAATTCCGGCAGTCCGATCCAGTTTTAATCCCTGAGAAGAAACTTCCATGACAACATACTCGCAGCCTTCCTTTACCATCTCGCGGAACAGTCTGTGCAGTTCATAGGATTCCGGTGTCGTATTTTTCGAGGGAAGCTTTTTATCTCCTGCCAGGGAACCTATGGTTCCAATCAGTCCCACCTTCTTACCTGCCTGCTCTAACACACCTTTTATCATATAAGTTGTCGTTGTCTTACCTTTTGTTCCCGTAAGCCCAATTGTCACAAGTTCTTTTGCCGGATAGCCAAAATAGGACGCTGACATATATGCCAGCGCCTTTCTTGCTGATTTTACACGAATCACGGTAATGGAATCCGGAATTTGTGTAAGCTCTACTTCTTTTTCAATCACGATTGCAGATGCTTCTGCTGCTATCGCATCCGGAATGTAATTATGTCCGTCTGTTTTTGCACCAATCATGCATACAAATGCTGTTCCTTTTTCTAATTTTCTGGAATCATAGATAATGTCTTTTATTTCTACGTCCATGCTGCCCTGTAAACAGTCATATTCTAATTTTTCACATATTTGTTCTAATTTCATATTGTTATTTCCTTTTCATCTATAATGTGAGAAGCATCGATATCCGCCTCGAACATGGTATGGGATGGTCCTGTCATATACATATGATTTGTTTTTTCGTCCCACTCAATCAAAAGTGGTCCGCCAATCTGCTCTACCGTCACTTTTCTGTCGCAGCGTCCGGTCAGTACTCCCGTCACAACTGCCGTGCAGCATCCGGTTCCACAGCCTATGGTTTCCCCGGTTCCCCGTTCCCATTCCCGCTGCTTTAAATAATCTCTTTTCACGAACTCTACGAATGTCACATTTGTTTTATTTGGAAACAATTCTGTCATATGCTCGATTTCTTTCCCATATTTTTCCACATCAAGGTCTGCCACACTGTCTACAAACATGGCACAGTGCGGATTTCCCCAGGAAACTGCTGTTATATGAAAGGTGCGATCCAGCACCTGAACCGGCTGGTCTACAAACTGTGGTAAATCTGTATTAACCGGAATCACCTTGGTATCCAGACGCGGCTCGCCGATGTCAGCCTGGATATTTGATACCAGACCATCTGTTACGAAAAGTTTTAAATGCTGCATCCCACCAAGTGTTTCAATTACCAGCTCGGTCTTATCCGTCAGTCTGTGGTCATATGCATATTTGCCGACACTGCGAAGGGCATTTCCACACATTTCGCCCTCACTGCCATCCGGATTAAACATCCGCATTCTGAAATCCCCTTTCTCGGAAGGGCAAATCAGCACCATCCCGTCAGAACCAATGGCAAAATGCCGGTCACTGACAAAGCGTGCCAGTTCCGGTAAGTTTTTTAATTCCTGATGAATTGCATCAATATACACATAATCATTTCCAAATGCCTGCATTTTTGTAAAGCGCATTTTCATCCCTCCTGCCTAAGCGTTCATTGCACGGTCTAAATCTGCAATGATATCATCCGGATTTTCAATACCGACAGACATACGAAGGAAACGGGTTGTGATTCCGAGCTTTTCTTTGACATCAACCGGTGTATCCTCATGGGTCTGCGTCGTCGGATAAGTGATTAAAGTCTCCGTTCCGCCAAGACTTTCCGCAAACATAACCATGTCAACACCTTTTAATATCTTTTTCACGGTTTCTTCGGAATCTACGGAAAAAGAAATCATACCGCCAAATCCGGTTGTCTGTTTTAAGGTAACCTCATAGTCCTTATGGTCTTCAAATCCAACATAATATACCTTGTCCACTTTTTTCTGTGTTCGAAGCCACTCTGCCACTTTCTTCGCATTGGAATTATGCTTATCCATACGAACGGTAAGTGTTTTTATGCCTCGTAATACCAACCAGGAGTCCATCGGTGACAACTGGCTTCCGTGGGATTTGATATGAATGCTTATTTTTTCTGCGATTTCTTCGTTATCTTTTACTACTACGATACCGGAAATCGTATCGTTATGACCACCAAGATATTTCGTCGAACTGTGTGTTACAATATCGGCACCAAGTGCAAGTGGTTTCTGGAAATACGGTGTCAAAAATGTATTATCCACAACGAGTAATGCCCCGACACTTTTGGCAATTTCTGATATTGCCTGAATATCTGCGACTTTCATCATCGGATTGGTCGGTGTCTCAACAAAGAACATCCTGGTATTTTCTTTGATCGCCGCTTTTACTTCGTCCAGTTCTGACATGTCTACATAGGTGTGTTCCACGCCATATTTTCCAAACACATCTCCAATGATACGGAAGGTTCCTCCGTAAATATCATCCGATAAAATAACATGGTCTCCCGGATTTAAAAGTGAAAATACTGCCATATTTGCAGCCTGTCCACTAGAAAATGCAAAGCCCTGAATACCGCCTTCCAAGATTGCCATCGTACGTTCCAGCTCCAATCTGGTAGGATTTTTCAGTCGGCTATAATCAAATCCTGTGGAATTGCCAAGCTCCGGATGACGAAAAGTAGCTGCCTGAAAGATTGGCATGCTGACTGCTCCCGTCAGTGGTTCCGTTCCTAGCGCTCCATGCACAACCTTTGAATCAAAGCTTAAGTTTTCCTTTGTGTCATAATCGGTATAATTACTGAAATTTTTCATACATCTAACCGCCTTTCTTCTGTTTGACAGAATTTCCCCATTCTTATATATGTTTCTATTATACAGGACATTATTTTAAAAAAATACGGAAAAAATGCTTTATACATTGCAGATACTGCTTTATACTATTTATAATAGGATTTTTCGTTAAGGGAGAATGACAGGATGGATCATTATGAAAAAGCAGGATATCTGACCAGTAATTTTAAGATGTTCCACATCAGGGACACAAAGAAAAAAGAATTTGATTTTCATTATCATGATTTTAACAAGATTTTGATTTTTATTGAGGGGGATGTGACTTATTGTATTGAGGGCTGCTCGTATCAGCTTATGCCCTATGATATTGTATTTGTAAAGGCCGGGGAAGTGCATCGGCCTGTGATAAACAGTGATATCTACGAACGTATCATTATTTATGTTTCTCCTGACTTTATTGATTCTTATACCACAAAGGACTATGACCTTAATCGTTGTTTTAAAAAAGCACAGGCAGAGAGTTCAAAGGTTCTTCGTATGCACTCGTTTCATCTGAGCAAATTGCATGATGCCATGGATGCACTGGAGCGTTCGTTTCAGGATTCGGACTACGCCAGCAGTCTGCATCAGCAGGTTCTGTTTTTGGAATTTATGATTCAGTTGAATCGTGCGACTCTGCACGATCATATTGACTACGTGAGTGATAATGCATCCAATCCGAAGATTTTATCTATTTTAGACTACATCAATACGCATCTGTCGGAAGATCTTTCGATTGATACATTAGCGGAGCATTTTTTTATCAGTAAGTATTATCTGATGCATACGTTTAAAAATGAGACCGGTTACACGATTGGGAATTACCTTACCACAAAGCGTTTGATTCACGCAAGAGATTTGATTCAAAACGGAATGCCGATTACAGAGGCCTGTTTCGCCAGCGGATTTAAGAATTATTCTTCGTTTTCGCGTGCCTACAAGAAATACTTCAAAAAAGCTCCGAGAGAGTAGAAGCGGCTCTACGAATTTCACTTGCGAAACTCAAAATAGTATTTATGCAAATGAAATTCGTAGAGCCGCTTATCGTTTTCTACTCTTCCGAAAAGAAGACTTCACTTTTATGTCTTTTATCGAACATCGAGTTATATTGCAGGATTTGATAATAATTTAACATTTCGGCTTCTTCTCCGTCTGCATCCTGATAATGTTTGAAGCAGCCGTCTTTTGCCGAGTAATAGCCTCTTGCGTTCATCGCCGGAATATCTTTTTGCATATCGCATAGAAATTTCTCATATGGCGGCAGTTCAATCCCCGCTTTATCCAATACCATCGTGGACAGATAATTTAAAGATGTATGCACATCCGTTGTTGTTTCTGTCTCATAATTGGTCCAGATAAAAAACGGAACCGTAAATAAATCTTCCAACTGTTCCAGTGTGAGTCCGGAAAGTCCGTTTCCATTCAGACTTACATAAAAATTGTTGTTAAGGCTTGGCTGATGATCTCCGAAGAAAACAATCTCAACTTTCTCATCTACATTAGAAAAATAATGAATCAAATTCTGTAATGCAGCATCACTAGTATTCACCAAAGACAAATACTGATTTACATCCGGATAGTAGCCATTGGTCATCCGAATATTTTCCGTGAAATTATCATACTTGTCATTATATCCACCATGATTCTGCATCGTAATGCTCATGATAAACATTTTATCGCCTTTTTTCTTTGCCTCGTACTGTGCGATAATTTTATCGTATAATTCCTGATCAGTAATGTATTCTCTCACAATATGATTCTGATTAAAGTCATCCATAAAATAGCTTTCTTCAAATCCAAGCAACGGATATATCTTGTTTCTGCTCCAGCCGGTGGAATAATATGGATGCATGGCGATACACTGATAGCCCTGATTCTTTAACGTTCCCACCAGAGAATATGCTCCCTCCGATACATACTGCTGATAAGCAACCGAACCGCTTGGCAGATATGCCATCGTATTTCCGGTCAGAAATTCCCACTCGGAATTTGGAGTCTTGGCGCCAAATACGGATGATAAAGCATAACCCTTCGTAATATTCGTCTGCATGGAATCAAGAAATGGTGTCACCGGTTCATTGGTCTGTAAATTGCCAATCACACCCAGATCTGCAAACGATTCATTCATAATTGCAATAATAACCGGTGCTTCTTCCGATGCTTGCGTATTTGCATCTGTCTCCGTCACGCCATACTGATCCTCCAGCATTTTTATCGTATCCACAGAATACCCTTCCGGTTTTTCCACAAAAGAATCCCGGATTCCCAAGACGAAATTCAAAATATAACCGTTTCGATAGCTTCCTTTCTGCTCCCATGTTTCTGTCACAATATATTCTGTCTTCCCTACAAGATACACAATGGAAATGACTGCCACACAAAGTGTTGTCCCTCTTAGCATATAAATTCTTTTGAATTCCAGATTAATTTTCCGGATTGCCGCCACAAACACAATGGATAGCACAACTGCCATCGCTGCTCTGGTGTCTAAGGTAAATTTGTACTCACTTGCAACGCTTAGTCCTGTAAATATCGCCTTAAAATCATTAAAAGAAAATTCATTTCCCCGAAACTTGTATACAAAATAATTAATCCCTGCAAGTGACATCAGGACAATGTACGTAATCATGCAAGCGATTTTCGGACGCGCTGTAATGCAAATCATAACCAGATATGCCACCAGACAACAGAGCAGATTCAAAATCCATTTTTCTTTCGTAATTCGTACTCTGTCTTCCGGTAGCAAAAGCATATGATGGATCAAAAGCTCTGTAAATAAACTACAGACGATGACCTCTAATGCAACCCACAGACCATTTAACTTTGGTGTTAAAGTCACTGTAATATTTTTGATTGCGAAATAAATAGCTCCAAACAGTACTGCCATAAGTGGTGTCTTGCCGGAGTAAAGGCAGAATCCAAGCATTATAAAAAATGCTATCGCCGTAGGTATGAATGTTTTCTTTTTAAATTCAATCTGAAATTTCATAATTTTATACTCACAAAGAAGACAGGAATTATTTTCCCTGTCTTCTCTTTCTTCTTTGATGATTGATTGCAACAACTGCTCCGATTAAAAACGGAACTACAAAAGTTGCAAACCGATATAATAATGATGTGGATCCTGCAAGCCCCGTGCCTATCATAACTGCAAACAGCATCGTGAACACGAACTCTGTAGAACCAATCCCTGCCGGTGCCGGAATCACTGCCGCAAGCATGACTGCAAGTGATACCACCGACATCACCTGAAACAGTGTCATTCCTCCTGCTTCTCCAAGCACAAAGAATGGAATGGAATACCAAAAACCAAATTTGAGGAAATTCTTAAGCACTGCAAACACCAACATCTTTTTATCTTTTAAGAGCTTTCTTGATGCCTGCTCTAAAATCTCACAATATTCACGCACAACACCAAGCTGGGTTTCCAATTTCCCCTGCATTACGGTGTTAATTCTTTCCATCGACCATATAATAAGCCAATGGAACTTTTTCGAACAGCAGAACAGTATTAAGAAAAACGCAATCACAATCGTAATGCCATATCCAAGCACCAGCATCCACATATAATTTCCATAATTTTCACGGAGAAATGTAAAATTGAAAATCAATAATACCACAGACAAAAGTGCAATGCTGATTTTATGCACTACATACTCAATCATATACATTCCGGTCGATTCCGAATACTCGATCCCCTTTTCATGGAAATAGTAAATCGCAGCGACACCTGCTCCGCTTCCGAGGGTTGCCACCCGGTAAAAGCTACAATAAAACGCACTCTCTACTCCGTCTTTATACCGAATCTTTGGATTATAATGCTTCGCGAAAGAATAGTTAATCCACCCTTCCACCAGCTCATAACAGACCGAAAGCAGACAAATCACCACTAAAACAAGTGGTGATGTCTTTTCAAGCTGCTCTAAAATCGGACCCGCCGAATCACGGAACGTATAAATGATTGCCGCTAATATCGCAATT
This sequence comes from Roseburia hominis, assembly GCF_021531695.1. Lineage (GTDB taxonomy): Bacteria > Bacillota > Clostridia > Lachnospirales > Lachnospiraceae > Roseburia_D. Next base: position 56,232 of record NZ_JADYUI010000011.1, on the reverse strand, counting down.
ACAAATATGAACTTTATGATTGTCTTTTTCTTGTCCCGCTTCAAACTCTGCTCCTATTTTTTCTTATAATTTGAATAACCTTTATGTACATGCGGATGTTCTTTCCACAATTTATCAGCAGTTCCCTGCCACTCTTTTGCATACTCGACACATTTTCCACATAAATGCTCTACCGGCTCTGCCTCCTCTACATCTGTAGATTTTGCTCCGGTTTCCTTTACCATACGCTGTAAAATTTCCGGATTCTCAAGCATCGGACATGGTCTAAGCATATTGTCATTGAATGGCTGATTGTCTCTGTATGCCATAAATAACGGCTGTTTTAAACACTCTAATAAAGATTTCTCTCTGATGTTCGCACCGGAGTAATGGATAAATACACAAGGCTCTACATCACCCTTCGGGTTAATGTGGCAGTAGTTTCTACCACCGGCAATACATCCTCCAACGTATTCACCATCATTCTGGAAGTCCATAACAAAGATTTCTTTTCCGCCTTCAAATCCACGAACTTCACGGATTCTGTGGTAAATGTATTCTCTCTGCTCTTTGGTCGGCATCAATTCCGGAGCGGCATTCATACCAACCGGCATCAAATGGAAATACCATGCAAAACGGCTTCCATGCTCAATCAAAAGATCAAAGAATTCATCCGATGTAACAGCATCCATATTTTTTGAAGTATAGCATACGGAATTACCGAAAATCAATCCATTCTCATGCAATAAATCCATTGCTGCGATAACTTTATCATATACACCATTTCCTCTACGGAAATCGTTGGCATCTTCAAATCCTTCCAGACTGATGGATAAGGATAAGTTACCAACACGCTTCATATCATCGCAAAGCTTCTGGTCTACCAGAGTACCATTGGTATAACAGTGGAATGCACAGTCATTGTGCTTCTCACATAATTTAATGATATCTGCTTTACGAACCAACGGTTCTCCACCAGTCATCATATAGAAATAAACGCCGATTTCTTTTCCCTGTGTAACAATGCTGTCTAATTCATCAAAGGTCAGATTTAATTTATTACCATATTCTGCTGCCCAGCATCCGGTACAGTGTAAATTACATGCACTGGTCGGATCCATTAAAATCAGCCATGGAATATTACAATCATGTACTTCTCTCATCTTACGAATGGTTTTCGTTCCATAGAAAGCTGCCTGATAACCAAGATTCAACGCTGTCATCTTTGCAACATGAGGATCCGTCTCATCCAGCAATCGGTTTACATAACGCATCCATTTGCTATCCGGATTCTGAATCATTTTTCTTGCGCCTTCATATGATGCCGAATTGAAGTTATTTCCCATGAACTTTTCTGTCAAATCAACAATCTGAAGCAGACCTTTTTCACGGTCTTTATTAATATGCTTCAATGCAACATCTATCGCCGCACTAAATGCCTTTCTCTCAACTGCCTGCGCTATTTTAGCCATTTCAAAAACCTCCATACTCTATCCTTAATTACATAATCTAGGTGTCAGTATATGAAAATCTAATTCAAATGAACATATGCAATCATATTTTTATGTATTCCACTAATATACATTTCCACCCTTTTGTCAAAATCAGTATACAAAAATTTGTTTTTGTAACTCGCCTATTACCGAATTATACCTAAAATCAAAGTTTTGTCAATAAATCTTTACGGTTTATCTTCCCCTCTTTATGGTATACTAATACATGAATATCTATGCAAATAACAAGTTTTGAAAATCAGAAAGGATGATTCTATGCCAGGATTTACCACCCATTATTTTTTCGGTATTACATCATATAAAGCTTTAAACAATTCCAAATTCAAACGGAATTTAAAAAAGAATCACGCTGCTTTTTCCCTCGGGCTTCAGGGACCGGATGTTTTCTTCTATGATGTTCCTGCCTATCTCATTCACCGCAGCAATATTATTGCTTCTACGGCGCACTGCAAACATACAGGTCAGTTTCTGTCTGCACTTTTAGAAAGCAGAAACCTGTTTCCGGAGCCAGAAGACCGCGCGATTGCCGAAGCTTATATTGCCGGATTTATTGGTCATTATCTGTTAGATACTACCTGTCATCCCTATGTATATGCTATTTCCAAAAACCGGGAAGGCGATTCTTCTACTTTTGGCGCACATGTCTATCTGGAAGTCGATATTGACACTGCCTTACTCCGGCACTATAAAAAACTGCTCCCTTCGCAATTTTACCAGGAACGCACCATCTGCTTAACCAAAAGGCAACGACATATCATTGCCTCTATTTTGCATTTTTGCTATAAAAAAACCTATCCGGATATCCACCTTAGCTATGCGACTGCCTATGCTGCCACCGTCTGCACACCACTAGGCTGTGCTTTTTTTCATGATAATACCGGACAGAAAAAAGTGCTGTTTCGCAAATTAGAGAAGCTTTACCCGGGATATGCATTTCTCTCTCCGCTGACCCCAAGCGATACGCTGGTATTTTTTAAAGATGCTTTGAATTTAAATCATAAAAAATGGAAAAATCCATGGGACGAATCACTGGTTTCTGCTGCTTCTTTCCCTGAACTTTTCCATTCTGCCGTTTTAACCTATCAGTCTTATTTAAACGACCTATCAGAATTATTCTCTCTTACCTGTTCTGTTACGGCACAAAAATATACCGATACCATATTAAAAAAACTTGGAAGCAAATCTTATCACAGCGGACTGGACTGTGAGTGATAGCAAGATCAAAAGAAATCCCTGATCTGCCCCAATATAATATCCATGAGATGAGTTCTTGCTTCCACGCTTGCCCATGCAATGTGTGGGGTAATGACAAGTCTGTCCTTTTCCTTTACCTCCAGAAGCGGGTTGTCTTCTGTCATCGGCTCTACGCTTAAAACATCAAGCCCTGCCGCTGCAATTTCTCCATTATCTAATGCCTCTTTTAAATCTTCCTCCACAATAATAGGGCCTCTGCCAACATTTAATAAAATTGCAGTTTTTTTCATCTTTGCAAATGCTTCTTTATCCATCAGTCCCATCGTGGCTTCCGTAAGCGGGGCATGAATTGATACAATGTCAGATGTCTTTAACAGAGTAGTAAAATCAACCTGTTCATAGCCTTCCTGCGGCTTCCTTCCGGATGCAGAATAATAAATGACATGGCAGCCGAATGCTTTTGCCAGGTCTGCAACGCGCCTTCCGATTGCTCCAAGCCCGATAATTCCCCAGGTCATCCCATGCAGTTCATGAAATATATTGGAAAAATGTGTAAAACTTTTATCGTTTATGTATTTCCCGGATTTTACATAATTATCATAATAAGGAAGGTGTTCCAAGAGATAGAACAATAGTGCAAAGGTATGCTGCGCTACGGATTCTGTGGAATATCCCGTAACATTACGCCATGCGATTCCTCTTTGATCCAGATAGTCCTTATCAAGATTGTTTGTTCCGGTCGCCGTCACACAGATCAGTTTTAAATTCGCTGCATCTTTTAAGGTTTCCTCACACATTTCCACCTTATTCACAACAATAACCTCTGCGTCTCTTACACGTTCTGCTGTCTCTTCTTTGGTAGAATAGTCATACTTTACGACTTCGCCAAGCGCATCAAATCCGGACAAATCCAAATCACTGCCTAACGACATGGCATCCAAAAATACTATTTTCATTCGTTCCTCTCTCCTTTTCGCTTTCCTAATGTATGTGCTATTTTTTTCATTGTTTTTTTATCCAGTTTATAAAAATGCATAAAAATCAAAGAGCAGATCCAACCTGCTGCGGGTACGACACAGTAAAGAAAAATTGTTGTCCATTTTATGGTAGGTGTGAGTGTGTCTTCTACCTGCGGAAATCTGTGATTGTAGCCAATCACCAGCATGACCAGTCCCACAAATGCTGTTCCAAGCGCGGCAAATATTTTATCAACAAAAGAAAAAAGTGCTCCCATAAGTCCCGGAACAAATTTCCCACTTCGATATTCTTCATAATCCGAGCAATCTGCTATCATCGGCACCACCATGTTATTTGTAATGGATTTGCAACCGTTTAACAACACATAGATTCCAACAAATACAACTGTAATCGCGTTTATTTTATGTATGTTAAAACTAATCGTATTAACATTTGGCGCAAGCAGCACAAAAATCATCATAATCTGAAATGCAATTCCAAGATAAGTAAACAATACCAGTGCTTTTTTCTGTCCCATGTTCTGCGCTACTTTAATTCCGGCAGATACAACAAAAAGTGTCGGAATTGCCGTAACTACACCAATCAATCCCGCAACACCGTAATTTTGCATCAAAATACCATAAAGCATTACCCCGACTGTCGCATGCCCATAAACGGTTGCCGCAAATTTATTGGTACATGCCGCAAGAATCAGCATACAAATCTGCTTATTATTCTTTAATATTTCAAAGTAATCCCTGATTTTTACTTTTTGTGTTTCATAGTGCTTATAATTTTCTACTTTGTCCTTGTCCCAGATTCCTATGATGGCTCCTATTGTGCACAATCCGGATATCACAATAACCCATATCATATACTCATGATACAACTCAATATTGGTATAACCACCATATTTCGGCACAAGGTAATTTGCAACAAGTAACACGCTTCCGCCATAAGCCGCCATGATAAATACCGAATCAAAATAAGTAGATAGCGGACGTTTTTCCGGATTATTGGTAATAACCGCCTGTCCGGATTTTCCCACGACCGTCTGAAAGGTATATCCAAGCACAAATGCTGCATAAATCAGAATAAAATATGGAATCTGTAACGCCTTTGGAACATATTCCAGTGTTCCAAACAAAAGCAGGGTACTGATTGCCATAATCCCATTCCCCAGGAGCATAAATGGGCGGAATTTTCCGAATTTTCCTTTGGTTTTATCCAGCAAAAATCCTGCCAGTGGATCTGTGATTCCATCAAATACATTCATTGCAGTAAGCAGCATGGAAATTAACACTACGCTGAATCCAATCACTGAATTTGCATAATATGAGACATATCCCATAAGCGCAAAATACAAATTTGTTGCCGCATTATTCAATGAAAATAATCCGATCTGATAAAATTTTGCTTCATTGTATACAATTTCTTTGTCTTTCAACGCTTTTTATTTTCCTCTTTTAGCTATTCAGATATTCTCGCAACTTCGGTATTAAAAGCTTCGTCTGATAATATCCTTCATCATAAAGCTGTTCCAGCTTTTCCAAGTTCTTTTCTGCCCTGCCAACACCATAAGTATCCTTTGGTGCTATCACAAAAGCCTTCCCCTCTTTTTCTAACTGATACAGCTCATCCAGACAGGCATTATACTTATCTGCACGCCCTAACATTGCTTCTGCAATTTTGGGATATCTCCGGTACATTTTACTGGAAATTTTTACTGTCTGGTCTGTTTTTTTCCGATAATCTCTCGGTCTGGTCAGTATGACAATATTCTTATCACATCCTGCCTCAATTGCTTTTTTATATGGAACAGAATCCGCGATTCCGCCATCCAGATAATAATGATTTCCCAATTTGACCGGTTGAAACAGAAGTGGCAGGGCACAGCTTGCCACCAATGTCCGAAAGGAATTATCATCTCTCGGTATCTTTTTATATTCCGCTTTTCCGGTGTGAATATTCGTCACTACTGCAATCGCTTCTCCGGGAAAAGCTTTAAAGGCTTCAAAATCAAATGGGCACAATTTATTCGGAATTTCGCCAAACACAAAATCTATATTGAAAAAATTTCTTTCTTTTCGATTTAATAAATGCGGTAATCCCATATACCGTTTATCTGCTACATAATTGCGTGCAATTCTTAGATTTCTTCCTTTTTGTCCCGAAAGATACGATACTCCAAACGCAGCTCCTGCAGACACACCGATAAAATAATCCGGCATGATATTTTCTTCCAAAAACACATCTGTCACACCACAGGAATAAATGGTTCGATTCGCTCCACCTTCCATTGTAATTCCAAGCTTCATATCTTTCATGCCTCCCTCAATTACCGGTTCAAACGTTTTCCTTCTCCTCCGGCTCTACCGGTTTTAGAATTAATTTCACACCCTGAACCGCCACTACTTCACCAAACATGCCTTTTTCCAGCGTTGCCCTGTCATCACTCATACGTGCGGTCCATTCGAGTCCCTCTAAATCCGCGGTCCCGGTTCCCTGCAAATTATCTATCTTTTCCGTTACCAAAACCTGTTTTCCAATTGCTCCTTCATAGTTTGTCTTTTCTTTGCCCGGTTTTATGTATTTTAATACAAATGGTCGTGTGAAAAATAAGAGTAAAAATGATACTACAAAGAACGCCGCAAGCTGCCATGCAACGCTTAGTCCAAGTGCCGCAAGAATCAATGCGACAAGTGCACCTCCCGCAAACCAGATTGTCGTAAGACCTGCCGTAAGCAACTCCACAATCAAAAAAATAATCAACAGAATAATCCATGTCATAATTGCCATAACGCAATTCCTCCTTCTATTTATTCTTTCTTCTCCTATTTTCTCTTACATTCATACATCTTCGCATCTGCTTCTTTGTATACATCCCATGGCGTATGTGAAATATCTTTTTCATTTGTAGCATAACCATATGCAAACTGTAGCCGGAATGGATGTCTTTCAAGCGTATTATATTCGTTCACCCTTTTCGTCAGATGATGCAGAAGCTCCTCTATCATATGCTTTTTTTCTGCTTCCGTAATAATGATAAATTCATCTCCACCCATACGCCCTACTACCGCATGCTTTCCAAAAACCTCATCCAGTAGATTTGCAAAGGCGCAAAGTGCCCGGTCTCCTTCACTATGCCCATAAGTATCATTAATCTGTTTAAAATTATTCAAATCTATATTGACCAGTAAAATTGAAGCTTTATTTTTTTCATACTGCTGCAATACTTCCTCACATTTCGTACGATTACTGATTGCGGTCAGAGAATCTGTATAAGCAATTTTCATAAGAAGGTCATGGCGCATTTCACTCATAAAAATATGGTACATGGAAAGTACAAAGCCAACTATCATCGCTTCAATCCAAATCAACAGTCCAACCGGAAACAACTCTTGTTTGCCAAGCATCACCAGTCCCGGATTTTTCCTGTAAATGCAGTACAATGCATCAACCAAAACAAACACAAGGAAAATCAACAGTCCATTTGCCTCTATTTTTTTCTCCAGCTGACTTGGTCTCTTCCGCTCCAAGAACAAAAAAGCAACAACTGTAAGAATTGCTATCAGTAAAATTCTCCAATAAATTCCGGTCCATACCGGCAAATGATATACATTCGCTGCCTGTAAACAAACTACGACACACGCCATCGCAAGGAACAAATATTCCAAAGTACGCATTACCTTTTTATGGAATGGCCTATGAAAAGAATCATACACAATGGAAATCACACCAACCGGCATATAATACAATGCAATATATTCAATCATCGTGATTGTACTATAGTCCCGAATCAGAAACTGTATTGTTTTATTATTGCAGCTCATCCATACTGCTGTCAAAAAAGAAAATGCAGAAATACTTACAAGTGCCCGAATTGGCTTTTGGATATGAAGCAGTAAAAAGACACTCCCCAGTTCAATGATTGCTATAATGATGAGGAAAACTGATATCACAATCGTAAGAAAATTATCTGTTACTAATCGTTTTTGTGCATCTTCCGCTGAGATAATACAAGTATTCCCAAGTTGGAGAAGTCTGCTCTCTCTGACTTTTTTTATTCTTATGGATAATTTCTTTCCTTCACAGTCTTCGGGCAATGGAATCCAAAAATATCCGCTTCCGAGCAATTTTCCCTCTTCATAGAGTTCCTTCCCATAGCTGTAAATAAGCTGCTGATCCAGATAGACATCAAATGCACAGTGGGATAAGCGCAAACAAATCTGTGGCTGCACAATGGTATTTCCCGGCAATATCCTGCTAAGTTCTATCGTGTCTTCCATTGCGGCTTCAGAAAATGGTATCTCATCCAATGCCACATCCTGCTCGTGCATATCCGCATCACTTGCAAAATCCACCACCCAATGATCCTTTAATGATATTGTTTCATACTCCTTGTGGGAAATAAATGTAACAGCCAATGCCAGTATACAGGAATTAATAACCACAAATGCTGTTATCCATATACTTTTTTTATTTTTTGTATTTTTATTCATAAATTACTCTAACCTATTACTACCATACTCTCTCATTGAAACACTTAAAGTATAGATGATTCCCCTTAAAATTTCAACGATATTACAGCAAAATATCCATTATATTTCCTTACGTTTTTCTTAATTTTTAATTTACACTTGATTTTTCGGTATAAAAGATGTAGTATTTGCTTATCTTATATATAGTTTTAATTACTACGTTGTTTGTTTTGTTATACCACAAGTTGTTATATGATATTTTTGCTAAAGGAGGTCTTTTTATGATAACAGATACAAAAAATCAGACTTTTGTCTCCCCTTATCCACTTTCCGATTTATCCAAGGAGGTTGCCGCGCCATCCATTCGAGAACCCGGCAGTGCCATCACTCATTTCATTGCTATGCTATTTAGCATTTTTGGCGCTTTTTTACTTTTACCAAAAGCATTTTTGCATACCGACAGACGTTATTTCGTGAGCATGCTCCTTTTTGTTTCCTGCATGATTTTACTTTATACCGCAAGCACCTGTTTTCATACATTTGATATTAATCCAAAGATTAATACCATTTTAAAGAAAATGGATCACATGATGATTTCTGTTTTTATTGCAGCCACTTATACCCCGATTTGTCTTTTGTGTTTACCGGAAAAGACCGGTCTTGCCCTGCTTATCATCGTATGGTCCATTGCTGTTTTGGGAATTATCATCAAAGCCTTTTTTGTATTTTGCCCGAAATGGGTTTCTTCCATCCTGTATATCGGCATGGGCTGGTCCTGCCTTCTTGCTTTTCCTACCTTATACCACAGCCTGTCACGCCCGGCTTTTCTGTGGCTTTTGACAGGTGGTATTATTTATACAATCGGAGGCATACTTTATGCATTAAAACTGCCAATTTTAGAAAAATTACCGAAAAATTTTGGCATTCACGAGATTTTTCACTTATTTGTTATGGGAGGAAGTTTGTGCCATTTTATCCTGATGTACGCTTATCTCTTATAATCATGCTTCTTCGTTCTGTATCGTTCTTTCCATCATGTGGTGTTTCACTACTTTCAAAGCCGAAGCGCCGCATGAACTTTTCTGCTTCTGCCCGGTTTGTATTTTCCCAGGATGATGCAATTACCGTAGAAAGTTTTGTTTCAAGCGGATACTGTGCCATTGCTGTCACAAATAATCTGGTTGCTACTCCTCTATGTCTGAACTCATTTGCTACTGCAAGATAATCCACTTCTTTCCTCTCTTTTGAGAATAAAATAAGACCTGCCACCCGCTTTTCATGACAAATTAAGAAAATTTCTCTTTGTGCAATCCGTTCTTTTATCTCTTCCTCGCTTTCTGCTCTTTTTTCTGCAAAAATACCATTGTCTGTCTCCTTAATAAAGTCACATATTTCTTTTATATCCTTCTCTTCTGCATCGATTGGGAACATCAAATCCGCCATTCGCGCATCCAGTCCCATGATTAAATTCACACCTTTTCGCACTTCTTCCTGCTTTTTTAACATAAATTCTTCGTCTTCATGCAAAATGATGCTTCCGGCTCCACGTGCAATAAACTGTGCTGCGACTTCTATATCAAGACTTGGTTTTGCTCCAAGCTGCATCAAGATCTCTATAATTTGTCTGACATACGAAACAATCATCGTAAGAACATATTCCTGAATCGCCCAGCGTACCGTCTGGTGAATATGTTCTGCGTATCTATCCCGGAATTCCTTTGTGATTTTCTGCATATAATGAAAGAAAAAATTCATTGCCCGAAAAGGATCTCTCTTTGCTCTTTGCACAATGTCTTCCATTCCAGCCTCATATTGAGCCAGAAAACGATGTACCGCTTTGTCAAACACATCATCCTTATTTTCAAAATAATAATAAAATAATCCTACTTCACTCCCTACTTTTCGCATAATGGTCCGTATCGAGGTTGCGTCGTATCCTTTTTCAAAAAACAATTCCAATGCTGCATCCATAATCTCGTCACGCTTTCCACCTTCTAATACCGGCTTTCTTGACATCTTATGATTTCCTCCACATTTTCTAATATTCATTATATATAGAACAAAAGTGCTTTTTATTATATAGGAAATTTCTTGAAATTTCCTATATAATCAGAAAAGATGCGTGTTAATTCACGCATCTTTTCTAAGTCTAAACGGATTATATCATTTCTCTCTAAAATTGACAAGATTTGGTATTAATCTAAAGCTTTCTTAATCGCCGCCATTAATTCATCATAGGTTTCGTAGGCCGGAAGTTCCGGATGATCCGCTTTAATCTTATCGGTACTCTTAAATAAGAAGCCTGCCTTGCTTGCCTCAATCATTCCCAAATCATTATAGCTGTCACCACTTGCAATTGTCTCATAACCAATGGACTGTAATGCCTTTACCGTGGTAAGCTTTGAATTTTCAATCCGCATCTTAAATCCGGTGATTTCTCCATTATCGGCTACTTCCAGGGAATTGCAAAAAATCGTCGGCCAGCCTAATTTCTCCATGAGTGGTTTTGCAAACTGCGTAAAGGTATCACTGATGATAATTACCTGCGTCATGGAGCGAAGTTCATCTAAAAACTCTTTTGCTCCCGGTATTGGATCGATTTTTGCGATTGTCTCCTGGATTTCTTTCAATCCAAGATTGTGTTCTTTTAAAATTCCAAGACGCCATTTCATCAATTTATTGTAATCCGGCTCATCTCTTGTCGTTCTCTTAAGCTCCGGAATTCCACTTGCCTCTGCAAATGCAATCCAAATCTCCGGTACCAGTACTCCCTCTAAATCCAAACATACAATTTCCATTTCTTTCCTCCTCGTACAATCCTTATTATCGATTATTCTAACACTCTTTTTTCCATTTGTCATTCAAAAATCAACAAAAACCCAATGCCATCTGTCTCTCCACAGCACAACATTGGGTTTTATCCGGTTATACTTTTTCGAATCTTCCTACTTCACTCTCTAAATCTTTGGATATTGCCTGATTATTCTCCGTCTCTTCGTGAATCTTAGCAATTGCATTTACTACCTGGGTCGCATCCTCTGCAATTCCGGTTACTCCTTTCGCACTCTCATCTACGGTTATTGCAATATCATTGACGCTCTGATTCATTTTCTGCATCGTTTCCGTTATTTCAGATGCTTTTTCGGCAAAATCTGTCAAAATGCTATCCATCATATCCGCATCCGTTTCATACTGTCCCACAATATTTACGAAGCTATCATAATCCTTCACAACATTCGAATTAATAAAGGCAAGCATTTTTGAAGCGGAATCTGCCAGTTTATTCACAGCATCTGTCACCTGTTCACTGATTTCCTGAATATTGCTTGCCGTTCCACGGCTGTTATCTGCAAGCGCCCGGATCTCATCTGCTACCACTGCAAAGCCTTTTCCGGCTTCTCCGGCTCTTGCTGCTTCAATGGATGCATTCAAAGCTAAAAGATTGGTCTGACTTGCAATATCCAAAATATTTCCGGTAAGCGAATTGATTTGTTCCACGCTACGGCTTTCTTCTACCGCCTGCTCTAACGTAGAGCCAACATTCCGAAACATTTCGATTGCATTGCTTTTACTGCTTAAAACTTCTGTCTGCATCTCTTTTGCATGTTTTTTAATATTGGAAACATTCTCACTTCCGCTCTGTGCGCTCTCATCCATATCCTGCACCTGTAACAGAACCTCATTGCTTCCTTTGGCAATCTGCTCTAAGGTTGCTGCAATTTCTTCCATACTGGCTGCAAGTTCTTCCGTTGCTGCCGATACACTCATTGCACTTGTATTCGATTCCTCTACCTGACTGTCTACTTCTTTTGCTGAAGCCATCAATCGACAAGAGTCGTTCTGTAATTTTTCCATCAGCTCCTGTAAATGATGCATAAAACCATTAATCCCATTTACCAATTGACCAATCTCATCCTTGGACTTTGTCTCAATACGTGCCGTTAAATCCCCATGACCACTCTCTATCTTTCCTACAATTTCAGTCAATTGTCTGCTGGCATCCTTTGCCGGATTTGCAATCGTTCTTTTAACAGCAATGGTTATCACTATCATAAGTATCAAAATCAATATAATTAGAACTACATTAAAGATCTCTGTCCCAGATAACCTGGTATTACTTTTGTTTACAATATATGCATAATTCTCTTGTGCTGCTTCGATTGTCTGCGAATCCCCGGACTGAATTGCTTCATTATAGTTTTCAAAATTCTCTGCCAACTGTGTGTTATAAGTTCCCACATAAGAAAACGCAGATAAATTCAGCAAACAAATCAATACCAACAAGGCTCCAAGTAACAACATTAAACTTAATACTTTTCTTCCTATACTCTTCTTCATCTCAAACCTTCTCCCTATTCCTATTTTATACTTTGATTTCGGCGTTATTTGTTACAATTATATCATATCTCTACGAATTTTTGAATATTTTTGTTGCCTTTTGTCAATTTTTAATATAATTCATTTTTATTAGCACTCTCTATTGAATAGTTTTGAATGATTTTCAACTTGTTTCATCAAATGTCGTAACTCGCTATTTTCAAGTAGTTGCAGACTTTTTATATTTCATCTGTATTCGTCTTAAATCGTCATTTTTAGAAAAAAAGGTACAGTAAAAGGTACAGTAAATGAGTGAATACAATGTATCAAAAGAAAACGGACATTTCCATATAAGATGGAATGTCCGTTTTTTATCTTCCTATTTTTTATAATCAAGCAAATATTCCGGTGTTGTGTCTAAAAGCTGTGCAAAAATAGCTACTTCATAATCAGCAACAAAACGTATGCCAAGTTCTATTTTGGTGATGGTATTCTGGTTAATATTTTTATATCCGGCAAGGGAAGCCATGATTTCTAATTTTTTGGTGGAAAGATGCTTTTGTTTGCGAAGTTCTTTTATTCTAATCCCACATACATTTTTACGTTCTTGATTGTACCAAAAGGATTTCATAATCTTACCTCATTTCGAGAATGTGCCTGTTAAGAATATTTTCCTTGATTATAACTTTTAAATAGCTTATAATTATTCTTGTTAAGAAGAAAATATATAAAAAATATAATTAAAATATTATATGGGAAGTTACACCAGATAATTTAAGAAGGGAAGAGATGCTTATGAAAACAAAATTTATCAAAACACTAGCAATGGCACTTACCGTTGCAACAGCAATCACAGCAACAGCAGTCCCGACACATGCCGAAGAGACCGGCACAGTAGTACCGCATTACACAGTAGGTCAGGACGGCACCGCGAAAAATGGCGAAAAGTACGTTGACGCTAACGGCAACATGATTAAGAATGCCTTTGTCGCAGACGGAGCATACACATACTTCGTTCAGAACGACGGAACAACAATGAAGAACCGTCTTACCTATCACCCAAATGGTGTAAGCGTTATCTACTTCGATGAAAACGGACACGAAGTCTTTGACAATTTCGTAAACGTAAAACATTCTATCGCAGGCGAACCTGTCGATGATTTATGCTATTTTAATACGTTTGGAGAAATGTATGTAGACGTTGTGACATACGATAAGACAGGTACGAACTTATATTATGCAAACCCTTACGGTGTCATCGAGAGAAACGGCTGGTTCACCTACTCAGACTTGCAGGGAGGCGGAATCGGCTACGCGAACGCAGACGGAACGTTATTAAAGAACCAGTACACAACAGATACCACAGGAAATACTGTCTACATGGAAGGAGACGGCAGTGTCAGAGGTTCCCACACAGGCGTGAAACATGAACACAACTGGAAACCGCACTACACAACGGTCGTTACGCAGGAAGCGTATGATGAGACAACAAGACATATTGACCAAGAACGGTATATGAAACCAACAAATTTCTCAGAACTCATACATCAAAAAGCATTAGAACTGGGTCACAAACTCAGCGCTTCAGATACCAAAGATGTACTTGATGAAGCTGGTGTTCCAAACTTAACCGAAATGGTAAAAAATCTCACACCAGAAGAAAAACAATTTTACATTAATTATGTAAAAAATAACACAAGCTGGAGCACAGAAGCCATCGCCACACTCGAAAACACGAATGACCCGAATGACCCAAGATATCAAGAACTAATGGAAATAGCCATCGAGGAATATTTAGTAGCCACAAATCCCGGCAAATATGTACCTCATGAAACATTGCACACCCATGGCTTCGATTACAAATTAAAAACACCAATCCATCACGACGCTGTTACGGAACAGGTTATCAACTACTATTATTGCGACAAATGCGGACACACAAGCATGACCAAAATGTAAATAAAAAATAAAGCAACGCCAAAAAGGGACAGACAAAACTGTCCCTTTTATTTTTATAAATAATCAAAGAAAGAGGGAAATCATCATGCCAGAACTTATTGCAGTAAATACTGCAACATATACTGTATACGACACACTAAAAGACAACGAAACAAAAGAGGAACTATTAGAACGTGCCAACCTTGCAAAACAAGAGGAAATTGCTTGCTGGACAAAAAACTGCAAGGAATATCCAGAAACAGAATCATTCCAGACATACTTGAAACAAGCCAAAGAAACAGAGTACAAAATCATGACGTGGGACGAATTTGAGAAAGGACAAAGAGATTATCTTTTACATGACAAAATAAAAGAAATAACCGAAGACGAATACAACGAAATGTTAAACATGGGATAGCAAAATATTGCCGTCCCATGTTTTTTTGAAAAAGTAACCGGATTTTACTGTTATTCTTTAAGCAAGCTTTTTAAAACATCAGTTAAATTTACTTTTGGTTTGTAATAATTATGATTATCTTTTAAGCGTTGATAGGCTAGTGCTTCCGAGTCTTCAATATTTTTCGTAAGAAAATCCGGAGAATTGTAAGCGTCTTCTAAATAAGAATCAACATCAAAATCTATCAGGGATTCGAAAAGATATTCAAAAAAGATTTCGTGTTTCTTTTCTGGAATGCTCTGTTGAATCTGCATGTAACAGTCATCAAGGTAATTTTCATCATTGTTGTCACGTGGCAGAGACATTTCGAAAACTTGCTGATAGTCACTGATAGCTGCTAACAACATGTCTTTGGCTTCTTTTCGCCGCTTAACAGCATCCAGATTTCTTTGGGCTTTTTTTCGCTTTTCCTCATTACTCAGAGCATCAGCCATTGAAATATCTGATTCATTTATTTTAGTACTGAGATTTATAAAATAAGAAAAAAGGTCTTCGTTCAAAAGTCTGTACACATCTTTTCGAGCGTATGTGGTATGTCTTGGAGATGTATCGTGAGGGCGGTATTTCTTTAATTCAGTTTCCAGACGCTTGCGAATTTTTTTGTGTATACGCTTACCATCATCACTGCATTTGTCATAATTAAATGCAAATATGTCTTTTGCCTGTTCAATGATTTCGTTGATTGTGTAATATTTAGCCTTGTTTGTCAGTTCGATTTCATCTGTTTTTTGTGTTTCATCCATAATGCATTCTTCCTTTCTGTTAAGAAATTTATTTTAATAGCGACTTTTTTCCAACAATGACGACATAAATTCATGTACCCATCATCTATGTGGAGATTATTTATAGAGGATAGCTATTAAAATATCGCTTGTTAATATTTGATACAGTAATAATATAGCGTGCAATGCCTTAAATGTCAACAAAAAGTACATCGCTATAAATGTCGCCAAAACCATAGACAAGGCATACAGAACGCGCTATACTTTAATTACATCAAGGAGGCAGAATTGCCGGAAACATTCGGTAGAAGCAAAAATTGATTATTATAAAAGAAAGGGGATGTTGTTATGGAAAACAACAGCAAACGTGAACACAAAGCTCTGGAAGATATCCGGGCGGTTGTTGATGCTTACAACAAAGGCAGTATCACTGTCACTACGGAAGGAGATTTCGATAGTGCCGGTCATAGGTATGATATCAGTGTCATTCTTGCCATTGTAACCAATCATGCCTATGAGGGATTGGGACTAGCGGTTCCGGGACAGTCAGAAAGAAAAGGGGGTGAAAGCCATGAGATTCCTAAGTCAGTTTCATAGGTTTGCGTTGGAGGAATTTCTTGCCCAGAAGACGCTTATGGTTACCGGTGTTTCAGAGTATGTGGATTTCACAACAAAGAAACATCTGGGGACAAAGGTAGAGTGTACGATTGTGGAAGACAATACACCTTATAAGCAGAAGGAAGGCGAACACATGAGCAACAGATTTGAGAAGATTACATTTAAGGTCACCAAAGATGTAGATGTACCTCTCAATGCAATGGTAGAGCCTGTCAATGCTACGGCAAAAGTGTACGGTGATTATAAGAACATGCTTTCTGTGACATGTGAAGATATCAAACTCGTGTCACTTCCGAAAAAGGCTTAATCCATGCGTACTTTTCATAAGGATGCCTCCTTGATGAGATTTGCAGCACCCAGCACGAAATCTGCTGTGCTGGGTGCCATTGCACTTGTTTTTTCCGGTATATTTCTGTTAATCAAAAATTTATCAGAACAGATACCAATTGCTTTTTTGACACAGACAGTCTGGTTTAACGTTTTCACCGGCTGGCTGGCGCATATCAGTAAAATGCTTTTCATCGTCGGTATTACAGCAATAATCATAGCTTTGATTTTGCGGATAACGATGTCTGATACTACACGTATCTGCCTAATGGTGAAAAAATCCCTGTTCTGTTATGAATACGGAAATCCTCTGCATTTAAAAGAAGATGAACTGCTTCCGTCGGTACGATGTAAAACAGCCGGTAATGGAATATTTGAATTAACAATTACTGCTACGACCGTCACTGTGGAAAATATACAGAATCTATCTTCCAGCATTTCTTCCAGTCTGAATGGAAAACGCTATAAGCAATACGCTGTTACCCAGACAAATACAGATTTGGCTTTTAATGAAGTTACTTTCCGTATAGAAGATGTGACGATTGATAAAAGTCTGATTATAAACAACATAAATGAGATAAAACCGGAATCCCCGACCAAACTGCTGATACAGAAAGACACTTATATTGACCTTACCACCAGTGGTTCAATTCTGGTAAGTGGCAAGACACGTAGCGGGAAAACAACTTCCATCATATTTATCATTCTATCTGTTTTACTTGCTGGCAGGGACAAATATGATTCACGCATAATAATCATTGACCCAAAGCAGGCAGAATTAAGCCGTCTGCCCCATGTCGTTACACTGGATGCGGATGGAGAAGCTACTGCCATTCTGGAAGCCGTCCGCTGCTTTGCAGACAGCGTTGTAAAACGTCAGCAGATATTGAATGACCTTTCGGAAAAGAAAGGGGACGCAGTACACTGGTGGGATGCCGGTTTTCATGCTTCCATTCTTTTCATTGATGAATATGTTGCCTGTCGTACCATTTTCCCTCAGAAACCGTCAAAAGAAAATCCGGAATATTGCCTTGCTACATTTGATTCCTTATTGAAAAGGATTGTCACAATGGGGGCATCGGCAGGAAATTTTGTCATTATAAGCATTGCGGAGGCATCAGTTATGGAAGGCGGTCTGCCATCAATACTACGCTCTGCAATGACAACAAAAATTCTTTTTAAGCCGACGATTACAGAAGGACGCTTTCTGTGGGACAGCGAAAAGCTGAAAGATTTTAATACCGGACGTGTTTATCATGCAGGGGATGCATGGTTTTCCAGTACCGACGGGGTTCACGATAATGTATCCTATGTACATTTTCCCATTATGAATTTTGCGGTATATCGGGAATTAGGGAAATTGCTGGATGCGTACTATCGTACAGAGTAGCCCGCCGCCCGCCGTGCAAAAGGCAACGGCGGGTGGTGTCAGTGTTAAATTATAAGAAAATACCTGTTTTATGCTGTTGGCCGGGCTTGTTCTGCCAACAGCACTTCCAAGTGCCGAAGTGCCAAAATGAATGAAAAATCCCATAGATTAAAGAAAGGAAGTGACACCGTATGAGTGCCAGACAAAACATCAGATGCAAAAACATGATGTATACACAACAGATGCAACATCTTCCAGCACAAACACTGGACAGGCTGATAGAACTTATTGAGAAAAAGTTACAGCCAAAGAAGTATGCGGTGATTGTGCATGACAAAGATAGAGACGCGCAAGGGAAGCCCGAAGAACCACATGTTCATGCAATGCTTTCATTTGATAATGCCCGCTCATGCAGTCATGTTGCAAGCCTGCTGAATGATAAGGCGCAGTATATGGAAGCCTGGAAAGGAAATGCCGGAAATGGTTATGCCTATCTGGTGCATGCAACGAAGGACGCACGCATGAAATATCAGTATGACCCATGCAAAGTTACGGCAAATTTTGATTATCCCGCAGAGTTACAGAAAATGGCAATTGAAGTGGCAACATCAAAACAGCGCACAAAAGTACAGATTTTACTGGATGCTTTATATGAGGGAACCATCACCAAAGAAGAAGTTGAACAACAGCTTACAGGTTCCCAGTATGGCAGGTTCCACAGACAGATTGATGATGTGTGGGCAAAACGTCTGGAAAATCTCGCGCAACAGTGGCGAAAAGATATGGTTGCACAGGGGAAAAAAGTAAAGGTTATCTGGATATATGGTACCGCTGGTACAGGAAAAACAAGTCTTGCCATAGCTTATGCGAAAAAAAACGGACAGGAATATTTCGTTTCTGGTTCCAGCAGAGACATTTTCCAGAAATATAAAGGAGAGCATACATTGATTCTGGATGAATTAAGACCGAACGTTATTCCTTATGCAGACCTTTTAAGAATTACAGACCCTTTCGGGGTAGATTCACAGGTTATGGCTCCATCACGGTACAATGATAAAGCATTGGCATGTGATTTGATTATCATAACCACGCCATATAATCCGTATCAGTTTTACTATGAAATATTCGGAAAACAGATAAATCCTGCATGTCCTACAAATAATACGGATAGTTTTGCACAACTGGCACGACGTCTGTCTTTAATCATTGAAATGACCGACAGTCTGATAAATGCCATCGAATATGACCCGTCTAAAGGATTTATCAAGATACCGTCAGCCAGCCGGAAAAATCCTTATTCAAGAATAAACCATCCGGCAGTAACAAATGATGCAGTAACCATATTTAATTCTATGTTTGATTAACATGAATGATGAAATCATTTTTTAGAAAGGAATGATAATTATGAAACAAGAATATGCAATAATGGAAGCTTATCGAAATCTGGCAGATGCCGTTATAGTCATGGCGGCTGAAGATTATCAACATTATTTGAAACAAATTCTCACTAATCCAGAAAAGGTTGACCGCAAGATGCTGAAGCATTTTCGCCAGACGGAGATTTTTTTTCATAGCAGATATTATCACTGTCTGACAGATGTTGATGGGGATTATCTTCTGGATAGATTAAGAAAACAGGTTTATTCTGACATAAATCAAAATCAGACAGCATGACAGGTAACGCAGTTTCAAAAATAGAGATTGGAGGAATATTATGAACAAAACTGAACATAAAGAAACAGACATATATTTAACAGTTGATATCGACACACTTGCAGCCATGCTTTCTTGTGGTCATGCTACTGCCAGAAAGATAGCAGAACAGGCAGGAGCCAAAATTGTTATTGGCAAACGTGTTCTTTATTCTGTCGAAAAAATCCGTCGCTACATAGACTGCATGGCAGAATAGATATGCAAGTTTCTTCTATTATTCGGAATGCTTTTCTGATATACTGTAAGTAGAAACAAGAGGAAAATCATTCCGAATAAAATGAAAGGAGTGCCAAGTAAAGAAAGGAATGATTTTTTATGGCAAGTAGAAAAGATAATAAAGGAAGAAATCTGCATACAGGCGAACAACAACGGAAGTCGGACGGATTATATTTATATCGTTATACCGATATTGCAAGCGGAAAAAGAAAAACCATCTATGCAGGAGATTTGCCGGAACTCCGCATAAAAGAAAAGCAGATACAGCAGGATATGGATGATAACATTCTGACTGATACGACAGTCAAAAAACTAACACTGAATGCATTGTTTGAACAATACATGAATACAAAAGAATTGTCCGATTCCACACGGATGAATTATATCCATATGTGGAACAACCGTGTCCGGGATGAAATAGGAAATTACAAAGTCGTTCAGTTGAAAGTATCACAGATAAAGGCTTTCTATCAAAAACTTTCAAAGGCAGGGTATTCCCATTCTACCATCAAGTTATTACATACATTGATACTTCCTACGCTAGAATTAGCTGTTGAGGATAACGTTATCAGAAAAAATCCGGCAAAAAAGGCTTTGTCTGCTGATTATGGTATACAGGCAAAAGAAAAGGTTATCCTTACACTGGAACAACAGGAAAAACTGTTTCGCTTTCTTGAAAAAAGCAATGTTTATAAAGTTTATATACCAATGTTTACCATTATGTTGGAAACTGGTCTGCGTTGTGGTGAATTAATCGGTTTGACTTGGGAAGATGTTTCTGTTTCTGATAAAATGCTTTCCGTGAATCATCAGCTTATTTATAAAAATTATGGAGATGGTTCAAAATTTCACATTGCCCTGCCAAAAACAAATGCAGGAATACGTGAAATTCCATTAACAGAAGCAACCGCAAACGCATTTTCAGAGCAAAAAAAACTGAATTTTATGCTTGGCAGACACTGCATGGAAAATATTGACGGATATTCAGACTTTGTTTTTCTGGCAAAGACAGGAAGACCTCTGATGCCAAGTGCAGTAAATAACATAATTTATAACATCGTTGCCGCCTACAATGATGAAGAAGTAAATCTGGCTAAAAAAGAACACCGCAAAGCGGAATTGTTGCCGAAAATTTCTGTTCATAACCTGCGCCATACTGCATGTACCAATAAAGCGCGCCAAGGCATGAATGTTAAAATTCTGCAATACATTATGGGTCACAGTGACAGCTCTATTACACTGGATGTTTATAACCATCTGAATAATGAATCAGATGTTCGGAACGAAGTTATAAGATGTGAAAAAGAATTTGCTATCTGATGTAACCAAAAATGAAAAAAGGTACAGTAAAGGTACAGTAACACACAAAATGATAAATTTTCAAAGGAATAGAATCCCTGCAACCTTCATAAATACAGAGGACACAAAAAGTTCACATAAATTATTAGCACTCACTATTGACGAGTGCTAATAAATGTGTTATAACTAAATCAACGAAGGAAAAGAGTATCCGGAGTCGGTAACCTATTCATATCATTCACGGTATTTATACCGCATAAAAAAGGAGAAATGACCTATGTTAGTACCTAATATTTTTGGAGAAAATTTATTTGATGGACTTTTTGATGTTGACGATTATGAGCGTCCTACCAGAAACATTGCAAGATATACTACACCAAATACAAGCATTATGAGAACAGATATCAGAGAAACAGCCAGTACCTATGAACTTGACATTGACCTTCCGGGTTATAAAAAGGAAGATGTACAGGCTGAATTAAAAGACGGATATCTTACTATCACCGCCACAACACAGAGCAAGGAAGAAAAAGCAGATACCAATGGCAGATACATCCGCCGTGAGAGATACAGCGGAAGCTGCAGCAGAGCTTTTTATGTCGGCGAAGATGTCACACAGGAGGATATCCATGCAAAATTCGAAAACGGAATCCTGAAATTGTCTATCTTAAAGAAAGAAGCCAAACCAAAGGTAGAAGAAAATCATTTTATCAACATTGAAGGCTAATTTACTAAGGGGCTGTCACACGGAAAATCACATCTACAATATATAGTACATTTTATTCATTTAAGTATACTATATATTGTCTGATTTTTCTTAGTGTGACAGCCTCTTTTCATGAATCTCTTTTATCATGGAGTTCTTTTAAAATCTTTTAATTTTTTTCGTTGTATTTTTTTCAAATTCAACTTCACGTACTTTTAATTTGAATACTCTTTTATAAGTAGGCGCTTTTTCATTATAGGAATCAATGATTTTTTGAAGCTCCTTTTGTATCTCTTTGATTCTCTTTTTCGCCGCATACTCATAATCCGGATAAATTTCTGCTTCAATGACACCTTCGCTGTCACGAACCAGCACTTCCTGTACCAGACGATTTTCGCCTATCTTATTTTCAATTTCTTCCGGCGAAATATTCTCTCCGTTTGGCGTGATGATAAGATTCTTCTTTCTTCCGGTCAGAAATACAAATCCATCTTCATCCACATATCCCAAATCACCTGTCTTAAGCCAGCCGTCTTCTAAGGTATCCCCGGTCTGCTCCGGCATATGATAATAGCCCATCATCACACTGGAACCTTTGATCCAGAGTTCTTCATCTACCGTCTTTGCTTCACAGTTCGGCAATAATTTTCCGACCGAACCCACTTTACTCTCCCAGCTTAAATTCGTACTGATAACCGGCGAACACTCTGTCATGCCATACCCTTGTAAAATCGTAATTCCATATCTTTGGAATGTTTTTAAATAAGCCGGATTTAAATAGGCACCACCGCTGAAGATTGTATGAAACTGCTTACCGAACACTTTTGCACGAACCAATGCTGCCGGCATCCAAGAAACTTCTTCCAGCTTTTTTGCAAATGTTTCAATCATAAGCGGAACCATAAGAATCATATTTGGCTCAAACAGCTTGATGTTTTTCGCAACCCGCAATAAAGAATCATTGATGCAGATAACGGCGCCAACCGAAAGTGCTTTTAATATGTCCATACTAAGACAATACGCATGATGAATCGGCAACACCGACAAAAGAACCGTTCCCGGCTCAAATTTCATATCAAGGCAGGTTGCATTTTCTGCCAGATTGCGATGGGAAAGCATAACGCCCTTGCTTTTTCCGGTTGTTCCTGAAGTAAACATAATCGTTGCAAGTTCTTCCGGCTTCGGCTCATAGGAAAATCCGGTCTCCTGTTCTCCCAGAAGTTTCCAGAAGGATAAGGCTTCTTTCACCGCACTTTCCTCTTTTATCCCAATCACATGCTTTAAGCCCGGACAGGTTTTCAATGCTTCTTCTGCTACTTTTGCCTTGCTTTCATCATAAACAAGAGTTGTTACTTCTGCTCGTTCCACCAATTCACACAATGCATCAACCGGCAATTGCGCATCCAACGGAACTGCTACACTACCGCTGTTTACCGCCCCCATGTAGGCAACCACCCACTCATAGCAGGTTGCCCCAACGATTGCAATGTGCCCCTTCTGTTCACCCAGTGATGCCAGCACAGCAGAAAAACGCTCCGAATCCTGTTTTAAGTCTGTATATGTTTTGCTCTCAATGACAACTTCTTTTTTCCCGTCTTCCCCGCCTGTCTTCTTTTTATAACGAAATGCATCTGCTGCTTTGTATGCTCTTTCTGCCTCTACAATAAGTTCACGAATGGTACTTGCCTCTACTGCCATCTCATTCTCCCCCTTTTTTATTTTGAGATTTTCTCCAGATAGTCGATTGCTTCCTGTACCGTACGGATATCTGCTGCCTCTCCCTGATCAATTTCTACATCAAGTTCATCTTCAATCTCTCCGAGCATACTCATAAAATCAAAAGAGGTAAATCCTAAATCTTCCATAAAACGGGATTCCGGTTTAATCTCATCTTTGTCTACCTCTACATAGTTGATAATAATATTTTTCAATTTTTCTAACATACACTTCTCCTCCCACTGTTTCCTTAAAAATAACAAGATAAATTTAGATTAATTTTAAAATTTCCTCAATTGTCAAATGCGGTCTTTCGATTCCTTTGAACATGATTTTGCACAGATAATAATAGAAATACTCTAATGTCTTTCGATCAATTGCTGCTGTCTGATGTTCAAAGTTAAAATCCAGTCCGTTATCCTCCGGTCTATGCATTACCGTTAAGTACATTGCCTGTGTTGTTGCACCATTCGGATACCATTTCGTCTTGTACTTAATGTCTCCAAGCTGCTTTAATCCCTGTTCTTTCAATGTCATCGGCTGATATGTTAAGGACATTGGCTCATAGGTTTGCCCCGGTTGTAAACCATACACCTTGCTTCTATATGCAAAATACTCGACCGGATCAAAATTGGTATGACGGAAAATTTCGTTTTGCCCGTCACGAATGATATGAATTCCCTCAAGAAATGTCTTATCAGCAGAAATAATGGTGCGGAACGGAAAAGAATGAATTCTGGTACCGCCACATTTTTTTTCGGCCAGTGTTGCACGTCTCGCATATGCTACATTAAACGATACATCAGCATTATGATTCATTCTCTGCAAATAGGTTCGAATCCCCATAATCAACAGACATTGTAATGAAATATGCTGTTCTTCGCAAAACTTCATCAAACGCGCCGTCGGCTCCTCCTCCAAATGAAAAATGTCAAGCGCAGAATCTACCTTTGCGGTCGCAGACCTTGCTGCTCTTGCCTTCGGATTTTTCTTTCTTTCCTCTTCAAGTGCCTGCGGTCCGGTAATTCCATTAAAAATCGGTTCTGACTGTTCAATCAGTTTGTGAAAAAATTCACGATCACGCACCTGCGCCTTACTTCCGGCTTCATATGCCAAATCTTTTTCTAATTGTTCGATATAAGAACGCATTTCCTTCGGATAATCTATTCCTTCAAATTTTACATTACAGTATAATTCAATCACATCCCGCAAAAAGCAGATTAGGGACTGCGCATCTAAAGTAAAATGATCTGCAAGAAGATAAATTCCCTGATTTCCATCCGGTGTCTTTATCATGACTACCTTATTAAGCGGTGCATCCTCTCTTTGAAATGGAACCTGTGTCCATTGTTGCATGACTTCTTCCGTTTCTTCCATTGTCTTTCCCGTAAAATCTACATATTCAATCTCTCGTTCTTCCTTCTCTGCCACATACTGATACCACTTCTTTTCTTCCTTGTCATAACAAAGACGCAGCCGCATGCATTCGCAACGCTCATATGCCTTATAAATTGCCCGGCGAAGCTCCTCAATATCAAGTTCGTATTCAATCGTAAGACTTGTTCCAATATTAACTACTTCCTTTTTCGGACAGGCCTCCATATAGTAGATATGAAATTTCTGTGCAACGGTAAGTGGATATGTCTTGTATCCATTTCTTGTTTTCATTTTGAATCCCCCTCACTAATCTTTACAATGATGCCACAAATTTATCAAGTGCTGCTTCATATGTTTCCGGCTCCTTGTAATAGCTCTCTCCATGCGCGGCCCCTTCAATAATCAACTTTTGTTTTGGAGCGCTGCAACATTCGTAAAGCTCATGACACATATTCACCGGTACAAAAGTATCCTTGGAACCATGGATAAATAAAATCGGTGTCTTCGCTTTTGTCACTTCACGCTTGGCGTTACATTCATCCATTCCATATCCCGCAAGTCTTTTATTCAAAATATCTGCCCCCTGAATAATCGGAAATGCCGGCAAATGATACATGCTGTGAAGTACATGTGTAAATATTTCTTTCGGGGAAGTGAATCCGCAATCAGAAACAATTCCTTTTACCTGTGGCGGCAGCCCAAGACCAGATGCCATAAGAACCGTTGCTCCTCCCATTGACACTCCATGCAAAATAATTTCAACGTCTTCTCCACATTTTTGAATCACGAAATTAATCCAGCCGATTGCATCCTTCCGGTCAAGACAGCCAAATCCAATATAATGTCCCTCACTTTCGCCATGTGCTCTCGCATCCGGCTGCAGCATGGCATAACCATTCCGCAAATAATACGCGCTAACACCTGTGAAATCAGAAAGACACTTACTCGTATATCCGTGAAAACAGATAACAACCCGTTTCTTTTGTGCTTTATCATTCACCGGCGGAATGTAAACCGCATGAAGCTTTAAGCCATCAAACGATGTCTGGTAAACATCTTCCATCGGCTGTTCCAGCACATATTTTTTCCGTTCTGCCAGAAAATCGGAATACTGCGACCAATCCGTACCTGCCATTTTCATGGTACGTTCCACTTTTGCATTCTGCCTTATCATTGTTCTTCTGTAAAAATATGTAATTACAGCTGCCTCAATTGCCGCAAGACCTCCGATGCCCAAAAGACCAATTTCAATCCCTTTCATATGATTTATTCTCCCACTTTATTTCTTCCCCTGTTTTGCTTTCTTTTGTTTCGAATCAATAATCTCTTTTAACCGAAGCGCTTTTTCAATATTCCCCTCTACTTTAAGCTTTTGCGTAGTAAATGCCAGTATGGGATCCATTTTTCCCTCTGCTATTTTCATAAAAGTATCCGGACTCGCAATAAATACTGCATCCCTGTCATGATACTCATACGGTTCCACATGAAGTTCTCCTTCTTTGGCTTCTACATAAAAGATTCCGCCAGCCTCTTCATCCTCAATGTTAAACTGGAATGCAAGATGCTCTTTGATATCACTGATGTCCGTCTCCATAAATTTGTTTTTAACCTCATAGAAAAAATCTGCATATGTCATCTATTTTTTCTCCTCCCACTTTTTCGACCATTGGTCGAACTATTTTCAAATAATGATAGCATACTTTTCGACTGTTGGTCAATTATTTTTTGTGTTGTTCTCATTTTCGGAATGTGATACAATAACTTCGCGCATAATTCTTATGCGATTAAGAAAGGGAATTTATTATGCCAGATACAAATAAATCAGAAAGAATCATAGATGCACTCCAGCAATTACTGGAGGAAAAAGATATAAACCATATTTCTGTAAGCGACATTGCAGCCAAAGCCGGCATTGGAAAGGGAAGTATTTACTATTATTTTCCTTCCAAAGATGCAATTATGGATGCGCTTATTAAGCGCAGTTATGAACAGCCTTTGCAAACTGCAAAGACGTTATCCACGCAGACCGGTATTTCTTCTATCACGCGTATGGCAATGCTTTTTCAGGCATGCCGTAACTCTTCTGCTGCTTTTTTAAAACAAAATCAGGCAACTTTTGCCAGAGTCAAGGATTTGACCTTTCCACATCAAAAATATCTAAACTACTTAATTTCCGAGTTGAAACCGGCTCTAACCGAAATTATTTCCCAGGGAATTGACTGTGGCGAAATTCATTTTGACCATCCGGCAGCCTTAGCAGAAATTGCTTTAATCGTGATTTCCGTAAAATTGGACAATTTTCTGGTTCCTTCTTCTCCGGAAGAAATCGAAGATACTTTAAAAGGACTGATTTCTTTATTAGAAAAAGGCACCGGTTTACCAACCGGCGCCCTTCAATATCTTACTTTAACCTGAATTATTCACTCGCCAAGTGAAATCATAAATTCGGCTTACAGGCAAGCTTGACGCACAAATTGCAGATTTCACTTGGCTGCTGTGAATAATTCGGGTTTAAAGTAATCATTCTCTTAATTGGAACTGGCCTACCAATTCATTCATATTGGTTGCCTGTGCAGACAACTCTTCGCTTGTTGCGGAAGATTCTTCGGCTGTTGCAGAATTGCTCTGAACAACCTCTGATATTCTTGCCACACCGGCATCTGCCTGTTTCATAGACTCTGCCTGTGATTCTGAATTTTCACTTAATTTTTTCGACGTTTCTGCAATCGCATGAATCTCTTCTACAACCCCCACGATTGCTTCTGCTGCTCTTGTTGCTGCCTTACTGCCGGTTTCGATTTCACGAATCGTTCCCTCAATCAAAGCTCTGGTATTCACAGCTGACTTTGCACTTTGCTCTGCCAGTGTCCTAATCTGATCTGCCACAACAGCAAATCCTTTTCCTGCCTCACCTGCTCTTGCTGCTTCAATGGATGCATTCAAGGAGAGCAGGTTTGTCTGACTTGCAATATCTTCAATTTCCGTGATAACATCACCGATTTTTTTCGATGTCTCATTGATACGAACCATGGCTTCTGTCATAACATTCATCTCGTTACGGCTTCCCTCTGCCTCGGCTGCCGCTCTTTCTGCCTGCTCATATGCTGCATTAACCTCTTCTGCATTTTTTAAGATCCCATTGGTTACTTCATCCAGTGTTGCCTGCATTTCCTCTACGGAAGCTGCCTGATCTGTCGCACCCTCTGCCAATGCCTGTGAAGCCTCTGCCAGATTCTCTGCTCCTGCAGATACCATATCAGACGCTCCTTTTACTTCTTTTAATGCTCCATCCATCTGACGGTTCATACTTCTGATTGCCTGTAATAATCCACTGTAATCTCCGATATATTCTTGTTCACAAGAAGTACGAATATTAAAGTTGCGTTCTGCCATTTTGCCCAACAGATCTTCCATATCACCAAAAATCGTTTTTAATTTTGTTGTTGTATCGGTGACTGCTTTTATCATATCACCAACTTCATCATCATAGGAGTATTCCGGGAACGGAGAATAAATGTCACCCTGTGCAAATTTCTCCAAACGGTCTCCTAATTCTTCCAATGGCTTCGATATACCGTAAGCGATACCGGAACCCAATTTGAGTGCCATGATTCCCGCTGCCACAATAATAACACCAACAAGAATAACCATAATGACCTTCAAAATCTGTAACTGTACATGCACCTGATCCCCTAACTCGACATTAACCTCCATAAAGTGTGAAAGCGCATCATATGCCGCTGTATATGCCGGTGCCATCTCTTCAAATGCCATTTCCTGCGCTTTTTTGGAACTTTCCTCATCGGTTGTTGCACCCAAAGTAATAACTTCCTTATCAATCGCAAGATACTCATCCAACGCCTGTACGATTGCATCATAAGATTCCTGTCCTGCATCAGTTACTATGGAAGCCTCAATCGGTACTAATAGTTCGTTTAATTCTTCTATTTTCGCATCATGCGTCTCTACCAGCTTATCAATCTCTTCCTGATTGTCAAAGCCAATTGTTCCTCGCGTGGCACTACGCACGTCGGCTAATGCTGCCATTGCTTTTCCTATATCTCCCTGCGGAAATGCATTATAATTCAAAACATGATCGTATCTGGCACTCATAAAAAGTATCAATACAATTGAAACGACCGCCGCAATACTTGCAATTCCTACCGTAAAAATCGAACTGTTCGTTAAACGTTTCTGGATTCTGAGTTTTTGTAATTTTTCATTGATTATAGCATTACTGTCTTTCTTCATAGCACCCTTCTCCTTCGTATTTTACTTTTCAGATTCCGTATTTTTTCAGATTTACTTTGCCATCAACCACTTCGATTCCATCTGCCATAAGCAACTTTGCCTGTGCATTTTTTCCCCAAAAGGCAAATTCCCCGGAAAGCTCTCCCTTGGCATTTACTACACGATAACATGGAATAGAATCCGGATCGGGATTCTTATGCAGTGCATTCCCAACTGCTCTTGCCATCTTCCTGTCTCCTGCCATCTCTGCTATCTGACCATAAGTTGCAACCTTTCCTTTTGGTATTTTCTTTACTGCCTCGTAAATCCTTTTTGATGGACTGTTTGTAACCAGATCATAACTTTCCCCAATCATCCTTTTGATGTCTGCATCCGGTATACTTCCGTCAAGAATAATGGTATTCCAATGCTCCTTATTCTGATGCCAGCCCGGAATAACCGCTTCAAATGCATTCCGCCAGAAGTCACGCCACTCCGGATCTGCCTTTACATTTAGATTTATATAACCATCTCGCTCATAAGTCCAAAGAAAGGCTTTCTTACTCCCCCGCACCCTCACAAGCTGCCAATTGTCATCATGAAATGGTGCATCCTGATATGTATCCGGAAATGACAGGCCATACGCTAACGCCTCTTTTCGTGTTTTCATACAAATTACCTCATTATTTCGTCTTCCTGTACCTGTCACTTGCAGCTTCTAACATGATATATCAGAACTTGGTAAATACTTCTGTTTCTTTTTGCAGTCCTTCCGCAATTGCCTGATTTTCATCCATACGATTTGCAATATTTTCGATATCTTCCACAAGCACCTGCGTACTTTCTGCCGCTCCGGTTACCCCTCTTGCTCCTTCTTCGATTGCCGTTGTAATCGTATTAATGGAAGCCGCAATTTCATTGACTGCCTGCTTCAAATCGACTGTTTTCTCAGAAAAGTCTTTCATTGTACTTTCAACAAATGTTGCATTTTGTTTATATTTTGCACCGGACTGTACAAAGTTTTCGAACTCCGGCAGTATCTTTTCGTTCAAATATACAATCAAGGTATTTGCATTTTCAGAAAGATTATGTACCGCCTGAATTACAACACTGTTAATCTCCTGAATATTATTGGCTGTTTCCCTGCTGGAATCTGCCAACTGACGAATCTCATCTGCTACGACCGCGAAGCCTTTTCCTGCCTCACCTGCTCTTGCAGCTTCTATCGAAGCATTGAGTGCAAGAAGATTCGTCTGACTGGAGATATTTAAGATGTCATCCGTAAGACTATTAACCTGATCTACGCTCTTACTATCCTCAATCGCCTGATTCAAAACAGACAAGATCTCATTTACCTTGCTTCCGGTCTCCTCCATATTGGCTCTTGCACTTTCTTCCATGCTATCTGCCTGCTGCTTCATCTCATTTGAGAAATTACTTATTTCATTAGATTTCTCTGCAATTTCTTCTACTTCATCTCTTACTGCATTTGCATTGTCATTGATCACTCCTACAGAATTTCCCACCTCTGTCATCGTGGCAGAAAGCTCCTCCGTCAATGCAGATAAATCCGAAGCACTGTCATTCGATGTTCTGACATTGTCCTGAACCTCATCTACAACCATTTCCAATCTTCTGGAGTTTTCGATGATAACTTTCATGATCGTCTGAAGCTTCTCCATAAAAGTATTGATACCGATTCCCAAATCTGCAATTTCATCATTGGAAAGGATACTGACTCTCTTCGTAAGGTCTCCCTGTTTCTTATCAATTCCGGAAATGATATCATTAATCTCTCCATTTGCTGTTTTTAACTTCTTAATAATAAGGAAGACTACCATATAAAGTGCAACTAAAACCGTACCGATGCTGACAACGATAAAGATCCAGCTACTTGTAAGTGCAGATTTATATCTGCTGTTTAATTCTTCCTTTTCCTGTGTAGCACTTGTATATGCCTCATTCATCATATCCGAAATGGATGTCTGAATGGCATTGCTGTAATTTGCAATTTCATTATTTGCCAATGTATACGCAGCCTGCTTCTCACTATTTCCACTGTATGCCAGTACGTTTTCTATCTCATACTTCATACTTTCATAATTACTGATAAGATCTTTGTAAGCTTCACTGTCAAGCTTCTGCATGTTTTCTTCATATTGTGCGTAATATTCCTCAAATATCACTTCATGGCTTCTTATTTCTTCTATCAAAGAAAGCATGGTATCAAAATCCGTCGCAATAATATGTGATAAGCACAACCGATGAATTGTCTGCGCTTCACTCTGTAACTCATTCAGCTCTGTGATATTTACGATATCTTCTCCCGCAATCTTTTCTGCGGTAGCATTGACATTTGAAATATTTGTAATTGCACTAATATTTGATAATATTGTAACTATTCCCAACAAAAACACCGGAATCAGAGCAAGTACACTGATGCTGACACGTTTTTTCTCGTTCTTCATAATTCCTTATCCTGCCTTTCTAATCTATCCTCTAGGATGCCGAAATACCTGATGCAAGTTCATCCACTAACTCCTGCAACGGAATATTCGCCGGATTTCCCGCCACAATCTTCTCTGCGAAACGACCACACGAAGTCCAATAACTATTTCCGATTCTCTGTAATGTGCCATACTGTGCCTGTTCCATGACTGCTACAATCGCAGGAACTTGTTTTACTGCATCGGAGGATGCTACATTTGCATTTGCAGGTCCCACATTTAATTCGTTAAAACGCAATGTCTGATTTTCCTCATTCGTCATCCATGCCGCCAGCTTATGCGCCCATTCTTTATTTTTAGAGTAATAATTTACACCTAACATTTTATATCCTTTAAAGGATGACATCTGAATCTGCTGTCCTTTGCAGGTGTAAGTCGGAAGCTTACATGCGCCATAATCCTTGCCCCAGATTTCTTCCATTGTCTTTGCATTCCAGGTGCCGCTGACTCCGGCAACTACCGTTCCATTCTTTGCGCCTTCCAGAAAATCTCCATCTGACATAGCTGCAAAGCCCGGATTCTGTGTAATCGCTAAAAGTGCCTGTGCAACATCAACACCCGTGATGTTCCCTTCCGTTGCATTCCAGTTACAGTGATTCGTAATACCATCGTCATTCAATCCCATTTCCAGTCCTGTATTTCCAAAGAAGGAATACAAATACCATCCGGAAGTAACATCCATCGACATCTTTTTCCCACCCTGCTGGCACTTTGCAAGAATTGAATCAAGTGAAGTAACCTCTTCCGGTGAGAAATAGTTCTTATCATAATATAAGAAATATCCATTATCTGCCGTCATCGGATAGGCATATAAGGTGTCATTTACCATAGATGCATTGACAGCCTCCTCAAGATTGGCACTTTTAATTGCTTCATCCGTCACTACATCAAGGGCACCTCCTGCCACCATACTGTCAAGCTGGTCATCCGGAAAAGAAAAAACATCTGCCCCATTATGTACATCATCCAGTAAATATTTCTTCGTATCGGCACCTGACATAGCTTCTAAGGTGATATCAAAGGTAGCCTGCCCGGCATAATTTTCTTCAAAGCTGTCAATCATTTTCTGCACAACTTCAAGCTGGTTTTCTTCTGCCCATACCTTCAACTCTACCGTTCCCGTCTGTCCACCACCGGCTGTAGTTTCTGTTGCTTCCTCACTGATATTTTCTGATAATGCTTCTGTAGAAGTTTGCTGGCTTGCTGCACTGCTTCCGCATCCACCAAGCAATGTTGTTGCTACTAAAACCGTTAATATTTTCTTTATTTTTTTCTTCTTCACGTTCTTCCCCTTCTTTTCTATCTGTTGTTTACATTCATTGGTTTTTATTATCTTATTATACAATATTTTTCTTATCTTTGCAAGCGTTTTGTTGTGCAATTTATTTGTTTTCTCATTGATTTATGTTCGCTTTTTTGTTATTTTTGCATAAAACAATTTTGTATTTTTTGATATAACACCCCGACATCAATCGGCTTAGATATGTGGTCATTCATTCCACATCTTATGGATTGTTCCACATCTTGCGAAAAGGCATTTGCTGTCATCGCAAAAACAGGTACTTTAGATGCATCACTCCTGGCCATACTGCGTATCATTTTCACTGCTTCATACCCATTCATCCCCGGCAGTTGAATATCAAACAAAATCAAATCAAAAAATCCCTCTTCTGATTCTTCAAAAATTTTCAAGGCATCTTCTGCATTCCATGCCTGTATAATTTCAGCTTTTGTCCTTTGCAATATAGAGGCAATAATCTCCATATTAATTTTATTATCTTCTACTATCAAAAGCCTCTTTCCTGTCAAATCCGGTATGCTGTTTATTTGCTCCTTCTCCTCGCCTGCACCAGTTCTGTCGATTTTCAATTTCATATGAATCAAAAAGACGGTTCCCTTTCCCACTTCGCTTTCTATTTGCAAATCAGCTCCCATAGCATCCAGAATCGTCTTGGTAATGCTCATTCCAAAGCCATTTCCCTCTGTTCTTTTTACATATTGTGTATCATCTCGTTCAAAAGGCTTAAATAGCATCGTATCTATAAATTCCTGCTTCATTCCTATTCCGGTATCTTTTACTTCTATTATAAAAGAAGCATAATCGCTCTCTTTGCTTTCCTCTTCTCTGACCAGAAGGCTGACCTTTCCACCCTGTGGTGTAAACTTTACACTATTATTCACAAGATTCATCAACACCTGCCGAAGCCTGACTCCATCTCCGATTAACCTGTTATGTTTCACCTGTTCACAATGTACTTTAAATGTCAGCTCCTTTTCTGCGGCATTCCGCTCAAAAACTACATATATTTTTTCTACTACTTCCTTTAAATCAAATTCCGCCTCCTTGAGCTTCAATTCATGATTTTCTATTTCCGACATATCCAAAACATTATTGATTAAATGCATCAAAATAGAAGACGAATCACTTATTTTCTTTAAACAGTCCTGTACTTTTTCTTTATCATCAATGTAAAATTCCGCCATTTCCGTCATGCCAATGATTGCATTCATCGGTGTTCTGATATCATGAGACATACTCGCAAGAAAATTACTCTTTGCCTCATTCGCTTTCTGTGCCTTGAGCTTTTCCTGTTCGATTTTCTGCTTACTCTTTGCCTCAATTCTTTGCTGATATTTTATGATCATTCCGCAAGAAACAGATACCACCACAATCGCCATGATATTATCCTGATAGTAATAAATTTCTTCCAGGTGTCCTAATTTATCCTGCATATACAGATAAGAATACAAAATACATCCGATATATACACAAAGCGTCACCGTAAACGATACAATAAAATAAATCCCCTTTGTAAATAAGAAAATCACCAATAAACCAAGAACCATCCATATCGGCATTCCCGACTTAATGCCTCCCCCCATTGTTCCCATATACAAATACGGAATTATCACCAGCACCATCGGCATAAGAACCAGCACTTTAAAAAGCCCTAATTTACCCGGATAAGCATTTGCCAAAAGCAGAATAAAAAATAAATATACGGCACTTACAAACAACAACGTAATACTATCCGTCTGAAATTTCATAGCTGCCTGTAAGAGTGCCGTAATTAACATTGCCAACATTTCTATAAAAACCATAGCATAAAACATTAATAGCTGTGATGGTTTTTCTTTTATATAATTTAAAATTTTATTTAATCCCTTCATAAAAATCCCGCTCCTATCCGTAACCATAACTTACAAATTGTAAAATGCATGAATAACCGAACCAAGATATAATTCAATTATAGCAAAAATCAGTCTGCTAATCTACAAAATTTCCTTTTTGATTTGTGTGAAACTTTATTGGCACTTCTTCTTTTGCACGGGAACCTGTTTTATCACCAAAAAAGGAAATGGAACCAATTTTCAGCTCCATTTCCCTGCTTATTACTTCAGATTATGATTTTTTAATATTGCTGCATTATTTATGCCTCTGTTTTTCCTATTGAACGTCAACCAGCTCAATTCTAAAATTCAGTTCTTTACCGGCCATCTCATGGTTTGCATCAAACGTAATGGTGGTGTCATCCTTTGCCGTCACCATCACCGGAAACGGTTGTCCATATGCATTGGATAAATAAGCTTTTTCGCCTACATTCAAATTCTCTGCACCCGGCATCTGCGCAATTTCTACGGTAAAGATTGCCTGCGGGTCCGGCAAACCATATGCTTCCTCCGGCATCAGATGCACATCTACAACCTGTCCCACTTCCATATCTGCAACAGCCGCATCAAAACCTTTAATCATCATTCCTGCTCCACACACAAATTCCAAAGGCTCTCCACGGTCATAAGAAGAATCGAACTGCTCTCCGTTGTTAAAAGTGCCTCTATAATGCGTTTTTACTGTTTTCCCAACATTGCGTCCCTCTAATGTATTGTGTGAGCCGCATCCTCCATGGCAGCCATGATCACCACACGAATGCCCCTCTTCATGGTCACCACAGGTATGTCCTTCCCCATGATGATCACAGGTAACACCGGCTGATGCTAACTCTCCCTTCAGATATGCCTCTACTGCTGCATCTGTATCGCCTTCGGCTCCGGCGCAGACCTCTATTCCACGCTCTTCTAATGCAGCCATTGCTCCGCCACCGATACCACCGCAAATTAATACCTCAATTGTGTGGTCTGCCAGAAGACCTGCCAAAGCTCCGTGACCAACCCCATTCGACTCCATCACTTCACTACTGACTACCTTTCCATCCTCAACTTCATACACCTTAAAAGCCTCCGTTCTTCCAAAGTGTTGAAAAATCTGTCCATTGTCATAAGTAACTGCTATTCTTTTCATGTATTTCTCCTTATCATTCCTAATTTTTATAGTAATGTCTCATTTGACATTTATCCGCATTATGCAGCAAAATCAATCATTCTGAAACCGTGACAAATGCTCATATGGAAGAATCTGTCTTCCTCTGTACAAACCACATCCATCGTTAATCAGACTATTGTCCACTGCCGCAAACATATTCACATCCAATTTTGCCAGTTCCAGTTGCTGCAGTCTCATTCCCCGCTCGTAAGCCTCATCAAAATAGATACATTCTCCCTTTGGTATTGCACCTCTTCTCGCCCGGTCATATTCCTGTTTCTTTTCATAACCAAGATGATTTGCGGAACCAATCTCTGCTATATCATCCATTTCTTTGGTTCGAAGCTGTACTTCCATATAGCACCGGGCACTGTTATCATAAAACGTAATATGTAAAGAGCGATAACCGTTGGGATTTGCACTCTCGATATAATCTCTGTAATATGGACGTACCGAATCAGCAAGAAGCTGGGATGTGCTTTCTCCTACCCCGCCTGCCGGCTCTACCGTAAATCCGCGTTCTTCCAAAAACTCCGGCAATACATTCGCAATTCTGTAAATATGCTGCACTTCTTCTGTCTCCCGATCCTCCGGATGCTTAAGATGGCAGCGAGGTATGGAAATCACAATTCTGTATGCAATCAAATCCCGAAAACAATTCAAGCGGTTCTTTAATTCCAACACAGAAGGATATTTTCCATTTTCCGTATAATAATCATAAATATATTCCACAATATATCCATTAAATTTTTCTTCTGCACGAATGAGCGACTTGATTCTTCCTTTAAATGTAAAAGAAAGATATGGATATTCCGACACCATATATTTATAAAATTCACGAATTTTCTGGGACTGCGCAGTAAGGAAATCATTATGTTCCAACAACTCTTCAATCTGCAAAAGAAAATTGCAGTGCACAATGTCGATTTCATTATGATTCTTCCTTGCGTCCTCCCGCAAATCCTTCATGTATTTTTGTAAAATCCGAAGCACGGTATCTCCGGAATATAAGTAATCATTTAACGTAACCATTTGCTCACCTTTATTTATTACCGGATATAGTACACATAATCACTTTTTCTTGGTGCAGCATCCTTAAGCGGTTCCGATGCATAGCCCAGAACCAAATGACCTATCCCCTCATAATCACCTTTAATCCCAAGGCTCTTTAATATCTCCTTTCCTTCTTCGGACTCAAATTCTTCCTTTGCCCTGTGAATCCAGCAACTGTCTACCCCCAGATCTGCCGCTGCATTCATCAGGTTCCCCATTACAAGGCTTCCGTCATAAATGTAAGTAGCTGCATTTTTATCAGCCAGAACAATCAGAAGCTCCGGTGCTCCATAGAATGGATCAAAATCTTCACCCCGTCCCATAATTTTAGCATTCATTGCAGAAAGCCTGTCTCTCATCTCTTTGTTCGTGACTGCAATAATAATCGGAGACTGTTTTCCCATACCGGTAGCTGCATAGGTTCCGGCTTTGATAATCGCCTGTAATTTCTCCTCTTCAATCAATTCCGGTTTGTATGCACGGCAGCTTCTTCTTGACTCTAACACCTTTAATGTTTCTGACATTATATTTGTCTCCCTTCTTTTGATATCTGTATTATATCAACAAACAAGAGTTATTAACAATCCCAAATTTCAATAACGGTTTCAACTAATAATGAAATGCAAAAATACAGAAAAATGGTCAAAATTAACACTTTCCCTCACAAATATGTTAAAATGCAGATAGCAAACGTACTAGCAGGAGGAATGAAATATATATGAGCCAACTATTTGAAGATTTCAAAAAATATTTACACGAAGTAAATGTATATGATCATGTAACAACCCTATTGTACTGGGATATGCGAACCGATACTCCAAAACTTGGACAGCAGGATCATATTGATGCACTGACAGAATTTTCCACGAAGAGTTTTAAGATGTCTACTTCACCCAAACTCGGCGAAATGTTAGATGCTCTTTCCAAACCTGAGGAATATAATGCCTTAGATGAAACCTATCAGTTTATCGTACACCGGATGAAACTGGATTTTGATCGAAACAAACGGATTCCGGCAGACTTTTACGAGGCATATGTAAGAGAACAGGCCGAATCCGGCAATGCCTGGGAAGCAGCAAAAAATGCATCAGATTTTTCGATTTTTGCGCCACACTTAAAGAAAATGGTGGAAATGACAAAAGAGATGACCGGCTATACCGACCCGGGTATTGAAACCTATGATGCCCTGTTAAATCAGTTTGAAGAAGGCATGGATTCCGCAACAATTGACCGTTTGTTTGACGATCTGAAAAAGGAACTGATTCCACTTGTGGACAAAATTACGGCAAAACCAAAGCCATATGTCCCAGCTCTCCATTCTTATGCCGACCCGGATTCCCAGAAAAAAATACAGAAACTTTTGCTTGACTACATCGGATTCAACTGGGATGCCGGTGCCGTTGGAGAAACTGAGCATCCGTTTACATTAAACTTTTCTTCTAAGGATGTACGCGTCACAAACCATTATTACGATACAGAACCCCTCTTTGCTCTGTTTTCTTCCATCCATGAGGGCGGACATGCAATTTTCGAGCAAAACGTAAATCCTGCGTATGACCATACCGTAGCCGGAAGTTGCCGCTATATGGGCATTCACGAAAGTCAGTCAAGATTTTACGAAAATATTCTGGGAAGAAATAAAAACTTTTGGATTCCAATCTATGACCAGCTTAAGGAGCTTCTGCCTCAATTAAAAGACGTTTCTTTAGACGAATTTTACCGGGAAATCAACTGTGTACAAAACAGCATGATACGTACCGATGCAGATGAGGTGACCTACTGCTTCCATATCATTTTACGTTACGAAATGGAAAAAACCATTTTTCGTGAAAATGTACCTGTGGAAGATCTCCCGGCATTATGGAATCAAAAAATGCAAGAGTATTTAAAAATCACACCGCAAAATGACGCAGAAGGCATTTTACAGGATATGCACTGGTCAGATGGTTCCTTTGGCTATTTTCCATCTTATCTGTTAGGAAGTATTTATGATGGCATGTATTTAGAAGTACTGGAAAAGGATTTGGGCAGCGTGGATACCCTTTTAGCTGATGGAAAAATTGGTGAAATCACAAAATGGCTGAATGAAAAAATCCATCGTTACGGAAGCACTCGGACACCAGAAGAGATGATTGATGCAGTCTGCCACAAACCGGTTTCAGCAGAGCCACTCATTCGTTATTTTAAGAAAAAGTACACCGAAGTGTATGATTTGTAGTAGAACTACTGCATAATGCAGATAAGGGCAGAACCCATTAAAACCGGCTCTGCCCTTTCGCAACTATTCACATATCTTATGCTATTCTTTTGCACTTTTAAGAAGATCCAACAGTCCTTTTTCTTTGATAATCGCTATCCCCTGCCCCTCATCTCCCAACACAATGAGACTGTCTCCGGGCTGAATGTCAAATATCTTTCTTGCCTTTGCAGGAATCACAATTTGTCCTTTATCGCCAACCTTTACCATACCAAAAATATGTTTCCCTTTTGGAGGAACCCTAAGCCCCATATTATCTTCTTTTGTATAATGAACCAAGTCATCCATGGTGACACCAAATACATCCGCAATTGCCATACACTTTTCGATATCCGGCAAAGACTCTCCCGTTTCATATTTTGATAAAGTCTGCCTTGACACCCCTATTTTCTCTGCCAGTTCTTCCTGTGACAAATTGGCCATTTTTCTAAGCTCTATCAAATTATCACGAAACATAACTTCTTATCTCCCTGTCACTTTTTGATTCCAAGCACACACCATCTTAAAACCGGCACTCTGCTTATTATTGCATTAAAAATATAAGCACCGGCAAACGCAGCTAACGTTGTAAGCAGGTAAACCATCAGTTGTGGCATATTTCCTGCGTAACTATGTAAATACCACCCACAAACAGCAATCGGCAAATAGTGAAAAATGTATAATCCCCAGGACTGCTTATTCATAAATCTGCAAATTGAGTTATCAAAATTTCCAAACTTACTCATAAAGGCTATGATTGCCAATGTGGCAATCCATGTATATACGTTGCAAAGCGGTGTATCTAACACAATATGTTCTGCGTACGGCTTTTGCCAATAGCATATAACAAAGCAAAGCATTAAGATAATGGCTGCTATTACAAGTGGTATCCATACTTTTGAGAGTTTTTCAATCACTTTATCATGCGACAATACAAAATAGCCAATCAAAAAGGCAACACCATAAATTCCAAATCTATATACAACAATCGCCGGGGTATTTAAAATTTGTGCTGCTCCCCATATAACTACCGTCAATAACAGCAGAATCATTACATTTGCTTTGCCGCATATATTGTAAAATCTGTCTTTTTCTATTTTTCTGATTACTACAAGCAATAGCGAAAATATCCACAACAGCTGTATAAACCATAAAACTCCTGTACCGCTTACACACATAATGAGATACAGCACCGGCTTAGGCACCATGGTCATCTGTTCCAAGCCTCCACCTATCATCATGTTGTAATATCCTAAAATCCACTGAAAAACAAAGAGACCGACCGTGGATGGAACAAGCAGCTTCATCGTCCGGGTTCTGATAAATTCTTTGTGTGTATGACTTTCCAGATAATATCTGGAACACATCCCTGCTATCACAAACAAAAGAACCATAAACCAAGGATAAACAACATATTGGAATACATCCTGATACTGTACTTTGTCCGAAAACGGTCCAATAACTCCAACTGTTTCCACACCATTGTACATATAGATGACATGATATATCACTACAAGTACAATTGTAATCCATCTGATATTATCCAAGTATAACCTTCTCATATGATTACCACCTTTGCAATTATTTTTAACATGATAATAGCAAGGATATTCAATACTGTCCACCAGTTATCTTTAACATATTCCGATGATTTCTGTTAATTTTATGAGCATTTTTCAATTCTTTGTATACAATTTTTTACACCACAGTACCAGCATTACACAACATAAAGCAAGCCACATTTCCACCATCCAAACAGGAACCACACCCCTTTGATTCAACGCCGGGAAAAGATCCAATGCTGCGTGTGCCAGAACAGCAAGCGGAAGATATCCTTTTTTGCTTTCTCTGATTCCATAAAATACAATGAGCGTCAATGAAATATGTATCACCATACACAGTATTCTTTCTATTACCTGAATTGCTGCATTCCCTGCACCGAAAGACGCAATCTGATTCATCGTAGCCACGGCTGAAGCTTTCGTCTGTTCCGTCACACCAGTAGCAACCATGAACTTCTCAGCTCCCAACCGGTTAAGCATATTTGCCATAAAAAGGGATGATAAAATGCTTACAAGGGAAATCGTCCAGACCTCAATCCCCCCATGTCCAATTCCATACATAATCATATTTTCTGCGGTCTTATTTTTCTTCATGAGATATTTAATAATAATATACCGACCACACTCTTCAAAAATCCCTGCCATAAAAATCCCATATAGAACAAAAGCTGCCGTATTACCATTAATAAAACGGGAAACCGGTGTATCCCCTACGATGCAAACCATATGAACACCAACTTCCAGCACTCTCGCAGATACAACGAATCCAATAGCACCAATAAAAAGTGGTTTCCAGGATACGCGCTTCCCCATCTTCTTTTTCCTTGCGAGCATAGCAATCACAGGTAAAAGAAACAGTAAAACTGCAGTTACGGTCAATGTAATCATTGTGTTATTTGAAATATATTCAGGCATTTTTATCCTCTCCTTCACATATCATAGATTTCTCCTTCGCAAAGGAGCGAATCATCATTCCTGCCATTTTGTGCAGTAACTGATGAGCATCTTCTCTTGCAATATTGATTCCACCTGCCAAAATCATTGACACCAGCCCCTGTGTGTATATCATCATATTCAACATAAATTTCTCGGCTTCTTCTTCTGTACAGCCATACTGTCCGGCAAATGCTTTTCGTCTGTCAGCCTTCGCCTTCTCATCAAAGCTGCCTCCCAGACCACCACTTCCCTGAAGTCGTTTTTCATCCAAACGAAGAAAACGAATCAGATTCGGTTCATCATAAGCCATATCAACATAACCTGTACCAACCTTTCCATACGCCTCCATCGAATCATACGAGTCAGAATGCATCTTTTGATTGGCGTAAGCCAGTGCATACTCTGCCAAAGCTGTCCTGAAATTCTCCATATTACCAAACGTCCATGAAATTGGTTGTGTGGAAGTTCCAAGTTCTTTTGCCACTGCCTTGATTGTAATTGCTTCGTATCCATCCCGAATCAACAGTTGTAACGCAGTTTCTAATATCTTCTCTTTCGGAATTTGTACTCTTGGTGACATAATTACTCTCCTTATTGCAAAATTACTTATGTAATGTGTTTTATATAACGTTATTTATATTATAGTCTGAATTACCAGGAAGTCAATAGTATATAAAAAAGACATAAAAATAGAGCAGCATTACTGGCTGCCTGTTCCTTTGCCAATCTTTCGACAGCCGAATTTTTCTCACATGAAAAACTCGAAAAGGATCTACCGTAAATCGTCCTCTCCGAGTTCTTCATTGTTTCCATTCAAATACTCACGAATGTTGAAAACCATGTATTTTCTTACTTCCTGCATTCGCTTTCTTTTTTTACATAAATTTTGTTATGCCTTTCGAATCTGTAAAAAAGTAGCATTAATATGAATTATCTTCACTTAGTCATACTTTTCTAACTATATTGTAAGATGTCAGCCCTGCTTTTACAACAAACTTTTTGTGAATTTTTATGAATGAACTTTCCCCGGAGCAATTAGAAATTGAACTCTTTTTCCCAATCAAAATCTCCGGATGTTTCAACATTTGAAGGCCAATGTTCACACCACTTTGGCATTTGAACTGTTTCAACACGATCAATGCTCGGCATATATGGTTTAATATCAAGAATTGGTGTTCCTGAAAATGCGTCTATATAGGGAATTCGGATTATGCCTCTTTCCATGTCCACTGACAAAACATATACCGTTGATACTGCAATTGGATTCGGTCTTTCTGGTGTTCTTGTTGCAAATGTGCCAAGAACTTCCGGGCCATTTTTGTATGGCTTTTCTTCCACCAGTTTTATTCGACTTACCTCATTATCACACTGATCAAACCACCATATAACCTGTAAATAGGATAATTCTTCCAATCCCTTCATTGCCTTCAAATATTTTGGATAAACTTTAATCTCAAAGTCTCCATTCTCCGCTTTAAATTCTCCAATAGGTATTAAATTGTAATTCATCGTAATATCTCCAATCTGTTATATTACGGCGCCGTTAACCCTTATTATAGAGGAAGTATTTTATACTTCAACCCTCTATTTTGCTTTTTTTCTTTGGATTTTTCTCGAAAAAAAGCATCTATCTTTATGATAGACGCCTTACAAATTCTATTAATTTAACTGAACAAAACAGAACTTTACTCATTTAAGCAATAAATCATTATCGCTTGTTGCACCTCTAATAAATACTTCTTAAATTCATAACCCACAAAAAAATTTGATTCTATTACATCTTGTGATACTTCTTCGTTTCGATAAAATGGAGGACATGGGTTTAATATTGCACCTTTATTTGCCTTTTCCATAATTCTCTTTGATACTTTAAGTTTTGCCCATTTTTCAAGAGCATGTGCCGGCAATGAATCTGTACAAACAATATCTTTTCCAATAATTGCTTTTTCTATGT
The DNA here is from genome assembly GCF_021531695.1 of Roseburia hominis. Classification (GTDB taxonomy): domain Bacteria; phylum Bacillota; class Clostridia; order Lachnospirales; family Lachnospiraceae; genus Roseburia_D. The sequence continues at coordinate 12,533 of NZ_JADYUI010000011.1, read as the reverse complement.
CATGATAAACCGTAAGTCCCTCTATTTCATATCCTTCTGCACAACATTGCTCTAATTCAAAGCCAAATACCTCTGATGCCTCTTTCCATGCCTTGCCGATATTTCCATTTGCACCACAAAAAAGAAATTTGTCCTTTGTAATATCATCTCTAAGTTTTGAAAGTGCATATAAATCTGATAACATTTCACAAGGATGATTCCTATCCGTCAATGCATTTATTACCGGCACTTTAGAATATTTTGCTATTTGTTCTATCACACGAATATCTTTATGACGAACAATTACTAAATCTGCCCAATTATTCAGATAACCGATGACATCCTGCAACTCTTCTTTTTTTATCACGAACACATTCTACTTATCAACTCCCCACCATTCTCCTTAAGCCACCGCTTTGCTGACTTATAATCCGGCAATACCTTCTCCACCTCAGCCCAAAAGGCTTTGGAATGATTCATTTCCTTTCGGTGGCAAAGTTCATGTACCACCACATAATCAATTACCTCCGGAGGAGTGAGCATCAACAGACAGTTAAAATTAAGTCCACCCTTAGAACTGCAGCTTCCCCACCTGGTCTTCTGATTGCGGATGGTAATTCGTGTATAATTCACCCCGACAATTGGTGCATAGTATTTCACACGTTCCGGTATATACGCAAGTGCCTTATTGGCAAGCTCATTGATTTCCTGCATGGAGAATTTGGGGAGAGCTTTTTGCGCTGCCTCTCGTTCCTTAATCTCCTGCAAATGTACCTCTATCCACGATCTTTTCTCCTCCAAGATACGATTCAATTCTCTTTTCGGCACGCCATAGGGCGCCCGAAGAACCACCGTTCCATCCGGTTTAATCTGAATTGCAACAGACTTTCGATTTGAATAAACTACTTCTACTTTCTTATGTATTGTACTCTTTGCCATAGCTTAATATTCCTTTGCAATTTCTTTCTCTATTCCATACATCAACTTAAACTTCTCCAAGTCTGCCGAATTTCTAATCAGCATGACTTCCTCCATCTTACTAAACAGCTACAATAAATCTTCAATTATAATACATGCTTACATACAAGTACTACAATTCCGACTACAATTAAGATTGGAAGTGCTATATACATCAATCCTCCCACAACCAGACCAATTAATATCAAAGGCAGTAATACAATGGTCAGCAAAAACTTTGAAAGCCCCCAGGCCGCCTTAATTTTTAATTATAATGTCAATTCATAGCTAAATCAATCGCAGGGGATAAGAGAAGGAACCTTCCGTCTCTTCACGATTCCGATTCTATAACTTAATCGCAATCGTCACAATACCAAGTATCATCAACACAACACCCACAATACGATTCAGGCGCCGGATCTCGCACTTATTGGCAAATCGTGCAGACATAACAGCACCAAGAAGACAACACCCCATTACCAGAAGCATCGGTCCCGGGAATATCTTTGCTCCCATCGAAATATGACTGACCGCTCCGGTCAGTGCAACCAGAGACATAATCATGGTACTTGTACCGACTGCAACCTTCAGATTATAACCCAATACCAGAGTAAACACCGTCAGCATCAAAACTCCACCACCACTTCCGGTAAATCCGCACACCCAGCCAATTCCACATCCCAGAACCATTGCCAGTGCCGTCTTTCTTGCTGACTGCACGGACTCAGAAGTAGCATCCTTTCCTCCGGTCACCGGCTTTAACAGAAACTTAAATCCAAGAAAAATCGTTGTCAGCATAGAAATATAGCCCAGTCCATCCGGACTTTTCTGGCTGAACAAATAACCACAGTAGCTGCCCACAATGGTTCCCAAAAATGCTGTGATCGAAACAAGTCCACCACGCTTTAAGTCAATGTTTTTATTTTTGTAGTAGGTGTATGCGGATAACAGACTTGCAAAGACATCCGAAGCCAGTGCCACCGTAACCGCATCATAACTTTCCCATCCTGCAAGACTGACCAGCATCGGCGTAATGACTACTGCTGCCGACAGACCCGCCAAGCCTGTTACCACTCCGGCCCCAAGTCCTGCGATTATGTATATTAAATAAACCATTTTCTTTATCTCCTTTTTCTACCTACAAATCCAGTGCCGTTCCATCCGCCCAGTCACAGCTATACCGCAGAGATTCCGCCTCCGTATTCAGGAAATTCTCCGCATTCTTCGGCAGCACAATGGGTTCAATAGTATTTGCACCATAATTGCACACATAAATCGTCTTTACACAATTTAAAAATACCCAGTCAAAGCGCTTCTCCTTCTTCTCCTGAGTGAAACGCATATATTCAAACAATGCTCCCGCATCAATATCATTCTCATCCGCAGGATGCAGAAAAAGATACAGCCCATTATAGTGCTTATGTGCATAGTTTGTGTTAAGTTTTTCCAATTTTCTGTCAAATCGGTATTTCGCTTTGGAAAGATAATCCTGCTGCACCATGGGATCCGGTAAAATCGCCCAAAACCGTCCGTTGTAAAAATTCAGCCGGTCTCCATATTTCTCAAATGCCTGAGGTGGCAATTCCTCCTTCAGACATCCGAGATACTGCTCGATAAAGCTCTCCTCCTGTCCGTCCCCCGGAAGAAGTGCCTGACTAACCTCCAACCCCAGATCCATCGTTTCATTCATCCAGTCCGGAGACTCACTCTTGATAAAATATGGCCGGTATTCCTTCCACAAATATTTTAAGGATACCACCGCATAAATTTCATTTAATAATTTTTCGTACGCCACTGTGTTCACCTGCCCTACTTTTCCTAACAGTTCTTATCCATTCCTTGGTCATAAGATAATATTCGGAAATCTTCTCTCTATTGACAATCTTATACTTCTTTCCTTTGTCCTGCTTTAATAAAGAAGTTTATTTAAATTCTATAACCACTTTATATGCCGGGGATACTGCTTTTACAATTGGCTGATATGTCTCATACGCCGACAATTTAGCAAATCGGTCTGCTTCTTTAAATCGTTCTTCCTCACTTAATTTTTCTTCGAGTTTTTTGCAGGCTTCCTCTTCAAATGCCTTTTGCTGCTCCTGAGTCAGTTTGATATCTCCAAAGGCCAGCCAGCCTTTCTCCGTGTCTCCGATTTCTGTCTGGGATGGATCAAACTTAACTGGTTTCTGAAGTTCTGCATGCGGAATACGAATTGTCAACTCGTATGTATCTTCATCCAGACTGATATCCTGTGCGGTAACCTGTGACAAATCAATGGTATACTGTCCTGTTCCATGAATTGTAATGACCTGCTTTTTATTAAACACTCCCCAGTTAAATAATCCTGTATCTGTTATGGTTGCATTGTCATATACTTCCTGTTCTTCTACGACTAACAATCTCTGCCTTGTTGCTTCTCCCAAAATTGCATCTTCAAAATCTGCCACGGTAAAGCCAAAAATCCCCTCATTTTCTATTGTCAGGTCGTGATTTTCTACCGGTTCTACCTTTTTAGAAGCCTCTCTGCTATTATGTACCCCTATGGCTCCCAGGATTACTACCATAGCAACCACCATAATAAATATCATTTTTGTGAATTTCAGATGCGGCATCCTCATTATTCTACCATATTTTTTAAATGCTTGTTTTACAGATTCATCTACCGACTCCTCTATAATGCCTCTTAGTTTTTCCTCTTCTATATTACTCTCCATCTTTTCTCCTCTTTTGTAATTTACTTTGCAAAATCTGATTTTCATCAATAAAGGCCGCATCAACCGGATTATCTGGACTATGTTATCTGTCTTACCTTATTTGGATAAACCAGCCACAGCGAATAATTTACATCCCGTTATTCATCAGATAAAATTTCATTATCCCATGTTCTTTCAGCCAATGTCTGATAATCAAATTTTCTCATTTTTCTCCCAATCCTTTAACTGCTTTAATGTCTTTATCATAATAGTACCTCCAAATATTGCCTTAAAATTTTCTCCACATGAAAATCTTTTGCATACTGCATTAGTAATCTTAAATTTTTATCTTTTCGCGTGACATATTGTTTTAGGGCAGTCTGTACGGTCTGCATTTCTGTATTATTCCGATTTCTGATAATATCACAGATCGTTCTCTCCATACTATATACCGGAACACTGTTTCCAAAAGAAGTCTGCATTCTAATAATGCCTTTTTCATGGAATTCTTTTTTTACCGTATATACTTTGATTCCATCATTTTTAAGTTTTGATGGATTATATCCCGTCTTTACCGTAATTTCATACTCTGTCGGCTCTCTTGTTAAATCATGCAAAAACAAAGCCGTTTCATGCGAAAACACCGCCTGCTTACATCGCAAATGTAATAGATACATCGCATCCGTCCATGAATCGCTTGTCGCATATACGCCATGTGCAATCTTCTCCAGATTATTTTCTTTCACATACTGGTAAAATACTGGTTTTGTAATTCCTGCCTCCGTTACTTGCGAAGTTCGAATCATACCATCATTATCAGCAATCAATTTATCAATCAGCTCTGTCTGTGTCATTGTATTACTTCCTTTCGTGCTAATATTGTAAATTAAATTAGTGCTAAAGTAAATACAATTCATTATGATTTTCAAAAAGTTGCTTAAAATCGAAACTACTGGGTCAAATCAGTTTGAACTGGAATTTAGTTTTTCATTTGACCATGGAAATTCCCCATCTGATACACATTCAGTTAATATATAAATATGGTTCTAAAAGAATATATAAGCATAACGAACAACACAATAAAAAAATAGTATTCTGTGTCCGGTAATGAGTTCGGTAGCATTTTTCGACCAAGTTCGGTAATCATTGCAGAAAAGTCGTATGAAACAATAATATATATCACTTCGATACTTCCCAAATTCACACTATGTATGAATCTATCAGATATATCCTTTCAGAAAAAGACTGCTGCCATCATAAATGTAAACCATCCCGACACGCAAAAAAGATATCACATCCTATACAAATAAAATAGAATATAATATCTTTCTGTTCTATCAGCACATTATTTCGATTCACATAATAATCCATCAAATAATGGTTTCCAATTTATTTTATTGCTTCTTCTTTGTAGTAGTTCATCCATAGAGATATATTTTGAAATATTCTTAATATTGATTCCTGTAATATACATAATATCCTCTAATGAATATCCTGCAAAAAACAGTGTTCTTATCAAACAATTTCTTACAAACTGTGGTGAATAATCTTTCCATTTACTATCGTGAGTTATCTGTGCCAAATCATCAAAAATATCATTTATATTCCATTCTCTCATCGGTCTGAATTCTTTTTGATAGTATACTTGAAAGATATAAGGAGATTTTATTTTCAATCTCGTGTTTTCTTCATGCAATTTTAAGAGATATGTTTGTAAAATTGGAGGTAATTCTATTCTTCTTCTCTTAATCAAAATATTCTTATATCCTTTATCAAAATCATCCCATCGTAATTTTAGAAGTTGTGAACGCTCCAACCCTAGAGAAATTGTTAACAAAACAACTACTGTATCTCTAATTGATTTTCTCTTATTTGTCATGTGCCTTAATATCATTTGTATATCTTTTGTACTTATTACTACAGGTGTTTTCCTTAATTCAGTTTCCTCATATTCCATAAGATTTTCTTTTCTACTGTCGCTCAAGCTAATATAACCTATTTTTCCATGCTTTTTCATCTCGTCCAACATACCATATATATGCGAAAAATTGTTCTTTATAGTTTTACTTGAACTATTTCCTTTGTTTCTTTTACATTCTTTTATAAAATCGTTAAAAACATTCATTCCTAAACTTTCATATGCCTTTTTGCCAACAATCTCATAGGACGCTTTATATGGTACTTTCTTTGCATAAAAATCAAAAAACTGATATAAGCTACAACGATAGTCATTCCATGAATCATCTTTAAGATTCTGCTCATACTTCCATTCCCTATACTGTGCAACATCACAAAAAAATTGTGTTGATTCGTTTCTATACAAATTTTCAAAACTTAGATACTTAAAATATCTTAATTCTGTAAAACCCTTTTGTCTTGCTTTAAATATGTCAAACCAAAAAACAACATATCCACCAAACTTGTTCTTTCTGTTATTTGCTGGCTTTATATTAAAATCCAGCAACAGATATTCATATCCGTTACTTAAAATGGCAAATCTTTGCCCTTCACTTGTTACATAACGCTGAACTTGTACAATAGCATTAACATCTATAGGTTTCTTCCCATTTTTAACCTCAATAATTAGAGCTTCATTTCTAATGGTAGGAATAAATACATCACACATTCCTTTTGGTACAGACTTTTCTTCAATACACTTGCTTAAATCATACCCGTAGTAATTCATAAAAGTATTTTCTATGATATGCAATCTTATATTACTTTCCTGTCGATTATCGCCGATTCTATTAAATTCCTTTCTTAACTGTTTTATGATTTCTTCCATGAAAATATCCTTTCTTATCTGCTTAATATTTACAGACTTATCATTTCCATTTATCGAAAACATATTCTAAGAAATATATTCCGTCCAATAAAACATCTAGTTTATAGTCAATTATTTTTACTAATTCATTGCACAAAAAAGACACCACTACTTACATCTATAAGTAATGATGTCTTAATTTTTCACTATATCAAGGCTCATTATTTGTCGTAACTCTGTCGTAAAACACTAATATTAGCCTTCTAAATCGCTTGTAAATGCCCTATTTAAGCCATTTTATTTGTCCAATGACTTCATCGTCGGGATTACTTCTAAATCCTATCCACTGAAGGTCGCCCAACTGTACCGAATGCTACTGAAATGAACTCATTTGCGGTGGAACTGTCCACCGAACTCCTTGGTGCAAGGAGAAACTGTTGTCTCGTGTACGTCCATAGAGCATATCATCTTCGCTCCACGGAAACTATCACGAATTGAGCCATACGTATCCAAATCAATCCAATCGAATGAAAAAGACACATCGTTCACAAAAATACATCTCAAAAATCTTTACTTCTATATTATAATCTTTCCTTCCAGATTTGTCAGTACTTTTTTCTTCGTTTCTTCCGTTGCCTCAGCATAAATATCCATCGTGGTGCTGATATCGGCATGACCCATGATATCCTGGATCACTTTCAGGTTTGTCTCATTTTCACAGAAACGGGTACAAAAAGTATGACGCAGATTGTGGGCAGAGAAGTCCGGAAGGAGTAATGCTTCTCTGTCTTCCTTCATGGCACGAGCCGTCTCCTTCTTATTATATGCAGAAACTGCTCTGTGGATTGCATTGTTAACTGCCGCTGCGCTATACACAGTATGACGCGATGTGGAGAATACGAAACCGGAATATCCGTCAATCTCTTCCTCACAGAATCCTAGGCAGCTCTGGATCTCATACTCTGTCAGAAATGCCTGAAACACTTCTTCAATCATCGGGATTGTCCTGTTACCTGCTGCAGTCTTCGGAGACTGAATGTGTTTCCCACACTTACCATTATCATCCGGTCTGTCTGTCAGATTGTGATTCACGCTGATCATGCGATTCTTAAAATCCAGATCCTCCCAGCGAAGTCCCAAACATTCTCCAATTCTCATGCCGGTACCAAGCAGTACCGTAATTACCGGAAGCCATCCCTCATAATCTTTATCTTCTTTCAGGAAATCCATAAATGCCTTCTGCTGTGGGACAGTAAGCGCATGTCTCTTCGGTTTCTCCCAAAGCTTGCTCTTCTTGATTTCTGCCATCACACCATCTGAGGGATTCATTCGAATCAGTCCGTCTCTTACTGCCATCTGGAATGCAGGATGAAGCTGTGTATGGATACTCTCCAGTGTATTCGCTTTCATCTTGTCCTCTTTCAAAATGCTGATGTAGAACTGCTTCACATCTGAAAATCTCACACTCTGCAGTTTCTGCTTTCCAAAGGTATCTCTTACAAAATGATTGTACATGTACTTGTAATTTGACCTGGTTGTTTCCTTCAGATCAAACTTCTGGCTGATATACCGGTCGTACATGTCATTAATTGTAAGCCTTGCGGCTTTTACCGGATCAATTCCTTCATCATACGCTCTCTGCAGGGTCTTCTCCCTTGCACGCAGATCTACCAGCGTCTTAGCATAAATGGAATGTCTCACACCGCCTCTGTCGGTATAAGAATAGGAGTATCTGCCATCCTTTCTCTGGCATTCTCCGGTCCTCAATGCATATCCTTTTTTATCTTTTCTAGCCTTTGCAGCCATCGTAATTCCTCCTTAATCAAAGAGGAACAGCCGATTCATATCTATTATAATCCGGGCTATTCCTCATTTGCAATCCGTTTTTATCCATTCCAAACATTTTTCTCGGCTATGGACTTATTTGTATTTCTATGGATTTTTCAGTTTTGGCACTCACAGAAATTTTCCAGATATTCATCCACTTTTTCCGTGTTTACCAGCACACAGCGCTTCACTTTGTACACCGCATTTGCTTCCTTTGCGATCTCCTGAAACGTGTGTAATCCTAATGAGTAGAGCGATGCTCCCTCTGCATATCTGACAAATTTCTTTTTTCCTGCTCCTACCATATTCTCTAACTGTGGTACTTCTATTCTTGCTCTTGACATTTCTATTTCCTCCTACGCTATTCCTTCCAGAAATCCAACCATCTGAACCTTGATCTTTACCTTTGCACGTCTTACCCTCTGTGCCGCGGATTCATACTGAATTCCTTCCTCTTCTGCGATCTCTCCGATATCCTTCTCCCCGGAAAGATACCCTCTGAATATTCTCAATTCGTTTCTTCCCAGAATACACAGCTGTTGATTGAAAAGTTCATAATCTGCCCTCATTCTGCGAAGCGTGTATGCATCCTTCCGATATTTTTCGCCACGGTCAACACCTTCCAGTACATCTCCGGAAAAATCACAGGCAATAATCGCGTCTCGGGTGATGACATTACTGATTGCCGTATCCGCCGTAATATCGCTATGAATGCCCGATGTCTGCACCCGTACTCCCAGATCTCCATGATTTTTCTTTCGGTTATAAGCTTTTTCACTCTCAATCATGTAGCGAAGCCCTTCCGTGTAGCCATCTACGATTCCAATAAAATTGGATTAATTCTTACAGATGATATCCACCCTTCCGGCAGCATCTGACCTTGCGTAAATCTCAATAATACTTGCCTTTGCCACCATCGAATCCTCCTTAACTGAATTTGACGTAAGCATCAGCGAAACCGGTTTTGCTCTCCCTTACAAATAGTATTCTACGGCTTTCTATGGATTAAGTCGTTCCCCAAAGAATGGACAAAAAGTACAGTGGGAATGGACTTTAATCTTCTAACTCCATAAAAAAAGACAACCATTTCTGATTGTCCTTCTACATAAATTCTATTTCACTCCGACATATTCCATATATGTTACCATATATTTTGCTGTTTCCGCCCTGTCCAGGCGGTTGGGTGCGATATTCATAGTTCTTATATAAATCATAGTAAATTCTTCTTCATTATTTTCTCTACATAATCAATCACACTTTTCCACTCTAGTTCCCCTACATAAAAATTGCTCTTTTTAAACTGCTCCCAAAGTTCTTCCATATGTAAATCATCAGATATCAAATGTAATGTAGCTTCTATATCATCCTTGGTAAAAATAGTTTTCCTCTTTTCACAGGTAGCAGAAAATGCATCGTATAAAACCCGCTTCTCTATCTGTTCTTCATAGAAGTTCATGATACTGTAAACATCATAAAAATCTCTTAATCTGGTATTCGCGATTCCCCTATTTATTATTGTCTGCATTTTCTCAGCAAGCAATGTTTCCTTGTTATATGTAAGAACGGAAATCGTTCTATCCTCAAACATCAATTTATAGTCGTATTCTATTGCCTTTGGTGTGATTACATCATCTGTAGAAATATCGATTTTAATTGGTTGACGCATCCTGTCCAACGTAGCTTCCAACATTACGCGAATGCCCGGGTAATCAAACTCTTCCATAATAGTTCTTGTGCTTTTAATTTGAAAGCTAACATTATCTTCCAGCGGGATGTTACAAATTTCTTCAATTATCCTCTGTACATCAGCCTCATTTAGTGGTAATGCTTTTACCGTTGTATCAATATCCATCGTAGCTCGCATATCCACACCAACAATTGACGCTACCAACATCCCACCCTTAAGAATAAAATTATCTCGATATGATGATATAGATACTCTTTCCAGAAATCTTTCCATCATAAAATTTCGAATTAGCGTAGACGCTTTATTACTGTTTCCGTCCGAAATATTTCTCACTTTATCTTTTAATTGTCTTGATGAACTAATCACACTAACACCTCCACGTACTTCATCACTTCATCTCGAATTCCCATGATATCCGCATATACAATCAGCTGCGATAGCTTTTTGTCCTTCGACGACATATATTCCTTGATAGCCGTTTGAAATACTTGTACTTCATACTTATTACGATTCATTATCAAATCGCAAATGCAACGCTCCTTATCGTAAACCTTAACCAAATTTCCACTGCTGGATGCAATCTCACAAATTCCTATTTTATATAAATCCGGTGCAGCATATTTCACCGAAACATCAAAATCATTGTCCTTTAGATGACTCGCATTATATCCTTGTGGCACAGTAACACACACAGATGAATATTCCCTATCTGTCAAACCGTGCAAATATAGTGCTGTTTCTCCGGAATAAATAATCGCACCATTTCTTTGCTGCAAAACGAACAACTCATCCGGCCACACATCATCTGTTATATATACGCCTCTTGAGACTTTCTCCATACCGTGTTCCTTAATATATTTTGCAACATAGGTCTTAGAAATATCTTCACTACACACCAAAGAGGTAATAAGATAACCGTTATATTTTTCAATTAATTTTTCAATTTTTTCCTTTTTTGTCATTTTATTCACCTCTGCACTTTACTTCCACGCTTTAATTATACAATTCAAAAGCGAGAAAGTAAACTCTTTTTTATTTTTTTCAAAATAAACGAAGACATTCGTCTAAAATCAACTTGATACAAAAAGTATTATGATTTTGTATCAACTTGCATTATCTCAGGGGCTATATCATTCTCATCCCCATCAACCAGATACCCAAATTATTATCTCTTATTTGACTCCAGCCAACAACTTCACCTGCTCCATAGCAACTTTCCTAAGTTCCTCATTCTGCATTCCCTGTAGCAGTAATGCCACCTGCATCACATCTTCACCGATTTCTGTTTTCTCACCGTCTGCCAGGTAAGCAACCGTTGTACCGAGTAATGCTGCAATCTGCTTTAATATACTAATCTTGATATCAATCTTATCGTTCTCATAAGCAGATATTGTAGACTTCTTTGTCAAAAGTGCCTCTGCCAACTCATCCTGTGTCATTCCCATCTTCATTCTACATTCTTTAATTCGCATTCCAAGTGTCTTTTCCATCTTTCTCTCCATTTCCGGAGCAAAACGGAAACAGACGCAATAAAGGAGTCGACAAAACGAATACCAATAAGACCGGTAGCTAATATGCCACCTGGCTCTATTTCCGTTTTGTCGGCTCCTAATAGTTCTATGCTAATTCCAGCTCGTTACAAACTCTTGATACGCAGTGCCGGCTCTGATGGTTCCTGCCAAATCTGACGGTTCAACTGCTATCTCACTTATTTGATTTTAATAATTTGCAGCTCTTTTCATGGGTTTCATTTTCCCCGGTTCCTTGCTTTTCTGAACGCTCACACGAACCTGCCCGGCTCTTCCGTCCTTTTCAGAACCTCTTCTGTTCTCCAAAACCATGACCCTCTCTTCGTCCACAAGAACCACAATTTCCCTGTTACATTTCCCACAGGTAATATCTCTTGAGTTTCCGCAAACTGTAATTCAAAAGTGATTAAATCTTCCCAAAGTACCAATCTGCCATTTTTTTTAAAATATAGAATGGCAGTCCTGTGATTAGAGGCACTTTAATAAGCCCCGCCGGAACCGGACTTTGGGAGACGTATTCTTATATCTATTTAAACAGCCAGCTTAAGGCAGAGTTGACGGTATGCGGGACGTTTTGTCCGGAACCATAGCCTGACGCCTTCTTTTGCATACGACAGTATGCCTGAGATGCCTTTTGCCAGCCGGTAATAGCAAAAGAAAACTTTTTCCTTTACCGGATTTGCTGATTTTATAATTGAAACCTTAAGTGCATTGCTTTCGGATTCCATTGAGATCATAGCCAGGAATGCCATGCATAAGGTGATATAAAAATTTAGTGCATTGATTGCAGCAAGATTTCTTACCCGAAAATTTTCAAACCGGAACATCTGCTTTTTGCAGCGGAAATATTCTTCAATTTTCCAGCGTGAGAAATATATTCTTGCCACCCGGATTACATCGTCTTTGGATTTGATTTCTTTATTGGTGGCAAGCATCATCGGGTGTTCGGTAATACCATAAACAAGCACCAGATAAATATCTTTTCTGGAGGCGGTAATCTGTACTTTGACGTGCGAAAGGTAAGCGTCATGGTTATTTCCCGTCTTTCTGCGAAAGACACCAATGCGGCATGAAACAAGTGCACTGGCTTTTCGCTATCT
>NZ_JADYUI010000119.1 GCF_021531695.1 Roseburia hominis | reverse complement strand
ATACGAAAAATGTCGGAATTAATGCCGCAATCGGGGAAGTGAAGAAAATGAGCCTGAGTGAACATATGCGGGCGAGATATGAAGCACACATGAAAGAGATACGTGATCGGAATGCAAGAGAGGATTATGTTAGAAAATTAGGGCGAGAAGAAGGTGAAAATCGAGCCAACGAGTTATATAGACGTTTGGCAGAGCAGAACCGTATGGAAGATATCGTTCGAGCCACGGCAGATGCGGTGTATCGTGAAGAGTTGTATCAGGAATTTGGTTTGTAAAAAGCGCAAGTAGCGAAGCAGATTGGAAATGTCCGCTTTACAAATAAAGGATAGCGTGTTATCCTAAAATCGTTCCGGCAGAGAGTTCTTCTCTGTCGGTATCTATAAATATCTAAATGGCGCGCAAAGCGTGCTTTATCATTG
>NZ_JADYUI010000118.1 GCF_021531695.1 Roseburia hominis | reverse complement strand
AACTGGGAGTACCAACAGTAGTTGATAGAGTGTTTCAACAAGCAATTACACAGGTACTATCTCCGATTTTTGAGAAACAGTTTTCAGAAAACAGTTTTGGCTTTCGACCAAACAGAGGTGCACACGATGCACTGAAACAATGCCAAACCAATGTCAACGATGGATATGTATATGTGGTGGATATGGATTTAGAGAAATTCTTTGACACAGTATGCCAGAGTAAACTAATCGAAGTCTTATCACGAACCGTCAAAGACGGACGAGTAATTTCGCTCATCCACAAATATCTCAATGCAGGGGTTATCAGCAGAGGAATGTTTGAAAAGACAGAGGTTGGTATGCCCCAAGGTGGACCACTAAGCCCACTTCTAAGTAACATAATGCTGAATGAGTTAGATAAGGAACTGACACGAAGAGGAC
>NZ_JADYUI010000117.1 GCF_021531695.1 Roseburia hominis | reverse complement strand
AACTGGGAGTACCAACAGTAGTTGATAGAGTGTTTCAACAAGCAATTACACAGGTACTATCTCCGATTTTTGAAAAACAGTTTTCAGAAAACAGTTTTGGCTTTCGACCAAACAGAGGTGCACACGATGCACTGAAACAATGCCAGACCAATGTCAACGATGGATATGTATATGTGGTGGATATGGATTTAGAGAAATTCTTTGACACAGTATGTCAGAGTAAACTAATCGAAGTCTTATCACAAACCGTCAAAGACGGACGAGTAATTTCGCTCATCCACAAATATCTCAATGCTGGGGTTATCAGCAGAGGAATGTTTGAAAAGACAGAGGTTGGTATGCCCCAGGGTGGACCACTAAGCCCACTTCTAAGTAACATAATGCTGAATGAGTTAGATAAGGAACTGACACGAAGAGGAC
>NZ_JADYUI010000116.1 GCF_021531695.1 Roseburia hominis | reverse complement strand
GAGCTGTTTCCTCACGAAGAGTATATTTTCCAACCGGAAGTCTCTCTATCATATGAGTCTTTCCAGCCTCAGAGGTCCAGCTTTCCACTACCTTTCCTTCTGAATCAATTACTGATAACTTGGCACCTGCAATTTCCTTCTCACCGGTGATATCAGTCTTTGAGAATTCTACCTTGATTGGTGCATTTTCAAACTCAGCTGTAAACTCGATGACAGCTACATCTTCGCCCTGGTAAGAAGCATCCACATCAAATACCTCATCAGACTTCACATATCCCTTTGGAGCCTCGATTTCCTTCACATAATACTGTCCAAGTGGAAGGTCCGAAACAAAAGTTACTGTTCCATCTACACCTGTGACTGCTTTCTCGATTCTTTCATCAGCTGCCACAATGACTGTACCCTCAGAATTTACGATGTCCTC
>NZ_JADYUI010000115.1 GCF_021531695.1 Roseburia hominis | reverse complement strand
GAACCGTATGGAAGATATCGTTCGAGCCACAGCGGATGCAGCGTATCGGGAAGAGCTATATAAGGAATTCAATTTATAGTGAAATTAATTGTAAAGCAGAATAGTTTGTTCTTGTATCATATTTAAGTATTGGGCGAAACTTTTTCAGAGCAGAAGTTGGGAGGAGATTACCATGCTGGTACAATGGTTTAAAATAACTACACCATATCACTTGCCTATTTTCCTGATAGTACAAGTCGAAAATCCTCAGCGTAGCCCGCTACGCCTGCGTTTTTTGACTTGCACTCTAAGAAAAATATACTTCGTGAATGGCATAGTTATTTAGAAACCATTGTACTGGCAGAAAAAAACGAAGCAATCCGTGAAGCATCGGCAACCATCAAAAAGCTCAATGCAGATGAGAAAATCAAGATGCAGTGCGAAGCAAGGGAACAGCTGGAACA
>NZ_JADYUI010000114.1 GCF_021531695.1 Roseburia hominis | reverse complement strand
CATCGGTTACGATTGTTGCTACCAGTTCATCCTTTTCAAAATATACGGTGTCAAGCCCGTCAGGACTTACAATATCTTCTGCCGCATATACCTCAAAGGTTACTCCGGCAAGGGATTTCTTGAAGTAATTGAAAATGAAATCGTACCAGTGACCCTTGATAATAGTCTTGTCTGTTACAAATTCACCATCCTTGTTGATGATGATAGAACCTGTAGGCACTTCATCCTTCATTACTACTGACTGGATGTTTTCTGTGTCCTCAACAGTAAACTGAATGTCTGTTGCCCTAAGATATCCGTATGGTGCAAATTCCTCACGAAGAGTATAAGTCTCACCTACTACCAGTTTCTTGATTACATGTTTCTCTCCGCTGACGGAAGTCCATGTCTCAATGACATTTCCATCCTTGTCAATAACACAAAGAGTTGCTCCTGAAAGCTCTG
>NZ_JADYUI010000113.1 GCF_021531695.1 Roseburia hominis | reverse complement strand
GTGCAGAACAGACGTCTCCCAGACGTCTTGCACCCTTGAAGAATTTCTGATATGCACTGTCCATATTATAAACAGCATTGGTTAATGCAAATTTATCTGCGTCTTTCAGCCATTCATACATTTTCTTTAATTCTCTGTTACAGTAATTATTGCAGTCTGTTCTACTGACAGTTTTCTTTTCCTGCTCATACTTATCTTTTCTATAAGCAAGTGTCTGATTGTATACAAAACGGCAACATCCAAATGTCTTTACAATTTGAATTTCCTGTTCTTTATTAGGATATATTCTGTATTTATATGCTTTTAACATTTGTCGTTACCTACCCTTCTTGTCTCCGCTCCGTTTCGGTCGGTTCAGAGCAAACGTCCACTGGACGTTTTCACCCTTGATTTTCTATATATTTTCTTAGCATTTCTTCTGATACATTCCCTACACTACAAGCGAAATAT
>NZ_JADYUI010000112.1 GCF_021531695.1 Roseburia hominis | reverse complement strand
TTTTATGCGTTTTTGTATTCATCAGCAGGTATTCCGAATAGAATTCCGGCGCGTCCGGAAATAATGTAAAATCCAGAATCCCGATATGTATCGTAGTCTTTAAATCTGTATAATCTTTTCCTTTCCCCAGCTCATTAAATGCCCGGCACAAATAGAATAATGACCGGTCCTGCCAGTTCCCGTAATCCGTCGTCTGTAATTCGATGTTCAAGCGCTTATCGTTGTTCAGCAAAATCTTCACATCCAGAATACAGGTCTTATCGTCAATATCTTCTCCCAGTATGATGGGATTTTCGATTACACACTCTTTTATCTCATCCATGCGCAAATCCAATAGCGCACACACCAAACCTCGAAGCACTTTTTCATTACTCTGCATGGCAGCACGAAACATGTAATCATTCTTCAAACCATATCTTATGTTTTCTTCTTTCAAGTATTGTCCTCCTGTTTTTCTATTTT
>NZ_JADYUI010000111.1 GCF_021531695.1 Roseburia hominis | reverse complement strand
TCTGAGGCTGGAAAGACTCATATGATAGAGAGACTTCCGGTTGGAAAATATACTCTTCGTGAGGAAACAGCTCCTTATGGATATAAGATTGCCAAAGATGTAGAGTTTGAAGTAACTGAGACAGCTGAAATTCAGAAGGTATCCATGAAGGATGAATATGCTGTAGGTAAGATCATTATTGAAAAGACAGACGAAGTGACAAAGAAGCCTATCGCAGGAGTAGAATTTGAAATCCGTGATAAGGACGGAAAGGTCATTGAAACTGTTGTAACTGACAAAGATGGTCATGCAGAGTCAAAAGAACTTCCAATCTGTATCTACAATGAGGATGGCTCTTTCAAGGAAGACATCCATTATTATGTTGTAGAGACAAAGGCAGCGGAAGGATATATTCTTGATGAGACTGTACACGATGTTGTTTTACAGTATGATGACAATGCACCTGAGTGTGTAGAGTATACTTTATCACT
>NZ_JADYUI010000110.1 GCF_021531695.1 Roseburia hominis | reverse complement strand
GAGATAAAAGAGTGTGTAATCGAAAATCCCATCATACTGGGAGAAGACATTGACGATAAGACCTGTATTCTGGATGTAAAGATTTTGCTGAATAACGATAAGCGTCTGAACATTGAATTACAGACAACGGATTACGGGAACTGGCAGGACCGGTCATTATTCTATCTGTGTCGGGCATTTAATGAGCTGGGGAAAGGAAAAGATTATACAGATTTAAAGACTACGATACATATCGGAATCTTAGATTTTACATTATTCCCAGACGCGCCGGAATTCTATTCGGAATACCTGCTGATGAATACAAAAACACATAAAATTTTCAATAGAAAATTTGCCCTGCGTGTGTTAGACTTAACTCAACTGGAGAAAGTATCGGAAGAAGAAAAAGAGACCGATTTGTATTATTGGGCGAAACTTTTTCAGAGCAGAAGTTGGGAGGAGATTACCATGTTAGCAGAAAAAAACGAAGCAATCCG
>NZ_JADYUI010000010.1 GCF_021531695.1 Roseburia hominis | reverse complement strand
TCTGTGCCTTTTTAATTGCTTACATTGTTGAATTTTCAAGGTTCATCACACCTTTTGGTGTGGGAAGTTTTAGTTAATTACATTTATCTGGAAGATTATGAGAATCAGGCAAAAGAAATGATCGAGTCAGGAGATTATGCAGATGTTTTATTTATTCCCGGTTCTGTTTCTGATGATATATACGAGGACTGTTTTGAGGTTTTAGGGGATGCTGCAGATTTATCACGGAATTATAAATATTTAGAGCAGGCAAAAAGAATCGATTCCTCTATTTATGGGTTACCTTCCTATGCCTATACATCCGGTATTATATATAATGAAGCTGTTTTTAAAAAAGCCGGAATTACACAGATGCCAAAGACAACGGATGCATTTTTGGAAGACCTTAGGGCAATCAGACAATATACGGATGCCATTCCATTTTATACAAATTATGTCTCGGACTGGGCGCTCAATATCTGGGAGACTTATCCTTTTATTGATATGACAGGGGATATGGATTATAAGCAGAATATTTTTGTGAACGAAAAGAACCCGTATAGTATCGGGAGCAGTCATGATAAGGTATATCATCTTTTGTATGATATTGTGGAGGAGGGGCTTTGCGAAGACGATCTTACCAAGGGTGACTGGGCAGAATCAAAAAAATTACTGAATGACGGAAAAATTGGCTGTGTGGCAATGGGTTCCTGGGCAATTACGCAGTTTAAAAATGCAGGAGATCATGGCGAAGATGTGGCGTTTATGCCATTTCCGAATGAAATCGACGGGAAGCAGTATTCTACGATTTCTACGGATTACTGTTACGCGATTAATAAAAACAGCAATCATAAAGAGGCAGCAAGAGCGTATATTGATTTTATGCTTAATGAATCCGGTTATGCATTAAATAATGATGTGTTATCGATTGTAAAGACGGATCCGGTTCCGGAAAGCAATGTCGGAATGAATGATGTGGTCCTGTTGATGAATCATAGTCCGAAACCGGGGAATCAGGGAAAATATGAAACATTATCCAAAAACCTGAATCTGACAGATGGTACGGAACAAAAGCGTGTGATGGAAGCGGCAGCCGGATTATCGGATGAGACTTTAGACGATATTTATAAAGACTGGAATGAGCGTTGGGAGAGTTCCAGAACACAGGATATGACAACTGATAATGAAGTGAGTGCTTTTTCTTCGGATGAAATTGTCCTGGACCAGTATAGCGTAGAACTTTCAGAATTGGAGCAGGAATACATAGAACAGACCGATGCGGTAAAGGTAGGATATCTTAAGAATTTTGCACCATTCCAGTATGAAAAAAATCAGAAATTCATGGGCGTCGGAGCCAAAATGTGTCAGATGATTGAAGAGCAGACAGGGATAAAGTTCACTTATTTCTCCTATGATAACTATGATGAGATTGTGGATGCCATCCGAAAAGGAAACATCGATATGGTTGCAGGAATTGGAGATATGGGGGCTTATTCCGATACGATTTATTTGTCAAAAAATTATGCAGAATTTACGAATGTTCTGGTGAAAAACCCTTCCGTTGAAGCAGAAGGAATTGATAAGAAGCAGGCGGCTGCAGTACAGGGATTTCCATATAATTATTTTGAAGGATTGGAGAAAGTTTCGTATGAAGAGGATTTTTCTGATGTTTTACAAAAGGTAAATCAGGGAAAAGCGGCTTATACGATTGCCAATTATTATACGGTAAATTATTATATGCGGGAAAATAACTATAATTATCTTACAATATTGCCAATGACGAGTAAAGATCAGATGTATTTTGGATTTTCCAAAGACGTGGATGCAAGGCTGATTGCAATCTGTAATAAGTGTATTTATAGTATTCCGGAGGGGCGTATTGAGTTAATGTTATTGGAGAATATGGATCCCCCGATACAGAAAATTAATTTAAAACGTTTGATTGAAATCTATCCGTTACAAAGTTTCCTTACCGTTTTTGGCAGTGCACTTTTGCTTATCTTCATTATTTTTTGGATATTTCGCACGAAACAGAAAAGTATTTTAAGTCATGAACTGGATGCAAAGCGGTATCAGATTCTGGCAGATTTAACGAATGAGTATGTCTTTGAATTTGACTGTGAAAAGCAAAAAATGATTTTTGAAAAGAAGTTTTATGAGACGTTTTCGTTTGGCGGCGAAGTTGATGTGAAAAATTATCTGGGCGATAACGAGGAACTAAATCTTTTCCTCAGGCATTTTAAAGAGGCAGAAAAACAAAAAGATATGGAAAGTAAGACGTTTCAGTATCTTCATAATGATGGGAAAAAAGTGTGGTATCGTCTTACGCTGTCCCGGATTTATA
Organism: Roseburia hominis; assembly: GCF_021531695.1. Lineage (GTDB taxonomy): Bacteria > Bacillota > Clostridia > Lachnospirales > Lachnospiraceae > Roseburia_D. The sequence continues at coordinate 100,882 of NZ_JADYUI010000010.1, read as the reverse complement.
ATCGAAAAGGAGATTTAATCCGTATCATTGGTAAAATCAGTAATGTGCAAAAAGAAATGGAAGAAAAGCAGCAGATTCTTGCTAAGGCAGAGAGAGACCCATTGACTGGGCTGTTCAATCGAGAAGGGTTTAAAAATGTATATGATCGTTATCATAAATCGGGCGAAGATGGAACCTATATGATATCAATTCTTGATTTTGATAATTTCAAACAGGTGAATGACAGCCTTGGACATGCCGGTGGAGATGAAGCTTTAAAACTTTTGGCAAAGGAAATGCAGGATGTCTTTGGTGCGGACGGAATCACAGTGCGTTTTGGTGGAGATGAGTTTCTTGTCTATATGCCGATGATAGAAAGCAGGGAAAAGGTGAAAGTATTGATGCAGACTCTGGTGAAGCGCATGAACCGGACGATGGATTATGAGGGAGAGAAGATAGAGCTTTCGATTAGTTTTGGAGCAGTTTTGGCAGAAAGAACAGAAGATGTAAAAGATGCGTTAAAACGGGCTGACGAAGTGCTATATGCCTTAAAAAGGACAGGAAAAAACGATTGGAAATTACAAGAGGATTAGAATAAGATATGAATGATGCACAAAAAGAAGCAGTGATGCATAAAGAAGGTCCCTGTCTTGTGCTGGCAGGACCGGGGAGTGGGAAGACCCTTGTGATTACAAAAAGGGTAGAATATCTGATCAAAAAGCATGGAGTAAATCCATCCAATATATTGGTGATTACCTTTACCAAAGCGGCTGCAAAAGAGATGAAACAACGTTTCTTAGGATTAATGGGAAGTGAAAAATATCCGGTCACATTTGGAACGTTTCATGCGGTATATTTTACGATTTTAAAATATGCGTATCATTTTAATGCCGGAAATATCATAAGAGAGGAAGCAAAGTACCAGTATATCAAAGAAATTGTGGTAAGACTTGGGCTGGAATATGAGGATGAGAACGAGTTCCTTTCTGATTTGCTTGGAGAAATCAGCATGGTGAAAAATTCCGGCATTTCTCTGGAACATTACTATTCGGCAAATTGTTCCGAGGAGACATTTCGGGATGTTTACAAACTTTATGATGAAAAATTAAGAGAACATCGTCTGATTGATTTTGACGATATGCTGATTTATACTTATGAATTATTTAAGGAACGAGCAGATATTCTGGCGGCATGGCAGAAAAAATATCAGTATATTCTGATTGATGAGTTTCAGGATATTAATAAAGTGCAGTTCGATATTATAAAAATGCTTGCAAAACCAAAGGATAATCTCTTTGTGGTAGGCGATGACGATCAGTCTATTTACCGGTTTCGCGGAGCAAAGCCGGAACTGATGCTTGGCTTTGAAAAAGACTATCCAGGTACCAAAAAAGTTCTGTTGGATACGAATTACCGTTCAAAAGAAACTATTGTAGAACCGGCAATTCGTCTGATTAATCATAATAAAGAACGCTTTTTTAAAGAAATAAAAGCAAACCGGGAATCGGGAGAAGAAGTGTCCTTTACTCTTTTTGAAAGTCAGCGGGAAGAAAATAAAAAGATAATCGAACAGATTTTAGAGTATGTAAAAAATGGTGGTTCTTACAGTGATATTGCCATATTATTCCGGACCAATACGCAGCCAAGACTTTTGATGGAACAGCTTATGGATTATAATATTCCGTTTTCCGCGAAAGATAAGATTCCAAACTTATATGAACACTGGATTGCGAAAGATATGTTTGCTTATATCCGTATGGCAATGGGAAGCAGGGAAAGACGCGATTTTTTACAGATTATGAACCGTCCGAAACGTTATATTAAGCGTGAAAATGTGGATGAAGAACAGATTGCATTTGATGTTTTGTACGATTGCTATAAAGAACAGCCGTGGATTGCGGAACGTATCGAGAAACTGGAGTATGATTTAAAGGTCATCGGGAGAATTAGTCCATATGCTGCTATAAATTATATCAGACAGGGAGTGGGATATGATGATTTTTGCAGGGAATATGCAGATTACCGCAGAATCAATGAGGAGGATCTGTTTGAAAAATTAGACGAATTACAGGAGGGGGCAAGAGGATACAAGGACTTTGATGCGTGGTTTACGCATATCGAAGAGTATACAAAAGAATTAGAACGTTTAAGCGAAGAGCAAAAGAGCAGGAAAGACGGAGTCATTCTGGCAACGTTACATAGTTCGAAAGGGTTGGAATTTCCTGTTGTTTATATTATCGATGTCAATGAAAGTATCATGCCTTATAAAAAGGCAGTCTTAGAGGCTGATATCGAAGAAGAACGAAGAATGTTTTATGTGGGGATGACAAGAGCGAAAGACCGGCTTTATCTGTCTGCCATAAAGAAATTAAATAATCATGAAATAGAAATTTCCAGATTCATTCGGGAAATGAACGAACCTGGAAATTAATCCTGAATTATTCACAGCAGCCAAGTGAAATCTGTAATTCGTGCATCAAGCTTGCTTGTAAGCCGAATTTATGATTTCACTTGGCGAGTGAATAGAATTCACCCACCACACAGCCTCAGACAAAAGCTGCGAAGCAGCGACAGATACGCATTGCGTAGCTAGTCTGTGGCTTGTCTGTGTGGTGGTTGTGAATAATTCTGATTAATCATCCATGTCGTTGAAAGTAGCTTCATCTAAAAGCTCATCAAAGCGATCGGATACAATTTCGTATTCGTCATCGCTTTCGATGTTGCTAAGAGACGGATTGCCATCGGCGTCTTCTGCATAACGGTAGATATAAACCTGACCTTCCGTATTGTCGGCACCATTTTCATCTAATGGTAAAAGTGCAATGTAATCCTGATTGTCTGCTTCAAAAATGGTCAGAATCCGGCATTCGATTTCGGAACCATCATCTAAACTTAAGGTTACAAACATATCTTCATCATCATTTTCATTGGATTGTTTTCCCATGGGTTGCTACCTCTTTCTTTCTCATAAAATTATCATTACCTATGATAAGAAGTGTAACAGTTTCTTTTTGCTTCTGCAAGAAAAATATGACACGATGTTGGGGGCAAAAGGTTGCAATAAGACAAACAAAAATTAGTTTGCAACCTTTTGCCCCAATATCATGACACTACATTAGCACAAGGCGAGTCTTGAAAAAAGAGGAGAGAACAGTTATAATGAATACTATCTGGAATGCGGTCGGGGTTACAGGAAAGTTTGCCCCCTTGATACATGGACGCGGGGAAAGCAGTGTATCAATAAAGGAAGGACAATATGAAATACAAGATAAAAGAGGGAAATTATAAAGAATTTGGTGCAGTATGGAACGCCGGGAATGTAATCTTTACATTTCGGGCAAAAAAGTCAGACAGATGTGCAATTCTTCTTTATAAAAAGGGAACAAAAGGAACGGCAGAACGTATTGAAATTCCACAGTCTTATTCGATTGGAGAGGTATGTTCGGTCTGTGTTTTGGGACTTAATAGAAAGCTATATGACTACAATTACGAGATTAATGGAAAAGTAGTTACGGATAGTTATGCAAAGCGAATCATAGGCAGGGAAAAATGGTACGATTTGTCCAGAAAACAAGAAAAAGATGTGCTGCGAAGCGGATTTGAGACAGTATCTTTTCCGTGGAAAGAGGATAAACATCCAGAGATTCCAAAATCGGATATGTTGATTTATAAATTGCATGTAAGAGGATTTTCCATGGATACGAACGGAGTCAATCGAGGAACATTCCTTGCATTGCAAAAGAAAATTCCTTATTTCAAAGAACTGGGAATTACTTCCTTGGAACTGATGCCGGTGTATGAGTTTGAGGAAATCATGTATCCCAAAGAAGTAGAATTGCCGGAGTATATAAAAAAGAAAACTTTCAGAAGGAAAAAAAGCCTGATTGATACAAAAAAAGAAGAACCGAAAGTGAACTTCTGGGGATATGGCAGAGGGTCTTACTTTGCACCGAAAGCTTCCTATGCATTTTCGGATAATCCTTCCTATGAACTGAAAAAATTAATTTATACATTGCATGAAAATGGAATCGAATGTATTATGGAAATGTTTTTTCCCAAGGAAGTACCGGTGGGAGAAATCATAGATGCGTTACATTACTGGGTACTTTCCTATCATGTAGATGGATTTCATCTGCAGGGAGAGGAGATTCCGGTTGATGCAATCTTAGAAGACCCTTTATTAAAAGAAACAAAGCTGTTTTATGCATGGTTTGAAGAAGAACGGGTCGCAAAAGAAGAAGATAAAAATCATCTGTTTTTTTGTAATGATGAGTTTATTTATCCAATCCGGCATATGCTTTGCGGGAAAGAGGCGAATCTTTATGAGCTTGCAAACCAGATGCGAAAGCAGCAGAAAAACGCAGGATATGTCAACTATATCTGTGACAATAATGGATTCTCTCTGGCAGATTTGTTTGCTTATAGCGAGAAACACAATGAGGCAAACGGAGAACAAAACAAAGACGGAATGAACTGGAATTACAGTTTAAACTGTGGTGTTGAGGGGGAAACCAGACGAAGAGATGTTTTAAATCTGCGGAAAAAATTAGAGAAAAATGCACTCAGTGTTTTGTATCTGGCTCAGGGAATTCCGCTTCTTTTTTCCGGTGATGAATTTGGTAATTCACAGAACGGAAATAATAACGCATATTGTCAGGATAATCCGATTGGCTGGGTAAATTGGAATAGAAAAGCAAGTGCACGTGAACTTCTTTTTTTTGTGAAAAAACTGATTACCTTTCGAAAAGAACATCCGATTCTTACCTTAGAAGAACCAATGCAGATGTATGACTATAAAAATGTAGGGGTTCCGGATTTATCCTATCATGGAGAAGAAGCCTGGTTGCAGGGATTTTCATCCGCCAGTCAGGCAGTTGGAATCCTTTATGCAGGAAAATATGCGAAAAAAGCAGATGGATCTTTTGATGATAATATCTTTCTTGCATTGAATTTTCATACAACAAAAAAAAGGCTGGCGTTTCCGAAGCAGGAAGGAAAGAAAAAATGGTATCGCATCATGGATACAGCAAGAGGAAAAGAAGCTTTCTTGCCGGAAGCAATCCATGAAAATAAAAAGGAAGCTGCCATAGAGCCACAGTCTGTTGTGATTTTTATTGGAAAGTAGCAGGACTTAAAAATATTGTCATATAAAAGGAAGTTTGTGCATGAAAATCAGTAATATATGGAAGCATTTTTGTACAATTACACATCATAAAAACCTTGTCCGGAAGGGGTGCTTTAAAGTAGGGTTATACAGACAGGGATTGTTGCATGACATGTCCAAATACACACCGACCGAATTCATTGTTGGATGCAAATATTATCAGGGAAATCGAAGCCCGAATAATGCAGAAAGGGAAGATAAGGGATATTCTTCGGCGTGGCTGCATCATAAAGGACGAAACAAGCATCATATGGAGTATTGGATTGATTACGGAGTGCCGGACAAATCAGACATTGATACCGGAAAAGGTAAGGAAATCGAAGGCATGAAGATGCCGATTCAGTATGTGGTGGAGATGTTTATCGATCGTGTTGCTGCATCTAAGAATTATCAGAAAGAGAATTATACAGATCGCAGTGCATTAGAGTATTATGAACATGGCAGAAATATTCATATTCTGCATAAAGATACAAAAAGGATGCTGGAGTTATTATTGCATATGCTTGCGGAAGAAGGAGAGGAAAAGACACTTTCTTTCATTAAGAATGAAGTGCTGACCGGGAAGGTTCCTTATTAAGCAGGAAAATACGTTTTTGACAAAAGAATTTAATATTAATATAGAAGAAAAAGAGAGGACATAATCATGATTAACGACAAGAAAGTATTATACAGCGGAATGCAGGCAACCGGAACGTTGACACTTGGAAATTATTTGGGAGCACTAAAGAACTGGGTTTCTATCAGTGATGAATATGAATGTTTTTATGGGGTTATGGATCTTCATTCCCTTACCATACGTCAGGAACCGGCAAATTTCAGAAAAAATGCAAGAAATCTGTATGCACTCTATGTGGCTGCCGGATTAGACCCGGAGAAAAACTGTCTTTACTATCAGTCCCATGTTTCTGCCCATGCAGAGCTTGGCTGGATTTTAGATTGCTTTACTTATATGGGAGAACTGAATCGTATGACACAGTTTAAGGATAAGGCAGCAAAGCATGCAGACAATATTAATGCAGGGCTTTATACCTATCCGGTGCTTATGGCAGCAGATATTTTACTGTATCAGGCAGATCTGGTTCCGGTCGGTGTGGATCAGAAACAGCATCTTGAAATCTGCCGTGATATCGCAGAGCGTTTCAATAATCTTTATGGAGAGGTCTTTACGATACCGGAAGCATATATACCGGAGGCCGGAGCCAAAATTATGAGCCTGCAGGAGCCGGAGCGTAAAATGTCAAAATCTGACGAAAACGAGAATGCAACGGTTCGTCTTCTGGATGATACCGATACGGTTATCCGTAAATTCAAACGTGCGGTAACGGATTCCGGAAACGAAGTGCGTTTTAGCGAAGATAAGCCGGGAGTCAGCAATCTGATGACGATTTATGGATGTGTTACTGGAAAAACCATGGAAGAAATCGAGAAAGAATTTGATGGAAAAGGTTACGGTGATTTCAAGCTTGCAGTCGGTGAGTGTGTGGCAGATGAATTAAGACCGCTTCAGGAACGCTATTATGCATTGTTAGAAGATAAAACCTATATTGAGAAGTGCATTAAGGAGAATGATGAAAAAGCACAGTATTTCGCCAATAAAACCCTTAGAAAGGTACAAAAGAAAGTAGGATTAACAGAAAGAATCCGTTAATCTGCTTTTAAGTATTCCGGGAAGAGGGATACCATATCAAAAGGAAGAGGAGCCGAGATAAGTATCGGCTCTTTTTTGATTGGATGAACGAAAGAAAGCCGGTAAGCGTGCAGCGCCTGCCGCTTAATTCTGGAAAAATCCGGATAATACAAAAAATCTCCAATCAAAGGATGCCCAATGTATTTCATATGGACACGAATCTGGTGAGTACGACCGGTTTCTAATGAAAGAAGAAGCAGGGAAAGACCGTTTTGACAGGCGAGACGTTTGTAATGTGTGACTGCCCGTTCCCCATTTGCAAAATCAACCCGGCGTTCTAAGATGGAGCCTTCTTTTCTCGCAATTGGCGCGTCGATGGTTCCGGATTCTTCGGTTTCTCCGGTCACAATGGCAAGATATTCTCTTTTTATCTCCCGCTTTTTGATAGAAGAAGAAAGAATGGCAGCACTAAGCGCATGTTTTGCAATGATGGTAAGTCCTGTCGTATCTTTATCCAGACGATTCATACAACGGAAAGGGTAAGATTCCCCTTTGCTTTTCTGGTACCATAATACTGCATTTGCGAGCGTATTATCATAGTTTTGCATCGACGGGTGCGTTGGCATATGTGGTGGTTTATTGACAATTAAGATATCTTCATCTTCATAAATGACAGAAAAAGAAAGCGGGACGGCCGGAAAGTCGGAAACAGACTCTGATTCCGTCAGTGTAACTGTAAGGCAGTCGCCGGCATGTAACTCGTCTCTCATATAAAGCCAGATGCCATCTCTTTTGATACTCTCTTTTGTTTTCTTTAAATGAATCAGAAGATGATGGGAAAATCCCTGCTCTTTTAAGAAAAGTTCTACGGTTTTTCCTTCATCTTTCACTGAAACAGAATAAAAAAATGTCTTTGTCATACGAACCTCAATCTTTTTGGAATAATAATAAAAACTATTATAACTTACCGGAATGGAAAATAAAATAGGGAAATGCACTTTATAAGCAAAATTTCATAAAATGTATTAAATCAGCTTTGAGGTGCCGCTTTTGAAAACTTTTTTGCCCCCTTTAAATGCCAATGAAGAAAAGGAATGTTTGAAAAAAATGAAAGAAGGCAGTCCCAAGGCGAAGGATACTCTGATTGAACGGAATATGCGTCTGGTTGCCCATGTATCAAAAAAATATCAGAATACAGAAGAAGAAATGGAAGATCTGATTTCGATTGGAACCATAGGTCTTATTAAGGCGGTCATGACATTTGATGTAGAAAGAGGCAGTAAACTTGCAACTTATGCGGCACGCTGCATTGATAATGAGCTTCTTATGTATCTCAGGGCTAAGCGGAAAATGTCAAGAGAAGTCTCGCTTTATGAACCGATTGGTACAGACAAAGAAGGAAATCAGATTAATTTAATTGATGTTGTCGAAAGCGAGGATGCGGATGTCGTAGAAAAGATTGAACTTCATAAAAATGTAGAAAAAATATATGAGATACTGCCGACTGTCTTAAATCAAAGAGAAAGGGAAATTATTATCTGGCGCTATGGACTTTATAACTCCCGGGTAAAAACACAACGTGAAATTGCAAAAAAACTTGAAATTTCGCGTTCGTATGTCAGCAGGATTGAAAAACATGCGTTGGAAAAATTGAAAAAAAGTTTGTACGAATCATAAAAAACATTTGAAAAAGATGGAAATTGTGTTATGATAATTCCATCTTTTTTTCTTTGACAGAGGATTCTGTCATCTTTTAACAGCACATAAGTGAAATCATGCCGTTTCGGCAGGAAAACGCAAAAACAAATGAAAAATAAAAGGAGTGGTACATTGTATAGTATCGTATCAACGGCAATCCTTCACGGAATAGACAGTATTTTAGTGAAGGTAGAAGCTGATGTAAGTACAGGAATGCCGGTATTTGAAATGGTAGGTTTTTTGGGCTCTGAAGTAAAAGAGGCGAAAGAACGTGTTCGGACGGCTTTAAAAAATGCAGGCTATCAACTTCCTGCAAAGCGGATTACCGTGAATCTTTCCCCGGCAGGACTTAGGAAAAGCGGTTCCGGTTTTGACCTTCCGATTGCGGTTGCGGTGATGGCAGCCCTTGGAATCATAGAGGAAAAACGGACGAAAGATATTTTAGTGATTGGTGAAATCGGACTGGATGGCACATTACAGCCCATACAGGGAATATTTCCAATTGTATTGGAAGCAGAAAAACAGGGCTTCTTAAAATGCATGGTGCCTTATAAAAATGCGACAGAAGCAGGTATGGTAAAAGGAATCGAAATCATACCGGTGCAGAATCTGGATGATGTTATTGCTTATTTTAGAAGCGGTGAAAAAAGGCAGATTTGTCCGGTGGAACAGAAAGAGAAAAGTACAAAATGTGACTTGCCGGATTTTTCGGAGATGCATGGACAGCCTTTTTTAAAACGAGCCTGTGAGGTCGCGGTTGCAGGGATGCATAATTTACTGATGATTGGTCCGCCGGGAGCCGGAAAAACAATGGCAGCAAAGCGGATTCCGTCGATTTTGCCGCCAATGAGTGAAAAAGAGCAGATGGAACTGGCGAAAATCTACAGTATCTGCGGAATGTGGGATGAAAAGGAGCCGGTTTTAATGGAACGGCCGTTTCGTTCCCCACATCATACGATTACTCCACAGGGATTAGCAGGCGGCGGGAGAACGCCAAAACCGGGAGAAATCAGTCTGGCACATCATGGTGTGCTTTTTCTGGACGAACTGACGGAATTTCGGAAAGAAACGCTTGAAATATTGAGGCAGCCGTTAGAAGAACACAGTGTGCATCTTGTCAGGGCGAGTGGAACCTATCATTATCCTGCAGATTTTATTTTAGTCGCAGCGATGAATCCATGTTCCTGCGGAAATTTTCCGGACAGGCAGAAATGTCGCTGCAGTATGAGCGAAATCAGACGTTATCTGAGCAGAATCAGCCAGCCGCTTTTAAATAGAATTGATTTATGTGTGGAAGTGCCACGGCTTTCTTTCGAGGAAGTGGCAGAGCCAAAAAAAGAAGAAACCTCGGAAATGATAAGAAACCGGATTCTTGCGGTACATGAACTGCAAAAAGAACGTTTTAAAGAGTATACATTTTCTTATAACAGCCAGATGCCGGTAGAACTTGTGGAGGAATACTGTATGCTTGATCAGAAGAAAAAAGCATATATGAAACAGATTTACACATCATTTCAATTAAATGCGCGTGCTTACTATAAAATCTTAAAAGTTGCGAGAACCATAGCAGATCTGGACGGAAGCAAAGAGGTGGAATTTAAACATTTGAATGAGGCAGTCTGTTATCGGACGATTGATAAAAAATTTTGGGAGCAGACAGTATGAAATATGAATATTGGTTAAACAGCATGCCCGGTATCCACCTGGAAACAAGAAATAAAATTCGGCATTATGTAAGAAATGCAAAAGAATTGTATGAATTGCCGGATAAAATGATTGATGCGATGACAAGGCTTACTGAGGCAGAAAAAGAAAAAATAAAACAGGGAAAGAAATGCAAAAATTTAGCGGAAGAATATGAAAAATTAGAAAAAATGGGAATATCTTTTGTGACAATAGGGGATTCCCGTTATCCGAAAAAACTAAAAGAGATCATAAATGCTCCGGATGCACTTTATGTAAAAGGAAAACTGCCGGAAGAAAATGAATTTCTGGCGGCAATCGTAGGGGCAAGATGCTGTTCGGAATATGGAAAAGCAGAGGCTTTAAAAATTGCGGGGCATTTATCAGATTGTGGCGTTAAAATCGTAAGCGGCATGGCAAGAGGAATTGATGGGAGTGCGCATTATGGTGCCTTAAAAGAAAACGGAACAAGCTATGCAGTACTTGGATGTGGTGTGGATGTCTGTTATCCGTCAGAACATCAGAATTTATATGATGAAATTTTAATAGAGGGCGGAATCTTTTCAGAATATCCACCGGGCAGACCACCGATTGCAGCACAGTTTCCACAGAGAAACCGGATTATCAGCGGAATCAGTGATATTGTAATCGTGATAGAAGCAAGAGAACGGAGTGGCTCTCTTATTACGGCAGATTTTGCATTGGAACAGGGAAAGGATGTTTATGCATTGCCGGGCAGGATTTCGGACAGTTTAAGCCGTGGCTGTAATCGCCTGATTAAGGATGGTGCGGGAATGATTTTATCAGCAGAAGATTTACAAAAGGATCTCTGTCTTAGCAGAAAAATTTGCGGGGCAAATGAAAAAAATAAAAGAAAACCACTTGAAAAACAACAGATGGTGGTGTATAGTTGTCTCGATTTGCATGCAAGAAGCATGGATGAAATTATCCTGAAAACGGGATTGGAACTTTTTGAAGTGAGCAGCATTTTATTAGAGCTTATTCAAAAGGGGTATGTCAGGGAAATATTTAAAAATCATTATATCCGTTCGTAAAAAGGGGTATGAGAAGGAGTATAAGAATGGCAAAATATCTTGTGATCGTGGAATCACCGGCAAAAGTAAAGACAATAAAAAAATTCCTTGGGAAGAATTATGAAGTCATGGCATCAAACGGGCATGTGAGGGATTTACCGAAAAGCCAGCTTGGAATCGATGTGGAACATGATTATGAACCGAAATATATTACAATTCGAGGAAAAGGAGATATTCTTGCAAAATTAAGAAAAGAAGCAAAAAAAGCAGATAAAGTTTATCTCGCAACCGACCCCGACCGCGAAGGAGAGGCTATTTCATGGCATTTATCCAAAGCACTGAAATTAGATGAGACGAAGATGTACCGTATCAGCTTTAATGAGATTACGCAGAGCGCGGTAAAAGCATCCTTAAAGCAGGCGAGAGACATTGATCAGGATTTGGTGGATGCACAACAGGCGAGAAGAATATTAGACCGTATGGTAGGATATCGTATCAGCCCGCTTCTCTGGGCGAAGGTGAAAAGAGGACTGAGTGCGGGAAGAGTGCAGTCTGTGGCATTGCGCATTATCTGTGACAGAGAAGAAGAAATCAATGCATTTATTCCGGAAGAATACTGGAGTCTTGATGTCATGCTTGGAATAAAAGGGGAAAAGAAACCTCTTATTGCAAAGTTTACGGGTGATGTGAATGGAAAAATTGTAATTTCATCCAAAGAACAGATGGATGAAATCACGGCGAAGATTGAAAAAGCCGAGTATAAAGTATTAGAGGTAAAAAAAGGAGAACGTGTAAAAAAAGCACCTCTTCCTTTTATTACCAGTACCTTGCAACAGGAAGCATCGAAAGTTCTTAATTTTTCAACACAAAAAACGATGCGCCTTGCACAGCAGTTATATGAAGGAATTGATTTAAAGGGAATCGGAACCGTTGGTCTTATTACATATTTAAGAACAGATTCCGTGCGTATTTCAGAAGAAGCAGATGCGGCAGCACATCAATTTATTACAGATACTTATGGCGAAGCGTATGTGGCAAAAAAAGTGACAGAGAAAAAGGGAAATACCAAGATACAGGATGCGCACGAAGCAATTCGCCCTTCCGATATTACGAGAACACCGCAGAGTGTAAAAGAGTCGCTTTCAAGAGACCAGTTCCGCCTGTATCAGCTTATCTGGAATCGTTTTACGGCGAGTCGCATGAAGGAAGCTGTTTATGAAACAACTTCCGTAAAAATCGGAGCGGATGATTATCGTTTTTCCGTGTCCGCATCCAAAATCGCATTTGACGGATTTATGTCTGTTTATACGAATGACGAGGATGAAAAGGCGCATGGTAATGTACTGTTAAAATCAATTGATGAAGATACCGGATTAAAATTTGAAGAATTTGAAGCAAAGCAGCATTTTACCCAGCCACCGGCTCATTATACGGAAGCATCCTTGGTAAAGGCATTGGAGGAACTGGGAATCGGAAGACCGAGTACCTATTCACCGACCATTACAACAATTCTGGCGCGAAGATATATCGTAAAAGAAAATAAAAATCTTTATGTAACAGAGCTTGGAGAGGTTGTAAATTCCATTATGAAACATTCGTTCCCGAGTATCGTGGATGAACACTTTACCGCGAATTTAGAGTCATTGCTTGACGGAGTGGAAGAGGGAAAAGTAGGCTGGAAGACGGTGGTAAGCAATTTCTATCCGGATTTGGAACAGGCAGTCGAGGTTGCGGAGAAAGAATTGGAAAAGGTTCAGATTGCAGATGAAGTAACAGATGTCATCTGCGAAGAATGTGGCAGAAATATGGTGGTAAAATACGGTCCGCATGGGAAGTTCTTAGCGTGTCCGGGATTCCCGGATTGCCGCAACACAAAACCATATCTCGAAAAAATCGGAGTTTCCTGCCCGAAATGCGGCAAAGAAATTGTCTTAAAGAAGACCAAAAAAGGAAGAAAATATTACGGATGTGAAAATAATCCGGAATGTGATTTTATGTCATGGCAGCGTCCTTCGACCAGGAAGTGTCCGAAATGTGGTGGATATATGCTGGAAAAAGGAAATAAACTGGTGTGTGCGGACAATCAATGTGGTTATGTAGAAGAGAAAAAGTCGAAAAAAGGCGAGTAAAAAGATGAAAAATATGCAAAAGATTGAATATTCTGAATAAATGTGCTAAAATATTAAACAGTAAAAAAATAGCTGGAATTGCAGAAATGGTACAGTCAGGAGGAAAAGGATGAGCGTGCAATTATTGGATAAGACAAGAAAAATCAATAAACTTTTGCATAATAGTAGTTCTTCGAAAGTAGTATTTAATGATATATGTAAGGTAATGACGGAAATTCTTGAGGCAGATATTCTGGTCATCAGTAAAAAAGGAAAAATTCTCGGCATGAGCCGCAGCGATAAGACTCCGATGTTACAGGAACTGATTGCAGATGAAGTGGGAGAGTTTATTGATGAATCGTTGAATGACAGATTGCTTGGAATCCTTTCCACAAAAGAAAATGTAAATCTGGAAACACTTGGATTTTCTCCAAATACGAAAAAGTATCATGTTATTATTACACCGATTGATATTGCGGGAGAGAGGCTTGGAACGCTTTTTATTTACAGGGAAGAGAAAGAATTTGACATTGATGATATTATCGTAAGTGAGTATGGAACAACGGTGGTTGGTCTTGAGATGATGCGTGCACTTAACGAGGAAAATGCAGAAAAGCTTCGTAAGATACAGATTGTAAAATCAGCCATTCATACCCTGTCATTTTCTGAATTGCAGGCAATTACCTATATTTTTGATGAATTAGACGGAATGGAAGGCGTGCTTGTGGCAAGTAAGATTGCAGACAGGGTAGGAATTACACGTTCCGTCATTGTGAATGCGTTAAGAAAGTTCGAAAGTGCCGGGGTCATTGAATCCCGTTCTTCCGGAATGAAAGGAACCTATATTAAGGTGGTAAATGAGTTTGTTTTTGAGGAACTTAAAAAAATAAGAACTGAAAAAGGAATCTAAACGACAGGGAAGCCGTTTGATACAGGTGAAAAGGATTTGTAGAAATGCGAATCCTTTTTCACTTTTTTTGCCTTTTACTGTATTTATACATATTTTGACAAAAAACACAAGATAATGTAAAAAAAAACAAAAATATCTTGTGTTTTTTAGGATAAAAATCTATAATGATTATATATTAGGGATAAACTCAATGGAAGTTTGGGAGGAGTACACATGATAGCGACAGATGCGTTTAGTTATATTAACGTACTTGATAAGGCAGCAGATGCAAGCTGGATCAGAAGCACCTGCATCAATAACAATATCGCAAATGTAGACACACCGGGTTATAAGAGACAGGATATTGATTTTGCGAGTGTATTAAAGATGGAACTGGGGCGTTCCAAATATACAGCATTGGATGATAAGATAAAAAACCTGCATTATAATCATTTGAATGCATCTGTATATACAGATTCCGAGAATTTTTCTTATCGTGAAGACCGAAATAATGTAGATATTGATACAGAGTCGGTAGAACGTGCTTCTGAAACGATAAAATATCAGGCATTGACAGACAGTATTTCACAGGAATTTTCGAGATTAAAATTAGCGATGGCATCATCGTAATGGGGGAGGAGAGTTATTATGGCATTATTTCAGGCATTTGATATCAGCGCATCGGGGATGACAGCCGAACGTTTCCGTACGGATGTGATTGCACAGAATGTAGCCAATATCAATACAACATCGACCGGAGATGGTACACCATATAGAAGAAAAATTGTTACTTTTCAGGAAAAAAACATTACAAGTTTCAGTGATGTTTTAGAACGTACCAGAAATGCATTTGTGGGAAATGGTGTTAAGGTTTCTAAATTAACCGAAGATCATGAGACAGACTTTATTATGAAATATGATCCTTCTCATCCGGATGCTGATGAGAATGGATATGTATCTTATCCGAATGTGAATATTGTAACAGAGATGACCAATCTCATTGATTCCAGTCGTGCTTATGAGGCAAACACGACTGCTTTTGATGCTACAAAGACAATGGCACAGGCAGGATTACAGATAGGAAAATAAATAAATTAAAATAAAGAAAAAGAGGGGGAACGAAGCGTGGATATAGCAGCACTTACCAATGTATCCTCAGATATGATACAAAAAGCAATTGATGGCGATACAACCACAACAAGTACCGAAGATTTTCAAAAAGTATTAGATTCTGCAATAAATATGGTGAATGAAACCAACGAGTATCAGCACAAGGCAGAAGAAGAAGAAATCCGATTTGCACTCGGACAGGCAGAAAATACACATGATTTACAGATTGCGCAGTACAAAGCAAGTACTACAATACAATACATAACCGCAATTAAAAATAAAGCAATTGAAGCATATAAAGAGATTATGAATATGCAAATCTAACAGGGGTAGGGAAAGAAGATGCCGGAAAAACTGAAACAAATATTAAACAGAATTACAGAGTGGTGGAAGAAGTTCTCGACCAAGCAGAAAGCTCTGATTTTAAGCATTGTCGGAGTTGTGATTGTCGCTCTTATCATTTTGACAGCAGTGGTCACAAAACCGGTGATGGTCACACTGATTTCCTGTGAGAATACAACACAGGCATCACAGGTAAAGGAACTTTTAGACGGAGAAAACATAGGATATGAATTGTCCCAGGATGGGCTTACTTTTACCGTGAATAAAGATGATGAGGCGAATGCTTCCATTCTTCTTGGTTCTAATAATATCCCAACAGAAGGATATGAAATCGATAAGGTGTTTGATGGAGGCTTTAGTACTACAGAAGCAGATAAAACGAAAAAATATCAGCTTTATCTGGAAAATAAGTTTGCAGAACAGTTAGAGACAATTTCAAATATCGAAAGTGCTTCTGTCTCTTTGTCTATTCCGGAAGATGACGGAACAATTATTTCTCAGGGAATGGACACTTATGCGAGTGTTATTTTGAAACTGAGTGGAGAGATGGATGATGATCAGGCATCCGGAATCGCTAAATTTATTGCAACTGAGGTTGGTAATGATTCGACAGACAGTATTTTAATTCTGGATTCTGACAGTAATGTCTTGTTCTCCGGAGCAGATTCCAATTCGACAACAGGAAATGCCAATACACAGCTGGCGTTGACCAATAAGACAGAAAATGCAGTGAAAAAAGAAGTAAAGGATGTCGTGCTTGGCACTGATGTTTATGATAACGTAGAAGTTGGATTAAACCTCGTACTTGATTTTAACAAGACAGATATTACAGACCATCAGTATTATGTGGCAGAAGGTCAGACACAGGGATATTTAGACAGCGAAAGTGCTTATGAATCAGAATCTACGGGAGGGGCAGCAGCCACACCGGGAACAGATTCCAATGATGATACCACTTATGTCATCGAAGACGGCAGTGTGTCTTCTTCTACTGTTTCGGATATCACAAAAGATTATCTCCCAAATGAAAAGATTACAACAACAACCGGTTCCGTTGGAAATATCAATTATGATGATTCTTCAGTAACAGTCGTTGCTACCAGATATGTTGTGTATAACGAGGATCAGCTAAAAGCAGACGGAACACTGGATGGCATGACATTTGATGAATATGTTTCACAGAACAGTGAGCGTGTGAAGACAGATGTAGATCAGGATTTCTATACCATGGTTTCAAAAGCAACCGGTATTTCAGAAGATAATATTTCTATTGTTGCTTATGATGTTCCGTTTTTCCAATACTCAGATTCAAATGGAAGAACTCTGACAGATTACTTACAGATTGCACTTGCAGTGCTTATCTTTGCATTACTTGGCTATGTTGTATTCCGCAGCACAAGAAAAGAGGAGATCGTGGAAGTGGAACCGGAGTTATCCGTAGAATCTTTGCTTGAAACAACCAAAGAGGCAGAATCCGAGGGCTTGGAGGACATTGGATTTAACGAGAAATCTGAAACCAGACTTATGATTGAAAAATTTGTTGACGAAAATCCGGAAGCAGTTGCATCGTTACTGCGTAACTGGCTGAATGAGGAGTGGGAATAGAGTATGAGTAGCGAAGAATATACTGGAGTTCAGAAAGCAGCAATTTTATTAATTGCTTTAGGACCAGAAAAATCAGCAAGTATTTTTAAATACTTAAAAGAAGATGAAATTGAAGAATTAACACTTGAAATTGCGAATACAAGAAGTGTATCACCACAGACGAAAGAGGATGTCTTAAATGAATTCTATCAGATTTGTCTGGCACAGCAGTACATTGCAGAAGGTGGTATCGGTTACGCAAAAGAGTTGCTTGAAAAAGCACTTGGCGGAGAAAAGGCACAGGAGGTTATTGCCAAACTTACTGCCTCCCTGCAGGTTAGACCTTTTGAGTTTGTCAGAAAGACAGATCCAAGTCAGGTTCTTAACTTTATTCAGGATGAACATCCGCAGACCATTGCGATGATTCTTTCCTATCTTTCTTTCGGTCAGGCAGCCATGATTTTGGGAGCGCTGACACCGGAAAAACAGGCAGATGTTGCAAAACGTATCGCAATGATGGATCGTACTTCTCCGGATGTCATCAAAGAGGTGGAGAGCGTATTGGAAAGAAAACTTTCATCCCTGATCAATCAGGATTACACGATTGTCGGTGGTGTCGATGCAATCGTTGGCATTTTGAATACCGTAGATCGTGGTACAGAAAAACACATTATGGAATCTCTTGAAATTGAAGAGCCGGAGCTTGCCGATGAAATCCGTAAGAAGATGTTCGTCTTCGAGGATATTCTTCTTTTGGACGACAGAGCAATTCAGCGTGTTCTTCGTGATGTTGATAATAATGATCTTGCAGTTGCACTTAAGGGTGCAAACGAAGAAGTACAGGGTGTTATCTTTAAGAACTTATCCAAACGTCTTGCTGCAATGATCCGGGAAGATATGGAATTCATGGGACCGGTTCGTATGAAGGATGTAGAAGAAGCACAGCAGAAGATTGTAAGTATTATTCGTAAGTTAGAGGATGCCGCTGAGATTGTTATATCAAGAGGCGGAGGTGATGAGATAATTGTCTAATTTATACAAAAGCCAATTTGTCATCAGTAATAAAGACAACACGAGAGTCATTGATTCTAACGATATGTCGGATGCATATATGCAGGAATATATTCGTATCAAACGCGAAGAAGAACTGGCAGAAGGCGGATTCGTTGAAGGACTTGGTGCAGAAGAAGTTGAGGTAATCGAACAGGAATCATCCGAAGAAGTTTTACCGGAAGAAACAATAAGCAAAGAAGAAGAGGCAGCACATATCCTTGAAGAAGCGAAAGAAGAAGCAAATGGGATATTAGAGGATGCAAAACTTCAGGCAGAGCATATGCGGGAACAAGCATTGTCTGAAGGAAAAGAAGAAGGATATAAAGAAGGGCGAGACGAGGCATACGCAGAAATTGCAGCAAAACAGCAACAGCTCGAAAGTCTGGAACAATCCTTAAAGGCTGATTATGAAAAACAGGTCGAAGAACTGGAACCGGCATTGGTAGAAGTAATTACGGATGTCGTGGAAAAGGTGTTTGGAATACAGTTTTCCGATCAGAAGAATGTTTTATTATATCTAATTCAGAATGCGGTTATGCATGCAGATAGCTGCAAAGAATTCCGTATTCATGTCGGGGAAGACAGTTATCCATATGTCAGCGCACACAAAGCAGAGCTGATGGAACGAGTGGGGGCAGATTTGAGACTTGATATCATCGAGGATACAGCACTTGGTGAAAATCAATGTGAAATCGAAACAGATGCCGGAGTTTTTGATTGCGGTGTCGGTGTTCAAATGAAAAATCTGATAAAAGAAATAAGAACTTTGAGTTTATGAGGGGAAGACAGTGGCATATAATTTGGAAAAATATCAGGAATTAAAAGAGAATACTTATTTCAACCGCCTTGGTAGAGTGGTGAAGATTGTAGGACTTACCATTGAATCGGTAGGACCGGAAGCAAAACTGAATGATTTATGCCGCATTTTAGTGAATAAAGTAGAGAATCAATATGTCATGGCAGAGGTAGTAGGATTTCGTGAAAAGCGACTGCTTTTGATGCCATTCGACAGTGTTGAGGGACTTGGCGTTGGATGTATCGTAGAAAATACGGGACATCCATTGTCTGTTTCTGTGGATGATAATATATTGGGACATACCGTAGACGGAATCGGGCGGCCGACCGATGTCACATCGCTTACGATGCGTTATGAATATCCGGTAGAGGCAGCACCGCCGGATCCGATGGAACGAACCATCATAAGTGAAGTATTACCGCTTGGAGTAAAGGCAGTCGATGGTCTTATTACCGTCGGAAAAGGACAAAGAATAGGAATCTTTGCCGGTTCCGGTGTGGGAAAGAGTACCTTACTTGGTATGTTTGCCAGAAACACAAAGGCAGATATCAATGTTATTGCATTAATCGGGGAACGAGGCAGAGAGGTAAGAGAATTTATTGAACGTGACCTGGGAGAAGAAGGCATGAAACGCTCTGTAGTCGTGGTAGCGACCTCCGATAAGCCGGCATTGATTCGAAATAAAGCAGCAAAAACTGCAACTGCAATTGCAGAGTACTTCAGGGATCAGGGAAAAGATGTACTCCTTATGATGGACTCTTTAACGCGTTTTTCCATGGCACAGCGTGAGATTGGACTTGCTTCCGGAGAACCGCCGGTGACAAGAGGATATCCACCAAGCGTATATGCGGAAATGCCAAAATTGTTGGAGCGTGCGGGTACTTCAGACAAAGGTTCGATTACCGGACTTTATACCGTTTTGGTAGATGGAGATGATTTTAATGAACCGATTACCGATACGGCACGAAGCATTCTGGATGGACATATCATGTTATCCAGAAATCTTGCACATAAAAATCATTATCCGGCAATTGATGTATTACAGAGTATTTCCCGTGTTATGAGTGCAATTGCCACCAAAGAACATAAAGCGTTGGCAGGAAGGTTGAAATCGGTTCTTGCAACCTATCATGAATCGGAAGACCTTATCAATATCGGAGCATATAAGCATGGATCCAACAAAGAGATTGATTATGCAATAGAAAAGATTGATGCAATTAATCAGTTTTTGATGCAGGATACCATGGAAAAATTCAGCTTCGAAGAAATTATTTCAATGCTTCAAGCTATTTTTGAAGAATAGTCAGGTGAAAAATTATGGCAAAGTTCATCTATCGAATGCAGAACATTCTGGACATTAAGCGAAAACTGGAAGAACAGGAAAAAATCAATTACGGTCTGGCAAACCAGAAACTGGCAGAAGAAAATGAAAAGTTACAGGAACTACTGATGCGTCGTGCCGGTTATGATAAGCAGATGAAAGAGTGCATGGTCGGAGCGATTGATTTAAACAGAATACGACAAATTCGTTATGCACTGAATACCATGAAGACATTAATTCGTAATCAGATGATTGCGGTGCATGTGGCAGAGAAAAATTTAGAGCTTGCCAGAAAGAGATTAAAAGATGTCATGGTTGAGCGAAAAACACAGGAAAAATTACGAGAACATGCATTTGACAAATTTAAGCAGGAAATCAATTACGAAGAAAATAAGGTAGTAGACGAATTGGTAAGTTATACTTATCATCGTGCAGAATAATACATAGGTGGTGAAAGAATGGCAGAAGAAAAAGAAGAAGCAGTTTTGAATAAGAAAGAGGCAAAACGAGCAGAAAAAGAAAGAAAAAAAGAAGCAAAAAGACAAAAGAAACTTGCCAAAAAAGAAGGAGATTACGAAGAGGAAAATGAAGAAGGCGGCGGTAAAGTAGCAGTTGTTTTCGTTACCATCATTATTGTTGTAATCTGGCTTGCAATTTTAGCACTTTTAATAAAAATGGACGTTGGTGGATTTGGCTCCACGGTACTTGCACCGATTTTAAAGGATGTTCCTTATGTCAATAAGATATTGCCGGAATCCGAAGAAGATGCTTTATCAACAGAAGATACCGAATATCCATACCAGACATTAGATGAAGCAGTCGCATACATAAAAGAGCTTGAAGTGGAATTGCAGATGGCGCAGGAAGGAAAAGCAGATGATGCGGCATATGTGGAAGAATTAGAATCCCAGGTGGAAAAGTTACAGCAGTATGAGCAAAACGAAGCCGATTTCGAAAAACAAAAAGCTGATTTCTATGAAGAGGTTGTATTTAACGATAATGCACCGGATATTAGTGAATATCAGAAATATTATGAGAGTATCGATCCTGCAAATGCAGAGGAATTGTATAAACAGGTAGTGGCAGAAGAGGCAGTCAATAAAGAAATTGAAGACTACATCAGTACCTATTCCCAGATGAAGCCGAAAGAGGCAGCAGCAATATTCGATACGATGACAGACAATCTTGAGTTAGTCGCAAAGATTTTAGATGGAATGGACGCACAGTCCGCAGCGAATATTCTCGGTAAAATGAATTCTGATACTGCAGCAAAAGTAACAGAACTCATGGAGCCTGAAGAATAGATACCGGAGAAATTTTCCGGGAAATAAATAATGGGAAAGGAGGAAAAAAATGGGAGCAGAAGTATCTGGAATTGGCAGTTTATTTGCTACGGTAAGTAAGTCTGCAACGACTACAACAAAAGAAGAACAGGTTGATGGCAATTTTTCCAGCTTTATGAATTTAAATAGCTATCACCAGAATACATTTTCTAAGAATTATGCTGTTTCACAGGATAATGCAAGACAGGATATCACTTCAGGTGACACAAATGTTTCTTATGACAAGTATCAGTACAAGAAAAGTACGGTAGTAAAAGAAGCAGGAGAAAAAGCTTATTCAAAGGAAGAAGTTCAGGCAGCAGAGGAAAAAATGGCAGAGTTTTCGGAAAGTGTAACGGCTGTTTTGAAGGAAGAGCTTTCGGTCACGGAAGAAGAGATCGTAAATGCGATGGAAACCTTAAACTTAAGCTTTGTGGATCTATTAAATCCGCAGAATCTTGTGGCACTGGTAGGAGAACTGACCGGATGTGAAAATCCGATGCAGCTTCTTATGACGGACAGCTTTAAGAATGTACTTACCACAGTAGAAGAAGTGACTGCCAATCTTTTGGAGGAGCTTGGAATTTCAAAAGAAGAATTCTTAAATATCTGTGAGGCGATGATGAATAAGCAAACCGGTGTGACGACAGAAAAAACAGCAGACGAAAACCCGGTGAATGAGCCTGATGCAAATTTAGCGGATGAAACCATGACAACAGAAAGTGCAGGCGAAAAAACCGGTACCGTAGAAACTGTTGTGGAACAGCAGACTGACACAAAAGCGTTGACAGAAAAAGCAGATGCCGTGGCAGAACAGCAAAAGGCAACAGCAGAAAAGCCGGTGGAAGCACAGACCGAAGAACCGGAGCAGACGGAAGGAACAGAAAAGGAACAAGTAGTTCTTACGGAAAATACGACCGAAGAACAGCAGGAAGATTCCGGTATGGCATCACAGAATAAGGATGCAGAGGATATGCTGAAGGAATCAAAGACCACACATACCGAAAAGACAGTAACTTCCGGTGAAACCAATGTGTTTGGAGCAAAGATGGAATCTGTGGCAGCACCAAATCAGAATGTCACTGTGGTGACACAGCCATATACGGATATCACAAGTATGGTAGAGCAGATTTCAAAGTACACAAGAATCCTGATTTCTGAGGGAGGAAATTCTTTGGAGATGCAGTTGAATCCGGAGAATCTTGGTAAAATTTATATCCATGTTTCAGAAAAAGCAGGCGCGATTACCGCACAGATTTCGGCAAGCAATGAGAGCGTAAAAGAGGCATTACAGGCGCAGATTGTAACCCTTAAGGAAAACTTAAGTCAGCAGGGCGTCAAGGTGGAAGCAGTCGAAGTCACCGTAGAAAGCCACGAATTCGAACAGAATCTGGAAGAAAATGCAAGACGTGATCAGAATAATGCCGAGCAGAAAGAGCAAAATGCATCCGGAGCAAGAAGAAGCATTAATCTAAATGATTTAGAAGCTTTGTCCGGCCTGATGTCCGAGGAAGAAGACCTTGTGGCAAAAATGATGCAGGATAACGGAAATCAGATGGATGTGATTGCTTAGGAATTAGTTTAGAATTTCGAAGAAAGGAGAGAATTTTATGGCACTTGAAATGCAGGTAAAAGACGGAAAAATCATTGATACTTCCGCAGCAGAAAGTTCCGTTTCCCAGACAAAGGAGAGAAATCCGTCAACCAGTTTAGGACAGCAGGATTTTTTGGAACTCTTAGTTGCAGAAATGCAATATCAGGATCCGTTAGAGCCACAGTCTAATACCGATTACATTGCACAGCTCGCAACCTTTACCCAGGTACAGGATATTGAGGAAATGCAGGGCGTTGTACAGAACATGCAGGGAAATAACCTGATTGGAAAATATGTTATCTTGGAAGTTACTTCCAAAGCAACCGGAGCGACGAATTATGTCAGCGGAATTGTTGATTATGTAACTTACGAGAATGGCAAAACTTATTTATCCGTAAATGACGGTCTCTATTCTCTGGATGACTTAAATACGGTTACAACAGAAGATTATACAGAAGCTGTAACGATGGCACAGAATTTTACAGATATGATGAAATTGTTGCCGGATGTTGATAATCTGTTACTTTCCGATGAGACGAAACTTACACAGGCGCGTACCTATTATGACAGCATGACGAAGGATCAGCAGAAATATGTCAGTGCGGATGCCGTAACGAAGTTAACGGATTTAGAGGCACGCATGAAGAAGTTAAAGGAAATTGCAGGTACGACAGACAGTACAGATACGACAGACAGCACAGACACCACAGACGAGACAGATACGAAAGGTACTACAGAAGCAACAGCGTAAAGGAGAGAATCATATGAACAAGATAGGTAATCAGTTCACTTCGATTCAACAGGTTACGGAACAGTTTCTGGGTAAAGCAGGCAGTACAGGTTCAAAAGAGACAGCAAAGGTATCTTTTGAAGATATTTTAAAACAGAAACAGGAAGTTTCTGCGCCTGATACACTGAAGTTTTCCAAACATGCTGCGATGCGTCTGGAAGATCGCAAGATTAATCTTTCGAAGGACCAGAGCGAACGGTTGGAGGCCGGTGTCTTGAAGGCAAGTGAAAAAGGAATTCAGGAATCTTTGGTAATGGTCGATTCTCTGGCATTTATTGTAAATGTGCCGAATAAGACCGTAGTTACCGCAATGGATCAGGGGGAAACTGATCAGAATGTTTTTACAAATATTGATGGAGCCGTAATCGTATAGCCGGACCTTTTGGGGGCTTATGTCTTTGAATGACAGATAAGACACATTACGGTTAATTTAAGGGAGGTCATTTCATTATGATGAGATCAATGTATTCTGCTGTGTCGGGGTTAAAGTCACATCAGACAAAAATGGACGTTATCGGTAATAACGTTTCAAACGTAAATACGGTATCATTTAAATCTTCTGCAGTTACATTTAATGATATCATGTACCAGACCATCGCTTCTGCATCAGGGGCAAATGCAGAGACAGGCACCGGTGGTGTCAATGCAAAGCAGATCGGTCTTGGTGTTGCAGTAGGTTCCACGCAGGTCAGCATTACAACAGCCGGTGCTGCACAGACAACAGGAAATCCTTTTGATGTAAGAATCACGGATGCCAATTCAACAAACTTCTTTATTGTAAACAATGGTTCTGAGAACTTATTTACCAGAGCAGGTTCTTTCTATGTAGATGGTTCCGGAAACTTATGTATGACATCTACCGGTTATAAGGTAATGGGATGGCAGGCAGTGGATGATCCTACGACAGGGGCGAGATCCATTAAAAAAGATACGGTATCTCCGCTTACGGTTATGCAGACAGCAAATCTTACTTCTAATCCGGAGGCAACAACGAAAGCGTATGTTGGTGGTATTCTGGATAAAGAAACAGCAGATTTGAATTCTGAAAATGGACTTTCTGTAACTTTGAATTTGTATGATAAGAGAGGATATCAATATACAGCGAAGTTTCAGATTAAACCGCAGACAGCAGGGACAGATGATGGAAAGTATACGGTGAAACTTACCAATTTGTATGATTCAGAAAATAAGGACTTGTTGCTTAAATATAAGACAGATGGCTCACTGGATTTAGATGCAAATGGAAAAACGCAGGTTGATGATACAAAACGTCAGAAAATCATGAAGGATGATGTAGTGCTTCAATTTAATAAGACAGATGGAACATTTTATGAGGTTATAGGAAATGGTGCTACGGCAGTTACTACAGCTGGTGCCGAAAAGAATAAAATAATCAAATTAAATCTTAATACGTTAAATGACAATGGTGATGTCAATGGACCATTGCAGAATATTGAGATAGATTTTTCACAGATAAAAAATGCCAATAATGGTAAAAACTCAACCGTCAGCATGCAGCCGGGCACTTCCAGCATGGACACAACCGGAAAAGGAAAGAAGCTTGGTGCTTTGACAGGACTTAGTATTGATACTTCCGGACAGATCTGGGGAAGTTACGACAATGGTAATACCGTATTGCTCTGTCAGATGGCAGTAGCACAGTTTGCAAATGCATCCGGTCTGGAAAAAGTCGGTGAGAACTGCTATACCACGACATTAAACTCCGGCGATTTCGACGGAATCGGTGTTGCAATCACCGCAGACGGAAGCAAGATGTCCTCCGGACAGCTTGAAATGTCAAACGTAGATCTTTCTGCAGAATTTACCGACATGATTACCACGCAGAGAGGTTTCCAGGCAAACTCAAGAATTATTACCGTTTCCGATACGTTACTGGAAGAACTGGTAAACCTGAAACGTTAAGAATGAAATAATGAATCGATATCATATTTTGGGGACAGGCTTTTTGTTCCCCAAGATATGGTATGATAAAAAAGTTTTGGAAAAATATGTATACTTAAGAGGAAAGCATAAGAGGGAGGACTTTTTAAGTATGCATATTTAGAAAAAATTCGTAAAAATGTCGAAATATTTGTAAAAGAAAGTAGACAAGATGTTTAAAATTTAGTAATATTAAAAGGAAGAATATTAAGTACAAATATGTAAATGGTGGGTGATTAAGGTGGATATAGCGTCTTTGTTAGGTTTAGTACTTGGTGCTGTCATGGTAGTTTTTGGTATCGTAACCGGTGATGGTGGATTTTCTCTGTTGGGGAATTTCGTTGATAAAGCTTCCATACTGATTACGATTGGTGGTTCCCTGGCGGGTGTTCTTGGTTCCAATAAACTGCCGGATTTTATCAATGGATTTAAGAGTTTTGGACTTGCAATCAAACAAAACTCCGGTAATGACGTAGGAGAAGTCATTACTAATATTATTAATTTGTCAAATATTGCAAGAAAAGAAGGATTGCTTGCTTTGGAAGAAGCAGCAAATGGAATTGAGGATCCGTTCTTAAAAAAAGGTGTTATGTTAGTCGTTGATGGTACAGATCCGGAACTTGTAAGGGGTATTATGGAGACGGATCTTACTTGTATTGAGCAAAGACATAAAAAGGTAATTGCTTTCTGGGAGAAATGGGCAGAATTAGGTCCTGCATGGGGTATGATTGGTACCTTAATCGGATTGGTAAATATGTTGAAAAAACTGGATGATCCTTCTGCTATCGGACCGAGTATGGCGGTTGCTCTTTTAACTACTCTATATGGTTCTTTGATTGCAAACTGGTTGTGTAACCCGATTGCATCTAAATTATCTGTGAATAATGACGCGGAAATTACAGTTAAGGAAGTTACAGTGGAAGGTCTTTTGTCTATTCAGGCAGGAGAAAACCCACGTGTCATAGAAGAAAAGTTGAAATCTTTCTTATCCCCGAAAATGCGTGATGATATGTCACAAGAAGGCGGAGAGAAGGGCGGAGGTGAAGCATAGTGGCAAGGAAAAAGAAGCAGCAGGATGCGCCAAAGGGTTCACCGGCGTGGATGTCAACGTTCAGCGATTTGATGAATCTTTTACTATGCTTTTTCGTTTTGCTTTTCTCAATGTCAACAGTTGATGCTGAAAAATTTGAAAAGGTGATTGCATCTTTGCAGAGCAGCTTTAGTGTTTTGCCATCCGGAGGCTCTTCCATCGGAGAGGGAAGCATGGTTTCTGCCGGCATCAGCCAGCTTCCGGAACTGGATGCTTACTTTAGCAATGATATCGCAGAAGTAGATGGTGAGGAAAACACAAAGCTCGAAGATGCAACCTCTACGGAAGCGTCTGCGAATACTTCACCGGAGGAAGCAGCAGAACTGTATGAAAAGCAGGAACTTGCAGAATCGGAACAGATGGCAGAAAATATTGAAAGCATGGCACAGCAGTATGGGATACAGGATCAGGTAGAGGTAGATTTTAATGCCCAGTATGTAATGCTTACGTTGAATGGAGCGTTGCTTTTCGATTCCGGAAAAGCGGAAATTCGTAACGATGCCTATCCACTGGTAGATAAAATCGGAGCAATTTTACAGACTTACAATCAGAATATTATAGAGATTGAGGGTCATACCGATAATGTGCCGATTCACAGTTCAAAGTATCCGAATAATAATGTGTTATCTATGTACCGTGCACTTACGGTTGCAGATTATATCAGAAGCATTACAAACCTTGATTCGAAATACATTAAATCTTCCGGTCGTGGTGAATATGTACCGATCGCAGATAATGCTACAGAAGAGGGACGTGCAAGAAACCGACGTGTTGAAATAAAAATTTATAATTCATATAATTCAGGTAATTAGAAGAAAAGAAAGGGAAAATGAGATGAAGAAAAATTTAATTTCAGTACTAATTTTAGCGTTGCTGGTAGTAAACCTTGTTATGACAGCGATTCTTACGATTACGATTTTGCCGGAAACCAAAAAATCAAATGAATTGATTACCCGTGTGTGCAGTGCGATTGATTTGGAACTGCAAAGCGGAGAAAAGGAAGATGTATCTTCTATTCCGATTGATGACATTGAAGTCTATGATATTCCGGACAGCATGACAATCAATTTGAAACAGGGTGCTGACGGCAAAGATCATTATGCAGTGATAAGCGTATCACTTTCCTTAAATAAAGGAAATGAAGACTATAGTACCTATCAGCCTACGCTTGAAGCAAAACAGAGCCTGATTAAGAGTACGATAAACACTGTGGTATCTCAGTATACCTATGATGAGATAAAGACAGATCAGCAGCAGGTTCAGGATGCTATTTTGGATGAGTTACATAATTTATTTGAGTCAGATTTTATTGTAAGTGTTGGATTTTCTAGCGCTACTTATCAATAGAATAAAAGTGGAACTAGTTAGGTGGTGAGAGTTCATGGGGGAAGTCTTATCTCAAAATGAGATAGACAATTTGCTGCAGGCATTGAGCAGCGGCGAGCTGGATGTAGAAGAAATGAAAGATGGCGGCGAAAAGAAAGTCAAAGACTATGATTTCGCAAGACCTTCCAAATTTTCAAAGGAACATTTACGAACCCTGGAAATTATATTTGAACATTATGGAAGATTATTATCGACAAATCTTCCGGTTTATCTGAGAAAAAATATTCAGGTGGATGTAATAAACTCAGAAGCGGTTACGTATTCTGAATTTTCGAATTCTTTGTCAAATCCGGTGTTGCTTGGGATTGTCA
Source organism: Roseburia hominis (assembly GCF_021531695.1). Taxonomy (GTDB): domain Bacteria; phylum Bacillota; class Clostridia; order Lachnospirales; family Lachnospiraceae; genus Roseburia_D. The sequence continues at coordinate 72,060 of NZ_JADYUI010000010.1, read as the reverse complement.
ATTTTTCACCATTGCAGGGAAGTATTATATTGGAACTTGCCTCTAATCTGGGTTATGCAATGGTGGATCGTATGCTTGGTGGTACGGGAATACCATTAGATAAGCCAAGAGATTTTACGGAAATTGAATTATTGATTATCGAAAGAATTATGACTGTCTGTGTCAATCTTTTGCGGGAACCATGGGAAAATGTGCTGGATGTACATCCAAGACTGGAGAGAATTGAAACCAATTCCCAGTTTGCCCAGATTATTTCTCCGACCGAAATGATTGCAATCGTTACGATTAACATGAAAGTCGGTGATGTGGAAGGACTTATGAATATTTGTCTTCCGTATCTGACGTTGGAAGATGTCATGGATAAGCTGAATACCAAGTATTGGTATTCGACCATGCAGGAGAACGATGAAGAAGAATATCATGCTGCAATCGAAGATTTGATTTCGAAAGCACAGATACCGGTAAAAGCTATCTTAGGCAGAAGCACAATCTCTGTAAATGATTTCATCAATTTGCAGAGAGGTGATGTAATAAAACTGGACACAAAAGTGGATCAGGAATTAGACGTTTACGTCGGAAATATCAAGAAGTTTACCGCACTGCCGGGAGCATCGGGAGATGGATACGCAGTAAGGGTCACTTCAATAATCAGAGAGGAGTAGGAAATAATGGATGGAGTTTTATCGCAGGAAGAAATAAGTGCTTTGCTTGCGAATGACGATAGCTCTGCAGGGTCAGGTGATTCGGCAGAAACTTTATCGGACAGAGACAAAGACACGATTGGCGAGATTGGAAACATCAGCATGGGAACAGCTGCCACAACGTTATTTTCACTTGTAAACAGAAAAGTAGAAATATCGACTCCGGTAGTTTCCATGGCTACATGGGAAGATGTGGTGGCAACTTATGAAAAGCCATGTGTATTTATCCGGATTGCATATACGGTAGGTCTGGACGGAAGCAATTTGCTGGTGTTAAAAGAACAGGATGTGAAGGTTATCACTGATCTTATGATGGGTGGTGATGGTACTAACACAGATGGCGAACTAGGTGAATTACATTTGAGTGCGATCAGTGAGGCAATGAATCAGATGATGGGTTCGTCTGCGACATCATTGTCTTCCATGTTGAATAAGACAATTGATATCAGCCCGCCAGTAGCGGATTTGATAGATTTGCAAGACACCGAAGATGAAGGGGAAATCGAAGAGTTTTTACGTGGTGAGTTTGTAAAAATTTCTTTCAGAATGGAAATCGGAGATTTGGTAGACAGCGAGATTATGCAGTTGTATCCGGTTTCTTTCGCAAAAGAAATGTGCGCTAGTATGACAGAAAGTATGGTGAGTGATACGAACGAAGCAACCACAGCCGCCGCAGCACAGGAACCGGCAGCAGCACCGCAACCGGAAATGGCGCAGCAGGCAATGGGACAACCAATGATGGGGCAGCCGATGATGGGACAACCGGTGATGGGACAGCCGATGATGGGACAACCAATGATGACTCAGCCGATGATGGGACAACCGGTCAATGTTCAGCAGGCACAGTTCCAGGCTTTTTCCGGAGATCTGAATCCGGCATTCCAGAAAGAAAATATCGATTTGATTATGGATGTGCCGCTTGAAGTTACGGTAGAGCTGGGCAGAACAAGTAAATCCATTCAGGATATTTTGGATTTTGCACCTGGTACGATTATTGAATTAAATAAAATCGCAGGTGAGCCGATTGATGTCCTGGTTAATGGCAAATATGTAGCAAAAGGTGAAGTCGTAGTAATTGAAGAAAGTTATGGTATTCGAATTACGGACATCGTGAAATAATTTTTAAAGAGAGAATAGGAGAAAAGATATGGCAAAGAATATTTTGATTTGTGATGATGCAGCTTTCATGAGAATGATGATTAAGGATATCTTGACAAAGAATGGATACGAAATTGCAGGGGAAGCAGAAAACGGTGCAAAGGCAGTGGAAAAGTACAATGAGACAAAACCGGATTTGGTTCTTATGGATATTACCATGCCGGAGATGGATGGAATTCAGGCTTTGAAGAAGATTAAAGAAGCTGATGCAAATGCATGTGTTATTATGTGTTCTGCAATGGGTCAGCAGGCAATGGTTATCGAAGCAATTCAGTCCGGAGCAAAGGATTTCATTGTTAAACCGTTCCAGGCAGAGCGTGTTTTGGAAGCGGTGAAAAAAGTAATTGGCTAGTATGTTGTTGGCAGGTGTTTCAAGCGGAGTGGAAAGCTTTGTACAGTTACTGGGGATTCTTGTTGTATTTATTCTGGTACTTGTACTTACTTATTTTACAACAAAATGGATTGCTTCTTATCAAAAGGGACACTCCTATAATAAGAATCTCCAAGTAATAGAAACATTGAAACTCACCACAAATAAATATATACAGATCATTGAGGCTGGAGATATTTATCTGGTTGTTGCTATTGGAAAAGATGAAGTGACTTTTTTGACACAGTTGACAAAAGATCAGCTGAAAGAGGGAACTTTTGATGACGTTACAACTGCTTCAAAGCAGACAGGTGAGAACTTCGGTGAAATATTGAATAAATTTAAAGGACATTTACCGAAAAAGTAGGCTTAGTATGAGTAAGTTTAAGAAGATTTATTGCATTTTTTCTGTAATTGCTGCGCTATGCTTCCTTGGTACAGCGGTGGGACTGATTGCTTTCCCGGACAAGATTTATGCTACATCCATTACGAATGGTACGGATGTGGATACCATAGAGAGTGCCGAGGATGATATTGGCGATATGAATGTAAACAGTACACCGGGAGAAGGGGAAAGTGCAACGAGCGATATTAATAATGGCTTTTCCATTATGTATAATAATGATACCGGAAATCTGGCGGGAAATATTAAGATTTTACTGGTTCTTACGGTAATTGCGTTGGCACCATCGATTCTTATTATGCTAACGTCTTATACCAGAATTATTATTGTGTTGCATTTCTTACGTTCTGCACTTGGTACGCAGTCGACACCACCAAATCAGGTCTTGATTGGTCTTGCACTGTTTTTGACATTGTTTATCATGCATCCGGTGTTTACAGAGGTAAATGAGCAGGCAATTAAACCATTAGATGCGGGGCAGATTACGCAGGAAGAAGCTTTGGAAGCCGGAATGGAACCAATTCGTGAGTTTATGTTTGAGCAGACACAGCGAAAAGACATTAATATGTTTTGCGAGATAGCAGGTGTTACTTACGACACGAAAGAAGATATTCCGACACAGGTTTTGATTCCAAGTTTTATTATCAGTGAATTACGGACAGCATTTATTATTGGATTTTTAATTTACATACCATTTATTGTGATTGATATGGTGGTGGCTTCTGTACTTATGTCAATGGGTATGATGATGTTGCCGCCGACAACGATATCGTTACCATTTAAGATATTGTTGTTTATTCTGGCAGATGGCTGGAATCTGGTAATACAGAATTTAGTAAAGACATTTTATTGACAAAGACATTAGAAAAAGGAGTGAGCAGATTTGATTACAGAGGGACAGGTTCTTGATATTGCAAGAGATGCATTATATACCATTCTTACAGTATCTGCTCCATTATTGTTACTTTCTTTGATTGTCGGATTGGTTGTCAGTATTTTTCAGACAGTAACATCCATACAGGAACAGACTTTGACATTTATACCGAAGATTGTGGCAGTATTTTTGGGAATGATTCTTTTTGGATCATGGATGTTAAATAATATGACAGAATTTATGACAAGACTTTGGACAGATTTTGGAGTATATTTAAGCTAGGATAAGAAACATGGTAGATATTGAATTTTCGTTGTTGAGTTTTGAATATTTTGTGTTATTACTGGTCAGAATTTCAAGCTTTGTCGGTGTGGCTCCTTTTTTTGGAATGAGCAACACACCGGCAAAAGTGAAAATAGGATTTTCAGTATTTGTTTCAATTTTGGTGTACGGATTGATTCCGCAGCCGGAACTTGCAACTATTGGAATGTTTGAATATTCCATCCTGGTGGTGAAAGAAGTTATCACGGGTCTTATGATTGGATTTGCAGCTAATCTGTGTACCTACGCATTGAATGTGGCAGGTAGTATTGCGGATCTGCATACCGGTCTTTCCATGGCGACACAGTTTGATCCGGTCACCATGACAGAGTCTGCGATAACCGGTAATATGTATCGTTATCTGGTGCTGCTGTTATTAGTTGTTACTAATATGCAGCATTATATTTTGAGAGCAATTGTGGATTCCTATAAAGTGATTCCGATTCAGGGTCAGAATTTTGACTGGGATAGTCTACTTTCCAGTATGACGATGCTTATCACAGATGTTTTTGTGATTGGATTTCGAATTGTACTGCCAATCTTTGCCTGTATCATGATTTTGAACTGTATTTTGGGCATTATGGCAAAAGTTGCGCCACAGATGAACATGTTTGCGGTTGGTATCCAGCTTAAAATTTTACTTGGATTTTTTGTTATGTTTGTAACGATTGGATTGTTGCCGTATGTGTCGGATTATATATTTACAGAAATGAAAAAAATCATGGTATCAATCATAGAAGGAATGTATTAAAGGTGGAGAAAGAAAAACGGATTTGCTTGGAATATAATTTACAGCGTTTTGCAAAAGATGGACCGGGAGGAGAAAAGACCGAACCGGCGACCGCCAAGAGACTGCGTGATGCGAGAGAGGAAGGTAAGGTCGCAAAAAGTAAGGAAATTAGTTCGGCAATTGATTTGATTGTTCTTTTCCTCTTATTAAAATTGTTTATGTCGTTTATCTCTGAAAATTTTTTTACGGCATTTCGTGTGTTTTATAATAAAATACCGGAAATATTGGATGAGTCAATCGGTGGAATTTCTTTGCAGACGGTTACAACGCTTTTACAGGTGTTGATTTTATATCTGTTAAAAATTTTGGCACCGTTTTTACTGATAGGATTGATTGTCAGTGTTATCTTTGGTATAGTACAGGTAGGCTGGAAAGTTACAACGAAACCGTTAAAGCCGGATCTTAAAAAATTTAATCCGGTCAATGGTTTTAAAAGGATTTTCTCAAAAGATTCTTTGTTTGAACTGGTGAAGTCCATTGTAAAGCTTGCCGTGATTGCTGTGGTTGCTTATAAGTCGATTCAGAGCCATGAGCAACAGTTATTTATTTTATATGATATTCCGTTAATGCAGGCAGTTATCTTATGTGGCAATATCATTATTGATACCGGACTGAAAATTGCCTGTGTATATTTACTTGTCGGATTTGCGGATTGGGTTTATCAGAAGCTTAAATTCAAAGAAGACATGAAGATGACAAAGCAGGAAGTAAAGGACGAGTATAAGAATACCGAAGGAGATCCGCAGATTAAGGGAAGACAGCGGCAGAGAATGCGTGAGTCTTCCATGCGACGTATGATGCAGGATGTTCCGAAGGCAGATGTGGTTATTACGAACCCGACACATCTGGCGGTTGCATTAAAGTATGATTCCGATTCGGGAAGAGCACCGGTTGTTGTCGCAAAGGGTGAAGATTATCTTGCCCAGAAAATCAAAGATAAGGCAAGAGAATATGATATTGAAATCGTAGAGAATAAACCACTGGCGAGAATGCTCTATGCGAATGTTGACATCGGAGCGGAAATTCCACCGGAATTATATCAGGCGGTTGCAGAAGTTCTTGCAATGGTTTACAATCTTAAGAATAAACAATAAGAAAAAGAAGAAAAGGAGGAGTTGGTATGAAAAAGGCAGATGTTGGAGTGGCTTTGTATATGTTGGCTGCTGTAATTTTTTTCATTATTCCAATTCCAAACTATTTATTGGATGTCATGCTTGCAATCAATATTTCGATTGCACTGGTCATCCTTTTTAATGCACTTTTTGTACAGGAAGTTCTGGATATGTCATTTTTCCCGACATTATTGTTATTTACGACAATCTTTAGAATTTCCCTTAATGTGTCTTCAACAAGACTTATTTTATCTACCGGAGATCCGGGAAATGTTGTTGAGACATTTGGACAGTTCGTTGGTGGTGGTGATTTGATCATTGGAACCATCGTTTTTATTGTGCTTATTTTGATACAGTTTATCGTTATCAATAAAGGTTCGGAACGTGTGGCAGAGGTTTCGGCACGTTTTACTCTGGATGCCATGCCTGGTAAGCAGATGGCAATTGATGCAGATTTAAATACCGGTGCAATTACTGAGGCAGAGGCAAGAAACAGACGTAATAAGATTCAGGAAGAAGCAAGTTTCTTTGGCTCTATGGATGGTGCAACCAAGTACGTAAAAGGAGATGCAACTTCCGGTCTTATTATTACCGTTATTAACATCGTCGGTGGTACCATCATGGGCGTGACAAGACAGGGACTGGGGGCAATGGATGCTTTACAACAGTATGGTCTTCTTACCATCGGTGATGGACTTTGCAGCCAGATTCCATCCCTTCTTATTTCACTTGCGACTGGTATTCTGGTTACAAAAGCATCAAAAGAGGCAGATTTCGGTACGGTTTTGGTAAAACAGCTTTTTGGTATTCCAAAAGTATTGTTTTTAGTTGGTTCAGCACTTATCTTTCTCGGAATTGCAACGCCGTTAAAGTGGTACCTGTTCGTAGGACTGGGACTGGTATTTATTATAAGTGGAATGCAGATTAAAAAGAGTGTCGAAGTCGGAAATATTGAAGACGAAGTAAATGAGGATGAGGTTGATGCAGAAGAGATAAGAAAACCGGAGAATGTCGTTTCGTTACTTTCTGTTGACCCAATCGAGCTTGAATTCGGTTACGGAATTATTCCACTTGCGGATGTAAATCAGGGTGGAGATCTGCTGGATCGAGTTGTTATGATTCGAAGACAGATTGCATTGGAGCTTGGTACGGTTGTTCCGATTATCCGTCTGCGTGACAATATTCAGTTAAATCCGAATCAGTATATTATTAAAATCAAAGGAATTCAGGTAACAGAAGGTGAAATCCTTTTTGACCATTACATGGCAATGAACCCTGGATATGTGGAGGAGGAAATCACCGGTATCCCGACTTTTGAACCATCATTCCATCTGCCGGCAATCTGGATTACAGAAGGACAGCGTGAAAAGGCAGAGAGTCTGGGCTATACGGTAGTAGATCCGCCTTCTATTATTGCTACGCATTTAACAGAAGTGATTCGTACACATATCGCGGAGCTTCTGACCAGACAGGATGTTCAGAATCTGGTGGATCATTTGAAAGAAAACAATCCTGCTTTGGTCGAGGAATTGATTCCGAAACTTTTAGGGCTTGGAGAAATCCAGAAGGTATTACAGAATCTTTTGCGTGAGGGCATTTCCATCAGGGATCTGCTTACCATATTTGAAACATTGGCAGACCATGCTGCGACATCAAGAGATACGGATGTATTGACGGAGTATGTCCGCCAGAGCTTAAAGCGTGCTATTTCCAATAAATATTTTCCTGCAAATGAAACGACAAGTGTAATTACCTTAGATCCGAAGACGGAGCAGGATATCATGGCTTCGGTAAAACAGACAGAGCAGGGAGCATATCTGACTCTGGATCCGGAGCGGACGAAGGCGATTATGGATTCACTTGAAACGGAGGTTGCAAAATTAGAAAGCCTTGGTAAGAATCCGATTGTGATAACCTCGCCAATTGTACGGATGTACTTTAAAAAATTGACGGAAGATTATTTCAAAGACTTGATTGTAGTGTCATACAATGAAGTAGAGTCTAACGTAGAATTACAATCAGTAGGGATGGTGACAGGATAATGACCATAAAGAAATTTCAAGGCAGAACAGAAGAAGAGGCAATCGAACGTGCCAGAGCACAGCTTGGGACAGATGTTGTCATCATGAATATCAAAGAAATAAGACCAAAGGGAATTCTTTCTTTTTTGAAAGAAGCAGAGTATGAAGTGACGGCTGCAGTTGAGGAAAAGGAACAGATTGTGAAACCGGCAAATTTTTCAATTCACGAAAATATTAATTTTACGGCAGATGAACCGATTGAAATTCCGGTTCCTAAGAAAGCAGAAGAAAAAGTGACGAATCATCAGGCGGATGTATTAAAAGAGGAAAGTCGTATCAGACGGGAAAGAGAAGAAGAAAGACAGAGCTATTATGCTGCCAGAGAAGGGTTAGAAGAGAGAATTGAGAATTTACAGAATTTTCTGGAAAAACAACTTGCACCTGCAAACAACAAGGAACAACAAAGCCCGAAGGTGCAGGAAAAAGAGAATGAATTAAGCAAAGAACAGGCAGAGGGCTTTAAATTTTTAAAGATGATTTATGGCATTTTGCTCGAAAATGAAGTGGATGAGAAATATGCCAATATGATTTTAGAGGATATCGAAAAGGTTGTAAGAACCGGTTCCAGTGTGGATTATATCCTTTCAACAATTTATCAGAAGATGATTTTAAAATTCGGTCAGCCAAGGCCAATCGAATTATCAAATAAAAAACCGAAGGTAGTTTTCTTTATCGGACCTACCGGAGTAGGAAAGACGACAACAATTGCCAAAGTGGCATCTAAATTTAAAGTTGATGAAGGAAAATCAGTCGCTTTTTTAACGGCTGACACTTACCGGATTGCAGCAGCAGAACAACTTAGAACTTATGCTAATATTTTAGACAATCCGTTTTCTATTGTATATACGCCGGAAGAAGTGAACGATGCAATAGCAAAAGTTTCTGACTGTGATTTGGTACTCATTGATACGGCTGGATTTTCTCATAAAAATAGTGAGCAGGGTGATGATATCAAGCGGCTCATAGACAGTGTCGATAAAAAATATGAAAAAGAAGTATTTCTGGTAGTCAGTGCTACTACAAAATATAAAGATTTATTAAGTATTGCGGATGTGTATCGTGGGATTGCAGATTACAGACTGATTTTTACAAAATTAGACGAGACATCTGCGTATGGAAATCTTTTAAATCTCCGTCTTTATTCCGGAGCAGAGTTGTCATATACGACAAATGGACAAAATGTACCAAACGACATTGAATTATTTAATACCCAGAAAATCGTAAAACAGCTTTTGGGAGGAAAATAATGCATGGATCAGGCACAACAGTTACGCAATGTCGTGAAAGAAAAAAATATAAAAAAGAATCCTAAAATCGCATCAGATGCACGTGTTCTTACCATTACAAGCGGAAAGGGCGGAGTTGGAAAATCAAATCTGGCAGTTAATTTAGCAATACAATTGCGAAAATTCGGAAAAAGAGTTATAATTTTCGATGCCGATATAGGACTTGCGAATGTTGAAGTTATGTTTGGAACAAATCCAAATTATAATTTGAATGATATGATTTATAAGGGGAAAAGTCTTAAGGATATTGTATCGGAAGGTCCGATGGGAGTCGGATTTATTTCAGGTGGTTCCGGAATTGCAGGGTTAAACAATCTGACTGCAGAACAAATTAATTTATTACTTCATAATTTTAGTGAACTGGATGAACTGGCAGATGTTATTATTATTGATACCGGAGCTGGAATATCCGATAGTGTTTTAAAGTTCGTGGCAAACAGTCCTGAGGTTTTATTAGTTACGACACCGGAACCAAGTTCCATTACAGATTCTTATTCTTTATTAAAGGTATTATATCAACAGCCGGATTTTAGACCGGAGCAGACGAAAATTCAGCTGGTAGCCAATAAAGTATTGTCTGTAGCGGATGGAGATGCACTTTATGACAAGTTACAACTGGTAGTTTCGAAATTTCTTGGCGGTAAACTGGATTATCTTGGGATAGTACCGATGGATATGACACTGGAGCGTGCTGTGCGTAAACAAAAAGTCGTTTCATTGGAAGCACCCACATCAAATGCGGCAAGAGCATATGGAATACTGGCTGATAATTTAATGCATCATGAGCATAAAACGTTAATGATGAAAAAAGGAATTTCTCAATTTTTTTCCAATTTATTCAGTAAATAACGGATCTTGTGCAACAATTTGGGGGATGTAGTTAAAATTCGCATGAAGACCTATGAATATACGAGAAGATGAGGTGGTTTAGAATGATTTCAGATGTAATTACAGTGGGAGATAAGGTCGATATCAGACAGGTAAGTCAGATTGAAAATGCGAAGAATACGGGGGAATTGCCCCATTTGTATAAGAGTCAGGTTTTGGATTTCTTAGAAAATGGTGAGATTGAACTTTCCATGCCGACAGAGAACGGAAGGATGCATCTTCTGATGTTAGGAATCCGTTATGAGTTTGTGTTTTATACCAAGAGTGGTCTGCATCGCGCGGATGGACAGGTGAAGGAACGGTATAAAACGGATAATCAATACATGTTAAGGATTGCGTTAAATACGCAGTTAAGTAAATATCAGCGGAGGGAATTTTACAGACTTTCCTGTGCAATGGAGATGACCTATGCACCAATTAACGAAGAGATTGTAAAGCTTTCCGAAGAAGAGTTTGAAGATGCAATAAAACAAGAAGAGACTGGAAAGGCAGAAAAGACGGCATATATAAAAGACTTAAGCGGAGGCGGAATCCGTTTTGTGTCGGAAGAGGAATTGCCGGAGAATGGATATTTTCTGATAAAATTTGCACTCAATCAGGAAAATGGAGTGTCACAATATACTGTGATGGGAAAAGTAATTGACAGTATCAGAGTAGAAGAAACATTTCCTAAAAAATATGAAAACCGTGTGGAATTTATTTTAAAAGATAATAAGATACGGGAAGAAATTATTCGTTTTATTTTTTTAGAGGAACGGAAATCCCGTAGTCAGAGGAAAGGGTGATTACATGAAGAAAAATATTCTGGTTGTAGATGACTCTGCACTCATGAGAAAGGTTATATGTGATATAATTAATTCAGAAAGTAAATTCCAGGCAAAGGATGTATGCAGGGATGGTGTAGAAGCTTATGAAAAGCTTAAAACAACACAATATGATGGGGTTGTTTTAGATGTAAATATGCCTCGCATGGGTGGCTTGGAATTACTGGAAAAACTGCAACAGGATAAAATCAAAGCAAACGTTATAATGGTAAGTACTTTAACGACCAAAGACGCGGAAATTACAATGCTTGCCATGGAACGTGGAGCAATTGATTTTGTCACAAAACCGACGAACATTATTGAAGCAAAGGGAATTGATTTCCGTAATCGTCTGATTAGTGTCCTGGAAGCAGTATACCAGACACGAAGCCAGGTAAGAAGAATGCAGAATTTTTCTGCAACGGTATCGCAAAAGCCGGTAACACCAACAAAATTGCAGAAAGGGTTTGGAAACAAACTGGTAGCATTAGCTTGTTCTACCGGAGGTCCTAAGGCATTACAGAGTGTCATTCCATATTTGCCGAAGGATATGAATGCACCAATGGTTTTGGTACAGCATATGCCACAGGGATTTACCAAGTCAATGGCGGACAGGCTGAATGAGATAAGCCCGATCAGAGTCAAAGAAGCAGAACATGGGGATGTTTTGGAAAAAGGTTGCGTTTATGTTGCACCCGGTGGTAAGCATATGAGAATTACAAGAAACCGGGATGGCAGGCATGTTGTAACATTAAGTGATGAACCGGCAATTGGTGGTTTAAAGCCTTGTGCAGATATAATGTATGAATCACTTCGCGATTGTGGATATGATGAAGTCACCTGTGTAGTTCTTACCGGGATGGGAGCAGATGGAACCAAAGGAATTCTTTCCCTGCGGGAGAAAAAAGATCTGTATGTAATTTCACAGAGTGCAGAGACTTGCGTGGTCTATGGAATGCCAAAATCAATTGCAGAAACCGGAGTGGTAGATTCCGTTGTTCCGTTGGCAGAAGTTGCACAAACGATTATTAAGAATGTGGGGGTACAGTAAAATGGATGTAAGCCAATATCTGGAAATTTTTATTGATGAAACAAGTGAACACATTCAAAGTCTTAGTGACTGTATCATGACTTTGGAGAAGGAACCTGATAATAAAGACACGATTAATGAAATCTTTCGTGCAGCCCATTCCTTAAAAGGTATGGCAGGTACCATGGGATTTAAAAGAATGCAGCATCTGACACATGATATGGAGAATGTGTTTCAGGAAGTGCGTAGTGATAAAGTAAAAGTTACGAGCGATATGATCGATCTTTTGTTCCAGTGTCTGGATGCTATCGAAGGGTATCTGGATACCATTAAGGAGACTTCCGATGAAGGAACGGAAGACAATGAGGCAATTATTAAAGGTCTGAATGCATTCTTAGAGAATGCAGAAGGAAAAGACGCACCACAGGATGAGACAGTTGCTGCTAAAACAGAGCAGGAAACGCAACAGCCACAGGAAGTGTCTGACCAGAAGAAATATCTGAAAATTGAATTTTCAGATAGTGAAAAAGAAGCAATTAAGACGGCAGAAGAAGCCGGAAATAAGATATATGGTATCACGGTACATATTCAAAAAGAATGTTTGTTAAAAGCAGCAAGAGCATTTCTTGTATTTAAAGCAGTCGAAGAATTTGGACAGATCATTATTTATCGTCCGAGTTCCCAGGATATTGAAGATGAAAAGTTTGAAAATGATTTCAGCTTTTATCTTGCAACAGAGACGGAATTAGAAACAGTTCTTACTTCTATTCAGAATGTGTCAGAAATTGAGTCAGCAATTGGAGAGGAAGTTAAGTATGAGACGATTTCGGCAGCAAGTGCAAAAGCAGAGGAAGAAGCAAGTAAAAAGGCACCGGCTGCTGTGACAGCAAAAGCACCGGAGGCAGCACCAAAGAAAGATGTAAAGGCAGCTGCCGCAAAAGGAAAAACTACCGGAAAACCGGTAACCAGCAGAACGGTCAGAGTTGATATTGAAAAGCTGGATGCGTTGATGAATCAGGTCAGCGAGCTTATCATTGCAAAGAACAGTCTGGTTTCCATCAGCTCTTCTGAGGGTGGAAATTTCCAGAATCAGACATTCCATGAACAGATTGAGTATCTGGAAAGAATTACGACCAATCTGCATGAGTCTGTTATGAAAGTTCGAATGGTGCCAATTGAGAGTGTAGTAAGCAAATTCCCGCGTATGATTCGTGATTTGTCCAGAAAACTGGATAAGAAGATGGAACTTATCATGAGCGGTGAAGATACAGAACTGGATCGTACTGTAGTAGACCAGATCGGGGATCCTTTACAGCATTTGCTTCGTAACTCCGCAGATCATGGACTGGAAAGTGCAGAACTTCGTAAGGAACGTGGAAAGCCTGAAGTAGGAACCATCCGCTTGAATGCATTTCAGGAAGGAAATAACGTTATCATTGAAGTTTCTGATGATGGTAATGGTATTGATACGGAGCATGTAAAAGGAAAAGCAATTGAACGTGGACTTGTAACAGAAGAACAGGCAGAAAAACTTACGGAAAAAGAAATCATTGATTTCTTATTTATGCCAAGTTTTTCCATGGCGAAACAGATTACGGATATTTCCGGTCGTGGTGTAGGTCTTGATGTTGTAAAATCCAATATTGAAGCATTAGGCGGCGATGTTGAAGTAAAAACAAAGCTAGGAGAAGGAACGAAGTTTACGGTAAGACTTCCGTTGACTTTGGCTATTATTCAGGCACTTATGGTTGAAATCAGAGATGAAAAGTATGCCATTGCACTTGGTTCCATCAGTAATATTGAAGATATTCCAGTAAAAGATATCAAATATGTACAGTCTAAAGAAGTCATTCATTTACGTGGAATGGTAATCCCGCTGGTTCGTTTAGACAAAGTGTTAGATATTGAACCAAGAGAGAAAGAGCCGGAAAGTCTGACTGTCGTTATTGTGAAAAAAGGCGAAAAATTCGCAGGACTGGTTGTTGATAACCTGATGGGACAGCAGGAAATCGTTATTAAGTCACTCGGTAAATACATTAACAATAATAAGCTCATAAGCGGTGCGACCATTCTTGGTGATGGTGAAGTAGCTTTGATCTTAGATGTTAATACATTAATGTAGCGGGAGGGTCTTACTATGGCAGAAGTAATTGAAACAACAGAAGATATCAGAAAACAATATATTGTAGTAAAAATCGGAAGCGAACAGTATGGGATTGACATCAGCTATGTAGATACCATCGTGCGTATGCAGAAAATCACAAGAGTACCGAAAGTGCAGACTTATTTCAAAGGAATCATTAATCTGCGTGGTGAAATTGTTCCTGTTATGAGTGTTCGTACAAAAATGGGATTGGAAGATGATGTATTCACAAATGCGTCCAGAATCATTATTTTAAAATTTGAACAGCAGAGTTCACTTGGTATTATTGTAGATGAGGTAAAAGAAGTGGTTACCTTAGGAAATAATCAGATTGATAAGGTCGATAAGAACGTATATAATAGCAAGGATACCAAAGATTTTATCAATGGAGTTGGTAAGAACGGTGAGGAATTGATTTCACTGTTGGATCTGGGTGCTATTATTGGTGAAAAAGAAAACGAATAGGAATTCATATTTGTCGCAAACAATGAGAAATGATATAGCAAGGTCGTACGGCCTTGCTATATCGTATATCAGAAGCGACTCTTGAAACAGGATAATGCAAAAACAGGAGAAAAAGGAGGCAATATGTCAGAACTAAGTTTATCAGAGGTAAACAATGTTTACTTCGATGTATTAAAAGAAATCGGAAATATCGGAGCTGGCAATGCAACAACTGCCATGTCCACGATGTTGAATCTTAGAATTGATATGAATGTCCCAAAAGTAGAACTTCTTACTTTTCAGGAATTAGGTTCCGCAATCTGTCCGGAAGATGAAACGATTCTGGGAATCTATCTGGAAGTACAGGGAGATATTGACGGAAGTATGATGTTTCTTATGAAACTTGATTCAGCACATTATCTGGTAGACCATCTGATGGGCAGAGAAACCGTTGAAGGGGAAGAATTCAGCGAAATGGATTTGTCTGCAATCAAAGAAATCGGAAATATCATTGCAGGTTCTTATCTCAATGCACTGTCATCCATGACCAATTTAACAATAACACCAACCATTCCATATATTGCGATTGATATGGCAGCAGCGATTCTTAGCGTGCCGGCAATCCAGTTTGGAAAATATGGAGATAATGCATTGATGATTGAGACGGAGTTTGGTGATGATGTTATGATCAATGGCTATTTTATTTTGTTACCGGAGTTGGAATCTTATGACAAGATATTGTCATCACTTGGAATTTCCTTATAAGGAGAGTATACATGGGAGAAGTAATCAAGGTGGGAATGGCGGATTTGAATGTTTGTAAAAATCCGGATATTATAACAACATTAGGACTTGGTTCCTGTATTGGAATTGCATTATATGATCCCGTTACAAAAATTGGAGGGCTGGCACATATCATGTTGCCGGACAGTACTAAAATGCGAAATAATTCCAATATTGCAAAGTTTGCAGATACGGGAATCGAAGAATTATTAAAAAGAGTAATAAAAGAGGGCGCTTCGAAAACGCGTCTTGTTGCAAAGATTGCGGGCGGAGCAAAAATGTTCGAGGTAAGTGGATTGTCCGATATCGGAAATGTAGGACTGAGAAATGCAGAAGCTTCCAAAGCAAAATTAAAAGAGCTTGGAATTCGGTTGGTTGCAGAGGACACCGGTCTGAATTATGGACGTACTGTCGAGTTACATTGTGATACGGGAGAGTACTATATTAAGTCAGTAGGAAAACCAATAAAAATTATTTAGATTTGGGGGCTTTTGAATGAAAACAAAACAGGTGCCGGCAATTGTAATGTTGACAGCAGGACTTATTGTGTGTGTCATTTCAATTGCACAACATATGGAATTTGGAGAATTTGTAACGACATTGTTTCTTGTACTTATCTGCTTTTATATTCTTGGATGTGTTGCAAAAGTAATTTTAGACAAAAATTTTGCAGAAGAAACAGAAGAAACTGACGAAGCAGAAGGAACAGAAGAAGAAAACGAGCAGGATAAAGAAGCAGAAGATACGGATAAAACAGAAAAAAAAGAGGAAAATATTGAGTCAGATGGGGAAGAAGAGAATAAAACCGCTTAGGGTTTAAGATATGCTATGGAGGTGGAGATTTGACATGAACGCTGTCGACAGGGAAAAACTTTGGGAAACTTATCGGAAATCTCCAACTTCTGAGTTAAGAGAGCAGATTATTGTGGAGTATGCCCCATTAGTAAAATTAGTTGCAGGTCGTCTCAGTATGTACCTTGGTACAAATGTGGAATATGAAGATCTGGTTGGTTACGGAATCTTTGGTTTAATTGATGCAATTGATAAATTCGACACAGGTAAGGATGTTAAGTTTGAAACGTATGCCAGTCTGAGAATCCGGGGGGCTATTTTAGACCAGATTCGAAAAATGGACTGGATTCCAAGAACGGTACGGCAGAAGCAAAAAAAACTGGATGAAACAATTCGGGGAATTGAAATGCGTACAGGAAAAAACGCATCCGATGAAGAAATTGCAAAAGAGTTGAACTTATCGAAGGAAGAATTGACAGAATGGCAGTCACAATTAAAAATCACAAATGTTATTTCTTTGAATGAGTTTTTGGAACAGGGGCAGGAGCCGGTGATGGATGCAAAGGGGAATTCCCATTTTGCACAACCGGAGGATGTGGTTGGAGAAAGTGAACTAAAAGAAGTATTAGAGCAGGCATTGAATGTATTAACCGAAAAAGAAAAGAAGGTTATTTTATTATATTATTATGAGGATCTTACGTTAAAGGAAATCAGTAAAGTACTTGAAGTTTCAGAATCCAGAGTATCCCAGTTACATACGAAAGCACTTTTAAAAATGAGAGATAAGATGGGAAAATATATGGGGATTCTTGTAAACGAATAGCGGGAGGGAAGTAGATGGGAAAAAATGCTTATTTTTGTCTGAATGTAAAAAATGATGGTGTGTTTGTGGAAGTTTTTCCTCCAAAAGAAGATGGAATGGTTGTGTCGATTGGGGAATTGACCTCTTATTTAAATGCCAGAAACTTAAGCTTGTATGATGTTAAGCAGTTGAATGATGCGTTAAATGAGAGAGAAAAAATATCTTCCGTTAAAGTGGGGCTTCCGAGCAGTATCAATAAAGTGGACGAGGCAATGGCAGTGTCCATCTATCCGGATAAGATGCAGGCAGTTGTGAGATTTTATCCCCCGGCAAATGAAGGAAATAAGCTGACAGCGCAGGATATTATCGCAGGTCTTACGAAAGAAGGCATAAAGAAGGGGATTTTACAGGAAGAAATTCTTAAGTTTTTACAAAATCCGGAATATTGTACGGATTATATTCTGGCAAAAGGAAAGACACCGGTAGAGGGACATAATGCCGAGATAAAATATTATTTTAATACGGATATTAATCTGAAACCAAAACGAAATGAAGATGGTACGGTAGATTATAAGGAACTTAATACCATAAGCCGTGTCAATGCCGGAGATAAAATTGCAGAACTGATTCCGGAAGATCCGGGGGAAGATGGTTATAATATTTTGGGCGAGGCAATCAAACCGCACAGTGTTAAAACCAAACGGTTAGAGGGCGGAAAAAACATGACACTTTCGGAAGATAAGAAAATTTTATATTCCGCTGTGACCGGTCATGCCAGCTTAGTAAGTGGGAAAATATTTGTATCTGATGTATATGAGATACCGGCAGATGTTGATAACTCTACCGGAAATATTGATTATAACGGAAGCGTAACAATAAAAGGAAATGTGAAAGGTGGATTTAAAGTAGTTGCAATAGGTGATATTGTGGTAGAAGGTGTTGTCGAGGATGCAACACTGATATCAGACGGGCAGATTATTGTACGACATGGAATTCACGGAATGAATAAAGGAATGTTGAAGGCAAAGAGTAACATTATCTGCAGATTCATCGAAAATGCAACGGTTGTATCCGGCGGTTATGTGGATGCAGAAGCAATTTTGCATAGTAAGGTAGACGCATATGGAGAAGTTATTGTAAAAGGAAAGAAAGGCTTTATCACAGGTGGTGTTGTCCGTGCGGGGAATTTAATTGAGGCACAGACAATCGGCTCAGAGATGGAGACACTTACGCAGATTGAAGTTGGTGTTGACCCGATTCAGAAAGAAAAGTATATCGAAGTTCAGAAAAAGATAAAAGAATATGACGAGCAGATTGGAAAATTAAAGCCAATTGTTACGACTTATTCCAATAAAATGAAACAAGGGGAAGCACTGAGTAAAGAGCAGATGACTTATATCAGAAAGCTTGCATTACAGTTGCAGAGCCTGCAGGGAGAAGTTGTTCCTTTGAAACAGCAGGCCAAGGAACTCGAACGGCTGATTTCAAATGAGAATGCGGCGAGAGTAAAGGTTTTAAAAGACATTTATCCGGGAGTGAATATATCCATTTCCGATGCAAAGATGACTTTGAAAGATCAGAGAACTTATAGTCAGTTTATACGTCAGGAGGGCGAAATAAAAATCGTCCCATTGTAGAGGTGATACCGATGACAATCAGACCAGTGGACTTGAATGGTGTTGTGCAGAGAACGCAGGACATGAGTACCATTAAACAAAATGAAGATGCAAAACCTTTTGTGGATCAGCAGAATATACAGACACAATTTGCACGCGAAGGGGAACATAAATTAAAACAGGTAGTTCATGCAGATGATTCCAATGAGCCGGAATATCGTTATGATGCGAAAGAAAAAGGAAACTCGAGTTATGAACAGAACCAGAAGAAAAAAAAGAAGCAGCAAAAACCGGATGGACAGGTAACTGTGAAAGGAAAAGAAATGTCCAGTGGATTTGATATTCGGATTTAAAGGAGTAGCAGGAAAATGACAGGAATAGAAATAACCTTATTGCTTATTGGAATTATATTTATGATAGGCAGCTTTTTCATTACAGAAAAGCTTTCCGGTTCTGATTTGAATAAGGTATCAGAAGTAAGCGAAGAGGAAATTAAAAAGATATTAGAAAGAGAATTAGATGCATCACAGCAGAAAATAAAAGAACAGATGAAAGAATCCATGGATGCTTCCGTGGAAGAGATTGATCGTGCATTAGAAAAAGAGACCAATGAAAAAATCATGGCAATCAGTGAATTTTCGGATACTGTGATGGAAAACATGAATAAAACGCATAATGAAATCACTTTTTTATATAGTATGTTGAATGATAAACATTCTGCCATGACACAGTATGCAGATGAGTTGCAGGAGCTTGTAAAGAAGCTGGAAGAGAAAAAAGAAGAAGTAAAAACCCAGTTAGAAGAGGAAGCAAATACAACGGTCAAACCGGAAATATTAGTTCGGGAAGAAGAACAAAACATCCTGAAAACGGAAATTCCTACGACAGAAAAGAAAGAAACAGCAGAATCAGAAGAAACAGGGACAAAAGAAGCCGAAGCGGATGAGGTTCAGATGGAAGAAGTGACAGAACCAATAGAAACTAAGGCAGAAGAAAGAAAGGAGCCTGAAGAAGAGAAAGAACCGGAGATGATAAATCATAATGCCCGGATTTTGGAACTTCATAAGGCAGGATATTCTGATGTTGAGATTGCAAAAGAGCTAGGGCTTGGTACGGGCGAGGTCAGACTTGTATTAGGGTTATTCAGAGAGGAAGAAGCAGAGTGAAACTAAAATATTATTTGAGAGGACTTGGAATAGGTGTCATTGTTGCAACACTCGTTTTAATGATTGCTTTTTCCGGTCAAAAAAAAGAATTATCTGACGAGGAAATTATAAAGCGTGCCGAGGCACTTGGTATGGTAATGGATGTATCACCAGAAGAAAAAGATGAAATTCCGGATGCAACGGAAACAGAAGCCTTGGAGGAAGAAACACCGGCGAGTGAATTACCGGTGACGATTATTGAACCGACGGAGACGCCGGATACGGAAAGTGAGACAGACGTTGAGAGTTCTGAAATCGAAGCAGCAGATGGGAAAGATACCATCGCAGAACCGGATACGGAGGAAGTGATGGGTGAGGTGCAGCCACAAATGCCGGAAAATACCGGGGAGGAGATTTCTTTTACGATTAGTGCCGGTCAGTCATCGGATACGGTTGCATTCAATCTGTATAGTGCAGGTATTGTGGATGATGCAACAGCATTTAATACTTATATGGTAGAAAATAACTACGACAGCCGGTTACGGACCGGAACTTTTAAGATTAAGAAAAATGCATCTTATTATGAGATTGCCTCTACATTAGTAAAATAATTATCGGAAAAACCCTTGCATGTCAAGGGTTTTTGTGTTATAGTATTACAGTTGCATGGCATTTGTTCGGAAACTCGAATAAATGTAAAAAAGACACATATGCCGATGGTAGGGCGGGTGCCGGGAGGTTGTCTTACAAAAGGAAGCATATGGATGAAAAACCAGTTGGAGGTAGAAACATGAGCGTTATTTCAATGAAACAGTTATTAGAAGCAGGTGTTCATTTCGGACATCAGACAAGAAGATGGAACCCTAAAATGGCTCCATACATTTACACAGAAAGAAATGGTATCTACATCATTGACTTACAGAAATCTGTAGGTAAGGTAGACGAAGCATATAAAGCAATCTCTGATATTGCTGCAAATGGCGGTACAGTTCTTTTTGTTGGTACAAAGAAACAGGCACAGGATGCAATCAAGACAGAGGCAGAGCGTTGCAACATGTTCTATGTTAATGAGAGATGGTTAGGTGGTATGCTTACCAACTTCAAGACAATCCAGAGCCGTATTGCAAGATTAAAAGCAATCGAAAAGATGGAAGAAGACGGAACATTTGAAGTTCTTCCTAAGAAAGAAGTTATCAACTTAAAGAAAGAATTAGACAAGTTACAGAAGAATCTTGGCGGAATCAAAGATATGAAAAAACTTCCGGATGCAATCTTTATCGTTGACCCGAAGAAAGAAAGAATCTGTGTTCAGGAAGCACACGCTTTAGGAATTCCGCTTATCGGTATTGCTGATACAAACTGTGATCCGGAAGAATTGGATTATGTAATTCCAGGTAATGATGATGCAATCAGAGCCGTAAAATTAATCGTTTCTAAGATGGCAGATGCTGTAATCGAAGCAAATCAGGGTGCTGAGAACGTTGATTTTGAAGAAGAAGCAACTGAGGAAGCAGTAGAAGAAGCATAAGATTTGCAGTTTGGGCTGCATAGAATAGAGTGCGTCTTACAGATAGTTGATTGGGGACAGACATAGATATGCCTGTCCCCCATTACGATAAGAATATATTGTTGGAGGAATTGAAAATGGCTATTACAGCAGGAATGGTAAAAGAACTGCGTGAATTGACCGGCGCAGGTATGATGGATTGTAAAAAAGCATTAAATGAAACTGACGGAAACATGGACGAAGCTATTGAATATTTAAGAAAAAAAGGACAGGCAAAAGCTGAGAAAAAGGCTTCCCGTGTAGCAGCAGAAGGTATGGTAACTGTTGCTGTTGATGGAGATAACAAAGCTGCTATCGTAGAAGTAAACTCTGAGACAGACTTTGTTGCACAAAATGAAAAATTCCAGAATTATGTAAATGAAGTTGCAAAACAGGCACTTGTTACAAAAGCTGCTGATATGGATGCATTTATGGAAGAAGCATGGATTGGTGATTCTGCTAAGACAGTAAAAGATGCATTGGTAGATCAGATTGCTGTTATCGGTGAAAACTTAAAAATCAGAAGATTTGAGAAAGTAGAAGCAACAGAAGGTTGTGTTGTTCCTTATATCCATGGTGGCGGACGTATCGGTGTTATCGTGGAAGCAAAAGCTTCTGTAGTAAATGATACGGTAAAAGAAGCTCTTAAAAATATTGCTATGCAGATTGCAGCTTTGAATCCAAAGTATGTAAACAGAGATGAAATCAGTGCTGATTACATTGCACATGAGAAAGAAATCTTATTGGCACAGATTATGAATGATCCGAAAGAATCCCAGAAACCGGAAAAGGTTATCAATGGTATGATTGAAGGTCGTGTAAATAAAGAATTAAAAGAAATCTGCCTGGTAGATCAGGTTTATGTGAAAGCAGAAGACGGAAAACAGACAGTAGCAAAATACTTAGAAGCAGTTTCCAAAGAAGTTGGCGGAGAAGTTGCTGTTAAGAGATTTGTACGTTTCGAAACCGGTGAAGGTATCGAGAAAGTAGAGACTGATTTTGCAGCAGAGGTTGCAGCTCAGTTACAGTAATTAAGATAGTGCATTGTCGCATAAAAGGTATCTCAGAATCATATGATTTTGAGGTACCTTTTTATGTACAAGGAATTTTTGAAAGGAACAAAAGTGTGCAGATTAGTTTATTGAAATGTGAGAGTACGCTTTGCACACTTTTGCTCTGAAGTATGGAAATTTATACAAAAATATGATATCTTAAACTTATCAGGGAAGGCACTGCTTTTGGGCAGAAATTTGCTAATATCCGTTTGAATTTGAAGGAGTGTGGGGGCTATGGAAAAAAATGCACGTCTTGCGAATATTTATATTAAAATCTATAACAAACAGACTTTAACAATGGATGACATTGCTTTTTTGGCAAAATACGATCCGGAATGTTTTACCAAGACTTGTCAGAATCTGGTATATGATATGCCGGAAACAAAAGAATTAATGACACAGGAACCGGAAGAAATCATTATGGAAGAAGAGGAACCTGTGAAAAAAGATGTAATTTCACAGGAGGAACATATTAATCTGCTGCTTCAAAATTTGCGGAATATGAAATTAGAAGAGGTTCAGGCAAAAAATCTGGATCCGGTCAGGGTTCAGAATCTGCTTGGAAGTCTTTATATGGAAATGTTGTTTCCACATAATGATAAAGATAAGTATTTTGAAATGAAAACTTCCGAGGATTCGAAATTTAATAAGAAGGTTTGAATAATTCGGGCTTATTAATAGTCCGTCGAATTACAAGTGTGGGGGCAGGAAAGGAAAGGGAAAAATGAGTGGAGTGTTAGCAAAAATCAAGGAGAATGTAGAAAAAGTAATGATAGGAAAAGGAGAAGTGATTGATTTATTACTTACTTCTTTGGTAGCAGGTGGTCATGTATTATTGGAGGATGTTCCGGGAACCGGAAAGACGGTGCTTGCAAAATCGCTTGCGAAATCTATGGATTTTGCATTTGGCCGCGTGCAGTTTACACCGGATTTATTACCGAGCGATGTGACGGGTTTGTCCTATTATAATGCAGAAAAAAGTGCATTTGTCTTTAAGGAAGGACCGGTTTTTACGAATTTGCTGCTGGCAGATGAAATTAACCGTGCAACCCCAAGAACGCAGTCGAGCCTGCTGGAATGTATGGCGGAAGGGCAGGTGACGGTAGATGGTGTTACAAGAAAATTAGAGCAGCCATTTTTTGTGATTGCAACGCAAAATCCGGTGGAAACTCTGGGCTGTTATCCATTACCGGAAGCACAGATGGATCGTTTCCTTATGAAAATCAGTATGGGAAGTCTTTCGGCAGAAGAAGAACGTCGTATGATTGACCGTTATATCGTAGATGAGCCACTTGCCGAGCTTACTTCTGTCTGCACTTTACAGGAAATTAAGGAGCTGCAAAAACAGTGTAGGGAAGTTTTTGTACATAATGATTTAAGGGACTATATTGTGGCATTGATACAGGGAACCCGTAATATGTCAGGAGGAACTGCTATGGGAGTAAGTCCAAGAGGTACGCTTGCATTTTTGCATGCTTCCCAGGGATATGCTCTGGTGCAGGGAAGAAATTATGTGGTACCGGAAGATATTAAAAAAGTTGCAATTCCGGTGCTGGTACACCGCCTGATTTCAGAAACCGGGGAAGAAGCAGAAAAAGCGGCAGTCATAGAAAATTTATTAAATAGTATTCCACTGCCGACGGAAGACTGGACAAAAGCATGATCAGTATTTTTTTCCTTGGAATTATTTTGGCTATTCTGGTATGGAACTATTGTTATCGTGTTTTATGGAGTAAAAATGTGGCGGTTTTTGTGCAGTTTAAAGAACAGGCAGTGTATGCAGGAAAACAGGCTGCAATTGTGGAAAAAGTTGAGAACCGAAAGAGGATGCCGCTTCCTGTTTTGGAGGTTTCCTTTCATTTTGAGAAAGGATTGCTGTTTCACGATATGGAAAATACGGTAGTCAGTGATTATACCTATAAAAGAGATGTGTTTGCATTATTGGGAAATCAGAGGATTACGAGAACACTTACTCTGGATTGCAACAAGCGGGGATATTATTCCATAGATAAGATAAGTTATACGGCATTTTCGTTGCTTTACCGAAAACGTTATGGGAAAGAACAGCCGATTACTACGGATTTGTATGTTTATGCAAAACGCACGGATGTTTCTGATATTGTCGTCGTTTTTGAAAAAATGATGGGAGAAATCCAGTGCAGGAAAAGGTTAGAGGAGGATATGTTTGCCTTTTCTTCGATTCGTGAGTATACCATAGATGACCCAATGAAGACGATTAACTGGAAAGCGAGTGCTAAGACCGGAAAAATGATGGTAAATACCTATGAGTCCACACTGGCAGGGAAAGCAATGATTTATCTTGATATTGAGGATAAGGGAATTTACAGTTATGAAAATCTGGTGGAAAATGGAATCTCAGTTGCAGCAAGTCTGGCACAAAAATTGATTTCACGTGGAATTGAGGTGGGACTTTCTTTTAACGCGGCAGAGGAAAAAGAAGCTTATGTGAAGCCGGGGGCATCAAGAACGCAGCTTGCCAAAATAGAAAAATTACTTGCAGCCTGTAATACGAAAGAGGGGACAGTTTCTTACGAAACGATTTTAAAGGATTTGCCGGAAGATGCAGTTCCTGTTTTTATTACCAGAGATGTACTGCGCAATCGGGAAAAAATAGAATCTTTTCTCGGAAAAGAAAATTTTGGAATATGGGTTATTTACCATCAAAAAGAAGACAAAATTGAGATAACGGGACAAAGAAATCTCAAAGTAATAAAAAGAGAGGTGGAAGGACGATGAGAAAGAAAGTACAGGATCTGATGCGGTATGTGTACCTTACTTTGATTTTTGCAATCATTCTTCCTGCCATTTATATTCTGGGAATGGAACGAGGAAACGGAACGGAATATATTTTGTATGTGCGTTGCCTTATCATTGCCCTTCCGGTTGTCTTGATGGATATTGCAAAAAAGCGTTGCAAAACGTTGTTTTCTTATCTTGGAAGTGGAATTTTAATTTTTGCCCTTATGGGATTTCTGGCAAAAGCAGTGATACCGGAGAGTTTTGACAGTATATTAAAGCAGGGATATTATGTAGCTGTTTTATTTGGAACTTTTGTGTTTTTTATTGCGCGGTTGATAGAACGGGTCTCTAAGAAACCACAAAATCCGTCCTTTTATATCCTGATTTATTTTGTCCTTATCTATGTCCTTGCAAAGAATGTAAACAGTGCCGCTGTGTGCAATGAGGCATTATTTAGCTGTATTTTTTCTTTCCTGGCAGGAATGATTTTTCAGTATTTAGAGCGGACAGACACCTATCTTTCTTTGAATCAGAGAGTATGTAATCTGCCTTCCAGAAGAATTTACGGAATCGGGAACGGAATATTTTTGTGCTTTCTGTGTTTTGTGATGTTATCCGTTCTTCCGTCCATTTATCTGATAAAAGAGCGGGAATACCGTGATTTCAGGGAATGGGTCAATGAGAGAGAGGTAGAAATACCGGACTGGATGAAAGAAGAAGAACAAGAAAATGCGGGGAATTCAGATCCGATGCAGGAAGTGATGGAAGCACAGGAAGTAAAAGAAACTCCATTCGTATTAAAACTGTTTTTTTATGGAATAGGAATTGCAATTCTTCTTTGGATTATAAAAAATGTATATTCTAAAACAAAAGGTTTGTTTTTGGATTTTAAAGAAAATATCGATGAAAACGGAGATGTGGTAGAAAAACTGCAACCGGAAGAAAAGCGTGTTAAAATAAAGAAAACGAAAATCAGAAAAAAAGAGCAGACAGAACTTGAAATTATTCGGGAAAAATATAAAAAAGAAATAAGAAAACACAGGAAAGATTTACCGGAATGTTATGAAAGTCCATATGAAATTGAAACGAAAGCAGGGATTGCAGAAACAAAAGAAGGAAAAGAATTACATGAATGTTATGAAAGAGCCAGATATACCAATATCTTGTAGAAAAATCAATTGAAATGAAGATACAATTAGTGTTATAATGAAATCACGATTGAAGTACGAGGGGGATTGGTCATAAGTTATATTTATGATCAGGAGGACATATGGAAGAAAAAAGTCAGGTTAACCTGAAGGAACAAAGAGACAGAAGAAAAAGAATCAATCGTATGAAAAAAGGTTTGATTTCTTTTATTGGAATATGGATGTTCGTCTGTATGCTGTTATGTGTTATACTGATGGTGAAGGTAAGCAGTCTTGAGAAGAAAGTTGCGCTTCTGGTATCGGATGAGACAATAACAAAACAGGTAGATGAGAAAGTCGCAGGTGGAAACGAGGGTCTTTCTTATAATTCAACAGAGGCAATGAAAAGTACGGATGAGCAGGTCGTTATGAATATCGCAGGAGTGATTAATGATACGGAAAATCTTGCAGGCGAAAACGATGAATTAAAGGTTTATCTGACGTTTGATGACGGACCGAGTGACAATACAGCGGCAATCCTTGATACACTGGCAAAATACAATGTGAAAGCGACTTTTTTTGTAGTAGGGAAGCAGGATGATGAGTCGAAAGCAATGTACCAGCGGATTGTCAATGAAGGACATACCCTGGGAATGCATTCTTATTCTCATAAGTACAGTGTGATTTATGACTCTTTGGATGCATTTGAAACAGATTTTAATGAGATTCAAAGTTATTTGTATGATGTGACGGGACGCGAATGCAGACTTTACCGTTTTCCGGGAGGAAGCAGTAATCAGGTCAGCAATACGGATATGACAGAGTTTATTAAGTTCTTAAACGAAGAACAGGTTACTTATTTTGATTGGAATGTGTCGAGCGGTGATGCAACATCGCAGGCATATACCGCAGACGAACTTGTGAATAATGTTATGTCTGATGTGGTGAAATATAAGACATCTGTTGTGTTGATGCATGATTCTAATACAAAGGGAACGACAGTAGAGGCGTTAGGACCTATGATTGAAGCATTACAGGGAATGGGTGCACAGATTTTGCCAATTGATGATAACACGACATTGGTTCAGCATGTAAAAGCAGAGAACGTTGAATAACGTTAAATATATGGAGGTAAGTGCATGAGTTTTTTTAAGGAATTTAAGGAAGATTTATCACAGGCAGTAAACGAATTAATGCCGGGGGAAGATGAATTATTGGACGAGCAGACAGAGGACGCTGATATGGTGGTAAATACTCTGGATGATGATGTGGATATAGCATCCGAACTTTCAAAGCTGGATGGACTTCTTGAAAAAGTCAGTGAAAATGTCGGCGAGGAGGCAGATAAGGTTTTACAAGAGGCGGTGGAAGAACAAAACGCGAAGGAAGAAACAGAAAACCAGGAAGAGCTTCCTATGGTAGAACCGGTAGAAGAAACAGAAGAAAATAAGAAAGAGAATGAGGCGGATTCATTTAATGATTCAGAAGATGATGCTTTGCCGGAATTAGAATTCCTGGACGATTTATTTGCAAAAGAGGAAACAGTTGCGATGGACGAGGAAATTGTTCCGGAAAGTGGAGAAGATGTTACGACAGACGAAGTGACAGAGGATGAGCCTGTAGAAAGTGATGAGGCATTGGACGAATCAGTGACAGGTGAGGATATTCCGGAAGATAAAGTTGAAGTGGCACTAGAAGAAGCGGAAGAAGAAAAACCTGAGGGAACAGAAATGGTAATTGACACTGAACCTACAGAAGACAGTGTATGGAAAGATAATGAGGAGGAGAATATCATGAGTAAGAAAACAGAGGATGTATTAACAGAGGGGGAAAATGCAGAAATGGAAACAAACACAGAAGAAGGAATGGAGACAGAAAAAGAGATGGAGACAATGGTAAACAGCAGTGAAGTAACAGACGAAACAGCAGTGATTACATTAGGAACAAAGATCAAAGGTAATATCAGTTCTACCGGTTCTGTAGATGTGCAGGGTGAAATCGAGGGAGATGTAAGCTGTAATGGTAAACTTACTGTAACAGGTAAGATTACCGGAAACAGCAGCACTTCTGAATTTTTCGCTGATTCTGCAAAAATTGAAGGTGAAGTTGTAAGTACCGGAACTGTTAAGATTGGTTTAGGTTCTGTTGTAATTGGTAATTTGAAAGCAACTTCTGCCGTAATCGCAGGAGCAATCAAGGGAGACATTGATGTACAGGGACCGGTTGTTGTTGATACTTCTGCCGTTGTTGTCGGTAATATCAAGTCACGTTCTGTACAGATCAATAACGGTGCCGTAATCGAAGGTTTCTGCTCCCAGTGTTATGCAGAAATTGATGTAGAAAATCTCTTTGGAGAAAAGAAAGGCAAATAAATCATGAAACGAGTATTTTTAAAGCTGAGCGGAGAGGCATTAGCCGGGGAGAAAAAAACAGGGTTTGATGAACCGACTGTAACAGAAGTTGCAAGACAGGTGAAACAGATTGTAGAAGGCGGAATGGAAGTAGGTATTGTAATCGGAGGAGGAAACTTCTGGAGGGGACGTACCAGTGAGACCATTGACCGCACAAAAGCAGATCAGATTGGAATGCTTGCGACAGTTATGAATTGCATTTATGTATCTGAAATCTTTCGTTCTGTTGGCATGAAAACACAGATATTAACACCATTTGAGTGTGGTTCTATGACAAAGCTGTTTTCGAAAGACAGGGCAAATAAGTATTTTGAAAAGGGCATGGTTGTGTTTTTCGCGGGAGGAACCGGACATCCGTATTTTTCTACCGATACCGGAATTGTTCTGCGTGCCATTGAGATGGATGCGGAAGGAATTTATCTTGCCAAGGCAATTGATGGTGTTTATGACAGTGATCCGAAGCTTAATCCGGCAGCTAAAAAATATGACGAGGTATCCATTGAAGAAGTCATTGAGAAAAAGCTTGCGGTTGTCGATTTGACAGCATCCATTATGTGCATGGAAAATAAAATGCCAATGTATGTCTTTGGGCTCAATGAAAAAGACAGTATTGTAAAAGCAATGAGTGGTGCATTTAACGGTACAAAAGTAACCGTTTAAGTAGATAAAATATATGGAGGAATAAAAATGGACGCAAGATTAGCACAATTTGAGACGAAAATGCAGAAATCACTGGACAATCTCTTATCTGAATTTGGAGGTATCCGTGCAGGACGTGCCAATCCGCATGTGTTAGATAAATTGAGAGTTGATTATTACGGAACGCCTACAGCAATTCAGCAGGTGGCAAATGTCAGTGTTCCGGAGCCAAGAATGATTCAGATTCAGCCTTGGGAAGCATCTCTGGTAAAAGAGATTGAAAAAGCAATCATGACTTCTGATCTTGGAATTAATCCGACGAATGATGGAAAAGTGGTTCGACTGGTATTTCCGGAACTTACCGAGGATCGAAGAAAAGAAATTGCAAAAGATATTAAGAAAAAGGGCGAAAATGCAAAAGTCGCAGTTCGTAATATCAGACGTGATGCAAATGATTCTTTTAAAAAGCTTGCAAAATCAGAAGATATTTCTGAGGATGAGATTAAATCATTAGAAGATGGAGCACAGAAATTAACCGATAAATATATTGCAGAGATTGATAAGGCAGTGGAAGAAAAGAATAAAGAAATTCTTACAGTTTAATTGTTCAGGAAGCGAGGCGGATTCGAATATCCGCTTTGTGTTTGGACTTTGTATCAATACAATCAAAAAAACCGGCATGGCATTTGTCATGCTGTTTTTTTACGTAACAGTTCAGCCATAACTGTTACTTTTTATTTTAAAACATCGGGTCAGTGGTAGGAAAATTTGAAAAAGTATGTTAAAATAATCTGATGCATTACTTATCTCATAAATGTGTCAAGTTACAAACAGATAAGAATCAGAATGAAAACCAGGAGGATTAGAATAGAATGAAAATACCGCAGCATGTTGCAATTATATTAGATGGTAATGGACGTTGGGCAAAGAGCAAGGGAATGCCGCGTACCTATGGTCATACCATGGGAGCGAAAAATGTAGAAGTAATCTGTAAGGCAGCGTATGACCTTGGAATTTCTTACCTTACAATGTATGCGTTTTCTACCGAAAACTGGAACAGACCAAAAGAAGAAGTAAGTGCGCTTATGAAACTTCTTAATTCTTATCTTAAAAACTGCATCAAAACAGCAGATAAGAACAATATGCGTGTGCGCGTTCTTGGAGATATTTCAAGATTGGATGATTCTATGCAAAAACAGATTCTTGATTTGGAAGAAGCATCCAAAAGGAATGATGGTTTAAACTTTCAAATCGCCTTAAATTATGGAAGTCGCGATGAGATGGTGCGTGCAATGCGAAAAATGGTAAGCGATTATGATGCCGGTAAAATAGGTGTTTTGGATATTTCAGAGGAAACTTTCGAACACTATCTGGATACAAAAGATATTCCGGATCCGGATCTCTTAATTCGAACCAGTGGGGAACAGCGTTTATCGAATTTCCTGTTGTGGCAGCTTGCATACAGCGAATTTTATTTTACGGATGTTCCGTGGCCGGATTTTTCACCGGAAGAATTAAAAAAAGCAGTAGAAAGTTATGGGAACAGAGAACGCAGATATGGTGGTCTGAAGGAGGAAAATCATGTTTAAAACAAGACTTTTAAGCGGAATCATATTGGTGATTCTGGCATTAGTACTCATTATTACCGGAGGAAATGTGCTTTTGATTTCAACAGCGGTAATTTCTCTCATTGGTTTGTTTGAATTGTATCGAATTTTTAAAATAGAACGTTCCATTGCAGGAATTGCCGGATATCTTGCAGCATTATTGTTTTATTGCAACTTGAAATTTGACTTTTTGCCGGATACCATGTTGTTTGTCATCGGATATTTGGTAGTTCTTATGTTTATTTATGTTTTTTCTTATCCAAAATATAAGACAGAGCAGATGCTTGCAGCATTTTTCGGTGTATTTTATGTGGCAGTGATGCTATCCTTTATTTATCAGACCAGAATACTTTCCGGTGGTGCTTATATGGTGTGGCTTGTCTTTTTATGTTCCTGGGGTTGTGATACCTGCGCTTATTGTGTGGGAATGCTGATTGGAAAGCATAAAATGACACCGAAACTTTCCCCAAAGAAATCGTGGGAAGGCGCGGTCGGCGGTGTTGTTGGTGCAGCACTTCTCGGAATCATTTATGGCTTGGTATTTCAGGATGCCATGGGAACGACAACAAGAGAAATCCTTATGATAGCATTGATTTGTGCTGTTGGTGCAGTGATTTCCATGATAGGAGATCTTACGGCGTCTGCGATTAAACGTAATTATGACATTAAGGATTATGGAAAGCTGATACCGGGGCATGGTGGAATTTTAGACCGGTTTGATTCCGTTATTTTTACGGCACCGATTATATTTTATCTGGCATCTTATTTGATGTAACAGTATCAGCGATAGGCAAATTGCAAATAGGAAAGTAAAGAGGTTTTAATGATGAAAAACATTGCAATTTTAGGTTCTACCGGTTCCATCGGAACACAGACTTTAGATGTGGTGAGGGAACATGGAGATCTTTCGGTAGTTGCTTTGGCAGCCGGAAATAATATTAAACTTCTGGAAGAACAGATTCGGGAGTTTCATCCCAAAGTGGCTGCTGTCTGGGACGAAGAAAAGGCGGCTGTGTTAAGGGATAGTGTAAAAGACTGTGCGGTTACCGTAGTTTGTGGGATGGATGGTTTACTTACAGTAGCAACCATACCGGATTCTGAGATACTGGTAACTGCAATTGTCGGAATGCTTGGAATCCGTCCTACAATTGCAGCAATTAAATCCGGGAAAAATATCGCACTTGCCAATAAGGAGACTCTTGTAACGGCAGGACATATTATTATGCCGCTTGCAAAAGAATATGGTGTTTCCATTTTGCCCGTGGACAGTGAACACAGTGCAATTTTTCAGTCCTTAAATGGAGAACATAATAATAAAATAGAAAGAATCCTTTTAACGGCTTCCGGTGGTCCATTTCGGGGAAAAACGAAGAAAGATCTGGAGCAGGTTACGTTAGAAGATGCATTGAAGCATCCAAACTGGAGTATGGGAAGAAAAATTACGATAGACTCGGCAACACTGGTCAACAAGGGTCTGGAGGTTATGGAGGCAAAGTGGCTGTTTGGTGTTGAATTAGAACAGATTGTAGTTGTTGTGCAGCCGCAGAGTGTGATTCATTCCATGGTGGAATATGAGGATGGAGCGGTGATTGCACAGCTGGGAACCCCGGATATGCGTCTGCCGATTCAGTATGCTCTTTATTATCCCAACCGGAGAACGTTAAGCGGTGACAGGCTTGATTTTTATAAGTTAAAAGAAATTACGTTTGAAGAACCGGATACGGAAACGTTCCGCGGCCTTGCCCTTGCTTTTGATGCAATGAAAAAGGGCGGAAATGTACCGACCATTTTTAATGCTGCCAACGAGAAGGCGGTTGCAAAGTTCCTAAATCGGGAAATCAGATTTTTAGAGATACCGGAAATCATTGAATCCTGTATGAATCAGTGTTCCTATGTAGAAAATCCTTCTGTGGAAGAAATATTAGAGACCGAAAAAGAAGTATATGAGTGGATAGAAGGCAGGTGGGTAAAATGAAAATTATAATTGCAATTCTGATATTTAGTTTACTTATTATTTTTCATGAGCTGGGGCATTTTCTCCTGGCAAAGAAGAACGGAATCCGTGTCAACGAATTTTGTCTGGGACTTGGACCTACAGTAGTTGGTTTTACGAAGGGAGAGACAAAGTACTCCCTGCATCTGCTTCCGTTTGGCGGAGCCTGTATGATGGAGGGGGAAGATGCAGAGAGTGATGATGAGCGTGCATTTGGAAAAAAATCCGTATGGGCAAGAATCAGTGTTGTTGCTGCAGGACCGATTTTTAACTTCATTATGGCACTTGTTTTTTCCATTATTTTAATGGGATGTGTCGGTTATGATAAACCCGTATTAAGTGGTGTGATGGAAGGATATCCGGCAGAAGAAGCCGGCATAGAGGCGGGAGATACCATTGTAAAACTCAATCATAAAAGTATTCATTTCTGGCGTGAAATTAATTTCTATCTGTATTCCCATCCGGGAGAGGAACTTAAGGTTACTTATGAGCGGGAGGGAGAACGCTATGAGACTACATTGACACCAAAGTATGATGAAGAAAATGGCGCCTATTATGCAGGATTTTATGGAGGCGGAGAAAAGACGAAAGGCAATGTCATAGAGACCTTACAGTATGGCGTTTATTATGTGAAATACTGGATTGATGTTACGTTTGAAAGTTTAAAAATGCTTGTGACCGGGCAAGTCGGAGTTCAGGATATGTCGGGACCTGTTGGAATCGTAAAGACGATTGGGGACACGTATGAACAGAGCAAAGCGAGCGGTGTATTTTATATTTTTGTCAATATGCTAAATATTTCGATTTTGCTATCGGCGAACCTTGGTGTCATGAATTTGCTCCCAATTCCGGCATTGGACGGAGGCAGATTGGTATTTCTTATTATTGAAGCAATCAGAGGAAAGAAAATTGATCCGGATAAAGAAGGAATGGTGCACTTTATTGGCATGGCATGTCTGATGCTTTTGATGGTAGTAGTTATGTTTAGTGATATACGAAAATTATTCTAGGAGAATGGTATGACAAGAAAGATAACGAAAAAAGTGCAGATTGGGAATGTAGTAGTAGGCGGTGGAAGTCCGATTAAAATCCAGTCTATGACAAACACAAAAACAGAAGATGTTAAGGCAACCGTTGCACAGATAAAGAAGCTGGAGGCAGCCGGATGTGACATTATCCGCTGTGCCGTTCCAACCATGGAAGCTGCACAGGCATTGAAGAAAATAAAAAAAGAAATTTCCATTCCTTTGGTTGCCGATATTCATTTTGATTACAAACTTGCGATTGCTGCAATGGAAAATGGTGCAGATAAGATTCGTATCAATCCCGGAAATATTGGTTCAAAAGAGCGTGTAAAAGCTGTTGTTGCAGTTGCAAAGGAGCGTAATATTCCAATCCGTGTCGGTGTAAACAGTGGTTCTCTGGAAAAAGAACTGATTGAAAAGTATCATGGAGTGACAGCGGAAGGAATCGTAGAAAGTGCACTGGATAAAGTAAAATGGATTGAAGATATGGGCTATGATAATCTGGTTATCAGTATCAAGTCTTCCGATGTTTTAATGTGTGTAAAAGCACATGAGCTTATTTCAAAGCAGACGGATTATCCGCTTCATGTTGGAATTACCGAATCCGGTACACTGATTAGTGGAAATATCAAATCTTCGATTGGACTTGGACTTATTTTAAGTCAGGGAATCGGAGACACCATAAGAGTGTCTTTGACCGGAGATCCGTTAGAGGAAATTAAAAGTGCAAAGATTATTCTTCGCACTCTCGGGTTACGAAAAGGCGGAATCGAGGTTGTTTCCTGCCCAACCTGCGGAAGGACAAAAATTGATCTTATTTCACTTGCGAATCAGGTAGAAAATATGGTTGCCGACATTCCGCTTGATTTAAAAGTGGCAGTTATGGGATGTGTGGTAAATGGTCCGGGAGAAGCCAAAGAAGCCGATATCGGAATCGCAGGAGGCGTTGGCGAAGGACTACTTATAAAACATGGTGAGATTTATAAGAAAGTGCCGGAGAATGAACTTCTTGGTGCTTTAAGAGAGGAACTTTTGAACTGGAAGGAAGAAGTAGAGTAATTGGGTGATAAAATGGGTAAATCTTTTTTTGAAGTATTTCCAACGTTACAGATGGAAGGAGAAATGCAAAGTTTATTATCGGAAGTGGAAGTAACAAAGGTTGCAACAAATCGCAACAGGGATTTGCTGTATGTTTATCTGCTTTCGAATCATCTCATTCCCAAAAAAAAGATTTATGTCATGGAAAAAGAAATCAAAAAGCAATTGTTTCCGACAAAAGCAATGACGATTAAAATCGCAGAAAAATTTGCTTTGTCCAGCCAGTATACGCCCAAAAATCTGATGGATGTTTATAAGGACAGTATCCTTTTGGAAATTAAGAACTATAGTCTTTTACTGTATAACCTGTTTCGCAAAGCCAAAATGGATTTTGACAGGGAAGGGCATATGGTTCTGACATTGGAAGATTCTATTATTGCAACAGAACGTGCAGATGAGCTTGTTGATATCTTAGAGAAAATCATCTGTGAACGTTGTGGACTTACGCTTATGATTGAACCGGAGTTTGAAAGAACCGGGGAAGACGAACATCAGAAAGAAAGCGATTTGCAGATTGCGTATGAGGTTCAGAATATTATAAATATGTCTGCCATTGGGCAGAACAAAGGACAGGAAGCTAGTGTAGACGAGCCGGTAGCTGCTGTACCAAAAGCAGAAAAGCCAAACATCACAAAAGAAACACAGCCGGTAAAGAAAACCGAGTCAAAGAAATTTGCAGGGAAAAAGGAGTCCTATCAGAAAAGAGAGGGATTTTCCTACCGGCGTTCGGATAACCCGGATGTTATTTACGGAAGAGATTTTGAGGATGAGGCAATTGCCATTGAAACGATTATAGGTGAAATGGGAGAGGTTGTCATTCGCGGAAAAATCATTAGTTTAGATACCAGGGAAATCCGGAACGAAAAAACAATTGTCATTATGTCGGTGACGGATTTTACAGATACCATTGTTTTGAAAATATTTGTAAAAAATGATAATTTAAGTGAACTTTTAGGCGGACTTAAAAAAGGGGCATTTGTGAAAATCAAAGGAGTCACGACAATTGATAAATTCGATAGTGAGCTTACGATTGGTTCCATTGTCGGAATCAAAAAGATTCCGGATTTTACAAGTTCCAGAATGGATACCAGTCCACAGAAACGGGTAGAATTGCATTGTCATACCAAGATGAGTGATATGGATGGAGTTTCTGACGTCGGAGCCATTATTGCCCGTGCGGCAGCGTGGGGACATAAGGCAATTGCAATCACAGACCATGGGGCAGTGCAGGCGTTTCCAATTGCAAATCATTCCATACCGGATGGCTCTGATATCAAGGTGATTTATGGTTTAGAGGCTTACCTTGTGGATGATTTAAAAGATATTATTGAAAATTCTAAAAATCAGAGTCTTTTGGATCGTTATGTGGTATTTGATTTGGAAACGACAGGGCTTAGTCCGAATACCTGTAAAATTATTGAAATTGGTGCGGTAAAGGTCGAAGATGGCAAGATTACCGATCGTTTTTCGACTTTTGTAAATCCGAAAGAACCGATTCCATATAAAATCGAAGAATTAACGAGTATCAGAGATGATATGGTAATCACTGCACCGACAATTGAAGAAATTCTTCCGAAATTCATGGAATTTTGTGAAGGTTGTATTATGGTCGCCCATAATGCAGAATTTGATATGAGTTTTATCAAAAAAAATTGCGATTTACAGGGAATCAAGTATGATTTTACGGTTGCGGATACGATGACTCTGGCACAGTTTTTGCTGCCGACTTTAAGTCGTTTTCGTCTGGATACGGTCGCAAAAGCAATCGGGGTACATCTTGGCAATCATCACAGAGCTGTGGATGATGCGGCATGTACAGCAGATATTTTCCTTAAATTTATCGAGATGCTAAAAGAACGTGGTATTTCTACTTTAGATGAAGTGAATAAAGCGGCAGGAGTAGAAAAAGAAAATGTAAGAAAGATGAAGTCTTACCATGCCATTATGCTTGCAACCAATGATATCGGGCGCGTGAATCTTTATCGTCTGGTTTCGTTATCTCATCTTACCTATTTTAATAAAAGACCAAAGATCCCTAAGAGTGAATTTGTCAAATACAGAGAAGGCATTTTACTTGGATCTGCCTGTGAGGCAGGAGAATTGTATCAGGCAATTCTGCTTGGAAGACCGGATGAAGAAATCGCAAGGCTGGTAAATTTCTATGATTATCTGGAAATTCAGCCGCTCGGGAACAATATGTTCATGCTGCGGGATGAAAAATCACCGGTAAATTCGATAGAAGAACTGAAAGAGATCAACCGTAAAATCATTTCTCTCGGAGAAGAATTTCATAAAATGGTGGTAGCAACCTGCGATGTGCATTTCTTAGACCCGGAGGATGAGATTTATCGAAGAATCATTTTGGCAGGAAATGGATTTAAGGATGCGGATGACCAGGCACCATTATATCTTCGCACGACGGAAGAAATGATGGAAGAGTTTGAATATCTTGGCAGCGAGAAGGCAAAAGAAGTAGTTATCACGAATCCGAACAAAATTGCAGATATGTGTGAGAGAATTTCTCCGGTGCGTCCGGATAAGTGTCCGCCGGTTATTGAGAATTCTGACCAGATGTTACGTGAGATCTGTTACAATAAAGCACATGAAATGTATGGAGAAGATTTACCGGAGGTGGTAGAGGAACGCTTGGAGCGTGAACTTAATTCCATCATTTCCAATGGATATGCCGTTATGTACATTATTGCACAGAAACTGGTGTGGAAGTCAAACGAGGATGGTTATCTGGTTGGTTCCCGTGGTTCTGTCGGTTCCTCTTTTGTGGCGACTATGTCCGGTATTACTGAGGTAAATCCGTTGCATCCGCATTATTACTGTGAAGCCTGTCATTATTCTGATTTTGATTCGGATGATGTCAAGGCATTTACCGGGCGGGCAGGCTGTGATATGCCGGATAAAATCTGTCCAAATTGCGGAAGATTATTGAAAAAAGATGGATTTGACATTCCGTTTGAAACTTTCCTTGGATTTAAGGGAAATAAAGAGCCGGATATCGATCTTAACTTTTCCGGAGACTATCAGAGTAAGGCGCACAAATATACCGAGGTTATTTTTGGAGCCGGACAGACTTTTCGAGCCGGAACGATTGGTACGCTTGCAGATAAGACTGCATTTGGTTATGTGAAAAATTATTATGAAGAACGCGGCGTACATAAAAGAAACTGTGAAATTGACAGGATTGTGCAGGGATGTGTGGGAATCCGGCGTACCACCGGACAGCATCCGGGAGGTATCGTGGTGCTTCCGATGGGAGAGGAAATCTATTCTTTTACTCCGATTCAGCATCCGGCAAACGATATGACGACGGATACGATTACGACACATTTTGAATACCATTCCATTGATCACAACTTGTTGAAGCTTGATATTTTAGGACACGACGATCCGACGATGATTCGTATGTTAGAGGATCTGACCGGATTAAATGCGAGAACAATTCCACTTGATGATAAGGCTGTCATGTCACTGTTTCAGAATACACATGCCATTCAGGTCACACCGGATGATATCAACGGCTGTCAGCTTGGAGCACTTGGAATACCGGAGTTTGGTACGGATTTCGCAATCGGAATGTTGCTTGATACGAAACCGAAAGAGTTTTCGGATCTGGTTCGTATTTCCGGTCTGTCTCATGGTACGGATGTATGGCTTGGTAATGCACAGACTTTGATCAAAGAGGGAAAAGCAACGATTTCCACTGCGATTTGTACCAGAGATGATATCATGATTTATCTTATCAGCATGGGATTGGAAAGTGAGACGGCATTTACGATTATGGAGTCGGTGCGAAAGGGAAAAGGACTAAAGCCGGAATGGGAAAAACTGATGTTGGAGCATAATGTTCCGGACTGGTATATCTGGTCCTGTAAGAAGATCAAGTACATGTTCCCGAAGGCTCATGCGGCAGCTTATGTAATGATGGCATGGCGTATTGCCTATTGTAAGGTGTTTTATCCCCTGGCCTATTATGCGGCATATTTTTCGATTCGTGCAACCGGATTTAATTATGAATTAATGTGTCAGGGAAAAGAAAAACTTAATTATTTTATGCGTGATTATGAGAAAAGAAAAGATACTCTTTCAAAAAAAGAGCAGGATACTTATCGTGATATGCGCATTGTGCAGGAGATGTACGCAAGAGGGTATGAATTTCTGCCGGTAGATATTTATCGTGCCAGTGACCGTTATTTCCAGATTATTGACGGAAAATTAATGCCGGCATTAAATACGATTGAAGGTCTGGGCGGAAAAGCCGCAGAACAGGTCGTAGAAGCAGCGAAAGACGGAAAATTTTTATCGAAAGATGACTTCAGACAACGTACAAAAGTAACAACAACTGCGATTGAACTGATGTCAGATCTGGGGCTTTTTGGTGATTTGCCACAGTCAAACCAATTGTCGTTGTTTGATTTATAGTGTACAAAATGCCGGCTATCTTAATTTTGAGATAGCCGGCATTTTGTATAATAGTCGTTAGATTGTATTAGTCCTCGTCTTCAATCACGCCCGGTTCAAAAGGTTTGATTTCATTGGTACTCAATGACATACGATAAATCACGGAATCATCCTGAAATCGTTTAAAATATAAAGAATCAGAGGTCAGATTCAGTTCCGTATAATTTCCGGAGGCAAGAGTTTCGATGGAAGAACCATCCAAAGAAGCCTTGCAAAGTTCCGGGTACTCTGCATCATTTTTCTGATAGAAAATGGCTGCATTGTTCATATTATAGCAGTCAACACGGTCAGGAATAACGATTGTTTTTTCTCCGCTTGCAATGTCAACTTTTGAAAGGCAATAATTATTGTCACAATCCATAAAATAAATACTGTCACCGGAAAGAATCGGGTTGTAGGTATTTCCGGTATAGATAAGAGAAGAAGTATTCGTCGTGGTATCGAAACGGTATAAGTTGTGGTCGTGTTCCACTCCGCTGTAATAAATATATTTTCCGACAGCATCACACAGAATGTAAGAAGCAGACAGGACTTCCTCCCGGTCTGAACCATCAATATTAATTTTATAAAGGGTAGTGCCATCTTCTTCGGAATAACGGAGATAGTAAAGATAATTTCCGGAAAGACAGGCATAGATGCAGGGATCGGTTTCTAAAATCTCCGGATCGCCACCGGATTTTGCAATACGGCATAAACCATTCATGCCCCAACGGAAAAGCGAAGTATTTGCAGAATCAGCTGTATTGTTCCTGATATAGTAAATATGATTTGCATCTGCATTAATATAAGTAGCATAATCCGTGGTAAGTTTGGTCAGCTGTTTTCCGTCACGATTCATGGAATAAAGTGCATAGTCATCCTGTGGATTACTAAAATAAATAAGATCCTCACTCTCGCAAAAATAGCCACTGTTGTAAAGATTTCCCGGAAGATTTCCATTCACAAAATCATCATTATACGGAAATTTTGAGCGGGATCTGTAGAAAACGCAAGCAGCAATAACGACTGCAATTACGACAACAAAAATCAAAATATCCCTAATTTTAGCTTTCATAAACATCATCCTCCAATACGTAACATTTCTTAATTTAATTATAACTTTTGCGACACAAACTTGCAAGAAAACATCTGCAAAAATTGACAGAAAAGTTGAAATAGAAGACAGATGTTCATTGACAAAAAACAAAAGTAATTTTAATATAAAAATAGAAGAAAATATGCATAAAGGTGAGTTATATTTATGAGAGATTTAAGTGAAATCAGAAATGAAATTGATTCTGTGGATGCCGAAATCGTAGCACTCTATGAAAAGAGAATGCGTCTTGCAGAACAGGTTGCAGAATATAAGATAGGTACCGGAAAAAAGGTATTGGATAAAGAAAGAGAGAAGAGTAAATTAGACAAGATAAAAACATATGCAACGACCGAGTTTACCAAATGCGGAGTGACGGAGCTGTTTGAGCAGATCATGGCAATGAGCAGAAAACGCCAGTATCAGATGCTGACGGAGCATGGCATGATAGAAAAGCCTGGTTTTGATATGGTAGAAAAGCTTCCGGTTGCAAAAGCAAAAATTGTATTTCAGGGAGTGGAGGGCGCTTATACCCAGGTGGCGATGAAACGCTTTTTTGGAGAAAATATTGATAGTATGCATGTCGAAACCTGGCGGGATGCCATGGAAGCAATCAGGACAGGAGAGGCAGATTATGCGGTTCTTCCGATGGAGAATTCTTCTGCCGGTATTATTTCAGAGAATTATGATTTACTGGTAGAGTATGGCTATTCCATCGTAGGAGAGCAGATTATTCAAATCGACCACTGCCTTCTTGGTATACCGGAGGCAGAATTATCTGATATCAGACAGGTATATTCCCACCCGCAGGCACTGATGCAGTGCAGCTCTTTTTTGGAGGAACATAGGACGTGGGAGAATCTTGCTTCGAAGAATACGGCAATGGCAGCAAAGAAGATAAA
Organism: Roseburia hominis; assembly: GCF_021531695.1. Taxonomy (GTDB): domain Bacteria; phylum Bacillota; class Clostridia; order Lachnospirales; family Lachnospiraceae; genus Roseburia_D. The sequence goes on along the minus strand of NZ_JADYUI010000010.1, from coordinate 30,810 downwards.
AGAAGACGGACAAAAGAGTGAAGCTGCGATTGCAAATCGTCTTACCGCAGATATTTACGGACTTAAGATATTACAGGAAAATATTCAGAATAATCCAAACAACAGTACCCGGTTTATCATCGTATCAAAAGAGAAAATATATGTGAAAGATGCAGGGAAAATCAGCATTTATTTTGAACTTCCGAATGAAAGCGGTTCGCTGTATCATGCATTGTCACATTTTATTTATAATAATATTAATATGAACCGGATCGAATCCAGACCGATTCCAAAAAGAAACTGGGAATACCGTTTCTTTATAGATTTTGATGGAAATCTTAAGGACAGTGCAGTACAGAATGCATTGCGCGGACTGAAAGAGGAGACCGCGACAATGTCGATACTTGGAAATTATTAAATAACGTAAAGACGCTAGGAAAAGAGGATAAAATGAAACGTGCAGAAGATTTAATCTTGTATAAGAACTTTAAAAACGGAAAGTTGTTTTATGATTTTTCTTATATTTTGGAAAATTATGAAAAAAAGGAAGAAACAGAAAAATTGCGAAAAATGTTTTATGAATGTTTTCATGAACTGGTAGAACTTGCGGGAAGCCATGGATTCTCCGGAAATTTGTGGCACAATTTTCTGACTTTTCTTTTAATTAATAATGAAAATGCATATAGTACCGCATGTGAGAAAAAGGGAAATGTCGGTGGCAGCATGGAAAAAATTGCACTGCATGATATTACGATTTTTAAAGCGTTGTTTGATTTTGATTTAGATGTACTTACGGATGCGCTTACGGTAGACGGAATTGATATCATTAAAAATTATGACAGTGGAAACAGTAACAGTAAAGTCTTAAACCAGAGAATCAGAGATCGTATTGTTACGATGAGCGGGCAGTTAGAGCAGGCAGAGAATGAGACAGAATTTTTACAGTATGTCACAGAATTTTATAAAGAATTCGGTGTTGGTACCTTAGGACTTCATAAGGCATTCCGCATTGAACATGATGCAAATGGAGAGGCAATAATTGCACCAATCAGCAGAATTGCCCATGTGAAATTAGAGGATCTGGTCGGATACGAATCCGCAAAGAAAAAATTAATCGATAATACGAAGGCATTTGTAGAGGGAAAACAGGCCAATAACTGTCTTTTGTTCGGAGATGCCGGAACCGGAAAATCTTCAAGTATCAAAGCAATCATTAATGAATATTATGAAGATGGACTTCGTATGATTGAAGTTTATAAACATCAGTTCCAGGATTTAAATGCGGTGATTGCACAGATTAAAAATAGAAATTATAAGTTTATTATCTATATGGATGATCTTTCTTTTGAGGAATTTGAAATTGAATATAAATATTTAAAAGCCGTAATTGAAGGAGGACTGGAAAAGAAACCGGATAATGTATTAATTTATGCGACTTCAAACCGCAGACATCTGGTTCGTGAAACATTTAGTGACAGAGCGGAAAATGAGGATGATCTGCATAACAATGATACGATTCAGGAAAAATTATCACTGGTTGCAAGATTTGGTGTTTCCATTTATTTTGGAGCACCGACACCAAAAGAATTTAAGGAAATCGTAAAGGTACTGGCAAAGAAACAACATGTGATGTTAGACGAAGATACCTTGCTTGCTGAGGCAAATAAATGGGAACTTTCCCATGGTGGATTATCGGGACGTACTGCACAACAGTTTATTAATTATTTACTTGGTCAACAGGAATGTTAAAATGCGAAGGGGATGAAGCTGCATGAGAATAACGACGTTTGCTGCAATTTATATTGGCTCTTATGAAATCAGTATGAAGATTTTTGAATTATCTGCCAAAAGAAAAATTCGTGAGATAGATCATATCAGACACCGCATTGAGATTGGAAAAGATGCTTATGCGAAGGGGGATATCGGTTCGGAACTGACGGAAGAATTGTGTGATGTTTTAGCAGAATATGTAAAGATTATGGATGGTTACAAAGTGACTGCTTATAAAGCATGTGCCAGTGCAGCAATCCGTGCAGCAAAAAATGAATTGTTTATCTTAGACAGAATTAAACGGCGTACCGGACTGGAAGTAGAGGTGCTTAGTAATTCCGAGCATCGTTTTGTCAGCTATGAATCAGTTGCGGTAAGGCCGGAATTTGATCATATGACGGCGAAAAGTGCAGCAGTTGTTGATGTCGGTGGTGGAAGCTTGCAGATTACCATTTTCAAAAAGGGAAGAGCCGTGACGACACAGCATTTATTGCTTGGGACGATGCGCATTTATGAGAAACTTTCCGGAATCAAGGACAGTGTACTGCATTATGAGGATTTAATCAAAGAGCTGGTAGATAAGGAACTGGAGCGGTTTAAGGCAATCTATTTAAAAGATATGAAGTTAGAGTATCTTATTATGATGGGAGATTACAGTACGGAGATTACCAAAAAACTGGAAAAAAATCTTGATGATGTCACAATAGATGCAAAAAAATTCGCAAAATATTTGAACAAAATGAATCGCTATAATGCAGCTAAAATCGCAGAGGAATTGAGCCTTTCCAATGAAAAGGATCCGCTTATTTTACCATCTGTCATTTTGTATAAACGTATCGCGGAGGAACTGGATGCGGATGCCATCTGGGTGCCGGGTGTTAATATCAATGACGGAATTGCCTGCGATTATGCACTAAAACATAGGGTCATTGCAACCAATCATGATTTTGAAGAAGATATCCTGTCGGCTTCAAAATATCTGGCAGAGCGATATCATGGTTACACACCGCATATCGATGCATTAACAGAAATGTCGGTTCAGATTTTTGATGCCATGAAAAAAGTACACGGCATGGGAAAACGGGAACGGCTTTTGCTTCAGGTCGCAGCAATTTTACACGATTGCGGAAAGTATGTAAGCCTTGTGAACGGACCGGAGTGTTCTTATGATATTATTATGGCATCGGAAATTATAGGACTTACGCATTTGGAACGGGAGATTGTTGCAAGTACCGTAAAATATAATACATATCCTTTGGATGACTATGAAGAACTGGCAGATAAAGTCGATGAAGAAAGTTATATGATCATTGCCAAGTTATCTGCAATCTTAAAAGTATCCAATGCAATGGACAGAAGTCATAAACAGAAATTCAAAAATGTGAAGGTGACACAACGTGATAAGCAGTTGATTATTACGATTGAAGCCGGGGATGACATCCTTTTGGAGAAGGGGTTATTCGCTGCCAAGGCAGATGCTTTTGAGCGTGTATTTAGTATCAAACCAATCATTCGGGAAAAACGTACTTTATAATATTAGGAGGGAAAAATGGAAATCGCAAAGGAATATTTTAATCCGAAATATTTTGAAAATCGTGAATTAAGCTGGATTAAATTTAATGAACGTGTGTTAAATGAGGCAAGAGATAGGTCGATTCCATTGTTGGAACGCTTAAAATTTTTAAGTATTACATCATCAAATCTGGATGAATTTTTTATGGTGCGTGTTGCTTCCTTAAAGGATATGGTGCATGCCGGTTATAAGAAGACGGATATTGCGGGGATGACAGCAACAGAGCAGCTTTCGGCAATTAATGCTGCGACAAGAGCTTTGGTGGAAACACAGTATACGACCTATAACCGTTCTCTGGTTCCGCTTATGAAAAATAATGGAATTTATGTTTTGGATGAATATGAAAAAATGAATAAAGAGCAGGCAGAGTATGCAGATAAATATTTTGAGGAAAATGTTTATCCGGTATTGACACCAATGGCAGTCGACGCATCAAGGCCATTTCCGTTAATTCGTAATAAAACGTTAAATATTGTGGCACTTCTTGCAAAAAAAGAAGAGTCAGGGAAAAAGATGACAAAACAGGATACGGAATTTGCTACCGTTCAGGTGCCGTCCGTATTACCAAGACTGGTTCCGATTCCTTCCAAAAAAGAAGGTGACAGAACATATATTCTGCTGGAGCAGCTGATTGAAAGAAATATATCCAAATTGTTCTTAAATTACAATGTGCTTTGTGCTTATCCATACCGTATTATGCGAAATGCGGATCTTACGATCGATGAGGATGAGGCTTCCGATTTGTTAAAAGAAATTCAAAAGCAGTTAAAGATGCGCCAGTGGGGTGAAGTCATCCGGCTTGAAGTAGAAGATACAATTGATGAAAAACTGCTTAATTTCTTAAAAGAAGAGTTTCATATTGCCACAGATGAAGATATTTATAAAATTAACGGGCCAATCGATTTTACCTTTTTAATGAAACTTTATGGGATGAAAGACAAGGATGAGCTTCGCTATGAACCTTATACTCCACAGCGTGTACCGGAAATTGTGCCGGGAGAGAATATCTTTGATGAGATAAAAAAAGGAGATATTTTACTTCATCATCCGTATCAGACATTTGACCCGGTTGTTGATTTTATTCGTCAGGCGGCGGTTGATCCGGATGTTCTTGCTATTAAACAGACACTTTACCGTGTGAGCGGCAATTCTCCGATTATCGCATCCCTGGCACAGGCAGCGGAGAACGGTAAACAGGTTTCCGTTCTGGTGGAATTAAAGGCACGTTTTGATGAGGAAAATAATATTGTCTGGGCAAAAATGTTAGAAAAGGCAGGATGCCATGTTATTTATGGTCTGGTCGGCTTAAAGACACACAGTAAGATTGCTCTCGTTGTACGAAGAGAGGAAGATGGAATTCGAAGATACGTGCATCTCGGAACCGGAAACTACAATGATTCTACGGCAAAATTATATACGGATTGCGGGATGTTTACCTGTTCAGAGGCAATCGGAGAAGATGCTACGGCAGTTTTTAACATGTTATCCGGTTATTCAGAGCCGTTAAGCTGGAATAAATTAGTGGTCGCACCAATCTGGCTTCGTAAAAAGTTTTTGAAGCTGATTGTAAGAGAGACGAAGAATGCAAAGGCAGGAAAACAGGCACGGATTGTTGCAAAAATGAATTCACTTTGTGATAGGGAGATTATTGCGGCACTTTATGCAGCATCAGCCGCAGGTGTTTCGATTGATCTGATTGTCCGGGGAATCTGTTGTCTTAAGGTTGGTATTCCGGAAGTCAGTGAAAATATCAGAGTGCGTTCCATTGTTGGAAACTTTTTGGAACATAGCCGTATTTTCTATTTTTATAATGACGGTCAGGAAGAAATCTATATGGGAAGCGCGGACTGGATGCCAAGAAATTTAGACCGTCGTGTGGAAATTATTTTCCCGGTCGAGGATGAAAATTTACGGAAAAAAGTGAAACACATTCTAGAAGTAGAGCTTATGGATAACACGAAGGCAAATGTGTACACGAAAGAGGGGACTTACGAGAAAATTGATAAACGCGGGAAAGTGCTTGTCAATTCACAGGAACAATTTTGCAGGGAGGCAATGGAACAAATACCAAAGAAAAATAATGTTTATCAGGACAGAGTATTTATTCCGGCGGAACCAATAGACTAAAGAAAAGGGGACTTAAGATGGGTGAAAGAAAAATTTTATTTACGGATCTGGATGGAACATTATTATCGGATGACAAGACAATTTCAGAAAAAAATGTAAAGGCAGTAAAAGAGGCACTTAACCAGGGACATTATATTACGGTTGCGACAGGAAGAGCAGTTGAGAGCGCGAGACATGTGGTAAGAAAACTGGGACTTACCTTGCCTGGATGCTATGTGATTGCGTATAACGGAGCTGTCATATACGACAGTGCTTCTGACCGCATCCTTATGGAAAAGAAGATTCCGATGCAGTATGTACAGCATTTGATTGAAAAGGCGGATGAGGCAGGAATCTATATACAGGCATATTCGAACCGTCATGTCTTAACCAGAGTACATACCAAAGAGCTGAGTTATTATTGTAAAAAGACAAAGATGCCTTATAAAATTGTTCCAAGTGTATTGGATGCTCTGACGGAAGAAACGAATAAGGTTCTTTTAATTGAATTAGACGACAAAAAGAAATTAGAGCGTTTCCAGAAGGAGAATTTAAGCTGGAGCGAAGATAAGTTGTCAAGCTTTTTCTCCTGTGACGAATATCTGGAGTATTGTCCTTTGGATACAACAAAAGGAGCGGCAATCAGTTATCTTTGCAATTTTCTTAATATTCCAATCAAAAATACGATTGCGGTTGGAGATGAGAGAAATGATATTCCAATGCTTGAGGCAGCGCAGTTTGGAATTGCAGTCAAAAATGCAAAAGAGGAAGTAAAGCGTGCGGCAGAACTTGTGACCGAGAATGATAATAATCATGATGCAATTGCGGAAATTATTGAAAAATATATATTATAATGGGCGCACATACCAAAGACGGACTTGTCATCTGACAAGTCCGTCTTTTAGGTTTTCTAAAACAGAATATGGAATGAAAAGTCTGCCTTTTCCGGTTGCAAGGTGAATGGCAGGCTTGTTCGCACCATGAAAATCCGAGCCTCCGGAAATTGCAATTCCTACCTCTTTTGCGAGCTGTTTCATTTCCCGTTCTTCGCCTGCTGTATAAGTGGAATAAATGGCTTCTAACCCGTCTAAGCCATGCTCCTTTAAATCAAGAACAAGCTTTTTTAAATTGTCGGCACCAAGATGGTACAAAAGCGGGTGCGCTAAAATGGCGAGTCCACCCGCAGAATGAATCAGATCGATTGCCTGATAAGGAGTGACTTTTTCGCGCGGGACATAGCAGGGACAGTGGTCTCCGATATATTTCTGGAATGCAGTCTGAATATCCGGAATCTGTCCGGTTTCATGAAGATAGCGTGCTACATGTGCTCTTGTGATGACGCTGTTTGGAAAATGTGTATACAAGTCATTCAGTGTGATGGAAAATCCCGCATCACGAAGTTTTTGCATCATAAGTCCGTTCCTGTGGTCGCGGGAATTTATGATATCCGAAAGACTTGACTGAAATGCCGGATTATCCTCATCAATAAACAGCCCGACAATGTGTACCTCATGTCCGTTCTGGTAGCAGGAGAGTTCAATGCCCGGGATTACTTCAAGATTTGTGCCTTCCGAAGCTTTTTTGGCTTCTTTTAATCCGGCTGTCGTATCATGGTCGGTCAGTGCAAAAGCGCATAATCCGCATTTTATGGCTTCCTCTACCAATTCTGTCGGAGTGAAGGTGCCGTCTGATTTGGTGGAATGTACATGTAAATCAACAATTTGTGATGTCATAATAAAATCCTTTCCTATCTATTTTATATTTCTATTGCTATTTTATCCTGTTTTATGATAGACTAAGTATACGCAAAAAAGATTTTTGTGTCAAAGCATAAAGCAGAGATAAATGTGAAAAAAAGCCTTGACGAAGAAAGAAAGATGTGTTATTCTAACAGAGTTGTTGGAAAAGAAAGTAGAGTATATCCACTCTCACCTTAGCACAATTACGTGACTATGGTTTATAGTATGAGAACGTGATGAGCGAATCATTTGATTGTGGATAGCCTGCCTATCCACATTTTTTGTATAAAATATGATATTTTGGAGGTGTACGACCATTAGCGAGTTAATGATCAACGAACAAATCAGAGACAAAGAGGTTCGTTTAATTGGAGAGAACGGAGAACAGCTTGGAATCATGTCAGCGAGAGATGCTTATAAGCTGGCACAGGAAGCAGAACTTGACCTTGTTAAGATTGCTCCGACTGCAAAGCCGCCGGTATGTAAGATTATCGATTACGGTAAATACAGATACGAGCTTGCAAGAAAAGAAAAAGAAGCAAAGAAAAAGCAGAAGACGGTTGAGTTAAAAGAAATCCGTTTATCACCGAATATCGAGACCAATGATTTGAACACCAAAATCAATGCTACAAAGAAATTTATTTCCAAAGGAAATAAAGTGAAAATCACGTTACGTTTCCGCGGAAGAGAAATGGCTCATATGCAGAGCAGTAAACACATCCTGGATGACTTTGCGGAACAACTGGAAGATGTAGCAGTCGTGGAGAAAGCACCTAAGGTTGAAGGAAGAAGCATTAGTATGGTGTTGGCAGAGAAAAAATAACTTATTTTAAAGGAGGAACATAAAATGCCAAAAATGAAAACAAACAGAGCCGCTGCAAAGCGTTTCAAAGCAACAGGAACAGGAAAATTAAAGAGAAATAAAGCTTACAGAAGACATATTTTAACAAAGAAAACAACTAAGAATAAGAGAAATCTTAGAAAACCGGCTATGGTTGATGCAACAAATGTTACAAATATGAAAAAGATTTTACCATATTTATAGGAATAAGTGAAGGAGGAATAGATTCATGGCAAGAGTTAAAGGCGGTTTAGGTGCCAAGAAAAAACATAATAGAACATTAAAATTAGCAAAAGGATACAGAGGCGCAAGATCTAAGCAGTACAGAGTTGCTAAACAGTCTGTTATGAGAGCCCTCACAAGTTCTTACGCAGGTAGAAAAGAAAGAAAGAGACAGTTCAGACAGTTATGGATTGCACGTATCAATGCAGCAGCAAGAATGAACGGACTTTCTTACAGCAAATTTATGTATGGTTTAAAATTAGCTGGTGTTGAAATGAACCGTAAAATGTTAGCAGAATTGGCAGTGAATGATGCAGAAGCATTTACAGCATTAGTTGAGACAGCAAAAGCAAAATTAGCATAAGACGGATACACTACACTGGTTGCAGAAGATAAAATCCCTTTATGGACAAGATGTGTTCATAAGGGGATTTTTTTAATGTTTTTCCAAAGAGAAGCGGTATTCTTTCGGAGACATGCCTTTCCTTTTATGAAATGTTTTGGAAAAATACAGGCTGTTATCAAAACCGACGGAAATAGCAATTGCGGTGATGGAAAGCTCGGAATGTTCTAAAAGGTAGCAGGCCTGTTTCATGCGAAAATCGGTCAGATATTCCTTCGGAGACTGCCCTAATACCTGTTCAAAGGAGCGGAACAGATGGCTCCGGCTCAATCCCACATAAGAGGCAATGTCTTCAATACTGATGGGATAAGAATAATTAGCCGAAATGAATTCAATTCCTTTCTGGACATATTGGTTTGTGGAAGTGCGGGTGTGGCTTTGCGTTGCAGAATGCATGAAAAGTGCGAGGGCAGTATAAAGACGCCCGGTCATCTCAACTGCATGCTTGAATTCGTTTCCCCTTGCATCATAAATATGAAGAAATTCCCTTTTGATATCTTCTCCCATGGGAGTGTTAAAAATAACAGGATGATCCCTGGTGAAATCTGTGGCATTTAAAATAATAGAAGCATCGCTTCCGGTAAAGCCGACCCAGCAGTATTCCCATGGATTTTTCTGGTCTGCAAAATAAGTCACTTCCGTATTCGGATAGACTAAAAAGGTATCTCCGGCATGCAGATGAAAACTTTTTCCTTTGACCTCATAGGTTCCTTCTCCTGAAATGACGTAATGGATGAGATAATGATCCCGGATACCCGGTCCCCACTGGTAAAGTGCATCACATTTTTGAAAGCCTACATTATAAACAGACAGGGATACAAGTTCTTTTTCTGTTACTTTATATGAGTTTTTATAATTATTTTTGTCATTATTTTTATTATTTTGTATCATAAAAAATCCTCATCTTTTTTATTATTAATTATAAACATAAAAAAGACAAATGCAACATAATTACATATTTAATATACATTTCAATATATACTTATGGGAAAAAGTGCGATACACTAATTACAGAAAAAAGAAAAGGAGATGTTCGTATGGCAATTTTAGTAACGGGTGGTGCAGGTTATATCGGAAGTCATACCTGCGTAGAGCTTTTAAATGCAGGATATGAGGTTGTAGTATATGATAATCTCAGTAATTCCAGTGAGAAATCTTTAGAGCGTGTAGAACAGATTACCGGGAAAAAGGTTACTTTCTATAAGGGGGACATCTTAGACCGGGAAAGATTAAACGAAGTATTTGAGAAAGAAAACATTGACAGTTGTATTCATTTTGCAGGATTAAAGGCAGTGGGCGAGTCGGTAGAAAAGCCTTGGGAATATTATAACAACAATATTTCAGGAACTTTGACGCTGACAGATGTGATGAGAAAGCATAACTGCAAAAACATCATTTTTTCATCTTCTGCAACGGTTTACGGCGATCCGGCAATCATTCCGATTACAGAGGAATGCCCGAAAGGACAGTGTACGAATCCTTACGGATGGACCAAATCCATGTTAGAGCAGATCTTAACCGATATGCAAAAAGCAGATCCGGAATGGAATGTGATTTTGCTTCGTTATTTTAATCCGATTGGTGCACATCCGTCGGGATTGATGGGAGAGAATCCAAATGGAATTCCGAATAATCTGATGCCGTATATTACTCAGGTTGCAGTTGGAAAGTTAAAAGAGCTCGGAGTATTTGGAAATGACTACGATACACCGGATGGAACGGGAGTAAGGGATTATATCCATGTCGTTGACCTTGCTGTTGGTCATGTAAAAGCCTTAAAGAAGATTGAAGAAAAGGCAGGACTTTGTATTTATAATTTAGGAACCGGTCAGGGATATTCTGTTCTTGATATCGTAAAGAACTTTGAAGAGGCAAATGATATCAAGATTCCATATGTCATCAAACCAAGACGTGCGGGAGATATTGCAACCTGCTATTCAGATGCAACCAAAGCAAAGAAGGAACTTGGCTGGGAGGCAAAATACGGAATCAAAGAAATGTGCAGGGATTCCTGGAATTGGCAGAAAAATAATCCGAATGGATATGAGGATTAATATTTTGAATAGTAAAAAAGTCGGGAACAGGTTGTTATTCCCGGCTTTTTTTCTGTGGCAAAAGAGCAGAATAAGCGTATTATTGTAACAACATAAGATTTCTTATAAATTTATAAAATTAAAAAAAGTAAAAAAATTTCAAAAAAACACTTGTAATTATAAAATCTGTATGGTATAGTAATACACGGTTCGTTGGTCAAGAGGTTAAGACGCCGCCCTCTCACGGCGGAATCACGGGTTCGATTCCCGTACGAACTGCTGACTGTTTTTTATGACAGCCCAACCCGCGAAAGACACTGTTTTATGACAGTGTTTTTTTGTTATACCGGAAATTCCTCGAAAACAGTTGCATTCCATGGAAAGAAGTGCTATAGTAATTAAGATAACACGATGACTATGACTTTGAGAGTGGGCAAACGTCCACTCTCAATTCACGTTTAAGATAAGTTATAGGGAAAAAGAAGTTTTAGATGTTTTCGAAGCTTGTGAGTTTTAAGGATGGTGAAGTATGACAAAAAAAGAAATCTATGAAGCAAAGACGGAAGAACTGATCTTACCGATTCTTGATGAATTCCATTTTGAATTAGTAGATGTGGAATACGTAAAGGAAGGCGGTACCTGGTATCTTCGCGCATACATTGACAAAGAAGGCGGGATTACCGTCAATGACTGTGAAGATGTAAGCCGTAAGATGAATGAAATATTAGACAGAGAAGATTATATCGATGGTTCTTATATCTTTGAAGTGAGTTCTCCCGGCCTTGGCAGACCTTTAAAAAAGGAAAAAGATTATATCAGAAGTATGGGAAAACGTTTGGAAATCCGCACCTATCGCCCGATTAACCATGAAAAAGAGTTTTATGGTGTATTAAAAGCGTATGATGCAGATTCCGTCACCATTGTAACCGATGAGGAAGAAGAAATGAAATTTACCAAAGCGGAAATCGCATTGATTCGATTGGCATTTGATTTTTAGCGTACAATAACAACAAAGAGTGTAGGAGGATAAAAAAACAATGAGTAGTAACAATGAGTTATTAGAGGCGTTAAATGTAATAGAAAAGGAAAAAAGTATCCCAAAGGAGACATTGCTTGAGGCGATTGAAAATTCCTTACTTACTGCATGCAAGAATCATTTTGGAAAATCAGACAATATAAAAGTAAACATCAATCCTGAGACTTGTGAATATCATGTATTTCAGGAAAAAACGGTTGTTGAGGTTGTAAGTGATCCATGCACGGAGATCAGCCTTGCCAATGCGAAAATGGAAGATTCCAAATACGAAGTAGGCGATATTGTTAATATTGAAGTAAAATCCAAAGAATTTGGTCGTATCGCCACGCAGAATGCGAAAAATGTAATTTTACAAAAGATTCGTGAAGAGGAAAGAAAAGTTCTTTACAGCGAGTATTACAGTATGGAAAAAGACGTTGTTACCGGTGTGGTGCAGCGTTATGTTGGAAAGAATATCAGTATTAACCTCGGAAAAGTAGATGCCATGCTTACCGAGAATGAGCAGGTCAAAAATGAAGTATTCCAGCCGACAGAGCGTATTAAGGTCTATATTCTGGAAGTAAAATCAACACCAAAGGGACCGAAGGTATTGGTTTCAAGAACACATCCGGAATTGGTAAAACGCCTGTTTGAGTCTGAAGTTACAGAAGTAAAAGACGGAATTGTTGAAATTAAAAGTATTGCGAGAGAAGCCGGCAGCAGAACGAAGATTGCCGTATGGTCTAACGATGAAGATGTTGATCCGGTAGGTGCATGTGTCGGTATGAATGGTGCCAGAGTAAATGCGATTGTAAATGAGCTTCGCGGAGAAAAAATCGATATCATTAACTGGAACGAAAATCCTGCCATGTTAATTGAGAATGCATTAAGTCCTGCCAAAGTTATTTCCGTTATCGCAGATGATGAGGAAAAAACAGCAAAAGTAGTTGTGCCGGATTATCAGTTATCTCTTGCAATCGGTAAAGAAGGCCAGAATGCAAGACTTGCAGCAAGACTTACCGGATTTAAGATTGACATTAAGAGCGAGACCCAGGCAAGAGAGTCCGGAGAATTTATGGATTACGTCAATGACTACGAAGATGCAGATTATGATGAAGAATACGATGAGGAATTTGCAGACGACGTAAAAGAAGGAAATGAGACAGATTATGACGAATAAAAAGATTCCAATGCGCCGCTGTGTTGGCTGCGGTGAGATGAAAGAAAAAAGAAATCTGATTCGTGTTTTGAAAACTGCCGAAAACGAGTTCATATTAGATGAAACCGGGAAAAAGAACGGCAGGGGAGCTTATTTATGTAAGAGTGTGGAATGTCTTGGTAAGGCCAGAAAAAACAAAGGTCTGGAACGTTCTTTTAAGATGGCAGTTCCGACAGAGGTCTATGAAAATCTGCAAAAGGAGATGGAAATGTTTGAAACCAGATAAGGTTTTATCCATGTTAGGTATCGCCGCAAAGTCAGGAAATATAAAAAGTGGTGAATTTTCCACGGAAAGTGCAGTAAAAGAGGGCAAGGCAAGACTTGTCATCGTGGCAGAAGATGCATCGGATAATACGAAAAAAAAGTTTCAGAATATGTGTGAGTTCAGACACGTTCCGTATGCGGTATATGCACCAAAGGAAATGCTTGGACATTGCATAGGAAAGGAGTTTCGGGCATCGGTTGCAGTAACGGATGAAGGAATTGCAAAGGTGATTCGAAAACAATTGGATTTAGCATAACAACTGAATATGGAGGTAGAGTTATTTTGAGAGTACATGAATTAGCAAAAGAACTAAACTTGAAATCCCAGGAAATTATAGATGTTTTAAGCGGTACAGAACATGCGGTAAGCAGCCACAGCAGCAGCATTGATGAGGTTGCACAACAGATTGTTCGGAATAAATTTAAGAGTAAAGGGAAAACTACACAGGATATGAATATAAAATCAGAAGAAAAGAATGAATTAAAAAACGAAGAAGTAAAACAGGCAGTTTCGGAAGAAAAGCCTTTGGAGCGTCCAAAGAAAAAAGCCAGCATTTCTGCGGTATTTAACCCACAGAACAGCAAACAGATGGGCACCAGAAAACAGCAGGGGTATCACACAAAGGGAGTACGCCCGAATGTGAACCGCCCGCAGAATGCGAGACCGGATGCAACAAAAGAAGTAGCAAAAGAAATTGTAAAAGATAATGGAAAAGAAGCAGTTAAAGAGAGCGTAAAACCGGTTGTAAAAGCAGCAGAACAAAAGACGGAGAAAGCTGCACCGGAAAATAATGTGGCAGAACGTAATAATAACCGTTATCAGAATGACAAAGGAAACGGCGCAAACCGTTCACAGGGAGAACGTCGCGAACAGAGAAATTCCGGAGACAGACCGGTAAGAAGCGGAAACGGTGACAGAAATAACGACAGAAATAATAACCGTTATCAGAATGACAGAAATAATGGCGGAAACCGCTCTTATCAGAATAACCGTAATTCCAATGGAAATAATGGTTACAACAACAGAGGTGATGGAAACCGCAGAAATGACCGTTCCAGAGGAAATTTAGAGCAGGAAATTTCAAGATTTAATAAAGATGCCATAAAGGCAGCTCCGGATGAAATCCGCACGAAAGAAAGCAGAGATACCAGAGATGCAAGAAGAAATAACGGAAAGAAACAGGAGCATGATAAGTTAGGAAAGAAACAGGAAAATTATGTCAATCTTGAAAAACACAGCGGTCACAAGAAGAAGAATCAGACACCGCAGACTCCGCAGCAGAAGGCAGCAGAGGAAGAGATTAAGACGATTACACTTCCTGAGCATATGACAATAAAAGAACTTGCTGACAAGATGAAAGTGCAGGCATCTGCCATCGTAAAGAAATTGTTCTTAAAAGGTCAGATGGTTACGGTAAATCAGGATGTTGATTATGATACGGCAGAAGAAATAGCATTGGAATTTAACTGCATCTGTGAACCGGAAGAAAAGGTTGATGTTATTGCAGAGCTTTTAAAAGAGGACGAAGAAGACGAAAGCAAGATGGTTCCGCGTCCACCTGTTGTATGTGTAATGGGACACGTTGACCATGGTAAGACATCTCTTTTGGATGCGATTCGTGCCACAAAAGTAACAGACCGTGAAGCCGGTGGTATTACACAGCATATCGGTGCATCCGTTGTCACATGTAACGGACAGAAAATCACATTCCTTGATACACCGGGACATGAGGCATTTACTGCAATGCGTATGCGTGGTGCTAATTCAACAGATATTGCAATCCTTGTCGTTGCTGCTGATGATGGTGTTATGCCACAGACGGTAGAGGCCATCAGTCATGCGAAAGCAGCCGGAATTGAAATTATTGTTGCCATCAATAAAATTGATAAGCCAAGTGCAAATATTGAACGTGTAAAGCAGGAACTTTCCGAGTACGAACTGATTCCGGAAGACTGGGGCGGAAGCACGATTTTTGTCCCGGTTTCTGCACATACCCATGAAGGAATCGAGCAGTTGCTTGAAATGATTCTTCTGACTGCAGAGGTTTGTGAGTTAAAGGCAAATCCAAAGCGTAAGGCAAGAGGTGTTGTTATTGAAGCAAAACTGGATAAAGGTCGTGGTGCGGTTGCAACGGTATTGGTACAGAAAGGTACTTTAAAAGTCGGAGAACCGATTGCATGCGGAAGTGCGCATGGTAAAGTACGTGCGATGATGGATGACAAGGGAAGACGTGTAAAAGAAGCAGGTCCTTCCATGCCGGTTGAAATTATCGGATTGAACAGTGTACCGTCCGCCGGTGAAACATTTATTGCAATGGATAATGAAAAAGATGCGAGAAATTTCGCAGAGACTTATGTTTCACAGGACAGAGAAAGATTGTTGGAAGAAACACGTTCCAGAATGTCTCTGGACGATTTGTTCTCACAGATTCAGTCCGGAAATGTCAAGGAACTGAATATTATCGTAAAAGCCGATGTACAGGGCTCGGTAGAAGCAGTAAAACAGAGTCTTACCAAGCTTTCCAACGAAGAAGTTGTGGTTAAGATTATTCATGGTGGTGTTGGTGCAATCAACGAATCTGACGTCACACTTGCATCTGCTTCAAATGCGATTATTATCGGATTTAATGTCCGTCCGGATCCACAGGCAAAATTAACGGCGGACAGAGAAGGCGTTGATGTGAGATTATATAAAGTCATCTACAATGCAATTGAGGATGTAGAGGCAGCCATGAAGGGTATGTTAGATCCGGTATTTGAAGAAAAGATTTTAGGTCATGCAGAAATCCGTCAGTTATTCAAGGCTTCCGGTGTCGGTACAATTGCCGGTTCCTATGTGTTAGATGGTGTGATTGAACGTGGCTGTAAGGTTCGTGTTTCAAGAGAGGGCGAGCAGATCTTTGAAGGTGACCTGGCTTCCTTAAAACGTTTTAAAGATGATGTAAAAGAAGTAAAAACAGGTTTTGAGTGTGGTCTGGTATTTGACGGATTTAATGAAATTCAGGAGTTAGACCAGGTAGAAGCCTATAAAATGGTGGAAGTACCTAGATAGAAAGGCAGAAGAACATGCGTAAAAACAGTATGAAGAATATGCGAATCAATGAGGAAGTACATCGCGAACTTTCAAATATTATTCGTGGTGAGATCAAAGATCCGCGTATTCATCCAATGACCAGTGTGGTCGCCGTTGAGGTGGCACCTGATTTAAAAAATGCAAAAGCATATATCAGTGTTCTTGGGGATGAGCAGGCACAGAAGGACACGTTAAAAGGACTAAACAGTGCTTCCGGATATATTAAGAGAACACTGGCAAAAAATGTTAATTTACGAAATACGCCGGAGATTCATTTCATTCTTGACCAGTCGATTGAATATGGTGTCAATATGTCAAAAATGATTGATGATGTGCGTAAAAAAGATGCAGATGCAATGAGAGAGGACGAAGAATAAGAGAAATATGATGAACGATTTAGCATCTAAATTTTCCGGAGTAAAGACGGTGGCAATTGCAGGTCATGTGAGACCGGACGGGGACTGTGTGGGTTCCTGTCTTGCCGTGTATAATTATATTAAAACTTATTTTCCTGCAATTACCGTAGATCTTTATCTGGAGCCGATACCGAATATTTTTAAATTTTTGGAAAATTCAGACAAAATCAAAAGCGAGTATCCCAAAATGCCGGAGTATGATTTGTTTCTTGCACTGGATTGTGGAGATACTTCCCGTCTTGGAAAGGCTTCTGTCTATTTTGAGGAAGCAAAAAAGACGATTTGTGTTGATCATCACATCAGTAATGCAAGCTTTGCGGATGAGAATTATATTTTCCCGAAAGCAAGCTCTACGAGCGAACTGGTCTTTGAATTGTTAGAAGAAGAAAAGATCACAAAAGCCATTGCAGAATGTATTTATGTCGGTATGGTACATGATACCGGAGTGTTCCAGTATTCCTGCACTTCTGCAAAAACAATGGATATCGCAGGAAAATTGATGGAAATGGGAATTGATTTTTCTGCGATTGTAGACAAGACATTTTATGAAAAGACATATAATCAGAACCGTATCATGGGAAAAGCCTTGATGGACAGTGAACTTTTACTGGATGGAAAAGTAATTTTTTCCGTTGTGACGGCAGAGGATATGAGAAAGTTTGATGTTTTGCCGAAGCATTTAGACGGTATTGTAAACCAGCTTCGCGTGACAAAGGATGTGGAAGTGGCAATTTTTCTGTATGAAGCCGGAGAACTTGGATTTAAGGTAAGCATGCGCTCGAATGGTAAGGTTGATGTTGCAAAAATCGCGATTGGTCATGGAGGTGGCGGACATGTGCGTGCTGCCGGTGTTACCATGGTAAATTCAGCAGAAGAAATAAAAGAAACCCTGCTGTCTGAAATCGCAGCACAGCTTGGAATGTAAGACCAGAGGATACTATGACGAACGGAATTATCAATGTTTATAAAGAAAAAGGGTTTACTTCTTTTGATGTAGTCGCAAAATTGCGTGGAATCTTTAAGCAGAAGAAAATAGGGCATACCGGAACGTTAGACCCCGATGCGACGGGAGTACTTCCGGTCTGTCTCGGAAAAGCCACGAGAGTCTGTGACCTCTTGACAGAGAAGGATAAAGAATATGAAGCGGTTCTTTTACTTGGGAAGAAGACAGATACCGGGGACATTTCCGGTACGGTTTTAGAGGAAAAAGAAGTTTCGATAGAAGAAGATGTGGTAAGACATGCCATACTTTCTTTTGTTGGGGAAATCGAGCAGGTTCCGCCCATGTATTCTGCATTAAAAGTCAATGGACAAAAGTTGTGTGATTTAGCAAGACAGGGTATTACCATAGAACGGAAAGCCAGAAAAGTGAAGATTTATGAAATTCAGATTTTAGAAATGAATCTTCCGAGAGTACGTTTTCTGGTCTCCTGCTCAAAAGGAACTTATATTCGCACACTTTGTGAAGATATCGGTGGAAAATTGGGACTTCCTTCCTGCATGGAATCTCTGGTTCGGACAAGAGTGGCAGATTTTACTTTAGATCAGGCTTATTCTCTTTCTGAAATTGAAAAACTGGTAAAAGAGAACCGCGCGGAAGAAATTGTGCAGAAAACAGATGTTGTTTTTAAACATGATCCGGCAGTAATGGCGAAGCAGAAGTATGAAAAAATATTATACAACGGAAATCGTATGAAACCGGAATTCTTTTATGATTATAAAGAAGAATACAATAACAGTAATATTCGGGTCTATGACGAAAAGAAGAATTTTATTGGTATTTATAAACTGGACAGGGAACGAATGGATTTAAAACCAATCAAGATTTTTATGGAATAAAGGACAAAAATATGGAATACATAAAAGGCACTTTAGACTTTTTTGTGAAAGAACCCACGGTATTGTCAATCGGGAAGTTTGATGGTTTACACCGTGGACATGAATTGTTGATGGATTCTGTGTTTGAAAAGAAAAAAGAGGGACTAAAAGCAGCAATTTTCACTTTTGATATTCCTCCGAAAAAAGCAATAGAGGATGATACCGGTGCATTACTTACGACAAATGAGGAAAAGATGCATCTGTTTGAAAAAATTGGCATTGATTATCTGATTGAGTGTCCGTTTACGGATGAAGTGATGCATATGCCGGCAGAGGATTTTATAAAAATGCTGGTAAAGCGGCTTTCTGCAAGGTGTATTGTTGCTGGTACGGATTGCAGTTTTGGATATCAGAGACGCGGTGATTATAAGATGTTAAAACAGTATGCACCGGTTTATGGTTATGAGGCGCGTATTGTGGATAAGATGCAGTATAAGGGCAGAGATATCAGCAGTACCTACATCAGAGAAGAAATTGCCACAGGAAATATGGAAAAAGCACATCTGTTGCTTGGTTATGCTTATTTTGTGCAGGGTGAGATTGTTCATGGAAATCAGATTGGAAGAACAATCGGAATTCCTACGATTAATCTGATTCCACCAAAAGAAAAGCTCTTACCACCGTTTGGTGTCTATGTGGCAGAGGCTGAAATTGAAGGAAAGAGCTACAAAGGAATTGCCAATGTAGGCTGTAAGCCGACGATTGAGGGGAATAATCCGATTGGCGTGGAAACGCATTTATTAGATTTTTCCGGTGATTTGTATGGGAAACATGCAAAAGTAAGCCTTTTAAAACGGGTGCGCGGTGAGAAAAAATTTCATGGAATAGAAGAATTAAAGCAACAGATGGAAAAGGATGTGCTGTTTAGCCGGTCTTATTTCAGGGTGCATGAATAGTAGATAACATGATTTGAGTTCAGGATTGGTCAGTTCAGCCACGCCATTCGCAATCTCGCACTGGCTATGGCTGAACTGGGATGATATATTACAAAATTATTACAAAAATGTGTTGACGTTGTTAATAAAATTGATTATACTTAATATAAAAGTAACAGTAGGATGATGATATTCTACTGTTTTTTAATAAAAAAGAGCTTTATTGGGAGGCTTACAATGAAAAAAAGATTGATGAAATTAATGGCTATTGGATGTTTAGCTTCTATTTTTATAACAACGGATTTTACACAGGCAGCAACAAACAATGGGGCAGTGGATGCGGGAGTCATCTCTGCAATTTCTTCTTATATGAGTAAAGATGCGGTTCAGGTTGTATCATCCGGTGTCAATACGGTTACAGCTGGTATGGAAGGTGGAGTGAGTGCAGGAGCAGCGAGTGAAGTTACACTTGCTTCACAGCAGGAAACACAGCCACAGGAAGCACAGCAGTCGGTAGAGGAAGTACAGGCGGCTCCACAGGAGACAATATGCGGTTATACCAATCTTGGCATTGCAAAGGTTGACAGCACCTTGAATGTACGTGCCGAGGCAGATGAAGCTTCGGATATCGTAGGAAAGATGCCAAAAGATGCCGGTTGCGAAATCATACAGAACATAGGTGACTGGTATGAAATTCAGTCAGGTAATGTGCATGGCTTTGTGAAGGCAGAATATCTGATGAGTGGGGATGAAGCAAAAGCAAGAGCTTCTGAGATTATGTCTGTAGTGGCAACGGTTACAACACAGACATTATATGTAAGAGAACAGCCAAATACCGAATGTACGATTCTTTCCCTGATGCCGATGGGAGAAGAATTACAGGTTTTAGAAGACCTGGGTGACTGGGTAAAAATTGATTTAGATGGTGATGAAGGATATGTCAGCAAAGAATATGTATCGTTGTCGTCAGAACTTCAAAAAGCAATGACAATGACAGAGGTGAAGTACGGACAAGGGGTATCAGATGTTCGTGTATCTTTAGTATCTTATGCGACACAGTTTGTAGGAAATCCTTATGTCTGGGGTGGTACAAGCCTTACAAAAGGAGCAGACTGTTCCGGATTTGTCTTGTCTGTTTTTGCAAAGTATGGAATTTCCCTGCCGCATCATGCAGCTTCACAGGCCGGATGCGGAACAAAAATCAGTGCTTCGGAAGCACAACCGGGTGATTTATTCTTTTATGGAAACGGAAGAGGAATCAATCATGTTGCAATCTATATTGGAAATGGACAGGTAGTACATGCAAGTTCACCAAAGACCGGAATCAAGATTTCCAATTGCAGTTATAGAAATCCGGTACGTGTTGTACGCGTTTTGAATTAAATTTTTGTTTACAAGCCAGAATAATTGTGTTATAGTATGTAGGCATGAGTTTTTAAGCCCATATTCGGTAGATGGACACTCCGACCTTTTGCTGAGTATCATGCTTTATCGGGCGATCAAAATTAATTAAAGGAGGACTAACACATGTTAGCAAAAGAAAAGAAACAGGCTATTATCGCTGAATACGGAAGAACACCTGGAGACACCGGTTCACCGGAAGTACAGATTGCTCTTTTGACCGCAAGAATCAATGAATTGACAGAGCATTTAAAAGTAAATCAGAAGGATCATCATTCCAGACGTGGACTTTTAAAGATGGTTGGTCAGAGACGTGGTTTGTTAGCATACTTAAAGAAAGTTGATATTGAAAGATATCGTTCTTTAATTGAACGTTTAGGTCTTAGAAAATAATAAGACTGTGAAAACAGGGCGGAGGTCTCCGTCCTGTTTTTGTTAGTAACAGTTCAGCCATAACAATTATCATGTGTGAATCATGCTTGCATATTTGAACACATGATGACTGTTATGGGATGAACGCCCGATTATGAGCAATCCGTTTGGAAACAAGCTTTGAAGCACGAAGTGCGAGATTGTGAATGGGCGTGGGCTAAACTGTTACTTTTGTTAATAGGAAATTTTTATTGCCATAATAGGGGAATATCCTTTATTATAAATAGGGACAGAAGTATAGCTCCGAGACCACTGAAGAGGGTATGAGATTCATAAACTGTTCAGTAGTTTCGGTTACTTCTGTCAAAAGACAAAGAAATCGAAAAGGAGAAAAAATATGTTTAAAAGTTTTTCTATGGAACTTGCCGGAAGAACACTTACCGTAGAAACAGGGAAAGTGTGTGCCCAGGCAAATGGCGCTGCATTTATGAGATATGGTGATACTACGGTATTATCTACCGCTACGGCTTCTGAAAAGCCAAGAGACGGAATTGACTTCTTCCCACTCAGTGTTGAGTTTGAAGAAAAAATGTATGCGGTCGGAAAGATTCCGGGCGGATTTAATAAGAGAGAGGGAAAAGCATCGGAAAATGCCATCCTTACTTCCCGTGTTATCGATCGTCCGATGAGACCATTATTCCCGAAGGATTACAGAAATGATGTTACCTTAAATAACATGGTTATGTCAGTAGATCCGGAATGCCGTCCGGAGATTGTAGCAATGCTTGGCGCTGCCATTGCAACTTCTATTTCCGATATTCCATTTGACGGACCTTGTGCCATGACACAGATGGGGATGATTGATGGTGAGTTTATCGTGAATCCATCCCAGAAACAGTGGGATGACGGAGACCTTAAACTGACCGTAGCTTCTACCGCAGAAAAAGTAATCATGATTGAAGCAGGTGCAAATGAAATTCCGGAAGACAAGATGATTGAAGCAATTTACAAGTGTCATGAAATTAACCAGACCATTATTGCATTTATCAACCAGATTGTGGCAGAGGTCGGAAAAGAAAAGCACGAATATACTTCCTGTGCAATTCCGGAAGAAATGTTCGATAAAATTAAAGAAATCGTTCCGCCGGAAGAAATGGAAGAGGCAGTATTCACGGATGAGAAACAGGTTCGTGAAGAAAATATCAATAAGATTACAGAAAAGCTGGAAGAAGCATTTGCAGATAACGAAGAGTGGCTTGCAATTTTAGGCGAAGCAATTTATCAGTATCAGAAGAAGACAGTTCGTAAGATGATCTTAAAAGACCATAAACGTCCGGATGGTCGTAGAATTGATGAGATTCGTCCGCTTTCCGCAGAAGTTGATCTGATTCCGAGAGTACATGGTTCTGCTATGTTCAAACGTGGTCAGACACAGATTTGTGATGTTGTTACGTTGGCACCATTGTCTGAAGTGCAGAAAATTGACGGTCTGGATGAAAATATTACAACAAAACGTTATTTGCATCAGTATAATTTCCCGTCCTATTCTGTTGGTGAAACTAAGGTTTCCAGAGGACCGGGAAGACGTGAGATTGGTCATGGTGCATTGGCAGAGCGTGCACTTATTCCGGTACTTCCGAGTGTAGAAGAATTTCCATATGCAATCCGTGCAGTATCCGAGACATTTGAGTCCAATGGTTCTACCTCTATGGCATCTACCTGTGCATCCTGTATGGCTCTTATGGCTGCCGGTGTACCAATCAAAAAGATGGTAGCGGGTATCTCCTGTGGTCTTGTAACCGGAGAGACAGATGATGATTATCTGGTACTTACTGATATTCAGGGATTAGAGGATTTCTTTGGTGATATGGACTTTAAGGTAACCGGTACCCATGAGGGTATTACAGCGATTCAGATGGATATCAAAATACATGGACTTACCAGACCAATCGTAGAAGAAGCAATCAGAAGAACCAGAGAAGCAAGACTTTACATTATGGATGAAGTTATGTCAAAGGCAATTGCTGCTCCGAGAACAGAAGTAAGTGCATATGCACCAAAGATCGAGCAGATTCAGATTGATCCTGCCAAAATCGGAGATGTTGTAGGTCAGAAAGGTAAGACAATCAATGAAATCATTGAACGTACCGGTGTGAAAATTGATATTACAGATGATGGCGCTGTTTCCGTATGTGGTACAGATAAGGCAATGATTGCAAGTGCGGTTGATATGATCCGTACCATTACTACTGATTTTGAAGAGGGACAGATTTTCACCGGAAAAGTTGTAAGTATTAAAGAATTTGGCGCATTTATCGAATTTGCACCGGGCAAAGAAGGTATGGTTCATATTTCTAAGATTGCAAAAGAAAGAATTAATCATGTAGAAGATGTACTTACTTTAGGTGATGTCGTAAAAGTCGTATGTCTCGGTAAGGACAAAATGGGAAGAATCAGTTTCTCCATCAAAGATGTTCCACAGGAAGCATAAGGAGCAGTTTGATGGGAAAAAAGAAAATCATATGTCTTTTGTCAATGTGTTTATGTCTTGTAATGCTTTCTGCTTGTGGAAAACAGACGGTTTCTGCAAGTTTAGAGGAAACGGTAAATGATATTTCAACATTTACCGTTTCGGATGATGTTAAGATTGTAGGACTTGGAGAGGCAAGTCATGGCGCTCATGAGTATCAGCAGATGAAAGCAGAAGTATTTCAGGCACTTGTTGCCAATAATGGCTGTACCACATTTATTATTGAGGGTGATTTTGGCGGTTGCTTAAAGGTGGAACAGTATATCCACGGAGCAGATGGAACAGCAAAGGACGCTGCGGCAGAAATTGGTTTTGCAATTTATAGAACAAAAGAAATGGCAGAGTTGATTGACTGGATGCGTGAGTATAATAAAACAGCTCCGGAAGGGAAAGATTTGCATTTTTATGGTATGGATATGCAGCGTTATGATAATAATAAAGCATATTTATTTGAAGTATTGGATGCGGCTGCTCCGGAACTAAGCGAAAAGTATAAAGAAGCTTTTGCAGATCTGACGGACGAGAATCGCCTGACGCTGGAAAAAGATACTCTTTCAAAAGCGAAAGAGGAAGCGCAGACACTGTCGGAAGAGATGGAAAAGAAGAAAGAGGATATGGTATCTGTAGTTGGTGAAACGGCATTTGATTTTGCAAAAGAGTGTGCAAATTCAATTCAGGAATGTAGTGTCCTTGCGGTCAGCGATTCTGATTATAATACTTTGCGCGATGGGTATATGGCTGACAAGGTAAATTGGTATATGGAACATGGAGATGGAAGTGTTTTGTTTATCAATGGACATAATGGTCACATCGGGAAAACTTCGCCATCGGGATATCCGTGTCTTGGAAATTTGTTGTCTGAAGAGTATAAGACAGCGTATTTTGCAGTCGGAACGGATGCAGGTAATACAGTTTTCAATTCACAGACGGATCAGGATTTTGAAGAGGCAGAAGTAAAAAATGAGAATAATTTTACCAGTCTGGCAACGGATACAGACAGTTACTATTATCTTGATTTTGCGTCTGTAAAAGACGACGAAAACTGGCAAAAAATCCTTAACAGTTCACAGAAAATGACATCCTTAAATGTGTCAGTAAGTAAGGCAGAATTGAAAATGGCATCTTTTTATACACAAAAGATTGTGCCATCTGAAACATATGATGGAGTAATTATTTTTTCTAAGGTAACACCAACGGGAGTGGAGCTTTAAGTTGAAAAAGAAGTTTTGCAAAATGCAGAACTTCTTTTTTGTTTCCTTTGAAACTTTTTTGCGGTGTGATGTGTCTAATGTATATAACAAGGAGGTGCAAAGCGTTGAAATTCTTTTCTGGAAAGGACAAACAAAAAGAAAAAAGGATAGAACAGATATTATTGGAACAGTATGACAGCTATTACCGCCTTGCATACAGCTATGTACATAATGAAGCAGATGCAGGCGACATTGTTCAAAACGGTGCTTATCGGGCAATCCGGGCAAGTCACACACTGAGGAAGGACGAATATGCGGGGACATGGGTATATCGAATTATGCTTAATGAAATTTTTCGTTTCTGCAAGGTGGAAAAAAGGAATGTTGTATCCTTGGATGAAATACCAGTTGAGCAGGGTAGGGAAGATGTGTACGAAGATATGGATCTGCAGCGCGCGTTGGATTCCCTGCAGCCAGAGGATAAAGCGATAGTGGAGCTTCGGTTTTATGAGGGCAGAAAGTTGGAAGAGATAGCCCAGATACTTGGTGAAAATGTCAACACAGTAAAAAGCCGATTGTATCGCAGTATGAAGAAGTTGAGATTACAACTAGAATAATCATAGAAAGTAAGTATGGACAATATCACAGTAAATAAGTGTGGAAAGGACAGGTGCCGTTATGGATGACAAGCGTAGAGAACTTGAAACGTGTAAACAGGCATATGAGCAGCCTCATATGTCGGAAAGGCAGATAGAAGCTATGAGACGAAAAATAGAAGAAGCAAAGCTGGACAATAGAAGAGAAAATAGAAAAAAGGGTGTAGTAGGCAAATTAGCCGTTACGGCAGCAGCAATGGCAGCGACGTTCGTAATATTACCGAATACTTCAGCAGGTGTGGCATATGCCATGGAGAATATCCCCCTGCTTGGCAGACTGGTAGAGGTCGTAACCTTTCGTGATTATCAGTATGAGGATGAGCGTAATTGTGCCGATATAGAGATTCCTGAGATTGTGCCGCAGAGTGTAACAGATACCGATACAGAAGAAACACAGACTACAGAGAGTGTGCAGAAGAATCTTAAGAAATCAACAGAGGAAATCAATGCGGAGATTCAGAGGATATCGGAGACATTTGTAAAGGAATTTGAAGAAAACTTGCAGTATGAACGGGGCTATCAGGATGTGATAGTCAAGTCAGAAGTCATCAGTACCACACAGGATTACTTTACATTAAAGCTTATCTGTTATCAAGGTGCAGGCAGCGGTTCAGAATGGAATTATTACTATACCATTGATCTTGATACAGGAGAGCGCCTGCAGTTAAAAGATCTGTTCAAAGAGGGTGCAGATTACATTACGCTAATCAGTGAGAATATCAAGACCCAGATGCGTGAGCAGATGGCGGCAGATGATAGGAAGTATTACTGGATAGATGATGAGATGGAAGAGTTAAACTTCAAGCAGATTACAGATGAAACTGCCTTTTACATCAATGAACAGGGCAATATCGTCATGAGTTTTAATGAAGGGGACGTGGCGCCTATGTATATGGGAGTTGTAACCTTTGAAATTCCCGAAGAGGTGGTCAGTGGGATTCGGAAATAAGCTAACAGAAGAGAAGCGCAGAAGTTGGAGCCACTTTTTATAGTCATAGATTGACAAGAAAGAAAAAATGAGTTAATATGCGATTAGTTAAAACTAACCACATGCGGTTTTTATGTACTATTTGAGAGCACTGCCTTAGCAGTTCAAACGAATTCTTTGGCAGTGTTATTTTTTAAATAGTAGTTAGCCAAAACTAACAAAGAGAAGCTTAAACTATAGGAGAATGATTAGAAATGAGTATTGTAATTATTGGCGGTAACGAGAGAATGGTATGTCAGTACACGGATATTTGTAAAAAATATGGGTGCAAGGCGAAAGTGTTTCCAAAAGAAAATGGTTCAATAAAAAAGAAGATAGGCTGCCCGGATCTTTTGGTTTTATTTACGAATACGGTTTCTCACAAAATGGTAATCAGTGCGTCTCAGGAAGCAAAGAAAAATAATATTCCGGTGGAACGAATTCATACCAGCAGCGCGAGTGCATTAAAAGCAGTGCTGCATGAAAAAATGGCAGAAAAAGTTGGATAAGATTTGAGTCATTTTTCCATTGCATATTCGAAATTATCATGCTACACTAATGCAAAGCATATATTTCAATGATGTGTCGAAAAAATGACATTCTGAGGTGAAAGCCTTCTTCATTCTATACATAGCAGCGTTCGCTGTTATCCGTTCAGAAATTCTATGCTTTTTATCAATCAAAAAAAGCAGGAGAACGTGCCGTGAATGAGTGTATTAAGGAAGGAATCCTGGAAAAGTTCTTACGGAAATGTCGGGCGGAGGCGATAGAAGTGAGTATATTTGAATATGATGAAGAATGGGAAATGAAAAAATTAAGGCAGGCAGAGTACGATGCCGGAGTTATGGATGGAAAAAGCGAAGGTGAGTATAAAAAATTACTTACACAGATTTGCAAAAAACTTGCCAAGAATAAATCTTTGCAACAGATTGCAGAAGAATTAGAAGAAGATGAGGACACCATCCGTCCACTTTATGAGGCGGCAAAAGCTGCAGCACCGGAGTATGATATTGATAAAATTTATAATAGTCTGTTCAGTTTAAAGAAGTAAAGGAATGAAAGAAGTTCTGTAAAGTTTTAAGAACTTCTTTTCTTTTTTTACATAAACTAGATAATAAAAGTCTAAGGATATTTTATGGAGCGGACAGGAAAAGAAACCAACGCAGATTATGCACACAGAGCCGGATATATCGGGAATGGAGTAGGAGTTGCCATTATGGATACCGGAATTACAAAACATCCGGATTTTGATCATAGAATTTTGGCATTCCGGGATTTTTACAATCAAAAAAAATATCCTTATGATGATAATGGGCATGGCACACACATATCCGGAATTATTGGCGGTAATGGTGCTTTAAGCCATGGACGTTATATGGGAATGGCACCCGGCTGCAATCTTATTGTATTAAAAGCATTAGATCGAAATGGAAACGGTAATACGAAAGAGGTGTTAGAGGCAACGGAATGGATGGTAAAAAATAAAGAACGCTATCATATCCGTATTTTAAATATTTCTGTTGGAATGCTGCCGGAAGCAAAAAAAGAAGAGCAAAAGCGACTGTTAGAGGCGATGGAATGGGCATGGGAGAATGGAATTGTAGTTGTGGCGGCTGCCGGAAACAATGGACCTGATGCCAATAGCGTAACAATTCCTGGCATTTGTAAAACGATTATTACGGTGGGAAGTTCGGATGATGATGGACTATTGTTAAAACAAAATGGCTTATTGCCCGGTTACAGTGGCAGGGGACCAACGAAGCAGTGTATTGTAAAACCGGAAATTCTGGCACCCGGAACAAATATCATAAGCTGTTCTTCCAAAAATAAACCCTATGAGGCCAAAAGTGGAACCTCTATGGCAACACCGGTCGTATCCGGTGCAATTGCAATACTTCTCGGGGCATATCCATGGCTTACACCGGCAGAGGTGAAGCTTATTTTACATGATTCTGCAGTTCCTCTTGAAAGAAAAAATGAAAAGCAGGGATGGGGAAAAATTGATGTAAAACGGATGCTTGAGGTTGGAAAAGGAAGAGGGTGACGATATTATTGGGTTACGGCATTGTAAGATATTATCTTGTAGGAATAATAAATTGTTCCATATTGACACCCTCAAGTTTAAGCAGTTCTGCTTTTTTCTCTATACCGCCGGCATATCCGGTCAGGCTTCTGTCAGAACCTACAACACGGTGACATGGTACAAGAATAGATATTTTATTATGTCCAACAGCTCCGCCTACCGCCTGTGCTGACATCTTGAGTAAGCCTTTTTCTTTTGCGATTTGTCTGGCAATTTCTCCAAGGTGGTTGTCTGTCCATAAGGAATCTGCTGCAGAATTTTCCAGACAGAAAGCTGAAAAGGGGAACCAATCATATGAAGTTTAGGTGTAAAATCCGGTTCTTTTCCGGAAAAATAAATATCTAACCATCCTTTGACTTCTTTAAAAATAGACATTTCTTTTTCTTCGTGCTCTGGGTTAATACCCAGAGCATAAAATTTTGCTCCGGAAAGCCAAAGCCCGGTCAGACCTGTTTCATCACATGCAAGAAGAATTTCACCGATCGGTGATTGATAAATTGAAGTATATTGCATTCTTTTTCTCCCTTCCATTTTTACTTGTAGGTGCCTTTCACGGCTTGACATCCAAATGAATGATTTATAAAATAATATCATACCACAAAATGGTTTTGAACGGTAGAAAGCTTGAATTTATGGAGATGTAAAACGATTTTGACAGTGAATTTCTTGTAATGTCAAAGCGGATGGATAGAAAAAAGCAGCAGATTATGTATAATTTTTTTAGATGGAGGTCATACAGATGGAGATTGGTGAGAAGTTAAAAAATTCCAGAATGAATGCAGGGATGACGCAGGAACAAATTGCAGAGCAAATAAATGTTTCTCGTCAGACGATTTCAAATTGGGAGAATGGGAAGTCATTACCAGATGTAATAAGTCTTATTAAAATAAGCGACCTTTATCAAATAAGTTTAGATGATTTGTTGAAAGGAGACAGTAAAATGATGGAAAAAATTGAAAAGGACACAGATACAGTGAAAAGCAATCAGACAATGCTGAAAGTAGGTTGGGCCATGTTTGTAATTTCGTTTGTGTTTTCAATCTGGAATAACAATGGTGGTAATTTTGCAGGAGATAATCCGGTTTTACAATTCATCAGTGCAGCCCTGCCTTGGGTATTGCTTGGACTTGGGGTTGCTTTTGTAGGGACAGCAAATGCAAATAATAAAAAGAAAGATTGACAAATAAGCACAGTTGGAGAAATCCTTCTGTGCTTATTTTAGCTATCTTCTAAAAATTTATAAATACGCTCCAAGCACTTTGAAAAAATAGTCGGAAAATTTCGCTTTTGGAACTGAAGTCTCATATAATATAGAAACAGAGCCAATTTTTGTTCCATTTAAGGTATAGACGGCTTTTCCGGCAACTTCATTTGCTTTTACCGGAGCGGTCACTTGTTTTGGCAGTTTAATTTCTTTTTTTATGGATGACAGGTCATTTCCGGCAGTGTCAACATAGCGGAAGTTTGTTTCATATTTTAAAGGAACCGAATCAGAAGTTCCCATTTTTACGGTTAAAGGAGTAAGATCATTTGTTTTTGTGTCGGAGTATACCTGACATTTTGAGAAGCCGTAATTTAAAAGAGAGACTGCATCGGCAAAACGGGCCTTGGGATCAGGAGATGCCATGATAACGGCAATCAGTTCAATGTCATTCTTTTTTGCGGTAGCAGATACACAAAATTTGGCAAGACCGGTAGAACCTGTTTTTAAACCGGTGGCATATTCGTATTGCCGGATTAATTTGTTTGTATTCGTCAGACCAAATTCACTGCTGCCGCGTTTGGTGGTGTGTGTGATTGTATCCATCCAGACGGTGCAGTAATCATGGATTTGCGGGTATTTTGTGATGAGCTCTCTGGACATAAGGGCAACATCATGTGCGCTCGTCATGTGACCGTCAACGTCAAGTCCGCAACAGTTAACAAATGTTGTGTCGTTCATACCAAGCTTTTTGGCACGTTCATTCATACGTGCGACAAATTCTGATTCGCTTCCTGCAATGAGTTCTGCCATTGCCACACAGGTGGCATAGAGAAAGAGGAGACAAAAAAGGTTACAAGTGGGAAAATAAGTGTATAATAAAATAGAGAATAGGAGACCAGCTATGAAAAGTCAAGCATAAATTAGCTGGAAATTCTTATTCTCTATCGGTGGTAAAAAAGGGTAACCTTAATAAGGCTCCCGTAAGGGTGCTTTTCAAAATC
>NZ_JADYUI010000109.1 GCF_021531695.1 Roseburia hominis | reverse complement strand
TATAAAAGTTTGCGGTTGGATTTGAGACGGATTATATAATCCTGTCCCAGTTCATCCAGTTTCAGAAACATCTTGTTATCATCGTAACCACGATCCATGGCAAAGGTTGCTTTTCCAAAAAGAGCAGCTCCCTGTTCCATCGCCTGAAAAGTGATTGTGTTTATGGATTTATAGCCTTTCTCGGAAGACGAATGTATTTTTGAAAAAATGCTCACGGGATGATTGCTTTTTGTAAGTACACAGGCTTCCGTAACATGATAGCCTTTTTTGTAGATATTTTTTGTCCGGGTACTTTCAGAGCCATCCCTGACAATGCCAAGAGACTCGAATTTATATCCGTCAGGTTTTATAATGTCACTGTCATCAATATGTATGACCGGCTCTGCGGGAACCCATTTTTTAACCAGACGAAGATAAGAAGCGGCTGCAGCAGCCGGAGTTCCATGACTGAGATGTCTGGATAACCGGTCTACGATGTTGA
>NZ_JADYUI010000108.1 GCF_021531695.1 Roseburia hominis | reverse complement strand
CCAGAATACAGGTCTTATCGTCAATGTCTTCTCCCAGTATGATGGGATTTTCGATTACACACTCTTTTATCTCGTCCATGCGCAAATCTAATAACGCGCACACCAGACCACGAAGCACCTTTTCATTGCTCTGCATGGCGGCACGAAACATGTAATCGTTCTTCAAACCATATCTTATGTTTTCTTCTTTCAAATATTATCCTCCTGCTTTTCTATTTTTCTTATTTTGAAATGATTGGGGGAATCCCCGGCTGTGTAACAGAATATTTTCTGCTCACTTAGATATTTTTCCGGCAGAGAAGAACTCTCTGCCGAGATGATTTTAGAATAACATGCTATTCATTGTTTGTAAAGCAGACATTCGCAATCCGACTGCGTAAATTTACCTTCGGATTTAATTGGATAGAGTTCACCCACAATGCGCTGATAAAGTATCAGGCAATGACTTGTGCTTTAAATATACTATTTTTAGGTATTCCAAGCAAGCCCGA
>NZ_JADYUI010000107.1 GCF_021531695.1 Roseburia hominis | reverse complement strand
CTCCATATTTTTATGAGAATAGTATATCACAAAAGCATATATTGGTCTATTTAATTATTTTACAATCTACTAGGATCAAAAGTATTTGATCACGCTTCCATGCGTTACACCAAAGGCTACCGCCTGATGACACTTGGCTGGACAGACGGGAATACCTTTCTGCCCATCAACAGCAGTCTGCTGGCATCTTCAAAAAACAGCAACCTCATCGGACCGCAACAAAGCTATGACGGACGTTCTCTCGCAGGACAGCGCAGAAAACTGGCCCGGATGAAAGGAACATCTGTAATGGTAGAACTCCTAAAAACTGCATTGAATGCCGGTCACAAAGCGGATTATGTTCTGTATGACAGCTGGTTTTCCAATCCGGCACAGCTTGTTGCTGTTAAAAACCTTGGACTGGATTCCATTGCCATGATAAAAAAGAGTTCCCGTATCCGTTATGAATATGAAGGACAGCAGTTGTCCATCAAGAAGATTTTCGGCATTTGCAGGAAA
>NZ_JADYUI010000106.1 GCF_021531695.1 Roseburia hominis | reverse complement strand
ACAAGGACCAGAATGTAACGGTTCAGGCAGAATCAACGACAATCAAAAACAGCAGACAGAAGGCGGAAGTATCTGTTGTGAAAAAGGATTCCGATACGGATAATCCATTAACCGGCGGTCAGTACACTCTTTATGCAGGAAATGACATCAAAAACTATGATGGCACGGTGATTGTTACTAAAGGAGCAGCGCTTCAGACAGTAACAACCGGGGCAGATGGAAAGGCATCATATACTGTAGATCTTCCAATCAGCAATAGCTTCTATATCGCAGAGACTAAGGCACCTGTAAATTATGTCCGTAACAGCGATGATGTTTACAGTTTCACTTTCAATGTAATGTCTCAGGATAAGGCAAAGGCAACCTTTGCACACACATTCAAGAATGACAGAACTACTGCAAAGATTCAGATTTTTAAGGTAGATAAGGAAACCGGAAAAGCAGTTCCACAGGGTGATGCAAAGCTTGAAGGAGCAGTATATGGATTGTATGCCCGTGAGAACATTGTTCATCCGGACGGGAAAACAG
>NZ_JADYUI010000105.1 GCF_021531695.1 Roseburia hominis | reverse complement strand
TTTCATTGCTCTGCATGGCGGCACGGAACATGTAATCGTTCTTCAAACCATATCTTATTTTTTCTTCTTCCAATTATTGTCCTCCTGTTTTTCCATTTTTCTTATCTTGAAATAATTGGGGGAATCCCCGGTATGTGCAACAGAATATTTTCTGCTCACTTAGATATTTTTCCGGCAGAGAAGAACTCTCTGCCGGGATTGTTTTAGGATAACATGCTATTCATTGTTTGTAAAGGGTATCTATGTTTCAGATATTTTTAATGTTTTTCTATATAACTTTTTACTTCTTGTTCTGAAAGATCGAATTTATCCTGCAATTTTTCTGCAATCTCCTGCTCTGGGATTCCAAGTTCTTTGCAGGTCTCCACAAAGGCTCTGATTCCTGCCTTTTTGCCACGTTCCTCGCCCAGTTTCATTCCACGTTTTTCACCCACATCAACTCCATGATGGTAGGCCCATGCCATATCATGTTCCAGCTGTTCCCTTGCTTCGCACTGCATCTTGATTTTCTCATCTGCATTGAGCTTTTTGATGGTTG
>NZ_JADYUI010000104.1 GCF_021531695.1 Roseburia hominis | reverse complement strand
CTAAAACTTCCCACACCAAAAGGTGTGATGAACCTTGAAAATTCAACAATGTAAGCAATTAAAAAGGCACAGATGCCGTGTCCGTGGTATAATTGAATTGACAAAAAAACAAATAGAACCAGGAGGTCACCTATGCCAGCTTCAATTTTACCACAAAACCAGGATGAAATGGAACTATCAAATGCAATTTCTTCATTTTTTTACAGATTTAAAATTGGAAATCTGCTTCGTATCTGCAATGCACAGAAGGAAAAAGGAGTTCCCGTTACCCGGATATTCAAATATAAGCTTTGCAGTGTGTTCGCTGGCCGCAGTATGTATATGCAACAGAAAACCGGTTCTTTCCGCGAGTCCTTCTCGAAAAATGCTTTTTACCGCTTCATGAACAGTGCAAAAACCAACTGGCTGAAATTTACAACACTGCTTTCAAAATCCGTTGCTGATACCATTGAACCACTGACGGATTCTGACCGCATCAATGCCTTTGTGGTAGACGACAGCCTTTTTGAAAGAACCAGTTGCAAAAAGACCGAACTAG
>NZ_JADYUI010000103.1 GCF_021531695.1 Roseburia hominis | reverse complement strand
TCACTGGAAGTATAAAATGGATGACTTCGGCAAAGAATCAATTAGTCTAGCTAATTAATTTACGATATACTAGTTGCCGATCCTGGACCACCATGTAAATATAACAATACTGGATTATCTATGTTCTCTCCATAAATATTAATCCACTGTTTTGTTCCATTAACATCAATATACATTGACTCATTGATCCCACCATCAGGAGTTTTGTTATAAATAGCTTTCCCTACCGCTCTAACTCCCAAAAATGCAATCAATAAAATAAGAACAGCAACAACTATCCGTTTTATACTTTTTAGTATTTTATCTTTTTTCTTCATCACAATTTCACCACCAACTTCAAATTTTGCTTTTTGTAATACTATTATGCCAATCGTTTCTTCACTTTTATATAAATGATTTCTTGTCTACTTTTTTACTTAATAAGATATCGTAATTCATAAAAAAATAAAGGACAGGCAAATTGCTTGTCCTTTATTTTTAAATGAGACATCGGGGATTCGAACCCCGGACAACTTGATTAAAAGTCAAGTGCTCTACCACCTGAGCTAATATCC
>NZ_JADYUI010000102.1 GCF_021531695.1 Roseburia hominis | reverse complement strand
ACAGATGATTATGTGGAAGAACATAGTGATGTATCATTACAACGTTTACACGAAAAAGTAACGGAACTAAAACGTGACCGTCCGGTTCCCACAAAAGTGCCTTGATGCGGTCACATCGTTTTCCACAGAACAGGTAGAGCGCACTGCGTCGCGGATCCATTTTTAACTGGTCTTTAATGATGGCACACAGGCCATCGATAGATTTGCGCATGTCGGTATAACTGGTCACAATGTAAATTTCATCAGCGACCGTGATATCCCCTAACATGTGAACTTCGATAAGATTTTGATGGTCTGGGCAAGCAGCACCGGATCCGTTCCATTTGGAATCATAAGTCTGACATTACCAATCAGTAGTTCCATGGAAACCGGTACCTGTCCAAATGGAATATCTGCCGGTTGTGGAACAGCTGCTGGGTTTCTCTCGATTTTTACAACTTCCTGAGGAACAGGGGTGCCGGTGGATCTGCCTGCAACTGCCGGAATGTCCCGACAGCCTTTTTGCCGGAGACGTTTTACCCAGTTATAGAAGGTTCCGGGCTTTATGTCATGATTCATGCACCA
>NZ_JADYUI010000101.1 GCF_021531695.1 Roseburia hominis | reverse complement strand
ATCTGTTGATGCATTCTTCTTCAAAATATTTTATACTGTTAATCATAGAGGACACCTTCCTTTGTGTGTATTTTGGTCGTGCTTAATACTTTATCACAAAGTGGTGTCCTCTTTTTGTTATTTTTGATTTTCCGAGTAAAATTTTACGCTAGCTCAAAGCTCTAATACTCGCATAAAAAAGAAAAGGATATTTTTCTTTTTGAAATAATATCCTTTTCCAGAGGGGAGAGTTTATGAAATACTTATCACTTCTTCGTGATAAATATATCATACAAAAATATTTTGTCCTGTTTGTGACGAAATTATAAAAGAATTCTAAAAATATCTAAAAATAAAAGGAATCTTTCTACATGATGTGCTTTTAATATATTAGAAAATTTCTTGGATTTTTTTATATAACAAAAAAAGACCCACGACAAATCGCAGATCCATGGATAGCAGGGGTAGAAGGACTCGAACCCTCGACATTTGGTTTTGGAGACCAACGTTCTACCAACTGAACTATGCCCCTATACTTTCAAAATTTCACACAGATTCCATCCGTTCCTTCCTTTGGTCAAGCCCTCGACCTATTAGTGACAGT
>NZ_JADYUI010000100.1 GCF_021531695.1 Roseburia hominis | reverse complement strand
AATCCTGTCCCAGTTCATCCAGTTTCAGAAACATCTTGTTATCATCGTAACCACGATCCATGGCAAAGGTTGCCTTTCCAAAAAGAGCAGCCCCCTGTTCCATCGCCTGAAAAGTGATTGTGTTTATGGATTTATAGTCTTTCTCGGAAGATGAATGTATTTTTGAAAAAATACTCACGGGATGATTGCTTTTTGTAAGTACACAGGCTTCCGTAACATGATAGCCTTTTTTATAAACATTTTTTGCGGAAGTACTTTCGGAGCCATCCCGTACAATGCCAAGAGACTCGAATTTATATCCGTCAGGTTTTATAACGTCACTGTCATCGATATGTATGACCGGCTC
Source organism: Roseburia hominis (assembly GCF_021531695.1). Classification (GTDB taxonomy): domain Bacteria; phylum Bacillota; class Clostridia; order Lachnospirales; family Lachnospiraceae; genus Roseburia_D. Next base: position 242 of record NZ_JADYUI010000100.1, on the reverse strand, counting down.
TGCGGGAACCCATTTTTTAACCAGACGAAGATAAGAAGCGGCAGCAGCAGCCGGAGTTCCCTGACTGAGATGTCTGGATAACCGGTCTACGATGTTGATCTTTTTTGAGGGTTCATGTAACTGGTCGGCAACATCAGTCAGCAGACAGCTTCCGGATGCAAGCATACCGTAAGTGATGTCGGCAATAAACTTCCGATTCGGTCTGGAAAGCTGTTTTGAAATTTTGTTTGTAAAAAATAAAA